>JAXMBP010000104.1:0-2398 GCA_046349795.1 Pirellulales bacterium | reverse complement strand
AAAGCTTCATTTTAGGCGAACCGTCCAGCAAGGTCGTTTGCACGGTTAGCCATACTTCCAAAGCCAAATCAAATTCGCTGGGCGCATCTAGAAGTCGGTAGTCAACCTGCAACGAGTAAAGGTCACTCCTTCCTTGTGTAAAGCGCGCGATCAAGTCTTGCTGACGTACGTAGACCTCTTCGGGGACGAGTGAATGCGACGGCAGTGGCTGCACAGCAAGTGCTTGCCAGGAAAAACTGCCCAGCGATATCGATACCGGCTGATTTGGCTTGGTGGGATCAAGTTCAATGGTCCAACCGTTGTACGTGGATTGAGCGACGGTCTTGAGTGGATTCCAAGTTGAACGCATGCCTGGACCTTGTTCACGAGAATCTGACAAAAAATGGTAACAGAGCTTTATTGATTTCGCTAAAGCCCGTATGGACGTCGATTGACACTATGGTTCTCATCGATGTTTCGCAGGTGTATCATTATGCAGCAAAATAGGGATGCTGATAGACCTTAGACCGATAGTCCTTTGAGAGATATATCCAGGGCAACTCGGTAACACAGGAAGTTTCGCTTAGTATGTTCACCGTGAAGCTTCGACACACTCGGAAGGATGATTCAGTGACTGAGCACGCGCGACCTTTGCCTCACAGCGATCTCCTTCAATTGCGAAGGTGGAATACTCCTACGATTTATAACGGCTGGGAACAGATCACCGCCATGGACGCGGCAGCTCCAGTGACGAATCTCGAGCCCACGCAGGATTTCATGCCTCAGATGGGCGCGATGGTCGGGTGGGCAGTAACAGTTGTCATTGAACCGAGCCAAGGCAGTCATAAACAGAACAAATCTGCTTGGGCTGACTATCGCGAGTACATTGCATCTGAGCCTGGACCAAAAATCGTCATGGTTCAAGATTTGGACAAGCCTAGAACGATTGGTTCATTCTGGGGCGAGGTGACTTCAAACACGCATCGAGCGCTCGATTGTGTAGGAACGATTGTCGATGGTGCGATTCGCGATGTCGACGAGATGACTTATGCAGGCTTCAAAGCACTAGCCAGGCGGCTTTGCGTCGGTCATGCTCATAGCGTTCCAGTTCGCTGGGGCTGCGAGGTTGAAGTATTTGGAACACCAGTCGCTCCCGGTCAATTGATACACGCGGATAAACATGGATTCATCGCTGTTCCGGTTGGAGAAGAACTGGATCTACTGAGCGCGGCTGTTCAAATGGATATCAACGAATGCCAAACTGTAATCGCAGCAGCTCGCAGTCTAGCCGGTCAAGATAATGAAGCATTGCTAGCCGAAGTAAACCGTGCAGCGACAGAGTTTGGTACTCGTGCCAAGCATCAGTTCGGCAAGCGAGGCGAGCACTAATCCAGCATAGATGGTTCGATTCATGCAACCGAAATCAACCTGGTTTCAACTCTTGGCCAACTATCCCTGGTTTGTAAGCCGCTTGGTCACTAACCACTGGCCCTGGGTCATCGGCGGCTGGATCGTGATCATTATCTTGGTTCGATCGATAGCACCGAGTTGGAACGATATCGCTGCTGACGGAGATCTTGCATTCTTGCCTGCCGATGTGCCAAGTTCGATCGGTCGACGGGCTGTCGAAGAGGCGTTTCCAGGCAGTCAGTCGCGAAGCCAAATGATGATCGTTCTTTCTCGCGATTCTGAGAAGTTAACGCCTGGCGACCTGGCTGTTGGATTGGACGTAGCAAGACGATTGCACTGGATGGCCGCGCGGAATGCTTGGAGTCAAGTTGACTTAGAAGCTATGCAGTTCGAACAAGCAAAGACGCCGGGGCAGAGAAGCGAATCATCAGCAGGGGGCACTAAAAAACAGGTTTTATCCTCACTGATTTCAGAATCACTTCAAGACAACCTCAAGCAGTTGATAGAAATTGAGAACGATCTTGCTCAATTCATTGAAGCAAAAGATCCAGATCATAACTTGCCGAGACAAATCGAGGCTCACGATATTCTTTCAAAGCTATACGAAGCGATTGGTGACAACGCCAACGCTGAAGTCGAACGGGATACGGTCAAAGCAATTCGAGAACAGAATGTGCCAACGCTCGATGGAGACCTCAAGCCGTGGGCAAAGTCCATTTTGGACATTTACACTTGGCGAAGCCGAGTAGTCGGACATAAACTCGATGCAAAAGGTCGCGCGCGGTTGATTGCAGTGCAACTCGGCACCGAATTCATGGCTACGGCTAATATCGAGATCATGGAGCAGATTGAAAAGCTGCTTGCCGAGATAAGGCAGATGCACTCCGATCGAATCTCATCCGACCTTCAAATCGAAGTCACAGGATCAGCAGCCATTGGTGCCGATGTGTTGCGAGCTAGTGCGAGTGGCGTTAAGAAAACTGAAATCGTCACGGTAGTGCTTGTACTC
>JAXMBP010000103.1:0-2615 GCA_046349795.1 Pirellulales bacterium | reverse complement strand
CATGACAGGTTCAACAATGACCATGGACGGAGGCGTTCAATTGCCTTGGTGGTCGAAACGTACTGAAGGCGGTCAGTAAGCACCAGTTCTGTAGTTTGTAGGTTCACGGTGAATTACAAAATGAGCCTATGGCGCTAGCCAAGGGTTCTGAACTTGCTGTTATCGTGACAGGCCTTAGCCTCACTTTGCCCGTAAATGGTTTTTCCGAGAATCCGATGCATGGGTGCTTAATATTTGGTCAACAAATGTTAGTCGAATTAGATTTCTAAGCCTCGTGAGTCGTTGCTGTCGCGAGGCTTTTTTCATTTGCGTTGAGCCATTGATTCGGAGTTTTACTGAGCATGAAGAATCTGTGCGTCCACACCATCACAACTAAGCCCTTGGCAATCGAGCAGGCGATCCCTGAGTACGCTCGACGTGGCATCACTGGAATCACCGTGTGGCGTCAGGCGATCGAAAGCCTCGCACTTGGGCAGGTGAAACATCAGATTTCAGATAGTGGACTTAGCGTTGTAAGCCTTTGTCGGGGAGGCTTCTTTCCGGCAACATCGATAGAAGGTCGACAGAAGGCCATCGATGACAATTTATTAGCTATCGAACAGGCCGCGGCAATCGGCGCTCCACTGATTGTGTTGGTCTGCGGAGCTGTACCCGGTATGCCCTTGTCGGAAGCTCGGAAGCGGATCGCTGACGGAATTGATGCTGTCCTGCCTGCTGCGAGAGCAGCCGGAGTTAAGCTAGCGATTGAACCGCTTCATCCGTTGTACGCTGATGATCGAAGTGCGGTTAACACCATGAAGCAAGCTCATGAAATTTGTGACGCTCTTGGTTCACCAGACTCACTTGGAATTGCGGTTGATGTATACCATGTGTGGTGGGACGACGACCTGCGGAATCAATTGATGCTGGCTGGCTCAACGGGTCGTCTGCTGGCGTTTCATATCTGTGACTGGTTGACACCAACCAGAGATCTGCTGAACGACCGTGGCCTAATGGGCGATGGCTGCATCGATATTCGACAGATCAGCCAATGGGTACGAGAGGCTGGTTTTGAAGGATTCCGCGAAGTTGAGATCTTCTCGAACCGTTGGTGGGCTGAAGACCAAGGCAAGTTCCTTGATGCAATCGTAGAGCGCTACAAGCAACTCTATCCAGGTGAATTAAGCAGGCTTGAGCAAAGTCGTTGATATGGTTGTTCTCGACCGCTCCCGCGCGCTGAGGCTAACAAACAACCGTTCGCCCAATGCAAAAAAGTACTTCCATTGCGAATAGGATCGTCGTAGAGTCTGTCGGGCAGAAATGGTTCCTGGAGATTTTCTTCGAGAGCGAATCCGAAACAATCTCCTCAAGGAAAAGGATTCTCTACCAGAGTTTGCAACTTTTCCAGCAGCGTTCGCGGATGCTGTTGAAAATCCTCTTGGGAACACTTCACAGCCCTATCGCTCGCAAATCACTGGCCAATTGGTTACGACAATCCCGAAATTGGCCAGAGCCGCGGACAAAAATACCTTCATGCGTTTCATAATTTCGGGCGGTGCGTCTGATGTTGTCCATGACAAGCCGTTAAAGCTGAATGGGCTTATTGTATCATTGCGGCCAGTGCACTGAAGCAGGCTGAAAATGTAGTGGACGAGGTTACAAATCCTGTAGGTGGCCTGCCGTTCACAGCCAACCAATGTCAGATTTCTTTTTGCAACCAGATCGTGGAAAATCGTCGTGCCAGCATAAGTATCAAAAAAGGCGATGATTTATAGGAGGGCGTCTTTGGTGGTTGCTACGCATTAAGTAACATAATGCGGTCCTCAACGTGGAGATGCAGCATGGCGAATGAAAAAAACCTAATCACCGTTGTTGGTGATATATGCTTGGATGTCGTGGGAGTTAAGATACCTCGTAACACCGCACGCAAAAGAAATCTGGATAACTGGCAGCAGACCGGTGAAACTCGAACATTCTATCTTCCGGGCGGTGCGTTGCTTTTGCAGCATTTTGTCGAGTGTGCTCTCAAGACGCATGCAAAAGGAAAAGCTGCTACTGTTGAAGGGCCAGCACCGAAATTGCCCATTGCATTGACTGTTGGAGGCGACCAACCCAAGACCATCAAGCAGTTTCTCGAGTATGCAGAACGACTAAAACGCAAAGAGATTGTTCATTCGTTGCTAGAACTGAATGGCTTTGCTAATAAGCCTGACTCGAAGAAAGATGATCCAAAAACACTCCGCGTTTCAGAGACATTCGGCTTCTCTGGTCCAGACAACGCCTCCGATGGTCTCGTAGTTGAAGCACCTAGAGGGTTATCCGCCAAGGTTCTAGTGATCGATGATACTGGAAACAGCTTTCGCTCTGGCACGAGCAATGTTCGTTGGCCAGCTTGTCTGGAAGAATGCAGCCAGGAAGAGCTAAAGATACTGGCTGAAACCACCTTGGTTCATAAGTTGCACCGCCCCCTGCCTGAATCGCCGCAAACGATGCCACCGGCGCCAATTAAAGACCTTTGGAAAACGACGATAGAGAGGTTCGGCAATCGTCGAGTAGTAATAGTTACAGTGCAAGACCTGCGCGATTCCGGGGTTGTGATCAGTCAAGGGCTGTCGTGGGAGCGCACGGCGTTGGAT
>JAXMBP010000102.1:0-3868 GCA_046349795.1 Pirellulales bacterium | reverse complement strand
CGCTACCGGTATGGATGCGATGCAGGTGAAGTTGGACACGATCGCCAACAACTTGGCAAACATCAATACGACCGCGTTCAAAAAAGATCGCGCCAACTTCGAGGACCTACTCTACCGAAACCAGACCATGCCTGGCATGTTGGATGCCAACGGAACTGCGACGCCTACCGGAACCCAAATAGGGTTGGGTACAAGAATTCAGAGTACAACGAAGGACTATCGACAAGGCTCGATGCAGCAGACCGGCCGCGAATTGGATATCGCCATTGAAGGTCCAGGCTTCTTTCAAGTTACAGATCCACAGTCCGGGCAATTTCTATACACGCGAGCTGGCAATCTAGACAAGAACGCAGATGGGATGCTAGTGATCGGTTCTGCTCAAACGGGCCGGTTGCTTGAGCCGCAGATCAGCATACCTCAGGACGCTGTGGCAATTGAGATCGGTGCCACTGGTCAGGTCATGGTTCGACAACCGAACTCGAATGAACTTCAGCAGGTAGGGCAACTAAATATCGCCAGCTTCATTAATCCTGATGGTCTTCTAAAAGTTGGCGAGAATCTGTACCAGCAAACGGATGCCAGTAGTCAAGCGATTACTGGAATTCCTGGACAAACCGGATTAGGTGTTTTGCGTCAGCGCAACCTTGAAGCGTCCAACGTAGAGCCTGTCACTGAGCTGATCGATCTGATTACCACACAACGCGGCTTCGAACTGAATTCACAAGCGGTTCAGGCAGGCGATCAAATTCTTCAGCAGATAAATAATCTAAGGCGATAATCATGACGGCAAGTAAGTTTGCCGGGCTAGTCGCCATATTGGTTTTGGCTCAGTTCGGCTTCGCACAGGCTGGTGATCAAGTTGTTCTGAGGTTCTTGGATGAACCTCAGACCTCCGACACTGTTGTCAAGCTGAAAGACATAGTTGAAGTTGTTTCTGGTAGCTCTCCTTCATTTGATAAGCTAAAGGAGATGTCGCTGGGGCCAGCACCGCGAGTTGGGCAAGTGCAAACATGGCACAGTTCTGATGTGATGCAACATCTGGAGCTACGAAATGTACATCCTCAGAGCGTTCGCTGGAGCGGCAGTAGTAGCACGAAGTTGCACGGAGTTAAATCCCTGTCCAACTCGCAAGTCGATTCCATCGTTCCCGCGTTCACTAACGAGACGGTGATCAGTAATGCAACGGCAAACGTAGCAACCGCCATACGTGAATACTTGAATCTACAAACTCGAAAACAAGTCGACTGGCGGATCAGACCCAGAGTTTCCCCTCAACATGCAAAACTTCTTCAATCGCGTCGGAACATTTTGAAAATTGGTGGCGGCGAAGATCCATGGATGGGGGAACAGGAGTTTGTACTGCAAGTCCGCAGTGGAAACCAAACTACTACACTGCGTATCGTTGCGGATGTTGAAACTCCGCCAATGATTGTGGTTGCTAAAGGGCCTATTCGGCGTGATCAGATACTCAACGAAAGCATGTTAACATTTGCTCCTTTGCCAATGAACCAAGATGAAACGAGTTTTTTTTCGGATATCAAATTGGTCGTTGGAAAACAGTTGCGAAAAAGCTTGAGTTCAAGTCAGCCAATCACGGACGATTCGCTCGCCGATCCAGTGGTTGTGCAACGAGGTCAATTGGTTGAAGTTGAATCGATCGCAGGAGCGGTAGTCGTAAAAACCTCCGGTAAAAGTCTAAGCAGTGGCTCCGTTGGCGAACTTGTAGATGTTGAACTATCAGAAAGCAATAAAGACCGTCGCAAACTCAAAGCTACCGTCGTTGGAACAGGTCGAGTGCGTATCGCTGCTGCTTCATTCTTGGCGAGTGATAGATAGTCACGATTAAAATTCTGAGGAAGGATCTTTGAATGAGACAACTTCGACGTAAATCGAGATTCGCATTGGCGATAATAGCACTCATTGGCAGCACGGGTTCGGCTCAGGAAAGCAGCCTGTTTCACAACCCCGTTTTTGCTCAACGACAGGTACAAGCTGGTCCACAAGCAGCCACATCCAATACGGCTTTTGTGTCGACGAGTGCAACAACGGGCCAAGCCCAGGGAAACATCCAGCCAATTCAGCAAGGTGGTGCAGTAGCGAACCCTCTTCGTGGCGATGGATCTAACTCGCTTGCTGGGCAACTGGCTACTGGCAATCCTCAGCAGCAGATATCAGCTCAACAGTTTCCAGCTCAGCAGTTTCCAGCTCAGCAAATGCCCGTTCAGCAGGTGCAACAACCGCAGTACATTGGGCCTCAGGGGTTGGCCAATCTCCAAAACCAGATGAACGCGGTATCGCCGTACTCGTTTGCTCCGCTCTCAATTCAAAGTGCGGCGTCTTATAACTTTCAACCGCCTCCGCGCCAACGCGTGCTCAAGATTCAGGATATTGTACAAATCCGAGTTGACGAACTGGCTCGAATGTCGGCGGACGGTAACGCGTCGGCTAGAAAGAGTGGACTGTACGATGCCAGGTTGCAAGACTGGGTCAAGCTAGAAGGCCTTTCGCTCAAGCCTGCGACAATGTCAGACGGCGAACCACGAGCACGCGGTCAAACAACGCAGAACTATCGAGCGAACTCACAGTTGGTGACTCGAGAGTCCTTGACCTTCAACATTGCTGCCAAGATCGTGGATATCTATCCCAATGGAAACATAGTCTTAGAAGCTCACAAGAGCATCGATGTGAATGACAACCGATGGCGACTGTCATTGTCGGGAGTTTGTCAGGATTCGGCGATCGGAGCTGACAATGTTGTACTAAGCAAAGACATCGTAGATCTGAAGATCGATAAGCAAGAAATGGGGCAAGCTAGGGACGGTTACAAACGAGGCTGGTTCGCTGAATGGATGGGGCGATTCCAACCATTCTAACAATGGACAAGGTCTAACCTCGCGCCAGAACTGGAATCCACAATTACTGAAACAAAATGAACATGATTCGCAAAATCACTACCTTCATCTTGCTCGCATGTATCGCCTCGACTGCCATCGCGCAAGACTCTCGAAGCATTCGTTTGGCCGATCTTTGTCGAGTCAAAGGCCAGGAAGAGAACCGGTTACAAGGCTTGGGGTTGGTCATGGGACTAAAAGGGACAGGCGATAACAAATTGCTGCCCATGACGCGTCAATTGGCATCGATGGTTCAAAAGATGGGCGGCAGTATCGCTGCCGACAAGCAAGGCGTGCCAGTGGCGAAGGAACTTGAAGCGGCAACCAACGTGGCCTTAGTGATGGTGACAGCGACGATTCCAGCAACCGGGGCTCAGCAAGGCGACCTGCTGGATTGCTCGGTTGACGCAATTCTCGCCAAGAGTTTACAGGGTGGACGATTAGTCCTTGCCTACATGCTCGGACCCCGTGCTGATGTTCCCACTGTTTACGGCATAGCCAGTGGGCAGGTTACCATTCCAGACATTACTTTACCAACAGCAGGCACAGTCCACGGTGGCTGCAAAATGGAGACCACGGTAACGAACGCCTTTGTTCAGCAGAACAAGATGACACTAGTAATCAACAGTGAATATGCAAGTTTTGCCATGGCAGCGGATATTCAAGATGCCATCAACAACTTGAATAGCGGCATGTCCGCAGGGAACTATAGCCTAGCAAAAGCCGTTGATCAGTCGCACATTGTCGTTGAAGTTCCGCCAGCCTACTCAGATGATCCTGTTCGATTTGCCAAATTAATCATGGACGTTCAACTCACCAACTTGAAGCAGAGCAAGCGAGTCGTGATCAACGAGCGTGAAGGTGTAATCGTGATTGGGGAAAATGTAGTGATTAACCCAGTGGCCATTAACCATAAGAACTTGACTATACAAGCTGGCGTTGGGCGTGAGCCGTTCGTTTCGTTTGATCCAAGTAAT
>JAXMBP010000101.1:0-4096 GCA_046349795.1 Pirellulales bacterium | reverse complement strand
AGTACAGCTATGACGCTCAGAACAGAATATTGCATGCCGTCGAGTGGAATGTCAACGAGGGCGGCGTTGCTGTTGACACATTATTGACTTCTATCGAGAAGAAAAAAGTCAATGGAAGCTTGGAGCCCCCGCGTTCTGAAAAGAACTTTCATTATGACGCGCTTGGCGAATTGGTCGCTATTTCTCCGACTTCTGCAATAACGACGTCTCATTCCTTCTTAAATGAAAACGGCCAAGTTCTGATGGAATTTGACGGTCAAGCTATTTCTCAAATACGGACTTATGCCGCAGGCTATGCAAGCCTTCTTGCAGTTGACGATGCTGAGGCCACAAGCCCTAGTACTCCTAAAACAATCTGGGTATTGTCTGATTATCAAGGCACACCCAAAATGCTCTATGTCGATGGTCAAAATAGAGAAGTGGTAAAGTATGATTCACTAGGCAGGCCAATTATTGATAAGGATTCACTCCTAACTAAGGTAGGCGTTGGATACTTGGGAATGGACTTCAACATTGAGTTTTCCGATATTCTTTTCGTTGGTTACTATTTGGTAAATGGACGTGTTTACGATCCTTCTGGCGGTAGATTTCTTTCTCCCAGCACTTTGTATGACGGTGTGAACGGAATTTATGCCTTCGCCAACAACACTCCGGAGAATCGTTCAAGTGGGACAATTCAGGGAGACTTGGCAACCTTTGATTTTGCGAAAGGAAGCTTGGCCACTTCCGGTTTTGGTGGATTGCAGGCCGTTGGTGGCCTTTTGGAGGCGATTGGGGGACTTTGGTCCTGCGCGGGCATAATTACCTGCAGTGCGGGGCTGGCAGTATTTGCGCACGGGGTGGACAACATTTATGCTGGTATTGCAACAGGATACTTGGGAATAAACATTAATACTTCAACTCAACGAGCTGCCGCGGCGGTCGCCCGAAACTTCACTTCAGACCACAAAGCAGAACTCATTGGACATGGAGTAGATTTGATTGTGGGATTGGGCGCAAATTCGATTGACGACCTGGTAAGGGCATCTACGAAATATGCAGCAGGCAAGACTGCACTGGAGGCTGTCCGGCTTGGGGGCATTCACGCGGCCAAGCATTTTGGTGTGCAAATGGGAGGCGCTGTTGCGGGTGGTTTAATTGGTGGATTCACTGGGAATCAACCAGGCTTTCAATGGGACCGAGCTCTGATGGGCGCTTCGCTCGGTTCGTTAGGAGGCGGGATCGCAGCGAATAGGTTTGTAAAGTGTTTCGTTGCCGGGACGGAAGTTTGGGTTCCGATCGACGATAAAACGACGCTTGTGGCAGCCGGATTGCGGACCGCTGAGGAAGATCAAACTGCTACCACAAACTCTTGGTTCACCTTCCTTGCTGCCTCGTCTGTGAGCATCGCTCTCTTGGGCTTTGCTCTTGGCCAAGCCTATTCAGGTAAGGATGAGAAAGATCGCCAAAAGGCTAGTCTGAGAGATCAACTCTTTGAGGATGATCTCGATTGGTTGGATAACGAAGATGATTCAATCTGGGATCGCCCAGAAGATAGTTTGGCTCTGTTGCCGTGGAGGTTGACGTAAACACATGTTCTACCTTCATTCAACCAATCTACACCAAATCACACAGAGCCAATCATGAAAACACTCTCCAAAAACACTCAACCTCGCCTTCAATCAAATCTTCAGTCACCAACCAACAGGCCTTGGCTGAGCAAGCTAAGTTGGGTTTGGCTTGTTGCATTTGGGCTGCTGGGCGTCTACCTACTGACTCAGCGAAGTTCTCATCAAGCCAGTTCGAGCAGTTCGACTCGAAGTGTGTCCAGTCGCGGTAGTGACACTCCAACTTCAATGATGCCCCGAGTTAGTACTCGGCCGATCGAGACTCTGCAAGTCTGTGATCGAGTTCTGGCCTTCAATCCAGAGCTATCCCACGCCGAGCGAAAGGAGATCGTCGAGCCGCAGTGGTGGGACTGGCTTCACCTGAGCTTGTCGATGCCCAAGGCCGATGGTTCGCTGCTGGAGATTGAACTGCTCAGACCTGAGAAGTGGGTGCGTGAGCAGATTCGGTTGGCAGTTGCGCCTCAGGCCGCGGAATCGTTTAACGGCAAGCCGCAGGCGACTGTGTCTGGCCATGTAACTGTGTCTGACCATGTAACTCAGTCGCTGCCCAATCCTAAGTCACAAGACCTCGTGCCATTATCGCCGCTGCGTCCGATCTTTCTGGAGCTAGCCGCGGTTGGTGCGGAGCTTGAGCTTTCGGGCGAAGAGCTGCAGGGGATGTTGGTGGAAATGGATCTGCCGGAGCTTGCCATTACTGGCCCGGCAGTCGTCAAGCAGATTCAAAACGCTCCCACGATTGTCGTGGATCACTCGGTGGTCCTTGGTACTTCCGCCACTCAGCCCCAGGCTGGTCGAGTCATCACGGCCACGTTCAAGCATTCGAGCGGTGATGTGATCGACTTACGAGTCGGCGATGCCAGCGAACCTCGAATCGCTTCGAACACTCCGCCGCTGGTTCGAGTTGCCCATCGCCCTAACGAGTTGGGCTCGGCGAATTCAGCGGCTGCGTCATGTTCCAGTGATGCAGCAGAGCGAGCGGAGGCGATCGGGTCGAGTAACTCAGACGATTACAGTCAAGTGATTGGCACGACCAGCAATCACCCGTTTTGGTCGGTAGATCGGCGGGAGTATGTGCAAGCCGGCAAGCTGGAGCTTGGCGAGCGGGTCTTAACCTACTCCGGCGACACCAAGCGAGTACTTTCAAAACTAGCTCGCCCCGGCCCCCAGCCCGTCTACAACCTAGAAGTCTTCGCCGAACACGTCTACTACGTTGGCAAAGACGGGGTGTTGGTTCATAATGCTGGACCAACTTACTACAATGCTTCGAATCCTGCGCGTAAGATTGACTCCGCAGACTTCAACCGGCTAACCGATGACTTTTCGCAGAATGTCACTAGCTCGAATTACGGTGCATGGAAGCAAGGATTATTGGACTTGGGGTATCGACGTGACACGATCATGGATGTTGTTGAGCATGGATCAATCAAAAAGGGTAGTAACATTTGGGGAAACCAATGGGGAACTTATTTAGAAGAGATAACAGGAACGGTCGCCCCCAAACCCTATTGGCACGCACATCATCAAGTGCAGAAAGGCGCTGGAGGTGCAAGTGGACTTGCAAATCGAAGCATCCTATCCGATGCTGGCATTGACTATATGTTCTCGCGGCATAATTTAGGATGGGCTCCACTCGCTGCGACTGGACTTCATGGTGGGACACCACAAACGCAGCTTCTTGAGAGACTCACACCCTTCATCGGAAGTCGCACAGACATCATTCGAGTACTTGCTAGTTGGAAGGTAGTTTCTGCGCGTAGGAGGTAAGAAGGTGACTCATGTCACGCGGACGGAACTTTACGATTTGTGTACAGAAGCGGCTCTGGCGTCGCTGCAGCTTCTCGCAAACGCATACACGTCTGGAGATGTGTACGCGTTTGTATTCCTTGCATCATCAGGATACGAGGCTATTGCTTTTGCATACGGGACAAGATCTGAACTGCAAAAAGAAGAAAACACCGATCTGAAGGATCTTGAGCAACTGCTCAAGACGCACCCCCATCTACTTCAAGTTGCAAATACATGCAGAACTTCTGATTTTTATGCTGAAGTCAACGCTGTTGAGTGGCGTAACGACATCAAGCTTTCGAGAAAGTTGGCAAATTCAAACAAGATAATCAAGAAGTTTTCCGCAGGAGCGTCCCCCTCGAAAAGTGCAGAGATCATTCAGGGTGTTCTTTTGGACGTTGTTCTGGCTTTACGTCAAACAACTTTAATTAGGCAGCCTGCATTCTCTAATGACATGCTACTGGGTGTTCAGTTTCCAGATCCGTTGCCGGACGAAATTTCAGAAGTGCTACGCATTTCTCGAGTTGTGAATTCGGACTTCTGGCACAAAAAAATGGAGGATGGCTACGGGATTTGAAGAAGCTGTCACACCACTTTAGACAGCGGCAGAGCGTGCGGAGGCGATCGGGTCGAGTAACTCAGACGATTCCAGTCAAGTGATCGGCACGACCAGCAATCACCCGTTCTGGTCGGTAGATCGGCGG
>JAXMBP010000100.1:0-5790 GCA_046349795.1 Pirellulales bacterium | reverse complement strand
GTTCCCACCCTTTAGCATGACGCTCGATGCGTAACCCCAACTGTCCGAGACTTTCTGCTAGCCGCGAATGAAATACCGCTTCAAAATACGGAGCATCGCGTTTCAAATCACGAAATTGTCCCGCTTTGAAAGCCTGCTCTTCGTTGTCCCAGGTTGTGTTGAATGCAAAACAATGGGCGTGAAGGTGTGGGCAAGGAACACCGTCAACTGGTCGCGATGTGAAATGGATGAATTCACCCCAGGCCATATTACCGGTCAGCCGATTTTCATTCTGACCGTTCTTCCGAACTCGTGTTTGCATTTCGGCTTCAATGTCCTTCATCGTCTTACCGACCGCGTCCTTGAGGGCATCTAGTAGTCTATCGTCATGAGTCATGACATAGAGTATTGACACACTCTTGGGTACATGGAAATTGAAATCATATCCAATTGTGCGATCAGCCTTTTGACGCAGTGTAAGCGATTGCCCTGTATGGGGATGTAGATTGTCGCACATCGCTTCCCAGTCAGACTGCTTGACTTCGCCATGCAGTCCTAACAGTGAAGCGGTTTTGCCTCTCCACACACCAGGCAGTTCTTGATCTTTGGTGTAATAATCCGACACACCGTAGTAGCTCTTGGCACCGGACGCATGTGAGTTTTGGATGATTCGAAGCATGCCGAATTCTACGACTTGGCAATGCAAGTTCCAGTGAAATCTAGCAGTTGGCACGAAGTGTCATCAAGTGTCACGCGTTGTCGCTGTCCCATATTTGGACATTTGCGAATTCCAACAACAAGTTCTTGCGATTTGGAGTGATTTGCTCTAGAGGTCTCGTGACGCTTACACAAATACGAGTGTCAAAGAGGTCTTGTGCTGCCTGATTTTGCTTTGATAGAGGCCATTAAGCTTGGATCGATTGATGAGCTCAACGAAGCAATTGCCGCTGGAGCTGATCCACGAACTGTCCGCGATGTGAATGGACTTAGTGCTTTGGCTGTTGCAGAAAAATACGAGCGTAATGAGATTGCTCGTAAGTTGATTGAAATGGGTTTCGACACAGGCGAGCGATTCGGTAAGCGTGGCAATACCTTGCTCCATCGAGCCTGCAGTAATAGCAACTACGGATTTGTACGAATTCTGCTGCAAAGCTGTGTGTCACCCAATGTGCTCAATCAACTTGGACAAAGCGCAATGCATTTGGCTGTACAGTCCAATCACGAATATATGGTCAAGATGCTCTTGGAACATCGGGCGACGCCACACTTGGTTGCAAACAACGGTGATACTCCACTACACATTGCGGCCCGAAGTGGATATGTCAACATGATCAAGATATTAATTCAAGCCAGACACCCGGTCTCAGTTCGGAACCGAAGAGGATTGACGCCCTTGCAGGAGTCTCTAAGGAACGGGCATATTGAATCATCTAAGGTCTTGACCAGCCATATCGATCCCAATGAAGAGCACGATCAACCACTATTTGTCGACTTGGTGGCAGAAGATGGAAGTAATCCACTCGATCGCTCCCATTGAGTCTAGCCTTTAGTAATGGATCGGTCATTCGCCGAGCCCAGTTTGTAACCATCAATCGTAAGTCCAGGAGCACTTCGAAGACACCCAAGTGCTTCGAAAATGAAATTCAAGCGTGACGGATCATCCGTGGCGTCACTCAGAATCTCGGCTGCTCGCATGATGTTTTTCTCTAAACTATTGGTTCCACGGTCAAGAACGCCCCGTCCAATAGCTTGAAGCAGTGCGAGTCCGTTGCTCAAGTATTCAACACCTAAAATGGCTCTAGAGTTACTTCCGAAATCCACTTCCAAGTTTCGTTCAATGACTTCAGAGGCGATTCTGGCGACTGCCCGGTGTTTCAACTCTCGAATTTTGGGTGGATCATTTCGTTCGGGCCGAAATCGATGGCACTTGTCGCTTAGTTCCTCGCAGAAGCTCGCTTCGATATCCCCGCCGACCAACAATTGACTAGGAGACTCATTTCCAACTGCTTTCAACCGTTCGAAACTCTGCTCAAACCATGATTTCCATTCTGCCTCACTGAATTCTCGCCTAAGAAATTCTGGTGAATCACTTTCCCCATTCTTCTGCATGCCAACTCCCGACTATTCCAACCATCCAGGGGCCACATTGGCATTTCGCCTTCGTAAGGTCAACAAGCTTTCGACGGTTCGCTGTTTTTTTTCTGCTACTCTAAAAAGGAGACGCACTTCTAAGTCGCGAGTCCAATTCTATTATCTCTTGAGCCAGAGTCGTTGACGATCCTCAATCGGCTAAATTGATGGAAGGACGAAGATAAACTCCGTTTGAGTAGATCCGTTGTTATGACAATTCTGCGTCGATTGAATGTGTTTGGTTGTGAGTTTTAGTCTCATCCTCAGCCTCTCGTCACGGTCTTGGTGTAACTGGTCAAGAAAGACGCAGTATCAAAGCTACATGCCCTGAGATGGTCCGTAACTTTTTGCGGGTCTCCAAAATCCTTCCAAGTCGCCAGTCCCTTTACGAAACTTACGAATGAGGTTTTCAATTTGCTTAGTGATTCACGATCGATGACTCGCATGTCTGCATGAGGACTTGCCGCCGTATCAATCCTTGTAGATGGGTGAACTAGGACGGGGACAACCTTGCAGGTCGTGTCGTAGTTTTCCGAAAACCAATGTATCGAACCAGAAAGTTGATTTACGTAATCCTTGGAAATGAACTCTGTTGAAGCTTCGTTCTTACACTCAACCACAAAATACTGAAGGCTTCCGATTGCCCATAGTACGTCAGGGCCCGAGCCATATTCCGATTCGGGCCGTTGAGCATTGAATCCAAGAAAACGGCCAATCTCAGCGAACGCAGATTCGAACCTCTTGAAAGACACACTTTCGAATTGCAAATCTTCAAGCATTGCATTGGCATGTACAAGCATCTGATTGCCATCGAGAAATCTGGTTCTTAGAAAACTAATCAGATCGCCAGATTGAACTGAACTTTTGTTCGAAAGCTTTTGGTAGGAAACCCCTGCGATTGGCCGCATTACCTGGGTATTGAGTGTGTGGGCTTTAAGGGCCAGTTCCTGGCTATATGAGGGATCGTAGTTGGCGACATACTCCGCGTATTCGGACATTAACCAGCCCTTAACTTTCGGATCAGTCTCAGTATTGACGGCGCGCTCAATTGATTGTGCGGCACCATGATGATCTCGGGCCAAGGCTTTATCAAAGGCTTCGCGACGAGCGATGGCGAGAGAAGTATCAGAATTATCCTCGCCGTAAGTGACGCTGGCGAGACTATTCCTGGAAATCTGGGTCCACTGCGGGTCTCTATTTAAGCAAGTGTCAATTGCCATGCGGAGTTCGTCGATTCCTTTGTTTCTGATTTGTTCTCCCAGGGACCTAGACAGTTCAAATTGCGCCAAGGTGGCTGGGCTAAAACCTTGGATGGCTCCATTGGCGTATAGTCTTGCAGTAAGCTTTCTCCCCATCAATAGGACAGCACAAAAATCTTCGGCGGAGCGCACGCCGCGCCCCATACCTTGTTCGATTTGTTGAATCCCGCGATGCATATGAATTCGAGTTCCCGTCAAAGCCGATTCGTCAACGCGGTCAGCCAGACTTTGCACGTCTGGAAGATCATCGATTATGAGTAATCGACATGCGTCGTTCGGCAAATCAATTCCGTCGAACTTATTTACGATCACGGTTAGCCCAACATGCTCTTGCCGAAGTCGACTAACGCCCTCCTCAAGAGTGTCTGCTCGAAGTACCAATTGAGAATGCTGTTGCCATTTCTTGAGTCTGTGGTCAGATGGTACTATGACAACGACGTTAATTGACCTGCTGTAGTCAGCTGCTAGCCGTCGAAGCTCCTCATCGCTAAGATCTGGATTGAGTTCTTGAGGAACTAGAATAAGTCGCTCTCCTATGTCACTAGCGTTTGCTGGCGCGATTGCATGCCGGATGAGTTCGGGAGCTGCTGCAAAATCAGTAATGAGGACATTGTCATCCGCAAATGTCGCACTCATGAATATTCGGCGCTTCGCCTGACCGAAGCTCGGGATAACTGCAATTGGCAAGCAGCGGGGAGTTATTTCAATCCGTGAACTGCTAACTACGCAGCGACACTCCGCTAAAACATCGCTAAGTAAAGGCCAAGAGAATCGCAATTGATCATTTTTCTCTGCATAGAGAATCTCAGTGACCTTGGAGAGCTGTTCTCTCCAAGCCCAGTAGGGTACGCGAAGACACACGTCTCCGTTTCCTTTTTTTATTTCAATCGCCGCGATAGACGACTGTTCCTCTAAGTTGTGACTGAACAAGGCTACGATTTGGTCGAATAGTGACGACGAGCGTTCGATTTTCAGCGTGAATTGCTCTTCCGCCGTATTCAAACATGAATGCGCGTCATCGATTACTATGCTGCCTATTGGGATCTTAGCTTCGTTTCCTACACCAAACTTTGACATTCCATTAAGCAATACATGAATATGCGTGACCAATACTTCACGACCACTGGCAACGGTTAAAGCTCGAGGGTCCTTTGATACTGCAATTCCGAGTTCATTAGCTTCAGCCGCCACTTGATCAGCCAAATATGGTGTAGGGGCGATATAGACCGCGGGCCCGAATCCTTCGTTGAGGCAACTTTTCAGCAGCAGCATGCCGACAAGGGTTTTGCCCCCCCCAGTATTCATCTTGATGCGCAAATCTCTATCGTTGCGCCGATCATACCATCGCTTTATAACCTCGGCTTGAACATCACGAAGGTACTTGAACTTCTCCCTATTGACTGGAAGAGTTCGAAACAGAGTTGCTGGATCCAGCTGCTTGCTGTTGCTTTGTTGAGCAGACAGTTGCGATAGGTCAAGAGGCATAGTGAGTTTGTGAGTTGATGGAGATGGGCGACCGGAATTCCATTATTGTCGTGACGGGGCGATGGATTGCAAGCGTGACAACATTGCGAACGATTTGGTTCGCAGTCTGCGAAGGTTCACTCACGAATCATACACCAACTCTCTTGTTGGGTGGCAAACCACAGTTGGAAATCAGGTACTATATCGCTTCCCGCTATAGGTCTCCGCCAAACTAAGAGCTTGATCTTCTTGCTTAGGCTCCGCGGGCGTCTTTTGGGGTGTGATCGTGAAACGTTGCTATGTGACCTTTCTGCAACTCTCCGAAAAAGACAACTGACCTCTTATCGCGGGGATTGTTGAGCCCGGAATGATCAGGATCGGGTACAAGAAAGTGCTCGCATTTGCACGCTAAACATGTAGTAGTGTCTCTTCAGGATATTGATCAATCACTTTGTATGATGTTATGACGACTCACACTCCCTTGCTGCCCTTTCCAACCGACGATGACAATGAGAACATAACACATTCAGTATCTGCCAAATCACCTTTGCCCCATATGGTTCAACATGCAGTACAAGACTATCGTTCACGAACTGATTCAAAACATGCCCGAGTTGCACGAAAGGCTTCGAAGCAGCAATACTTTACTTTCGATGACCAATCAATTGGCGGCGGAATTGCAGGCGTATCACCAAACGAACATCGATCAACTGCGGCTGAAGTTCCCCCAGACTCCCGAAATCCAGCTCAAGAGCCAAGCCTTGGAAATCGCGATCATGCACCTACAACTCGATCTGAACAGCGAAGCGGATTCCGACACTCAATAAGCAGTCAAGCTGAGAGTCGAACTACGACGGCTCATACATCACGAGTTAGTTCACGAAGGCAAAATAGCCGTCAGCCGTTATTTGACGATATCGATCATGCTGTAATCGATGATCGGCCACCACAACAGCTT
>JAXMBP010000099.1:0-7277 GCA_046349795.1 Pirellulales bacterium | reverse complement strand
AGGTATCTTGATCGATCGCGACAGGCGACACGGAATAAGAAAGCGGAGAGACAGGACGTTCCTTTGTCAACGCTGAAATCAGCAGGGCATCGTCTGGATCAAGTTGGGGCGTCCTGCCACCGTTGATTTCAATGCTGTAACAGGGGTCATTCTTGTCTGCTAGCTCGACCAGATGACCAGGTTGGAATGGGATTTCCCGCAACCCAGGGATCGGATCGATTGGGCTTGAGTTCTTGATTCGAATCACTCCCACATTCGTCGGCGCATCGTAACCAACTATCTCGGCCTCTCCTAATCGCAAAGGATCCGGTTGCCCAATGGAAAACACCTCGATGATAGGTCCGTTGATCCAAGTGGATTGGCGATTGGCATCTATTCCGTTGTCGACGGACGGGTTGATGCCAATCGTCGCGCCACTGACCAAAAACAAGCCTCTCGCATCAATAACTGTCCCGGCATGATCGCGTTCCACAATTTCATGTTCACAAAACCCTTGCTTTGTCCAATGATGGGAAATGCGGCCTCGAACCCGGACGAGAACGGTACCTTGTTCCAGTACAACTCGGCGTTGCTCGGCTTCGATTGGCGACAACCCGCGGTAGAACAAAGGGAATGGCATCCAATGTTCCTGATAACAACCTAGCAGAAATTGGGAGTATTCCTTTCCTTCCGAATCTGTCGACAACGCGATAGCACGTTGTTGCATTTTAATGGCATAGTCAAAATCTCCTGTTGCCGAGGCCGCTGCGGCGAGAGCCATAGCGATTGAGGG
The DNA here is from genome assembly GCA_046349795.1 of Pirellulales bacterium. Taxonomy (GTDB): domain Bacteria; phylum Planctomycetota; class Planctomycetia; order Pirellulales; family Pirellulaceae; genus Aureliella. Next base: position 6,505 of record JAXMBP010000099.1, on the reverse strand, counting down.
AAACTCCTCAATCTGCGACTCAAAACCATTCAAGAGCGCAAGGGCTTCGTCACCATTTCGTAAGCTCAGGTCGGGTGTCTCTACCAACAACATCGCCAACTCGACTCGGGGGACAGGGTTATCCGGGGCCATCGCAACCGCCCTTCGCCACTCATCGACCGCCGCCGCATGCTGTTCCAATCTTGCGTAGCACCGCCCCTTGCGGTACGGAATCGAAAAATCATCGACCCACATGTCCAATCGATTGAGAGCATCGATCGCCGAAGTGTACTCCTCAAGAAACAGGCAACTGGTAGCCATTGCGTTTAACGCTTTGATGACTTCCACGTTTCGCTGGGTGACTGCTCCATGCTTTCGCAAAAAGGTTTGAAAACCCTTCAATGCCGCAGCATGGTCCTTCTTCTCAAAGCTGGCGTGGGCAAGCAGTAGCGGCAATAGGTCATCGGCGGGTATTTCATAGGATTCGTCTTCACCGGACGGTTGTCGAGATGCATGTTCTAAGGTTTTGCACTCGCCAAGTGTTTTCACCGGAGCCACCTGGGCCCGACCTGGCGCACCCAAGACAAAGAGCATCGATAAAGTAACTAGAATCCCAACGCCGCATTGGCTCAAAGTACGTTTCATGGAGTGCACCTCGATTGTTAAATTTCAAGTCGTGAGATCGCAACATGCGATTCATCCCTCTGAGCGACGCGAAGGCAACGAGGTTGGACATGAGATTTGGGAGCCGCCGTTGCTAACGAACCAACTAAAGAAATTCCCAAGCGGGCTCATCGTTTGAAGCGATAGTCGATCCAGGCGACAAGTTGAGCGACCAACCAATGGAAGAATCGCTTCTTCCGAAGGGTGCTGTACTCGAGCGGTAGAGGGTCGGGGGAAGTCGATTGCGGTTTATTCGGCACCCAACTTGAGCCGCTTTCCCCTCCGACTTTGATTGGCAAATCTTCTCGTGGCATCTTGGGAACGACCCTTACCACGGACTACGTCAGCGGGTTCCTTGCCTTTGGTTCTCGCCTTCTTCGCTCAAGATACGCCGAGAGCAAAATCGCCGAAATAAGTACCCCCCAGGGCAATGCCTTCCAAAAGGCAGTTGCGAATTGGTGAGTGAGCAATTGATTGTCACCTACGCTCCAAGCATACGCAGTCCGTCTGAACCAACCACTTGGGATCGTTGTCCTTTGCGTTTCTGCTGGTGCAGCCGCGGTTGGCGGTCCCAGTTGTTCGCTTGGTCGTGCCAAGGAGCCAGAGCCTTGTTGAGTCAAGCGAGACGGGCGAAGTTCCACTGGCGCATTATTCTGTTCGGTCTGCGACAGCCCATTGCCCTCCTGTGAGGACGCTTGGTCGCGGCGTTGATTGATAAGATCCAGAATTTGGCTGCTAGTTGATGGGTTGTCAACTTGCAGTGGCGGCTCGTCAGCTCCCAGCTGATCGGAGGGTTGACTGCCATGGGCAGTCATGCTGAAAGCAGACACAAGAATCAAAATTGGGAGAAGCGGTCGTTTCATGGTTAACTCGCACGGTTACGGGGACTTGCAAGCGCTCGACGGAGGCTGAGTTTCTAAGCGTCCCAACGATCCACGACTGGACATCTTGCCGTTTCTCAGAATGGATGATCGCGCTCAAGCAGATCGCTTTTTTCTCGAAGGCAACAACAAGAGATCGAACTCAAGGTCGTGGACAGGGAGTGGAAGAATCAGCACACGATCGCCTTGAATTTTCAGCCCGAAGTCAAACCGGTGGTGCGCAATAAAGCCATCGTGGTACCGGGCAAGCTAACGGTATTCATCGATAAAAAATTCTTGCAAATCTGGTACTGATTCATCATCGCGACGATCGAGCGCGCTGCGCACGCGACGTTGGATTTCTGTCAAACGCGGTAGCGGATCGAGCGATTCAAGCCATGCGATATCGATTGCAAACAATTGGGACAATGCTCGACCAACCTGCTCAACGGTCTCTTGGAAAAGGTAGGTGACAGGAATTGAGTCGGTGAATCCTTCCCTTTCCCGCTCGAGCATGTTGAGTACATCCAGGATGATTTCAAGACTTATCTTGGACCTGCTTCCGATAGACACGATTGTCGTAAGCACATAATACGCTGCGAGGGTGTCCTTGCCGTGCGCCCAAAACCACCCGTTAATCCGCGGCAGAGAGGCCGTAGCGCTAGGGCCCATGGCATCAAGAAGCTCAAGAGCAGCGACATCGTATATAAACCCCGCATACTCGGAAGGGTTGTTACACTTCCATGGCTCGCAAAGCACCTTGCCCAATGCGATCAAAATGGTTTCGACGGGATATCCCAACTCAAACAAGACTCGGCTAGCTGCAACAATCTGCCGCGAACTCGCTGGTAATGCTCCGCGTTCATCGCATGTAATCCAAGGTCCCAGAGTACTTGTCACCAGCCTTTCATGATTGCGCAAGGCTCGAGTGACATGCTCCCGATTTCTATGTGCTGGCCAAATTGTTCGCAAGTACGAATAACTGGCACCAATGATCTCGTGCGCCCTGTCATGGTAGGGATCTTGTGAGCCAAGGCACTCTAAGTAAACCATCATCGCCGCTGGACACTCTGGTTCCAAACGCACTAGGTCGGACGCCAAATAGACATCCTGCTCATCGCGAATGATCTTGAGCAACCTATCCTTTAGCATCTTGCCCTTGGGCCAAGAATCCAACAGTGCGTCGATAACCCGATGTCGCTGATTTGGCCATGGACAAATTTTGCGGTCGGGCCACGGCCCGATCTCAGGATGCTCGAGCCAGTCAACGACTCGTGAATCCTCAGGTTTGATCGCTGGCAGGATGCTTGCGGCCCAATGACGTTCAAGGACTTGAGGATGGTCTGCCCACCGGGCAGAGTGTTGGTAGATTGTCGGGGAGTGGGCAGCGTACCGACGGAGCAACCGAATGCACTTGGGTTCGATAAAATCGTCGTCTGGCCAAGCTGTGAGGAATTGGATGATCTCATTCGCGATAGCATCGGCCGATGCCTCGTGGACTGGTTCGGAATCGAGCTTACGAAGGAATTCGATGGCCGCATCGTAGTCTTTTTCGGGAGCGGCACGATTGGCAACTGGATCGGGTAGGACTGAATCTGGCTGTTCGGCCATATTGATTAACCTCGCTTCGTCGTATCTTTATGTTTGATAGTGACCGGTCGCACATCTGGTTTTGTGCGAAACCAGGGCAGTTTCATGAGCGACGATCCCCGCCAGACGTGGACACACAAAAATCGGGTGTGAGTGGACACGCCAGCAGGGAAGAGTTAAACTCAGGCCGTTTAACATTGCACGACTTCCTCTGAAAAAACACGTGGATTACTCGCCCTGATTCTGTGTATAGCGTGACTCTTGATGGACCGGCCACAGGAACTCGATTCTAGCACGACTCTTGCTTTGCAAGACCTTCTTTCCCAGTTGCAGTCGGGTGAGAATGTCGAAACTATTAAGAAGCAACTTGTGGCTCGCGCCTATTCGCGACTCCGAATTCTGGCCCACAAAATGTTGAATTCTTACAATCGTCATGCAATCGACGAGGAGACGGAAGGTCTCGTTGCGGAAGCCTACCTGCGCCTCGATCGGTCTCTGGACGATTTACAACCCGAAACTGTCCGCCAATTCTTTGGACTTGCAGCGCTGCAAATGCGACGGCATCTTCTGGATAAATTGCGTTCGATTCACGGTCGAGGGCAAGTCAAGCGACCTAAAGTGAGTTCCCTCAATTCCAATGAGGCTTCGTCCCCAGGGCTGGAAATTGCTATGGAGACTCCCTTAACTCCTTGGTCGGCGATTGACATTCTCGAAGCTTTAGATGAACTAGACGAAAGAGAGCGAGATTGTTTGACCATGCAGCATTGGTACGGGTTTACACACCAAGAAATAGCCAACTTGTTGCAACTGAGCACGAAAACAGTCCAACGATCGTGCAATATGGCGATCATCAAGCTTAACGATCGCTTGCGAAGTTATCGATCAGACGACGCAGACACTTCGGCAAGTTAGGGGGCATTGGCAATCAACATCAGTTGAACGATGGATTTCTGGCGAACGGCTACTCAGTCAATTAGTCGTTCTTCAGTTTGCGATTCTTTTGTTGCAATCCAGCTCGAATACTCGCCAGCACATCATCCGTGCACCCTCGCTCCTCTCTAAGCTCCTGTTCGGATTTATCGCACAGCTGCTCAATCTTCTCGATACGCATTGCTGCTAGAAAGTTTTGAGCGCGAATCGATAAGTTTAGATGTTCTACGAATCTAGATCTCTGCCCCTCATTCTCCAATTCTTTCAGAGTTGCTTCGAACAACGCTTGTGTAGCATCGGAGATTCGGTCTTTTGGGTCGGCTTCGGACGACTCCGATTGAGCTTTCCACTTTAAGGCACAACTGCGTAGCTCCCTCACGGTAACTCGTAAGTACCCAGCTAAGCGTACGTCAATAAGCTGGGCGGAAATCAAATTGCGACAACTTTTGCAAAGCCACCATTCAGCCGTATCAATTGATGAAGAACTTTCCTGATCACCTAAGATGTTTTCAATGACAAGACACTCTGTAACGCCGCAGCACTCCCAACAATCGACTCGCTGAATGGGCACCTCGCAACGGAAGATAGAGGCCATGGCTTGCAAGAGGCGATTGCCGCTTCGCATCCATTCCTCGCATTCAAGTTCGACCCGCTCGTCGGTCCATAGCTTGAAGTGGGCTAAGACTTGCGATACGCGAATGTACCAGGGGTATTCAGATTCTAAAACGAAAGACGCAGGGGCTAGCATAGTGGGTTGTTCCAAGAACGAGGACAAGACGGAGATATTTGCGAATCTAAGTACGAATTTGAGAACCGGCACGAACGAGAGCGGCAGATATGTCTGCTGACTGGACAAAGTGCGACTGGAGTCGAGAAGTACATTTTTCATTCGCTCAATGCCGCGAAATTCCGCAAGCCTACAGAGCGTCCTGGAAGCAGTTTCTGCAGTGTCGCCTTACCAGGGATTACTCTTTCTGCCAGCACGACCTGCGGCGAAAGCATCCAAGCCATCGAAGTAGTCTGTACCGGGCGGGAATCCTCGTATCAACTCGGATCGTAGCTGCTCCAAAGGAATGTGTGCGATACGGTCTCGCAGGGCATCCAACACATCTCGACCCACTTGCAAGGAATGTTCCGCTCGGCCCGCGCCGATGTATTCGGCCCAAAGTTCACGAACGATTGTATCCTTCGAAAACTCCTCAAAATGGGAGATTCGCAACCAATTATAGCCTGCCGCGAGCAGCTCATTTCGGTTACCGGCAACCAAGAGTTCGACGTGCCCCAAGACGTTTCCGACGGCAATCATGCGTGTTTTTGAATCGAGCGTCAAACAGGTGGGCTGTGCCACCAACTTACTACGGAAGGCTTCCGCCCAAACGTCGGTATCAAATATTGCCAATGTCTGGTCCTCCCCCACGCTCACCAATCGCCCGTCATCTTCCGAAAAGCACACGCTAACGACACTGCTTTCGTGGGCTTTGAATTGAGAGAGGTTCAGGTTCTCGCGATGAAACACAACCAGATCGCCATTTTGCAAGCCTACGGCCAATTGTTGTCCATCGTTCGAGAATGTCAGACAAGTCGCTTGGTCCGAAAGGGAATATTCTGGGCCGTTGACGATCTCTCGCTCGCTATTAACTTGCCATGTCCGCACACCTCCAGACTCGCTCAGGGCTGCGATGTAACGACCATCGGAACTGATGATCACGGATGTCAGATAGGACCTGTAAACCTCGATTTCTGCGATGCGCTCTTTCATTTCGTAGTCGACAATCTGAATTGTGGCGGAAGACGAATCCCTTTGGAGTTCATCTTGAGGAGGCGCGGGCATTCGGTTGTTCCATACCAAAATCCATGGTAGTGAAAGCGAACGCGCGGCGGTGTTAGCGTTGGTCGCAGGTTTCTCTCCGAGCACTTGCTCAAAGTCGGACTTTGGATCCGACTCTTCCTCTGGATTCATGCGATTCCAGGCGACTAAGTGCAGCGCACAGTCCGAAGTCGGCAAGTTGATAACATTCGCATCGATGCTAAATCGCTGGCCGTGCTCCAACAATCGAATGTCAAGCGATGAATCCGTCAACTGGGCGACCACCGATCCGTTTTCGGCTAGGCAATTGATTTCCGATAAAGTCTCATGATGGTCACTTGAGTTTCCGTGGAAGGGCCGAGTGCGAATATCAAGTTCTGCTGGATCGATGTCCATCGAGCCCGGTCGAAGGATGGAGGGCTTTTCAGTCGGCTTCGACAGTGAAATCAACTCACCCTGATTCGACCAAGCGATTTTTTGAATGGGACCCCGGTTCTTCATAGTATCGAGACATGCTTTCATGAACTCTTCTGTGGAGATGATCGAACTGTGCTCTGGGGCGTGCTTCAGCAACCCGGATTTGCCCTCGGTCGACACGTCCGCCAATTCCGGGATACTCGGCTGATTGAGTTCCGTTATGCGGTCCGGTTGCAAGTTCCTCGTATGCACTGGATAG
>JAXMBP010000098.1:0-11830 GCA_046349795.1 Pirellulales bacterium | reverse complement strand
CGACTCAATCGCGACAGCAAAGGCCGAGTGAAATGTGTGGCCTGCTTCCATTGTCAGACAGCTTGTCCGGCAAACTGCATTACGATCCAAGCCACGGCAGCACCCAAAGATGATCCGAACTGGGCTGACCGCGACAAGTACCCGGCCTCCTTTGAGATTGACGAACTGCGCTGTATCTACTGCGGAATGTGCGAGCAAGCTTGCCCAGTCGACGCCATTGAACTGACCAGTATCTACGATCTGACTGGGGATACTCGAGAAGAAATGATCTACGACAAAGAGAAGTTGCTCGACGTGTTCGACAAGACTAGCCAGACGGGCAAAGATCCTGTTCGTACTAAAGTCGGCGTGCTTGGTCCTGCTTCGGAAATTATGGTTGATCCGAACAAGCCCGTTCCGCAACAGCCAGCGAAAAGTTAGGAGCCAAACTAAATGATCTACCTTTTTGCAGCACTATTGGCCTTATTTGGAATTGGCTTTGTCACCTTCAAACAACCAGTTTATTCGGCTCTAAGCTTTACGGCATTAGTGTTGATATCCTGCGTTCTGTTTGTTTTGAGTGCCTCTCCGTTCCTCGCGGCAGCCACCATGGTTGTCTACGCTGGAGCGACGATTATCGTCTTCCTGTTCGTGTTGATGTTCGCTCAGCGAAGCAAACTGCAAAGCTACGACGTGAATCTTAGCCATCCCATTATCGCCTGCTTCGTGGGTGGTGGATTGCTTGGACTTCTGATCTCTGGCATTCGCAGTTTGCCACATGTTCAAGGCCAAGAGATGAAGGAAAGCAAAGTTGCTGACCTGGGTAAGCTGATGTACTCCGATTACCTTTGGACAGTTGAGTTGGCTGGGCTGTTGCTGTTAGTCGCAACCATCGCCGCCATCGTGATTGCTCAAGATCAAAAGGCAAACTCGCTCAGCAAGTTTGATGAATTACTGCAGTCAAAGCTTGATGCCAAGGCTCAATCAGGGAGCAACTCATGATGTTAGCCCTCAATGAAATTCTGATGCTTGGGGCCGGGCTGTTTGTGCTTGGCTTGATCGGATTCCTTACTCGCAAAAACATGATTCTAATGTTCTTGGCGGTTGAGTTGATGCTGGCAGGCGTCGCCATAAACTTCGTGGCCTTCAGTTCCTATTACGGAATTCAGCAAGGTCAGTTGTTTGCCATCTTGATTTTGACGGTGGCTTCATGCGAAGCCGCAATTGGACTGGCGTTGGTTGTGGCTCTGTACAAGCGACACTCCACACTCGACATCGCTCAGTGGGGCACGCTTCGAGAAGTTGATAGGCCAAAGAGTACCGAACCAGTTGAAATCGAAGAGGAATCTTCACCTGATTATCCGACTCTTGTTCCGGCCGGACTCGCTCCGACTCCAGAATCCACGACGACAAACGGTCGCGTGGGCAATGAAAAAGCTTAGGATTGTGATCGCGGTAAGACCGTAGCGGAAAACAAAGTAGATAGAGCAAAATGTCAAACTTAGTTTGGTTAATTCCAGTCGCACCCTTAATCGCAACTCTGATCGGAGTTGTGTTGTGCTTCTCGTCGCGTGGACGGCAATCAGCCCATCTGCCTACTTGGCTTGGGCTGATGGTTTCAGCCGTCGTTTGCTTGATGACACTTATGGGCAGTGATGGCGGGACAAGTATCGATGTGGTTGAAGGTTATCAATGGCTCAGTGTGGGCCAAGTGACCATTCCCATTTCAGTTCGACTCGACGGAGTTGGACTAGTTCAATTAACCGTCGTTACCTGCATCTCATTGCTTGTTGCAATCTATGCTCAAGGTTACATGAAGGGCGATCCAGGGTATCCTCGCTTCTTCACGGTTCTGAGCGCGTTTGTGTTTTCCATGGTGATGCTAGTTCTTTCGAGCAACCTGTTGGTGCTTTATGCCTTCTGGGAAGGCGTTGGCTTGTGCAGCTATTTGTTAATCGGCTACTGGTATCAAAAGCCCAGTGCCGCCAATGCTGCCATGAAAGCATTCTTGGTTAACCGATTGGCAGATACAGCATTCTTGGCTGGCATTCTGTTGTTGTGGTGGGGCGTGGGTAAAGTCACAACCTCAACTACCGCTTTTGCACGGTTGGATTTCGATACGATTTTCGATGTCGTTCCGGCACTCGCAGAACAGTATTCTCAGCTAACTCTTTGGATCGGCTTCCTGCTTCTGATTGGAGCTATCGGCAAGTCCGCCCAGTTCCCGTTCCATGTTTGGTTGCCCGACGCAATGGAAGGCCCAACGCCGGTCAGTGCTCTGATCCACGCTGCGACCATGGTTACAGCAGGCGTTTATTTGCTGGCTCGTATGTCTCCGCTGCTTCAATACACCCCGGAAGTTTTGCAAGTGGCCGGCTGGTTGGGAGCAATTACAGCCGTGATCGGCGGTCTAATTGCACTGTTTCAAGATGACCTCAAACGCGTACTGGCTTACTCGACGGTCAGCCAATTGGGCTTATTGTTCATCGCATTCGGAGCTGGACTGAGCAAAGAGTTCCTACCATTCGCAGTTGTAGCGGCGATGTTCCATTTGTTGACCCACGCGTTCTTCAAGGCCTTGCTGTTCCTCACGGCTGGTAACGTGATGCACGCCATGGGTGACGTGATTGATATGCGACGTTTCAGCGGCTTAAAGTCCGTCTTACCGACTACTCACTGGCTGTTCCTGGTAGGTGCTTTGGCTCTGGCGGGTGTGCCTCCGCTAGCTGGATTCTGGAGCAAGGAAGGCATCTTCGGATTGCTGGCTGTTCAATTGAAAGATCCTCAACATGGCACCCTTTTCTTAATCTGGTTGTGCATGGGACTTTTCTCATCGCTGCTCACAGCCACCTACACATTCCGAGCTTACATGCGAACATTCTTGGGACCGTTGAAGACACCAGCAGAAGCTGGACATCATCCCCACGAAGCAACTCCTGGAATGTTAGCGCCGCTCTATGTTTTAGCGATCGGAAGCGTGCTCAGCGGAGTTGCGTTGTTCCTCACTAGCGGATTGAACAAGTATATCCTTCCGATGCCCTTCATGCCCGAAACATTAGAAGCACCACACGGAAGCTGGTGGCTGATTGCAGTCTCACTCGGTATCGTGGTCGGCGGCTATGCTCTCGCCAAAGCGTTTCCGAACTTAGAGGGTCAAAAGCTTCCGAGCTATGCTCAAGTTTTGGCTAGCCGTTTGTACATCGATGAGTTGTTCTATTACTTGCTCGTTTGGCCCGCTCAAGGCATCGCCAATATTCTTGGCGCAATTGACAAAGCGGTCGACGGCATGATTCGCGGTATAGCAAATGTTCCCACTGCAACCGGTTCCCAACTTCGTCGGATGCAGGCAGGTGTGGTCTCAAGTTACGCTCTCACGATGGCAGTTGGTATCGTCGTTTTAGTGGCATTGGCATTTCTCTAGTCTGTTGAGTTGAAATGAGCGGCATATTACCCATGTTGATCATCGTTCCCTTAATCGGGGGCGTGATACTACTAGTCGCAGACAAGCAAGCTGCCTCAAGCAAGAGAGCCGCACTAGTGCTGGCTGCGGTCAACTTATTGCTTAGCGTCGCACTAATCGGCAGCATCTTTGTTCGGGAGCAGGTAAGTGGTCCTGCTGTTACGACGTCTGGCGCGGCAGTGTCAACGGTTGATCCGATCATGAGCTATTCACCGGAATGGTTGTCGGTTCAATTCTCCAACGACCTGAAGTTTCAAATGTCGTTGGGAGCAGATGGACTGGCCGCAGGAATGGTCTTCCTAACGGCTTTGGTGGCATTCGGTGTCATCGCTTTTGCTCAAACTAGTATTCAATGCCAGTTTTCATCGTATGCAGGCTGGGTTCTATTGAGCCAAGCTGGTCTGCTGGTTGTGTTCGTTTCGATGGACATCTTGTTGTTCTACCTCGGCTTCGAGTTGGCGCTGTTGCCATTGCTAGCGCTGATCTCTGGCTGGGGAGACGAAGATCGAGCGTCGGTCGCAAAGAGATTTGTGCTGTACACTTTGGCGGGAAGTATTCCGATGGTTCTAGCTTTGGTTGGAATCGTCAATCTGTATTCCTCGGGCGGTCAAACAATCCTGCTTGAGCAACTGTCGCAGCGAGCCAGTCTGGCCACAAGTGCAGAATCATTGCAATCCCAAGCTTGGATCTTTTGGCTTCTTGTGTTAGGCCTAGGCATCAAAGTTGCGATACTGCCATTCCACACTTGGATGCCGTCGACCTACCGTGCTTCCGCCCCAACCACCACAGCATTGCTAGCAGCGGTTGTATTGAAGTTAGGATTCTTTGGTTTCTTCCGTTTGGCCTTGCCACTGGTTCCTGCAGCGGTTCAAGCTTACGCTCCTACGCTGCTGGGCACACTGGGTGCGATCGCCATCGTTTACGGCGCAGTGGCCGCTCTAGCACAAACAGATCTACGACTCATCTTGGCCTACAGCAGTTTGAGTCACGCCGGTTTCATTAGCTTGGGCATGTTCTCGTTGAGCACCGAAGGACTGACTGGTGCAGCACTTCAAATGTTCAATCACGGCATTACGACTGCAGGCATGTTTTTGTTAGTCGCAGCAATTGTGGCTCGAGTTGGTTCGGCTGAAGTACGAGGGCTCGAAAACGGTTTGGCTAGCTACTTCCCATTGCTCGGACTACTGTTCATGTTCTTCACCTTTGCTGGTGCTGGCATGCCTGGCCTCAACAATTTCGTAGGCGAACTTTTGACGCTCAGCGGCATGATGGGAAAGAACCCTGTTTTGGCTTTGATCGGTGTTAGTGGAGTGATTCTGGGAGCTTGGTATGCACTGCGTTTAGCCCGAAAAGTCATGTTCGGTGCTGATGAAGCAGACAAGAAACACAAGCGACCACACTTGAGTGCAGATCTGGATGCACCCCAAATCGCTAGCCTGAGTGCCTTGGCAATACTGTGCATTGCAATCGGTTGCTTACCACAAATTGCTGTTAATTTTGTCCAAAAAGATGTCGCGAAGATTGCCGCGATTTACCAACCTGCAACCACGTCTGAAGCTTCCGCCGCTGCTGTCAGTTCGATTGAAACTAACGAAGCGAATGTTCAGATTGTTGCGAATCGATAAAAGAACTCACCAAAGTCACTGGCATGTTTACCAAAGAACTATTAACCAGCCTTCTTCCAGTCGCTCCAGCAGTTGGATTGATCATCAGTGGTTGCGCGATACTGATTGCCTGGATGTTTCAACCCAAGAGCGAAGATACAGCCGAACGTCCAAGCAACGTTTGGGCATGGGCGGGATTGGCCGCGCTGATCATCGTTTGGGGAAGTTGGTCTCTAAGCGGTAGTACCGCCCTGGACACTGAGTCAACTTTGTTCCGATCCGATGTCGTTAGTCGCGGTGGGACTCATTTGGCTTTGCTGGCTGGTTGTTTGGTCGCTGCTATTACCATCAATCGTTCACCCGCTGGTTACGGCGCAGAGTTTCATTCATGCTTGCTGTTCTTGGTTTCTGGTTTGTGCTTTGTTTCGGCAGCAACCGACCTTACGACTTTGTATCTGGGACTTGAGTTGGTCAGTATTCCGACGATTCTGCTCCTAGCAATTAGCCGTCGTGATGACGCTGGTATGGAGTCGACGCTGAAGTACTTTGCGCTGAGCGCTTTTTCGTCTGCCATTTTCTTGATGGGTTGTTCGTACCTATTTGGGATAGCTGGCTCAACCAAGATCAGCACGATTATCTCCACCGTGGCAGCCGCTCCTTCCATCGCCAGCTACATCGCCTTTGCATTGGTCTTGGCTGGATTAGCCTTTCGAGTCACTGCAGTTCCTTTCCACTTTTATGCTCCCGACGTTTTCGCTGGATGTTCGCTTCCGATCGGTGGTCTGCTTTCAACGCTCCCCAAGGTTGCCGGATTTGTGGCGATGATTCGATTGCTGGGTGGCCCTGAATTGCAGCTTGGATTGTCACCAGTCACACTGAATACGATCGTGGTACTTGCGCTGATCACAATGACCTTCGGTAACTTTGCAGCTTTAGCACAAACGAACTGCCGCCGCCTGTTGGCATACTCCAGCGTCGCACACTCGGGTTACTTGCTAATGGGCTTAGCTGCGGCACTGGCATCCGGAAGCAGTGCTCAGTCCGTAATCATCTACTTGTCGGCATACATCATCATGACACTAGGCTTCTTCGCCGGAGTGACAGCCATTCACGATCGCACCGATGAGAATCTTGATCTTAACGATCTACAAGGCGTAACTCAAAAGAACTTGATGATCGGCGCCTCTCTTACGATCTGCATCCTGAGCTTGATTGGTATTCCAATTACTGCAGGCTTCTGGGGTAAGTTAATGATCCTGAGAGATCTGATCGCACCTCAGAACACCTTGTTGCTGGTTGGAGCGATCGCCATGGTCGCGAATTCGGCAATCGGAGCAGTGTACTATCTATCGATGCTGATACGAGTGAACAGTGCAAAACAAGCTTCAAATGGAGAAGAGACTGCCGCGACCCCACTCTCGCTCGACTTGCCAGCGGCAGCCACTTGCGTGTTCTGTGCAGCCACGACCATTCTTTGGTTCATCGTTCCGAAGTGGATGTAGTCGTAGCTGGATCCGGCCACGGTTCAGCTTCAACGCTTACTACCTTAACTGATACTGCCAGGGCTCGCGTTCACACGAGTTCACATTCCTAGTCATTTTGAACCGCAGGCGCTAGTGTTGATGTAGCGGTATTTGGTTTTAGGGGCGAAGCTCTGTCCGTTTACTTAGCCCAGCCTTGTTGGGCCTTTAGGGCTGGGTAAGCAATTCGCGAGAAGAACAAAGGGCCAACTACACGACGGTTTGAGCTCAAAGCGTTGTGTAGTTGGCCTTTTGTTCCTGCTCCGCCCACCAGCCCGATGGGCTGGGCTGAGTAAATTGCTGGGCCTTCGGCCCGAAATCCCAGAAACCGTGCAACTTCATCCAATCTCGCCGCTGCTAATTGTTCCAGAAGTTCTCGTAAATCGCACTGGCTATCAGAGCTGCAACCACGACGATGGCTATCAGGATATCAACCAACGTGACTTCGTTTGGCTTGGGGCGATGCTTGTCGACTTTCCTGGGCGGCTCGAATGGGTTGTCTTTAGACTGACTTTTAGGTTCGTTGGAAGAAGGTTCAGTCATCGTTCCGCTACCCAAGCAGCCCACGAATGTACTGCTTAAAGTCCAGCATATCGTCTGGCGGATTTGGCCCAACAATGACTGGACCGTAGTCGGCTGGTGGTCGCAAGCCGTGGCTCCCCTTAACCAAGGACGGGTCTAGTGGAATAACATCCATTTTGTAGCGGAAGCCAAGCTTCTTTTGAGCCAATCGAGCGGCTGCGCGCAGCTTGCTAGTCATGAACAGTTCGCAGGGGTCATAACCGGGCTTGCGGTGAATGTCGACTGTTCGAGCAAAGTCAGGAGCACGCCGATCGTCCAGCCAGTAGTAATAGGCAAACCACGCATCGTGATTGGCCAGTGCAATCCATCGTCCACTGCGAGGATGATCCAACTGCAAATCGCCCGGTTCGACTACCGCAGCCACACCAGGTATTTGTTCGACAATCTTCTTCACCTGTTGATCCAATTGGCTGTCATTGACATACACATGAGCCAATTGATGATCCACGACGGCAAATGCCTTTGAATCCATCGGCATTAGCATTTCGCCGAACGGGCCATCACGAACGACTAATAGTCCGGCTTCTCGCAAGTGTTGATTGATCAACACTGCGCGCGACACAGGCACTAAGCCGTATTCGGATACAACGACGACGGTTGCTCCGACTTCTTGAGCTGCATCAATGACGACTCCCGCGCATTGGTCCACTTCAGCGACTCGAGCTGGATCTTTGACACTCAGTCGTTGATAGTCGTAATCCAGATGCGGCAAGTAAACTAAGGTAAGTTCAGGTTGATTGCTGCGAAGCACTTCAGCGCTTGCGGCTGCGATCCACTGCGAGCAAGGCAGTCCCGCATTGGGCCCCCAAAAAGTGAAAAACGGAAATTCGCCGCAACGTTGAACGAGATTGCAATCGGTTTGATCCAGAATGCCAAATGCTTTGGAGCCATCGCAGCCATAGTGAGGCTTGGGTGTCGCAGACCAACGCACCTGAGCACCTTGATTGAACCACCAGAACATTTTTGCGGTCTGCACACCTTCGTACAGTTTTTCACCGTGAACAAGAGCATTCGACTGCTGCCAAAAACGAATCTCACCAATATCTTTGAAGTACCATCCATTACCCACAATGCCATGCTGGCGGGGCGCAAGGCCTGTTAACATGGTGGCCTGTGAAGTGCAGGTGACGGCTGGGTACGGACTTTGCCACGCAGAGGCCTGACCAATTGCACTCATTCGTGGGGCGAATTTCAGCAATTCTAGCGTTAGCCCAACAACGTTGATGACGCAGACTTTCATGAGCTTCCATAGCTTAGGTATCGAAACAAACTTTACAAACTCTTAACCGTCAGACTGCCGCTAACGACTTGTAACTCTGCTACAATATACCGCAGTCGATCAAACCGAGTTCGAACTAGGGCATACGTAGTGTATCGTCCCTCCCGCTCACTCATACCCTTCCTCGAAAGGACTTACCTATGTTGAGAACAGTCTTAGCACTGTCGTTGTTTCTGTTTGCCGGAGTTGCCAATGCCGCCGACAATGCCTCGCCCCTCGAAGTCACTATGAAGAGCCTAGACGGCAAGGACGTAAACCTTGCCGAAAAGTATAAAGGCAAGGTTGTTCTGATTGTCAACGTCGCCAGCAAGTGCGGTTTGACCGGTCAGTACACTCAGCTTCAAGCGCTGCACGACAAGTATGCAGACAAAGGCCTCTCGGTTGCTGGTTTTCCATGCAATCAGTTTAGACAACAAGAACCTGGAACTGCCAAAGAGATCTCCGAATTCTGTACAAAAGAGTACGGAGTCAAGTTTGATATGTTTGACAAAGTCGATGTCAATGACGACGGTGCTTGCAAACTTTACAAGACTTTGACTAGTACCGAAGCTCAACCTGTTGGCAAGGGCAAGATCTCTTGGAACTTCGAGAAATTCCTGATCGGTCGTGACGGCAAAGTTGTAGCTCGATTCGGACCACGCACAACTCCTGACGATAAAGAAGTAATTGCAGCGATCGAAAAAGAGCTAGCCAAGAAGTAGTTGTTACTTTAACTCAGTCCAGTACATTGATGCCATCGGTTCGCGCCGATGGCATTTTTTGTTTTAGCCTCGCCGAGGAAACTTACCTGTACTTTGAATTCCTCCCCAACCTCATCGCACTCTCGTCCCAGATCAGCCGACCATGCCAGCCAATTTAACTCCCCAGTATCACAAAGCCGAAGCGGCCTACCGACAAGCCGAAACGCCTCAAGAGGAACTCGAATGCCTGCAGGTGATGCTCAGGGAGATCCCAAAGCACAAAGGCACCGACAAACTTCAAGCGGAACTGAAAGCAAAAATTGCCAAGGCCAAGGCCGACAGCGCCAAGCCAGCTCCGGCTTCAGGCAAAGCAACCAAAATTCCCAAGCAAGGCGCAGGCCGAGTGCTCTTATTGGGCGCTCCCAACGCAGGCAAGAGCCAACTGCTGGCATCGCTAACTCGCGCGCAACCAGAAATCGCTCCCTATCCATTTACGACGCAGACGCCTCTACCGGGCATGATGTTCTTTGAGGACTGTCCGTTTCAGTTGATCGACCTTCCCGCAGTGTCAGCAGACTTCCTGGAGCTATCCACTGTGGGCTTGGTGCGCGGAGCCGACTTGATCCTGCTGGTGATCGACTTGGCCAGCGACAGCTTGATCGAAGACACGCAAGCTGTACTAGACCGCTTCATGACTGGGAAAACTCGGCTCGGCCGCGAGACAGGCTTGGACGAAGAGGACGTGGGCGTCAGCTTCACATCAACACTCATTGTGCTCAACAAGTGCGACGATCCGAGCGCCGACGAGCGACTGGCGTTGTTCGACGAATTCTTAACTCTGCCCTTTGATCGAATCAAAGTTAGCGGGCAAGAAGGAACAGGACTGGATCAACTGCGACGCGAAGTTTTTGAAAGATTGCAAATTGTCCGAGTCTACGCTAAGCATCCCAAGGAGAAGGAGCCCGATCGCTCGAAGCCATTCGCCATTCGTCGCGGCGAAACGTTAGTAGAAGTTGCCGCGCAGGTGCATCGCGACATGGCCAACAATTTGAAGTCGGCTCGAGTCTGGGGACCAGCCGTACACGATGGCACAACAGTCAAACCCGACTATCAACCTCAAGATGGCGACGTTGTAGAACTGCATCAGTAGCCAACAAACATATGAGTGTCTCTAGGTTTCAACTTTCATTTCGAGGCCCCGCGACGAACCCTCCCGCGCGCTGCGAGCGCCTAACTAACCATTGGAAAAACTGCATTTCGCGAGAAGGCTCGGCAAGCGAGTAAAGCGAGCATTCCGGGGAGGGAGACCGCCAAACTTTCTCGGACCACCGCGCCTTCCCAGCAAGACTTTTGGTCTCGCCGGTAGAACACCCGTGGATGAAATGCATCCATCATCACCTCTGCCCTTAAAGGGCGCGACAAACCTGAGCTTGATCCGCTGCAATCATTCAACCTATCGATCATCATCGGAGGCTTCTGGCATCTCAACCTGCGTCAGTATCAGATCTCGAGTTGGAGTTCCTTCGCGGGTTCGAATGAATAACCAGCGGTTTTCTATTCGAACCGCGTCATGAATGTTGCCAAATTCGTAAGTTATCATTGCTCCTTGATGATTGGCCAAGAAACAGACCTCATTGACCGAACTTGCAGAAAAAAACTCGAATGATTGGGCATCCTCAGCCGCCGAGCGCTGATTGATTGGCCACCATCCACCACGCGAACCAAGATTTTTGCGATGTTGTAAGGTGAGCTGATTCAACGGATTATTGGGTAACGACTGGTAATCGGCGAAATACATGAAGCTTGGATTTGCACAAATGTCACGGAAGTATCCCAGCACGTCTCCTTTTTGAAGGTCACGTACTCGAATAAATCTTGTGCCTGCTGGAAGTCTGCGTACATCCGTCTGATTTTGCAAAACATGTGCAAAAGGAAAGCTGCCAAGCTTAACCTTCTTCTTTTCTTCGAGTGCCCAACTTAGGCTAGCTGCATGGATAATTGTGTTACGACCTTTCCCAACATAGTAGATGATCTGCATTCCTTCGTCATCCTCGTCCACACCCAACACATTGCCAGGGAGGTTAAACGATTTTAGATCCTCACCTTTTTCATCGAAGACGTCCACAGAGGATGGACCATCCGAAGGTGGTTTGAGAATCTCTCCATTAATACGAACAAATCGCTTCGAACTCTCGAACCAACGTACAGGACCAACCGCCATGCTTGTCCACATTGGTACGTTTTCGATCAGCTTCTTTGTATCCTTGAAACAACACATCTCGAGTTTCGGGTCAAGTAGCTGTTTCTGGCGATCCGCAGGATACGGCTTTCGATAGCGTAGTCCAAAAACAAAATCGCTTTCCGAGTCGAACCAAACCAAATACCACTCGTCGCTTAATTTCTTAGGTTCCTTGTTCGACGCCTGAACGTCGAGCAGAAAAAGCCCCTTCCCAAAGCAATCATTTATCAATAGCTGAACGCCCGCTCTGGAAAGCGTGTTTTGATTAAAGTCATGAAAGATGATTCCGCTTTTCCAAGCGCTCGTTACCTTGAAGCTAAATAAGTCGCGAGACACCTGCTGATTACTCGTTTGTTTGATCGATTGCCCAAGAAGTTCTTGGTAGCTAATCCCAACTACCAAGAACACGGTTAGCATTAAGGTGCATACCTTCATAGGCCTCACATCCATTGAAAATCTACTTTATGAACTAGCATCTTGTGTCAGC
>JAXMBP010000097.1:0-11884 GCA_046349795.1 Pirellulales bacterium | reverse complement strand
CGCAGCACAGTCTGCGCATGCGAAAGAAGCAGTGAATCCAATTTGGCGATGGCTATCGAGCTGTTCAATGGTCCGCTGGTTCACGAACGCTTGCGAGATCCCAACAATCGATTCCGCAAAGCTTTGGCCGCTGGTGCCTCGTCAGACGCGGTGCTCGACGAACTTTATCTCGCTGCACTCTGCCGACTACCAAACGAGGCTGAACGCGCCGCTGCCGTGGCTCACCTGAAGAAGCGCGAAGACGCGGCGGCTGGCTTCGAAGATATCTGTTGGGCGATTATCAACACCGACGAGTTTCTGTTCCAACACTAAGATTGCACGCATGAACCGATTACCGATTAGCCGACGTGAACTGCTGCGACGCTCAACAGGCGGATTGGGAACGATCGCGCTGATGGGCATGCTAGCCGATGAAGCGTCAGCCTCGATCAACTTGTTGAATGCAGATGACGCAAAAGAGCTCGATCCACTTTCGCCCAAGCCGACACATCATCCTGCTAAGGCTAAACGCGTTATCTTTCTGTACATGACTGGTGGCGTTTCACACGTCGATACGTTTGATCCCAAGCCGCAGTTGATGGCCAATCATGGCAAGCAGATCACGGTAGACAATTGGCAAGGACGTATCGGACAGTTCGCTCGGTATCTGAAGAAGCCAAATTGGGAGTTTCGTCCAGGCGGCAATTCGGGTATCGAAGTCAGCGATCTGTTTCCTCACGTTCGCGAAGTTGTAGACCATTTGTGCGTTATTCGCTCCATGGAAACGAACCACACCAATCACTACGAGAGCACGCTTGGCATGCACTGCGGCTCGTGGACCTTTGCACGCCCAAGCATCGGTGCTTGGATCAGTTACGGTTTGGGTACGGTCAACAAGAACTTGCCATCGTTTGTCGTAATTGCTCCGCAAGCTCCCTACGCTGGAGCTCAAACTTGGGGCAGCGATTTTCTTCCCGGCTGCCACCAAGGCACTCATTTCATGCCGGGCACCGATCCAGTACCTAACATCAATCCTCGAGTAGCCTCGCAAGATCTGCAATCGATGGAGCTTGAGCTGTTAGCCACCGAGAATCGATTGCATCAACAAAAACGCCGCACCGATGCAGCTTTGGAAGCTCGTATTCGATCCTTCGAAACAGCTTTTGGAATGCAACACGAAGCACCCGAGGCTCTCGATCTTAAGGATGAGACCGCGGCCACGCTTGATATGTACGGCCTGAAGCCGGGACAAAACACAGGCTTTGGCTGGCAATGCTTGGTAGCTCGACGTCTGGCTGAGCGTGGAGTGCGATTCATAGAGTTAATCGATGTTGGATCGTCCAATAACTGGGACGCTCACGGTGACATGAATACTCACGCGCCATTAGCCAAGAACGTGGATCAGCCAATTGCTGCTCTGATTCGAGATCTCCATCAACGAGGAATGCTAGAAGACACTCTAGTGGTTTGGACAACCGAGTTTGGGCGAACTCCTTATCACGAAACTGCTGGTCATGCTGGTCGCGAGCATCACCATCAGGTGTTTTCCTCGTGGATGGCCGGCGGTGGCGTTAAGCCTGGAATTGTCTGGGGTGCATCGGATGAGTTTGGAATTGGCGTTGGTGAGAATCGAGTTCACGTACACGATTTTCATGCCACGATTTTGCATCTGCTCGGCATCAACCACGAGCGACTCACCTTCCGTCACGCTGGCCGCGACTATCGCCTCACTGACGTCGAAGGTAACATCGTCCGCGAGATCTTGAGTGTCTAGCCGTCAGCCGAAGGCGTACGCTACTGAACTGTGTTTCGCAATCTTCCAGCGGTATGGCGCGAGCCGTCCGGTTCTCTTCTTTCGCCGACCGTTACCGGGCAGCTTGCGCTGGTCCGCTGGAAATCTGCGGTTATGCATCTTCCTGCTTGAGCATCGTTTGCATCTTTAATCTACACCACCAGAATGCTAACCCCACTCCGATCAACCACTCAGCAGCCGTTAACCAAAGATAGACTGCATGCTGGCGGTAAAAACTGCTTGGAACAGACTGTGCAACGAAGTCCATCTCGGACGTTAGATGACGATGCCAGTAGACCAGTCCTACCTCAATAAACGCCAGACCAAATGTCATGGACCATAGCCAACGGTTGCCTCGCTTGAATGCTTCGAGCAGAAGGCATAGCAAAAACACTCCGGTCAGTCCGTTATGCCACATGGTAACTTGCTGTGTAATAAAGCCTTGGCTGACGCTACCGATTTGCTCGGTTCCGGTTGGCACAACAAAGATCGCGTAGAAGCTCAATCCGCCCCACCACATAGCCCAGACAAGCAGCAAAATCACCTGCCAGATGTAACCAATAAATCGACTCATACAGTTCAAATAAAGAGGCCAAAAGTAGGCCGTAACAAGTTTACGCAATTGCGGCGCAGCCCAACGAAGAATTTCGAATCACAAGTTTACGCGGTCACTACATAACGTGAATCTCATAACCGGCAGCTAGCAGGAGTTATCCGACAAAAACTGCTCAAAAAGCGCCCTTTAGTACCATTTCCAAACGTAGTCCTGAAACCTTTGAATAGCTAGTTGACGGTCGGAATTATTATCGAGCCACGGTGTTAGCTCTGCGCGATAGTTTGTATCGAGCACAGACTCAAGCCGCCAGGAAGCAAGTTGAAAATCCTGCCAATGACGTTGCTGGTCAATAAACATCATGCGATTTGTCAATATCGCAGCAACTCCCTCGCGCACTACGGGATCTTCACTACGAAGCAGAGGCACGATAGCCATCAAGCCGGAATCCGACAGCGAATGTTCGGTGATTTGAACCGCTGGAGCTAGATCTCCCGACAAGATTCGGCGACTGTTGAGGCTATAGACGATAAAGTCTACTGGCAAGATCGATAACAAAAACAGAAAGCCGACCACGGTCAGAATCTGCTTCTCCATCAACCAAGAAAAGCTCCGGCGATAAGAGGCCTTCAACAGTACCAGGCTGAATCCGACGATTACACAACTGACACCAAGCAATGCAACGACACGCATTCGAGTCATGCCGTTATAGCCAATGTAGATCCACAAGCGATTGAAAACACATAGAGCCAACACAAAATTCAACAGCGACCAGAGCTTTGCCCAACGCAGTAACGTCAAGTAACTGTCTTTGTCCAACTTTCCAGCTCGAAAGATCATCGACATGACCAAGGTAGATAATGCCAAGGCCACCGTCAGCCATGCAGCTCCAGCATGCGCGTAACCTGAGTAATAAAAACCCTCTGGAAACTCACGAAACCACATCGTCGCAAATTCACCGATCAAATAGGCCGCGAATAGAACAGAAACACTCGCCAAAGTGTTTCTCCAAGTCCGATAGCTGCGAGTTGTGGTCGAACTCGATTGAACCCAAGTTTGTAAGATTGGCAACTGAACGGCTGGAAGTAGCTTGTTCCAGTTCGGCAAGATCGTCACCAAACCGCTCAGGGCAATAAAGCACCACAGTAAAGGCTGAGTGCTACCCATCGAAAGTAACCATTTGAGACAGTAAGACCTCACACTCGAGAAGTACTCAGCAAACTGATGAACGGCGTCGGGATTGGCCAGCAAAAAGACCGATGCAAACAGTCCACTGATGGCAATTGGAAGCAACAATTCTCCCCAGCGAGCTTGTGTTGCTCTGTCGCCAACGGATGACAACCTTGTTGTTACGATCGATCGTAGGCCTACTGGAATTAGTTTGACCACAAACGCTAACCAAATTCGCAAATCGAAACTCAACCCATGAGCCGACAAGATAAGTGAAAGCAGCAGAAGTATGCCAAACATCACCAGCCCAGAATTACCCTGCCAACAAAGCCGGAGCGCTGTCAAAGCGGTCACTGCGCAAATCAACGTGCCTGTTAACTTTAGTCGTGTTCTGTGCACTGCTAGTATTGACGAAAGTATCAGTGCGCTGCTTGCTACAAACCACAGCGACCAGCCCGTGTAACCGAAGTTTCCCTGATAGAGTACTACATCTGTTAGCACAACCCAGATAAGTGAAACAGCCAATGTCAACTTGCCCGCGAATTTGGTTAACGGAACGCTGGTTGGTGAAGAACTCACTGAATCTAATTCTGGGCGATTCAGCGATGGCTCGACGCACTCTATTTCGGACATGTTGAAAAACTTTGTATTGCAGAGTTAATGGGTGTAAACATAAGATTGTGGACTTTTGCGTAGCGGTTAAGAAGAAAAACCAAGCCCAGCTCGCTTGGACGTAGCTGCAATTTTTGCAGCATCTTGAATCACTCGCTCCAGTTCAGCGAGGTAAGTCTGAAATGACTTTACGCCTAGAGAGGTTGCGAAGCAGGTGGATTTAGCCGCTCGACCAGCACCCTCTTTTTCGACTCGAATGTAACCCGCTTCGCGCAGAACATCGATATGTCGGTTGAGATTGCCATCCGATAACGAACACAGCTCTTTCAAATCAACGAAGGTCAAGCCGTCAGCGTGAGTGATCAACGACGTCATGATTCCCAGCCGAGCCTTCTCATGAAACGTGCGCTCGAGTCCTTCATAATTGTAGCGGCCTGGAACCGACACTTCGGACGTGCTGGAAGTCTCGCTTGCCTTAGCCTTCGCCTTACGAGCCATGATCGACATCCTTCACGCCAAAGTAGAGCACCGTCGCAAGCAAGATCTGGCCAACTCCAAAGGAAAGACCCATCACCCAGCCCGATAAGGCATAGGTTGTGTCCACCAAGCGAACTGACACAACGGCCGCAACAAAAAAGTACACAGCTACGTAAGCAGAAGCGATTGGCAATTTCCTACGAAGACCGAACAGTCCGAGCGAAAAACACAACATCCACAATGCCGGTAACAGTTGTGAGTATTGTGGCTGAGCTGCAACTAGAAAGTAACTGATGATTGCTGCCGCAACCACGCATGGAGCAAAGTCCAACAAAGCTTCGCGCGTCTGTCGACGTCGCATCGGAGTCGAACGCCAAACGTACCGATAACCAATCTCCAGCGCACTAACACTACCCACGCAAGCGGCAATGAGGGTCCAGTAATTGAGATATGCCCAAGGACGTCGAATCGGCTGGTCAATCCACCATGGCTGTAAGCAGGCAGCCGCAATGCCGACTATCCCAGCAAGAAGACTGGTTAGCCAACGAAAGCACATGACCTTTTCGTCGGCCTGCAACCGTGACTGTATTAAGGCTAAGTTCGATATTGCGTTTTCTAGCCGCATTTCGAGTTCCAGCTTCACTTCGATCGTACGTCATAAATAGCTTTGCAATGCAAAGTTTAATAGGCTGCTTGCCGCCAGTCAAGCAAAATTTAGTCGCTCCTGTCTCCGACCGGATTTCACCAAACTTCGTAGCTACCTTCGCCAAAAGGTGGTAGGCCTTAGCTGGTTTAGCTTGCCCATGAGTTGGGTTGCATGGTGTCACGTCCCTGAGTATTCGAAGGGCGTACACTGAGGGCAGCCCATATTGCCAACGCCGTGGAGCATTTTTATGAATAGTAGTCTTGGTTTTAGGACCCTCCCATTCGTGAATGCAACTACAGCCGTTTGATAAATTAATGGGAGGGTGGCAAGCGAGCCTAAGCGAGTCATGCCGGGAGGGCGAAATGGTCGTTTAGCAAGCTGCGTTCACCCTCCCCGGAAAGCGACTCTCCCACGAACTACAATTTTTTCAAATGGTTAGTTAGGCCCGCGGGAGGGTTCGTAACGGGGCTTAGCTACGAAGATAGCTCTTCCCAGCGCGAGTAACTATTGGCCAACAACTCATCTAGCTCGGCCAATCTGGCTCGATCGGCTTGTTGAATGGCCTGAGCAGATTTGTAGTAAGCCGGTTCAGCCATCTTCGCGTGCAGCGTTGATTGTTCCTGCTCAATAGCTTCAATCTTCCCAGGCAGTTGATCCAGTTCTACGCGCTCCTTGTAACTCAACTTGCGCACTGCCGGTGGTTTCGTCGAGCCAGTCGGCTCAGCAGACGTAGATTTACTAGCGGCTTTACTCGAGGATGTCGGCGACTCACTGTTGCTACGCTGCCTCAACCAATCATCGTAGCCACCCACATACTCTTTGATGTCTCCATCTTCGAACACCAACAAACTCGTTACGCAGTTGTTTAAGAACGCTCGATCGTGGCTTACGACAATGAGAGTGCCTTCATAGTCGACCAGCCGCTCTTCCAGCAATTCCAGAGTCTCAGAATCCAGGTCGTTGGTTGGTTCGTCCATCACCAGCATGTTAGCAGGCCGAGCAAAAAGTTTGGCCAGCAGCAGCCGATTGCGTTGGCCTCCAGAAAAGAATCGAATGGGTGTTCGGGCTTGCTCAGGAGTAAACAAGAAATCTTGCAAGTATCCGATGATGTGTCTTGATTGCCCAGCTACTTCAATCGTCGTCTTGCCCTCGCCAACATTCTCCTCGGCGGTTTTCATCGGATCGAGGATCTCGCGAGTCTGATCGAAGTAGGCAATCTCCAGCTTCGTTCCCAATCGCACACTGCCGGACAGCGGTGACAGTTCTCCCAGTAGTCCTTTCAGCAACGTCGATTTTCCAATCCCATTGCGGCCCAGGATGCCAATCTTATCTCCGCGCATGATGGTTAAGTCAAACGGCATCACTACTTGTTTACCGTCGTAGCCAAATGACGCGTCCTGAAGGTCGCAAACCAGTTGACCACTTCGCTCGCCTGTATCGATCTGCATACGGACATTGCCTACAGCCTTGGGACGCTGACTGCGAACGCGCCGCATCTCCTCTAGTCTGCGAACTCGACCTTCGTTTCGTGTGCGTCGAGCCTTAATACCAGTGCGAATCCAGACTTCCTCTTCGGCCAAACGTTTGTCGAATAGTGCCTGCTGTTTCTCTTCGGCCGCCAATGCCAACTCTTTGCGCTTCAAGAAGGTATCGTAGTCGCAAGTCCAATCGAACAGTCGACCACGATCGACCTCAAGAATTCGAGTCGCCAAACGACGCAAGAATTGACGATCGTGAGTCACGAAGATCAACGTAAATCTTTGCGAAGCCAGAAAACCTTCCAACCAAGTGATCGAGTCGATATCCAAGTGATTGGTGGGCTCGTCGAGCAGCAGAATGTCGGGCTTGCCCACAATTGCTTTGCCCAACAAGGCTCGACGCTTCAGTCCGGCGGACAACGAAGCGAACAGTCGGCTGCCATCAAGCTCAAGCTGCGATAGCGTCTGTTCGACGATCTGATCGCGTTGCCAATGATTTTCCAGGTCATGATAGTCGGCATCTAAACCAGAAAGAACGACCTGCTCGATGGTGCTTTCGGACTGGTCGGGTACATCCTGTTGCAGAAAGGCCAACCGAGTGTTCGGCGCGAACTCGATCGTGCCTTGGTCAGCCTTTTCCATTCCCATCAGTAGCCGCATGAACGTCGTCTTGCCAGCTCCGTTACGGCCAAGCAGACCGATTCGCTCGCCTGCGTCAATACGGCAGTCGACTTCGTTAAGCAGTTGCGGGCCTTGATAGCCGATACTGAGCTGCTGGATAGTAATTTGAGGCATATAAAGATCGATGAACTTCAAACAAGAGATCAAAATCGTACGAGCCAAGGTCTTCAGCCTATCGACGTTGACGCATCGCTTCGTAAAGCAGAAGTGTACCAGCCATAGCCACATTCAGCGATTCGACTTTGGTGTTCATCGGTACGGAAACATAGCGACTGATTTGACTGCGAATGCCGCTTGACAATCCGCTGCCTTCATTGCCAAGCACGAACAAAGTCGGCTGCGCCAAGTCTATCTCCCAGAACGGCTGACCGTCGGCAGATGCCCCTAAGACTTGAATGCCCGAGTTTTGGCAACGATCGATCCAGGCCGGCAAGTCGACTTGATAGGGTCGATTGCTAAACCAAAGTCCTGCCGTAGATCGAAGCAGTTTGTCGTTGAAAGGATCGACGGAGCCTTGGCCAAGGTAGACTCCATCCGCGCTAGTTGCAGCAGCAGCTCGAATTAGAGTGCCAACGTTTCCCGGAACTTGAACTTCATCCAAAGCCAAACCCAAACTGGGCAGCGTCAGTTCATTTGGCTGTTCGTCCATCACCGCCACCGCGATAACTCCTTCTGGAGTTTGTGTCGCTGAAACAGCTTTGAGGACCTGCTCACTAACCAATCGAACGCTGAGCTTTCCACTAGTTAGCCAATGAAGCTGACGGCCATTTTCTTCCGACCATTTTCGCGTTGTCAGTACACAATCCAGTGGCCAACCAAATTCGATCGCTGCCAATACAAGATTCGAACCTTCTAGCAAGAATCGCTGTTGCTCGCGACGTTCGCTAACTCGATGCAATCGAATCAGCGATTGAATCCATGGATTTTTAGGGCTGCGAATCTCTTCGCCAACCTTTCGTTCCTTCGAACTCACTATCGGTACCTCAAGCGTGCTGTTTTCTGAGCGTTGAAGGTCTGAATGGGGCTTCTACTTCAACTGGATTCACCATAGTAAACAGAAACCTGCTAGGAAGTAAGAGTTGCCCACAGTTAAATCCACTCGCCAAGAGCTGAACGGGCACTCCTCTGTGCCTCTGAGTCTGTGTGGTTAGTCGCTTTTTTTCGGCGAGGAAGATCTAACCACGGAGACACTAAGACACGGAGGTCGATGATCGAGGAAATTCTTCTTCCTCACAAGAACGCTGTGACACCAACAGGACTTCCTCCGATACAATCAAGCTGTCAATTTCTAAGAACTGCGAATCGGGCTCAATTACGACTAGTTCGTGTATCGTAGCGAGGCACTACCGTTGAGTTGCATAGAAGATCATAGGAGATTCGAAATCCTTGGTGGCGGCAATGATGATCTTGGTCCGAGTGACCTTATCGAAGACGGGACGCGCATGCAACTCACAGCATCTTCGAACTCTGCGCCATATTTTTCTGCCGTAGTGGTTTTGGTTTTCTTTGTAGCGTTCATTAGCTTCGGCACATATGCTGGTCCTGGCTACGGAATGAACTTGTTCACGGCTACGCTCTTTTTTTCACCGTTTTTAATTTACACGTTGGCGATGGTGATGTTTGCAAGCTGGTATATCCATCGAAAAGAATCAAGAATTTTGCCGCTATTGACGTTTGATGGGCAAACTCTCGTTTGCATTCGTGGAAAAGAGGTTCGAGTAGATTGCGGAAATCTTGAACTGTACTTGGTACATGCCTTCAACAGTTGGC
This sequence comes from Pirellulales bacterium, assembly GCA_046349795.1. GTDB lineage: Bacteria > Planctomycetota > Planctomycetia > Pirellulales > Pirellulaceae > Aureliella. The sequence goes on along the minus strand of JAXMBP010000097.1, from coordinate 2,726 downwards.
ATGGCGAGGTTGTGGAAGTGCAGATACACGGAAGTTCACTTGAATCGGGACGAAGCCTAGTCGTATCAATGCTTCCAGGAAGTCAGTATGAGATGAAAAAACTCGTCTCACGCATTGGCGAAACAAAAGGCATGAACACCTACTTTGTGAAAACCAACGGTCCTCAGAGAAAGCTGCCATTCATTGTAAAATCGAAGATGCAGCTTACTGCCAAGCCGGATAGCAAGGTGTACCAAGAAAACTGAGTACTAGATGGCTTGCGCCTCACAACCCAAAGATAAGCCTTCCAGTAGGGTCTAAACAGAGTGGCTCGCTAATTTCGATCTATTGAACTGATCGATCCAGACGCTCAAGAAGATCCTTGCTGACCGCTTGGAAACGGATTTGTGTGGCTTGCACAGTACTACGTAAACTTCCCCTACTTCGTATCAACTGCATATCCACATTCGTCAAAGTCAGCGATTTTAGTTTAGGGAACGCCAGTAACCTACTTGCATGGACTTGTTGAAGGCGGTCGTTGGGTAGCGACACTGCAGTAACATTCGTTTTGGGAAAAAACGAAAACTTGGTTTCGTCGACCGTAACCTTTCCTCCAGCCGCTTCAATTTCCTTGATCAAAACTCTACGATCGGCCTCTCGACGAACCAAGTGTGACGCGTACAAAGCAACCATAAGCACAAGTACAAGCGTCGTTCTTAGTGAGTACTGCCGCAGTGCCCATCCCGAAAGTTTCACTATCACTATCCTCCATTTTGAGCGATTAAAGCCAGTAATTGGGAAGCTTTCTGGCGATTCTGCTGCATTAAATTGTACCACTTCGTACATGCTAATTCCAGCGAGTTAAGCTCCGCGCTTTTGGTAAAAAGTTGATGCAAAACGGATGTCTGTTAGAATGCTGCTTTTGTCATAAGAATCTTTCGGAGTTTATCAGTGGCTCGCAAAATAAAAGTGTCTCAAGATCTTAAGAATGAAGTTACCGATTCCGCTATTCACTATCATTGGTGGTGGCGTTGCTGGAATACAATCGCAACGACGTTGGCATTAGTAGCCATCATTTCGAGTTTTGTGGCTAGCATTATGGCTGCCTCCAAGACCCTAGATAGCTATCCACTTGCGAGTGCATTCATTGCCGGTCTGCCAGCCCTGATTCTGACTATTGATAAGTCTCTGAAGTCACGCGAACGTGCAGATTGGTTCTGGAGTTTCGTACTTCGTTATCAGGAAGTGGAGCGTGCGTTGAGACGAAATGACATCGATGCCAATGAGGCGTTACGGAGAATAGATAATATTGAACGAACGGGAGACTTAACTGATCCCACGAAAGCAGGTCCGATTCGAAGCGACGTAAGCCGCGAAAGTTAGTTCCGATCGCTCCAAAGTCGCAACGATGACTCAGATGAGTGATCGGGAAATGCGGCACAATTTCATAAGAGTTCCATTGGCATCAAACTAAGCGCTACCAAATAAAGGCAACACTTAACGGAGCTGTCCTCAGCCTCGAGGTTCGTCGGTGTTTGCGCAAATCAAATGGAATTGCTCAAATACTGATGTTGTCTCACGTACGCTTGTACGCTAACATGACGTACAAACGTACGCACTCGAGCGAAACAGCGCGAGCTGCCGGGTAATCGTTCACAGAATTACTGGGAACCGGACGGCTCGCGCGGTGCCGCTAGAACGATATTTGGCCTTATAGATCTATATTGTGTTTAGCCGTTAGCCGCAGGCGTACGTTACTGCGTGGATTTGTCGGAACTGACTGGTCGACTAGCACCAACAAGGAGGATCGCATGCCGCCGAGAGCAGCATTATCTAAAGGTGAAATGGAAGTGGCTCGAGTTCTATGGGAAGTCGGCCCAGCAGCAGTTCGACAGGTGCACGAGTCTCTGTCGAAAGAACGTGAAATGGACTTTGCTACAGTTCAAACCTACCTCCGCCGCTTGGAAGTCAAGGGCTACGCCAGTAGCAAGCTTCAAGGTCGCACTCGCATCTACTCGGCCAAGACTAAGCCTCAGACGGTCATTCGCGATACCGTGAATGATCTGGTTGATCGACTCTTTGGCGGAAACACTCTACCGCTGATGAAGCATCTGATTGAAGAACGAGGCATCAATCAGTCGGATATCGATCAACTACGACGGTTAATCGATGACCTTGAAGTCGAAGGGAACTCGAAAGCCAAAAACAAGCGAGAAGGAGAGTCGAAATGATAGAAGCCACGGATTGGTTCTCGCACTGGCTGCTGCATCTAGCACAAGTTTCCGTCACAGTTTTCGTCGTCTACGTGATTGTGAAATTCTTAGGAAAGAATCGACCTCACTTCGCTCATGCTCTATGGGCATTGGTAATCCTGAAGAGCCTGACTCCTCCAATCATTGCTTTGCCTACTAGTCCGTTTTGTTGGATTGGCTGGGGTAACCAACTCGGCCATTCAATAGTGAATGACGGTCCGATCGAGCAACCAGTTCTAAAGGCGGAAACGTTCAGTGCGTTTCAAAGTTCAACACCTTCAAGCAATTCGATGCTACCAGTCGCTGAGCTCGCTTCTCAGGCAGCAGTACAATTCACTCCGACGGCAAATCCCAATCCATCAAGTCTGCGGTCCATAGTCTGGAGTCAAATTGCGATCACTGTCTGGCTGGTTGGGATAATTGCTGCCTCAAGTTGGCTCAGCATAAAGCTGCTGCGACTGCTTCGACGCATCCGGCGGCATTCGCTCGAGTCGA
>JAXMBP010000096.1:0-12529 GCA_046349795.1 Pirellulales bacterium | reverse complement strand
TCGCGGACTGATCTAATCGCAATAAATTTGGCTCTACGTTCCGAGGGAGAATACCAAAGCATACCAAACTGAGCCCACGGACTAACTAGCCAGTGCAAATTGCTGATTGCAACTACCCCGTGTTCGCGCGTTGGGCTCATTAGCCTACGGCGCTAGCCGAAGGTTTTTATCGATACATCCGTTATCGCTAAAATCGTGTTCTGGTGAGTGATTATGTATGTAGATCGCGCAATAAAACATCTCCATGTTTGTGTTTGAAACCCTCAGTCAGCGCTGCAGGCTAAGTTTCGACCCTCAGCTAGTGATGTAGTTTCAATGTTAAGACCTTCAGCTAGCGCTGTAGGCTCAGTCTTAGCGCGCTAGAGGGGCCGTTCGCAAACGTGCTACAGTGCGCTCATGACTTGAGCGAATGGTATTTCGCTGCAGCAGCCGAAGGATGAATCCCGAGTCAGTCGAGCTCGGATGAACTTCGGAGAACTTAGTCCGCACAGGAATCTCGCTTTGCTTCGACTGTCGCTCAACAGCTCAGGATGTTGCTTGGCGAGCTTAGTGACCGCAGATCGAGCTGAATCGCCGACCCTTGGAAAATTGGCCGCTGGAAGATTTCCTAGACTTTGACCATTGCAGCTCGAACAATTGCCACAATTGCTCGCCAGCGTTTGACCAAAATGTTGCGATAGTATCTGAGTTTGACAGGTACTGCTGGCCATCAAATCAAAAATCTGATCCAGGCGTTGCAATTCGCTAGCCTCGCGATTCTGCAAATATGCAAACAACTGCTCGGCCAAGGCATCCACATTGCCAAGCGGCTTTAGCTTGCGGTATCCAAACGCTAGGCTGCTCGCTTCCAGTTCGATCCATTCGTTTTGCGAGAAATACTCGAGCATGCGAACTATGCGAGTTCTATCGCACTTCAGTCTTGCCGCAGAATGGGTTACATCGATTTCGCAGAAAACCTTTTTCTTAACCGCCATCGATAGAACGCTCGAAGCAAACTGCTTGCGCTCGCCCTCAAATCGCTTCAAGATTTGCGAAGAGGTTACTTTTGGTTTGAACTTGTACAGTTCGTAGCGTGGAGAAGTGGATTGAAGGTAATCTTGCAGCTCTAGGTTGGTCATCAATGAACGTATGACACCATCGCGTATGTCTGTATCATAGGCCAACTGATAGTAGCTAATGAAAAATTCATTCGGTTGCCCTGCTATGACTCGGGTGAAGTTCTGAACTGCATCTCGCGATGGAGTATCACCGTAGGCGAAATTCTCCAACACCACGCGGTCCTCAGGGACAAGCAACGTATGGCAGCAAGACTCCAAGCCATCCCGACCAGCTCGACCAATTTCCTGAGCATAGGACTCAAGTGATTTCGATGGATTGTAATGAAAAACTGAGCGGATATTCGATTTGTCAATTCCCATGCCAAACGCAATCGTTGCGGTCACGATGCCATCCGGAGAGTTCATGAACCAGTCCTGGATTGATGTTCGATCTTCATCGTCCAAACCTGCATGATAGGCTTTGGCGGGCAGACCTTGAGCCACCAACTGCTCAGCAACTTCTTCGGCCGTCTTCTGCAGTGTCACATATACGATGGCGGGACGAGCCGCACGATCCTGAAGTCGTTTGACGAGCTGTTGCATCCTGGTTTTCGCATTGCAAACCGACACGGTCAGCTTTAGGTTGGATCGATAAAATGGTGTTCGCACAGCACAACTTGGATCGATGCCAAACTGCTGGCACATATCCTCGAGGACGGTGGGAGTTGCCGTCGCCGTAAGCGCTAAAATTCGCTCCGCTTGCAACTGCTTAGCAATCTGCGCTAACTTTAAGTAATCGGGACGAAAGCTGTGCCCCCACTGGCTAATGCAATGAGCTTCATCGACGGCAAACAGGGCAATTCTTACGCCTTCGATCAACTCTCTAAAACGCTCGTTGAAGAATCGTTCTGGAGCAACATACAGCAGCTTCGCTTTACCTGACTTTACGGCCTGCTGAGCGGTAACCACTTCATGCGCAGTCAAAGTTGAATCGAGACGAAAGGCCTGCAAGCCCAGACCGTTCAGGTAGTCCACCTGCTCGCGCATCAAGGCTAGTAGAGGCGAAACGACGACGGTCAAGCCATCCAACACGGAAGCCGGAAACTGATAGCACAGTGATTTCCCGCCACCGGTTGGAAACACAGCGGCCGCCGATCTACCTTCCATCAAATGACGAATTACATCGATCTGTCCAGGTCTAAACTGGTCTAAGCCAAATTGACTTTTCAGCTTTTGAGTCCACTGTTCGAGCGTGCTCGAGTCGATTTCTAAGTTGCCTTGATCCTGATTCAAATCCAATACCTTGTTATTCAGAGAACTGCTGTCACCGCGTTCGCTAACTGACTTTGAGCTGTCGTTTCCGTGCGTTTGACGCTCGGTTTTCCAACGCTCGCGTGAGCCCGCCTTTTGAGAGCTCGGTCCCTGTTTAACGCTCACCATCATACTCCTTCGCCGTAGAAGCCAATCGTACTATATTGCTCAAGCTGCCAAAAGGAACAGCTTCGCAATAGAAACTGGTTCAAATAGAACCGGTCCCAAAATGAATTGGGCGAGTCCTCTTTGTTACCGCAAACGGGCAACTTCAAAAGGCTCTACCATTGGTAGTCGCGCGAAAAAGAAAATCCTTACAACAATTCCAGAATTTTTTCCAAAGTTTTTTCGTTAGTCGCTCCCCTCTCCGACGGTTTTTGGTACTGACGAGACTAAAACCTTTCAATTCAGAGTTTTAGAGGAGCAGATGAAGCTTCCTGTGCGATTTCATAGAATTCGGATTCAACTATCGCAGGCTCGATCGCAATCTGTTCGCTTGATAGGGTCAACCTATAATGAATATTGCCAAGGAATTGAGCGAACAAGATACAATTCAATTGTTCTCCTAGACTTTGGGAGTATAACAGCCCAAATCTATCCATGAAGCCGCGCAATCGTTTAGTACTAGCGAATAATGCAGGTTCATGATTTTATGAAGCGACCTACACACTTGCGAAAGGACTTGCAGTATGCCTGCATGACATCGTCGAGTCTACTCCGATGTACTCCCGAATTCGTTGTGGAGTATCACCTAGGAGCCTCTCTCACTCTGCAGGCAAATTCACCATGGGCGGCTGCCCACGATGGCTCCCGCTAGAAGATTGCCCGCGTCGACTCCCTGGTGCGATGTACAATTGACACAAATTCGCATAAAAAAAAGCGACTTATGGACTGTCTGGGTCAGGCGGGTCTGGTCGGGCGGGGGTAGAGGCAGCAGGTATCGGGGCAGACGTTGTGCAGGGCGGGGAGATTGCCGATGGCTGTAGGTGAGGAGTTGCTCAGTCGCTCTAGTATGAGGTCGACCAGCATGGCGATGAACTCGGGGTGAGTTCCCGCTGCGGCGGCTCGAGAGTATACGACGCCAAGCTCTTTGCAAATATCGTGCGCCTCAGTGTCCAAGTCGAATAACACTTCCATGTGATCGGATACAAAGCCCAGTGGCGCGACGACAATTGCTTTGGTGCCAGATGCAGCCAACTCGCGGATGCGGTCTCCAATGTCCGGCTCGAGCCAAGGCTGGGTTGGTGGTCCACTTCGGCTTTGATAGACCAATTCCCAGCTTGGATTGCCGAGCTGTTCAGCGATCAGCCGGGCTGATTCTTTGAGCTGTACAACGTAGTTGCAATTGTCCGACATCGAAAGAGGAATGCTGTGAGCGGTGAAAAGCAGTTGTAGGTTGCCTCGCGATTCAAATGGGACGGCTTCAATGGCGGTTTGGATCAGATCGCATTGAGCAGCGATAAATTTGGGATGATTGAATCCGAATCGCAATCGGGGTGACGTCTGTGGTGCGCCATCGCCAACTTCTTGCGAAGCTGCCAGAATGTTCTCGCGATACTGACGGCATCCGGAATAAGAACTGAATATGTTGGTGAAGACTGGCAAGGCACATTGAAGTCCTCTAGCCTGCATTTCACGTAATGCGTCGGTGATGTATGGCTTCCAATTTCGATTTCCCCAGATGATCGGAAGGTTTAATCCGGCGGCATTCAGTGCGGCCTGAAGTCGAGCGATAATATCTCGATTCTGCGCGTTGATGGGGCTTACGCCGCCGAAGTGCTGATAGTGCTCTACGACTTCCATCATTCGTTCACGAGGAACTGGCTTGCCACGGAGAACATTTTCCAGGAAGGGGATCACCTCGTCCGGACCCTCGGGACCGCCGAAAGACACAAACAGGATGCAGTCGATCGGTTGCTTCATGTTGAAATAGTCTAAAGGTTAGTGTAGCTAGCGCACATTTACTGAAGCAGGTTTGGCGGCCGCTTCGGCTCTTCGGTCGGTGTTGCAGGATTGGTGTTCACGGGCGGTTTGTCACCAGGCTTGGTGATGGCTGGCTTGGACTCGCCTTCGCGAGGCGTACCAGGGATGAACTCACTCAACGGTGCACCGCTCAACCAAGCAAGTACAAAGGTAATCACGAAATACAGCATGAACAGCATTACACCTTGAGCTAATTCAAGCTCCATAGCCAGTACACCCGCGGCAGTGCCCAAAGCGATCATTGCCGAAATGGTAATTATCATTTCAACGGGTGTGATATCGCTGAGCCTATCGTGACTGCCAATTAGCGGAGGTACGAAGGCATAGATCAGCCATGAAAGCGCAAACACTCCACCACAAATGGCTCCGCGAGTCCACAGCTCTTTGCCTTGGTAGCCCTGCAGTTCGTCGCTCTGCAAAAACCAATAGCCACCGATGACTAGCGGTATAGCTAAAGTTAGTGCGCCACCAGCCAGCAAGGCTGCTGGCGGAGGTGTTTTGCTGATTCCAAATGCCAAAGCCAATCCCATACTTATGATAGCGCCAATGGAAGCGATAGCGATAACGGTCAGACTGATTTTGGTTTCCTGCCGTCGAATCGGCGCTATAACCGATTTACCTTTGCTGTCCTTGGGAGTGTCCGTGACAGGGGCGTGTATCACGACCTCTTCGGATTTGTCCGGAATTTTGATTGTGGATTTGCACTTCGGACAAGGGCCACTTTTTCCGGCGAACTTATCGTTGACGGAAAATCGAGTGAGGCAGCTTGGGCAGGTTACGTTGATGGACATGCTGAGAGATTAGGCTTGAAGCAGATTGGAGTAGAACAAGCTGTAAGGACTCGGAATTCTGCGAATCCCACTACGACCTATCCCTATACTAACAAAAAAACACCGCTCGAGGAAAAGACTCGACGGTGTTTCGTTGGTTTTGGTTGTGATCTAAGTCAGCCAGGCGTGGCGTGATTTGAGCAACGGAATTCTGGCGAAATCCGCTACGTTTCAGGAACCGAGGTGCTCGCGCACCTCGGCTTGAATAAAACTACGCGTCCTTCTTCTTACGCTTGGCAACGATCTCTTCTTGAACGTTGCTTGGGCACTTGCGATAGGTCAGCAGTTCCATCGTGAAGGTACCTTGGCCCTTGGTCATGCTTCGCAGATCGGTTGCATAACCGAACGTTTCAGCCAGTGGAACTTCGGCGATGATGTAGGAGATCGCGTCACGAATGTCGGTGCTCACGATCAATCCGCGTCGACGAATCACGTCGCCCACCACGTCCCCTTGATAAACTTCGGGGCATTCCAACTCAACCTTCATAATCGGCTCAAGCAGCACAGGCTTCGAAGCTTGCATCGACTCTCGGAAGCAACCCTGAGCACAGATATAAAACGCTCGTTCAGACGAGTCAACATCGTGGTAGCTACCGTCGCGAAGGTCGATTCGAACGCCTACAACTGGGTATTCTGCCAGAGGTCCCTTATGTACCGAGTCTCGCATGCCCTTTTCCACAGGTGCAATGAACTGCTTTGGAATTCGACCGCCCACAATGTGCTCTTCGAATTCAAAAGTGGTTTCACCCTCGGTATCGATGGGACTCAACTCACCCTTGATATGAGCATATTGACCGGAACCACCAGTTTGTTTCTTGTGCTTGTAATCGAACTCAACAACCTGAGTCGGAGCTTCTCGGTAGCTTACCTTTGGAGCTCCAGCTTGCACTTCGACCTTGTACTCGCGTCGCATACGCTCGATGTAAATGTCCAGGTGCAACTCACCCATGCCGCAGATGATCGTTTCGCTGGTCTCTTCGTCGTTGTAGACTTGGAAGGTCGGGTCCTCTTTGCGGAAACGTTGCAGAGCCTTGCTCATCTTGTCAGCATCAGCTCGGCTAGCTGGGTTAACCGACATTTTGATAACTGGCTCGGGCACGAACATACTTTCCAGCGAACAGTAGCCGCGATCTGCGGAATAGGTATCACCGGTCGCGCAGTCGATGCCCATCACGGCGATGATGTCGCCAGCTTCAGCGAAATCGACCTCTTCGCGCTCGTCAGCGTGCATACGTACGATTCGGCTGAATCGCTCTTTTCGAGATGTACGCTGGTTGGTGTACATTTCACCTTTGTCGATTCGACCTTGATAGATACGCATGAAGGTAAGCTGACCATATGGATCTTCAACGATTTTGAAGGCCATGCCAACGAAAGGCTCTTTTGGATCTGGTTTAAGTGGGAAGCGTTCTGCTTCGTTATCAAACTTACGAGCCTTGATCTCTCGCTCCAGCGGACTAGGGCAAGTAGCGGCAAACCGCATCTAGCAAGGGTTGAACACCTTTGTCCTTGAAGGCCGAGCCAACATAGACAGGCGTGAGACCTTGATTTTGCACAGCATCCTTAACAACTTTGTGAATCAATTCTTGGGAGATTTCTTCTTCGCTGAGCAGCAATTCCATCATCTCGTCGCTGTACATCGATAAGCTTTCCAGCATCTTGTGGCGATACTCTTGAGCTTCGTCGATCATGTCAGCAGGGATGTCATGCTCTTCGACGTTTTCGCCGCGGTCACCAGCGAAACGAAGAGCTTTCATAGTGATCAGATCGATACTGCCAGAGTATGTTTCGCCAGCGCCGATCGGCAGTTGCATCAAAACCGCGTCGGTGTTTAGCTTGTCGTGCATCATCTGCACAACCTTTTTGGCGTTGGCTCCAGTTCGGTCCATCTTGTTGATGAAAGCCAAGCGAGGCACGTTATATCGTCGCATTTGGCGGTCAACTGTCAGCGACTGGCTTTGAACACCACCCACGGCGCAAAGAACCAAAACGGCACCGTCCAGAACACGCAGCGAACGTTCAACTTCGATGGTGAAGTCCACGTGGCCAGGGGTGTCAATGAGATTGATGTGGTGCGTGTCGGGAATCTTGCTGGAAGGAGTCGCACCCCAAGCAACGCTGGTCGCGGCGCTTGTAATGGTAATACCACGCTCTTGCTCCAATTCCATGTGGTCCATGGTCGCGCCATCACCACCGCCCTTAACTTCCTCGATCTTGTGGATTTTACCTGTGTAAAACAGGATTCGCTCGCTTAGCGTTGTCTTACCCGAGTCGATGTGAGCACTAATTCCAATATTGCGAACTTTTGCGAGATCCATAGAAAAACACCTGGAAAACCAACAAACAAAAGGGTCCGAGAACGCGAACGATGCGTCTACGGAGCGAAGAGATGCGTCGGGTTGGGAGAAGCGATTCACGGTCGCTCAGCAACATCCTTGGCCGCAGGCGGGCTACTAACCCCTCCAAAAGCCTTGCAAATTTCGTAGGGGCAATATCTTACAAGTTCCCCTAGCTGGGGAAAGGCCAAAAAAGCGTCGCCACACGCGCAGTTTTTTGCCGTTTTTGCCAGTTTTCCGCTGGTTAATCGCCACTTTCGCAAATCGGCAACAATTGAGACATTCTAACTTAGGATGACTCGCCGTAATCGCGTTAGCCTCCGGTTCCTTGGTTGATTGAGTCAATTCGGCAAGCAAAAATCGAGTGAAGTCAGATCGAAAGTAGCCCGAATACGGATTTCTCAATGCTAGCAAAACTGGAGCAGCCTACCTGCCATTAGGTTCTTATGGGATTTGCCGAGTTGTCACCTAAGGCTAAACCTAGCCGAATTCTAAACGGCCCATAATCGGAGTTTCAATGCAGGCAAAACCGGACGCTATCGCGTTGCGGCCAGTTTCGAAGGCCTACCCGGTCGCCCAAGCGAGAAGAACGCGTCGCGGCTAGTTTGAGCAAAGCCCAATTATCAATTGTCCCAAAGTCAGCTTTCAATTCGCCTTTCATTGCGGCAATCTGGCGTACGGATGGATCCGATTGAATGGATTATTGCACCAAGCAACGGCTCCAAACCCCTAAAAGCACCGGTTTTTTAGCCAAATTTCCCTTGCAACCTTGGCATCCGAACCTAAATCAACTTGCCCCAGCTTGAGAACTTACCGTTTTTTCCAAAGTGAGAGATCTCGGCTAAAAACTTACGCGATTCCAGATTGTCGCGTTTCATGAAATATTAGGGGCAGATCAGATGTACGGGCTAATCCGTCCAGCGTTTCGAGGCGAAGTTCAAGTTGAACCTTCTGAAGGTTGCCATGCCTTAGAAAATCTGATTTCCGACTATTTCTCGAGTCGGCAATTCGGCAATTCCAAATGCTGTTCAGAGCCGAAAGCTTCTTCCAGTTCACCCAGTTCCGCTATACGCAAAGCCAGCGATGCTTGTTGGTTGCGATCTGATCCGGGCACTCCATCGTTCAACTCAAACAGGTTTCATGCACTTCACAAAAACTGTTGAGTACCGATTCATTATTCAGGTCGTGTGAGCTGAATTTTTTTCAAACCAAATACAGATGAGATAATCGTGAGACTAACTGAATCACTTAGCGCCAAAACCAAATTAATTGCAGCGTTCCTTGTAGTTTGCATCCAATTGGGATCGGTAGCCATCTTTGCGCTAACTCGAATTGGCAAGACAAATGAAAATGTCCAGTTGATGTACGACAATCAACTCAAGCCGCTGACTGCATTAGGTAACGCCTGTGAAGTTCAGACTGAAGTTGGCCGCGTCGTTGCACTTTGTCTTCTTTCGGACAACGCCAAGTTTCAGGCCGATTGTCGGGAAGAAGTTGAGTCTCTAACTACAGAGTTCAATACGCTTTACTCAGGGACGGTAGTTCCTCAAGCAACGACCGAAGAGGAGAAGGCGATGACTGCGCGTGTCATCGAGTGGTTTCCTCAGTATGTTGCCAAAGGTCAAGCCATTATCGACAAGGTACGAAATGGTAGAAAATCAGAAGGGCTAGCTGCACTTCCTGAGTTCCGAAAGCTGAGCGCCGATATCGAAGCTGTGTTGGATTCAGAGACCGAATTCAACGAGAAATGTGCCGAAGAGTCATTGGCAGCATGCATGACTACCTATCGATCGACTTTCACCTGGGTTACCGCAATGATTTGTGCTGGAGTTTTCTTTGGCTCTGCAATCGGCTGGTGGATGTCCAGATGGTTCTCCAACGCGCTGTTGGAAGTTTCTGCAATCGCTGACAGTGTGGCGTCCGCCTCTGCGCAACTTGCTGCAGCAACAGAAGAGCTATCCAGTGGAGCACAGACACAGGCATCTAGTCTGGAAGAAACTGCTTCTAGTCTTGAGGAGATCACTGGCACGATTCAACAGAACGCGGCCAACGCTCAGCATGCCAATCAGCTTGCAACCGGATCGCGTCAAGTTGCCGAAAGCGGTGGAAATTCAGTCGTTGAAGCGGTTCAGGGAATGAACGACATCAACACGGCCAGTACTAAAATTGCAGACATCATCACCACGATCGATGAAATCGCTTTTCAAACGAATTTATTAGCGTTGAATGCTGCAGTCGAAGCTGCTCGAGCTGGAGAGCAGGGCCGTGGCTTTGCTGTAGTAGCAACAGAAGTTCGCAATTTGGCCCAACGGTCAGCTTCTTCGGCTAAAGAGATCAAAGCGCTGATTCATGACTCCGTCAGCAAAGTTCAAAAAGGTAGCAACCTAGTGAATCGCTCAGGTAGCACGCTTTCGGAGATCGTGACGAGCGTGAAGAAAGTCAGCGATATCGTTTCGGAGATTTCTGCGGCTTCACGAGAGCAGGCAACTGGCATCGAACAGGTCAATCGAGCTGTGATGCAGATGGATCAAGTGGTCCAGGCGAACGCTGCTCAAACCGAGGAGTTGACTAGCACCGCAGAAAGCTTGGCCGGACAGGCAAAACACCTTCAATCGGTCGTTGCTAGATTCAACTTGACAAAGGCATCTGTATATCACGGCGCGAAGTCGTCCTTGGAGCCTAAAAACAAGACAAAGCTAAGTTTGAAGCATGCACCCAAGAAGAAGAAAGGTCCAGCTTCAGTCGTGCGTGACAAACGGGATCGAGACGATGAAGAGTGGGAAAGCGAAATACAACAGGAATTCGAAGCAATATCAATGGGTTCTGGATCTACCTCAGACTTCGATTCTTTCTAACCCTTGATCAACAAGTAGACGGCTCTCTGTAGGCGGTAGGTGCGGCCAGTTGTGAAAGCTTCTGGCCGCACTCGATCATGACCAATCAGGGCAGTACTCATTAATGCTGCAACTGGAATTGCCCAGATCTAACGCGGCTCATCCTTTTTGTTTGGTTTACGAGTGGTTGTCCAAACAAACAGCCCGTAGAGACCGAAGATCAGTGCGAAAAATACGGCGCCCGTGTTGATGATTGCGAGTACGGCATAACCGCGTCCACCTTCGAAATTTGAAACTTGTGCCACTTCGACGATTATCTCGCCGATAGGTATGCCAATACATCCACCAACGAATGCTCCCGTGACGGCAAATGCCCCTGCAATTAGGATGCGATTAGCCAACCTCTTAACTGCACGACGCTGCCACCATCGATGAATCGAGGCGTTGCAGTCAATATCGTCAAGATCGTTTGGGGATTGGGCGTTTAAATCATCAGGCAACTCTCAGAAAATACCGTGATCATCTACATGCGTTGGGCCTGTCGCTTTGAAAGGGTCGCCGCTATCCCACAAACCGTAGTTGAGAAAAGGTTGAACGGCTAGCTCCAAACGTCATGACCAATCAGGGCAACTGCCAGCGTTTTCGGCAACTCCACTCTATGGTCATAAGGCCGCAGAAGAGGACAAAGTACAGCCAGGTATCCCAGGCTTGATCGCCGAGCCTACGTCGCTCGATCGTTGAAACCTTGGCTGAGTTCTGGCGCTCTTGCAACTTCTGGATTAACTTGCCGGTGTCTTCCGGTAAAAACACATCACTGCCGGCTTCCTTGCCTGCGGCTACTATGTTGCCAATCATGCGCCAGTCCGCCGATGGTTGGCTGAGTTCCTTGGAAACGTCCTGAACCAAGAAGGCTAGCTCCGTTTCGTGTTGTTTGCCTGTTGAGTCCGTTGAAGTTAGCAAAGCTCGATACAAGCCCGGACGATCCAGTCCGGAAACCGCTGCCTGACGAATTGAATCGTTCACCGAAGTTACCTCTAGGTTCTTCACGAATTCGCCATCACGCGAAAGAGCGACCTTGACTGACTGTGGGATTGCGGCTCCATCGCTTCCGCCAAACCACTCCAATCGAAGGTTCGGTGTCGCATCAATATCTTGTCTTCGGGAGTCGATGAACATCTGGAAGCCGTCGCTCAAACGCTCGCGATTGATTAACCATAGCACAGCCTGCCGCCAGAACGTTTGGTGGGCGCGTCGATGACCGGACTCCTCACCGCTGCGATACCACAAGAAGGTTGTATCACCGGCAAATGCGAGCACTCGACCATTGCCGAATTGCCCAGTAACGAGGGCGGGTTGTTTTTGAGGGCCTGCCAACAGGACTTGCACTCCAGGGCTATTGGACAAATCCTGGAAGCGATTCATGCCGCGCATGGGCTTAAGGCCCTGCCAAAGCTGAGTGTTGTCAGGTTCCGGCTTCAAGTTGGTGATAGGGTGTGGGCGTGTTGGACTAAGCTGAATGTCCTCGAGCAGATGAAAACGCGGGTCGGCGCGTTTTGATCGCGATTGACGAACGTTGGGTTGCATCTTGATCGGGAAAAGATCTCGAAGCGGTCCATTCTGATGTCCTCCTGCGTCGTAGCTAAAGTAGCCGCCCGTAAACAGAATGCCCGCTCCCTGGCTGACTCGACTGGCAATTGAACTCCAGTTTCCATCGGTCAAAGCCATTCGATCAATGTCGCCAATCAAGAAAACGTCATAGTCTTGGAAGCGAACGCTATCGGGCTCGCGAGTTAAATCCTTAGGCCAGCCTTTACCGTGCTTCTCTTGAGCCCAGACGTAGTTAACGTCGAAATCCTTGGAAGTGTCGAGCGACAAACGCATGAAGAGTTGCTCGGATCGCGGTTCGCCTTCGACATACAAAATTCTGACGCCACCATCGGATACTGTCACGAAACTCACGATCTGATTGTTCGACGTGATCTGTTCTTTCGTATCGACTTTTGCATCGGCAACCAGTAGGTAGTCGCCAGGCTCGTTGAACTCCGAAGTGAATTCAGTCGAAAACTTCTCGTTGGCCGACGATGGTTGTATTGTCTTTTGATGTATGACCTTATCTGGCTTGTTGCGAGACTTAAGGGTGAGTGTCAGTTGAACTTTTTGACCTTGCATGCCTTGGCTGCTTACGACCAAGGGGATGA
>JAXMBP010000095.1:0-13814 GCA_046349795.1 Pirellulales bacterium | reverse complement strand
ACAGTGGCTGCTATTGGCTACTTTGCCTTTGCTGGGCTTCTGTAACGATCAGATAGTTTGAAGCAGTTCGCGAAAATTTGCAGAATTTGCGTGTTCTGCGGGCTGAGGACAGTCGATTACAGAGTTTGTGAACGGAGTTTTTGCGGCGTTGCCAGTTATGCTGGCTAAGCAAAAACTCCGACCTGGAACGAGCTGTCTGTGCGGCGGAAAAATACTCAACGATGTCTGCTCAAATTGCCAATGAATGCTGTCATGCGTCCGCGTATGAGTAGCGGGCAGTGCTGGCCCGAGAAAAGAATTTTAGGGTGCGTCTTCGGGTGCAACGGTCGATGGATCGACTAGCTGCATTACTGGAAAGCGACAAAGGCAGATTTGGAAATGCGAGCTAAATCACTTATTCTCCTGACAGTTGCTTTGGGCTGTGGCATGGTAGCTGCTGTGGCCGTAAGCAAGACTCTTATGGAGCGTGAATCTGGCCAAACGGAAGAGGCAACCGTAGAGATTCTGGTCGCTGCGGCCGAGATTAAAAACGCAAGTAAGATCTCTGTAGAAAAAGTGAAGCTAGATAAGTGGCCTCGTTCTCGAGTTCCAACTGGTGTGCTCACAAACATCAAGGATATCGAAGGCAAATTTGCTAGCCAGAACATCTTTCCGGGCGAAGCTTTGATCGCCCAAAAGCTGAACAACTCCAATGACAGTGCCGGAACAAATCTCCCAGCGGGTCACACTCTGTTCGATATTCCTTACGATAACAACTACATAAAGCCTGGTGATTGGGTAGACATTTCTGGAACCTTCACCGCCGGCGGCAAGAATAGTAGCAAAGCTCCTGAAGTAAAAACGGTTCTTCGAGGCGTTCAAGTTTGGGGCATCAATGGCAACCCTGACAGGAACATGGAGAACAAAGGAGCAAAAGGAACATTGTTCAATTTGCTGATCAAGCAAAGCCAATATCAAGCACTTCTGCTCGCAAGCAACATGGGCAAGCTGGACTTGAATATCCGTCCATTGGATGAGGACGGAAACATCAAGACCGCTGCTGAAGACACTGGTGAAACATTCCTGAATTGGGCAAAAGAACAAGCAGGTCCTGCTGTTGCCAGCAATGTTGAACCTCTTGAGAAGCCAGTCTCGATATCAGTCCCACAAACAGCTCCTCAACCTCAGCCGGAACCTCAACCCAAGCAAGCAAAAAGCGAGATTCTGATAATGACTGCGGATGGGGTAAAGCGTTACGAATATTCGGGAAATGAACTTCCTCGCGAAGTATCCCAAAATACCCAAGACTCCAAATCTTCTAATAACCAGCTCAATCCCTGGCAATCAAGTTCAGGTTATGGCGGTTATTCGCCGACATATCCTACAACGTATGCTAATGCGCCAGGTGGTCCCGCATCTGATACATCAGCATTTGGTCAACGTCCAGGAACCTTGCCAAGCTCGTCGCCCCCTACAAACCCAACTACAGGCGCGACAGGTGGAGCAGGTAGCGGCAAACCTAGCAGCACGAAGTTGATCAACTAAGGCAAAGAAAACGTATTGATTGAGTCATTAATCGGCTCTTTCCCCTGACAGTCGATTCTCAGCCGTATCAGACAGGAGGTCTGTTAGTTGAGAGTTGTAGAGTACAAGGAAGTCAAGCATGGCTGTCTGTGATCGGCGAAATTCCCGACGTAGAAGACTGCGGATGAACCTGCTTGCAGGAGTCCTGAGCGTCTTCTCGGGTTGGGCCGGATTGTCGAACGAGTGTCATGCCCAACAGCAACAGTTCACTAGTCAGTGGGCTCTCACTAACACTCCTCTGAATGTTGACCTGCAAAGCGGTCGTCAAAAGCTTGATATGGTGGTGAACACCAGTCGAGAACTCGTTGCAGATCAACCCTTTCGAAGCTTGCGGATTCACAACCAAGAGATGTTGACCGCAATTCCACTGGCTGGCAACAAGTTACAAATCTCTGCGAAGAAGACCGGTGTCACTCAAGTTGATCTAGTTTCGGCTAACGAAGCAGTTTCAACCCTGGAAGTTATGGTGCTAGGCGACGTGCGTGAGTTGGAAGCGATTCTACGAAAGACCCTTCCAGACGCGACATTTGAGTTAACTCCGCTGTCTCAAGGTATCATCGTTACTGGGCACGTGAGCAACGGGGAAGATGTAAGTACTATTTCTCAGATCGCTCAACAGTATTTTCCCACCGTGATCAATCGAGTTACTGTAATGGGTGTGCATACCAAACAGTTGCAAACTCAAATTATGGAGGTTTCTCGAACTAAGCTTCGATCGCTGGGAATTGACTGGGCACTAACGACCGGTAGTGACAGTGTTATTTCAAATGTTGCAGGATCGCTCGCTGGTTCGGGTACAGCCATTGCCACACAAGGCACGACGCCTTTTACTTTTTCGGTCGTCGATAACGGAACTAATTTCAAAAGCGCAATCGATGCTTTGCGAAGAAACAATTTGGTCAAGGTCTTGGCCACTCCTACGTTAACAGCCGTGGATGGACGACCCGCCAGCTTCAATTCTGGCGGTGAAATACCAATCGTAGTTCCTGCGGGCTTAGGGCAAGTGGGCATTCAATTTCGTGAGTTTGGCACTCGACTGGATTATGTCGCCAAGGTGCTCGGAAACGGCAAAATCTACCTAGAAGTTCGACCTTACGTCAGCGAAATTGATCCAAGCCGCAGTGTAACCATTCAGAACGTATCGGTCCCCGGGATTCGTAGTCGATTCCTGGAAACGGGCGTTGAGCTTCAGGCTGGACAAACTCTAGCCTTGGCTGGCTTGTTGCAAGTTCGAACAGAAGCAATTAATCAAGGTATTCCAGGTCTATCCGATGTTCCATTCTTTGGAGCCTTCTTCCGCAGAACCCGTGAAGAACAGAATGAAGTCGAATTGCTGATAACTGTGACTCCAGACTTCGCTGGTCCAATGGAACCACAGCAAGTTCCGCACAGTGTTCCTGGCGTTCATAGCATGAGCCCAACGGACAGAGAGCTTTACTTTAAGGGCTACATGGAAGTCCCAGCAACCAGTGGTGGGAATTGTCCACCGCCGATGGGAATGATGGAGAGCGCTGTGCCCGGAGCACAGATGGGAATGGTACAACAACCGCCGGTTCCTCGACCGTCGGCCATGAGTATCGGTCCGAATGCGCCAACTTTGGCTGAGACAAACTACCGCTTACTTCCGCAGCCGAATCCACAAACGGCTGTAACACCAACTCAGGGTACTTACCGCTAATTCAAGCGGAGGATTGATGGCAGCAGAATCGTCCGATAGACCTGTGGATAGACCAGTACACTAATGAGTGCTGAAGGCGAAAAGACAGATGAGTAACATTCTTAGATTGGCTTTGCTAGATCCTACGGACAGCTCCCGCGATTCCATCAAGAAAATGCTTCTTGGAATGGACATTGTGTGGCTTGAGGCCGAGTGTTCTCGCTATGAGTTCTTTCCGGATGTCGTTCGTCAATCGGCGCCTGATGTTGGTGTTGTGAATCTGGATGCTGATCCACAAAAGGCAATCAGCCTGTTAGACCGGTTACGAGTAGAGGCTCCTGAATGCTGTCTGTTGGCTGTCAGTAAGAGTTCCGACGGGCAACTCATCCTTCAAGCCATGCGAGCCGGAGTGCGAGAGTTTCTTACGAGCCCAGTCACTCTCGATGACATGATGAGCGCGCTGGGGCGAATCTCGGAAGCTAAGTTTGGAGGCATCGCCGGCAAAGGACGCTCTACTAGAGTCTTTGCTGTGGCTGGAGCTTCTGGCGGTGTCGGATGTACGAGCCTTGCCGTCAACCTTGGTTGTATTTTGGCTTCGAATCCTCAAAACACAGTAGCGCTGGTTGATTTGGACTTGGCCGTCGGTGATGCGGATGTGTTCTTGGACACGATACCTGAATATAGCCTGATCGATGTGACCCAAAACGTTGCTCGTTTAGATTTTCAATTGCTGAAAAAGTCTTTGACCAAACACAGTTCAGGTTTGTACCTGTTGCCGCGACCGGTTCAACTGCAAGACGTGAACTACATAACTCCGGAAGCCTTACGTCGGGTCTTCGGACTGTTGAAGGCCACCTTCAGTCATATCGTGATCGATGTTTCCAAGGCTTACACGCCCATCGACTTGGCCGCATTTGAATTCGCCAACGACATTTTAATGGTTGTGCAACTCGACCTGCCCTGCTTACGAAACTTGGTACGCATCCAAATGTCATTTGATGAGATCGATGGCTTCCGTGACAAACTAAAGATCATCGTCAATCGAGTCGGCTTGGAGAGTGGTCAGATCAAACTGAAAAAGGCCAAGGAAACAATTGGTCGAGATATCTTCTATCAAATTCCAAACGACTATCGCACGATGGTCGAGGTGCGCAATAACGGCATTCCGTTGATGCAACAAGCACCTAAGGCTCCTATTACTCAAGCGATGCAGGGCCTAGCCGCCTTGCTTTGCGGTGAGACATCGAAGCCAGTCGAAGAAGCTGCAGTGGCTGCAACCGCTTCCCCATCTGGTTCGTCATGGCTTAACTTTTGGCCCAAGAAGTCGTAGCAAATTCTGCTTGCCAATGCCGCTGTTTGCGAGAATTCGGTTAGGTGTTAGAGCCTAACCGGCAGGTGCCGAAATCTAGGTTGCCGCCAGACAGCACAACGCAAACATTCTTGCCATGCAATTTAGACGATAACTTTATCGCGCCTGCCAGTGAAACGGCACCGGAAGGTTCGACCACTAGGTGAACTTCTTCAGCCAGCATTCGCATAGCTTGGCTTATCTCGGCCTCAGAAACGAGAACAATCTCATCCAGTTGTTCACGCAACACCTCAAAGGTGATCTCACCTAGCGAAGTGCGGAGCCCGTCGGCAATGGAGTCGTAGCGCGTGGGTTGTTGAATTGCCCCTACTGAAAGGCTTCTGGCAGCGTCATCAGCTAGTTCAGGTTCCACCGCGATGACTTGAATTGAAGGCTTGATCGCTTTCAGAGCAACTAGTAGACCGGACATCAGTCCTCCACCGCCGACAGGGGCAAGCACTACATCTGCATCCGGCCACTGCTGCAGGATTTCTAAGCCGACTGTACCTTGGCCGCAAATGACGCGTACGTCGTTGTACGGATGAACCAGAGTCGCGCCGGTTTGTCGCAGAAGTTCTTCAGCGGCTGCGGCTCGAGCTGGCGCTGATGGAGCGCAAAAGTGTGGCTCGAATCCAAACGATCGGACGCTGGCTATCTTGGTTGCAGCAGAGTTCTCGGGCATAACGATATGGGCGGCGATAGATCGAATTCTTGCCGCTCGAGCCAAAGCTGCTGCGTGATTGCCGGATGAATGAGTTACCACGCCGCGGCTGGCCTGTGCGTTGGAAAGAGCGAGAGAACTGCATTGGTAGCACCACGAGCACGAAGGCTCCGATATGTTGCAGATTTTCAGCTTTAAATCCAAGCTTAAATCCAAATCGACCACTAAGTCGTTCGTTGTAGATCAAAGGAGTTTCAAGCACATGAGGTTTAATTCGGCCATTGGCGATACTTACTTCAGTTAGCGTCAAACTCTCATGCATGCTGATTTGGCTTAAATTCTCTTGGGGAATGGGTCTACCTGCCGCTAACATCGCCCCCAGGGAAACGGAATTTTTGAAGGATCAGTCAGTTCCAGTATCGAATCGACTTTTGTGGGAATACGCTGACTAGTATAGAGTCTGTTCTGGGCCAGATCGGATGCCCCTTGCCCCTGGTGGACAAGGTTATGCGTCCGACTTTTCCTTTTCTGCGGCTGTTCAAGAACTACACCCACTCGGTATTTTTCATGGGGCAACTGGCTCAAATCTTCTCCGATCGATTTCAACTGCAGCTTAGTACGAGCTGGCAGCAGTGGTTCAATCAGACCAGTCGTGAGGTGCAGCTTCCAGGCTTCTTTCGCAAGCCTGTCGAATTGGATGGACTATGTGCCCAGCGGCCCACTCAAATTTGGGCTGGGTTTATGCTGCCAGACTCGCTGCCAATACTGGGCAATGGTTATGGCGATTGGATTTGTGCTCGCGTGGACCATGAGGGAAAGATCTACGAATTGGTACACTGGTATCACGGGGGCGGTGATTGGGTTCCGGTTGGAAACAGCTTAGCGGAAGCCGTCGTTCATGACGCAGTAGATGTACATCGACCAGTTCGCAAGCAGATGCTACGAGGGGCCGTAGAGACGACTCGTTCCTCTAGTGGCTCTCATTCGGCTGCATTGCTTCAGTGGTTGACGATCACCTTGTCAGCGGATCGTCCGTTGGTGACGGCTGACAATCTTGGAAATCTGTTGCAGCAATCAACTGCAAACAACTATGCTGGCTCCGTTCAACGCTTGATAGAGTTGGGGATCGCAGTTGACGCGGCCGTTTGCGATTCTATTGAACAGATTATTCAGCAGTCCGTACCCTCAGAGAATGCCTCGCTGCACATGCTCAGCGAAGAAGACTGCCAGCGTATCATCGGGTTTTGCCAAAGCGTTCTGGAGCGGCGACAGGATTTAGGCTGGAGCTTTTCGCTGCTAGGTTGGTGCCAACAATTGAATGGCGATAAGCTGGCGGGACGAGAATCATTCTTCAAAGGTCGTTTAGCGTCGGCCTTTTCGGACCAGTCAGTGCGACTTCGGCTCCATCGGTTTGAACAGAAGTACGGCAAGTTTTCGATTGCACAATTGGCATCCAACAAAACAACTTTGTATCCAGAAATGCTTGAAGACTCCTACTTGGCAGCCTGTCTTGATAGCAAGGATGCCAACCTTGTGGCTCGCATCCAAGACTATTGGCTAAATTTGGCTCAGCAAGCCTCCAATCAACAGGATTACGCGTCTGCCTATCGCTTCGCCTTCAATGCTGGCTGGGACCTCGGTGCTGCCAACATGGCCAGCTATCGAAAGATACTCGATTTTCTCGCCGTTTTAGCAGCCAAGGCTGGCTGGGTGGCTCGAGCTGCGATAGCCAAAGCTCATCTGGACGCGATCTAGCCATGGCCCTGCAAGCTTTTACCGAACATACTTGGAACGACTGGCAAACTGGAGGAGTGCATTTGGGGATCTCCCAAAACAGATGGAGTAACCCAGTGAATGGTTGCTGCAAAACCGCGCCCAGAGTTGGGATTTGGCAAGCCATTCCTCCAAGACGCTTGAGTTTTCCGGCGTGCCACTGCAAAAGGGGGGCTAATGGGCTTGCTCAAGTCTGCCCCTTGAAATTCAATTGAACTTTCCAAGATTCACGAAACTGCGACGAATAGCCATCTGCTAACTTTCCAAGTCGAACAAGTCATGTCGGAAAACGCGGAGCTGAGCCATGTTTGGGATCTTGTGCGCCGAGAAGAAAAAAACACCTCAAGCTGCCCCTTTGCCTAGCGAACCACAGGCTCCCAATCGAGACGCCAAAATGAAGTTCAGATACGCTAATGGTGACCAGCCGCTGGCTGGCTTTACGATCAAACGCGGAGTCGGGGTTGGTGGGTTTGGCGAAGTGTACTTTGCCATTAACGATGCAGGTAAGGAAGTCGCTCTCAAGCAAATTCAGCGAAATTTGGATGTTGAGGTCCGTAGGGTTCGCCAGTGCATGAACCTAAAGCACCCCAACCTTATCGCCCTTTGATGTCCGTGACGACAACGATCAAGGTTGGATCGTGATGGAGTACGTTGGCGGTCCCAGTCTGCGTGATGTTATTGAAGCTAGCCCTCGGGGCTTTCGATGGAAGAACTTCAGCGTTGGTTCGGTCAAATAGCAGCCGGTGTAGCCTACCTACACGACCACGGTATTGTGCATCGAGATTTGAAGCCTGCCAATATTTTGAGGACGAAGGCATCGTCAAGATTGGCGACTACGGCCTATCAAAGTTCATCTCCTGCTCGCGTCGCGGTGGACAAACTGAGAGCGTTGGAACTTTCCATTACATGGCGCTGAAATCGGTAAGGGTGAGTATGGAAAGGAAGTCGATATCTACGCTCTGGGAGTGATCCTTTACGAATTGGCTACTGGCAATGTGCCTTTCGACGGAGAGAGTAGCCAAGAGATTATCATGAAACACTTGACAGCGAATCAAGACCTTAGCCGCGGTTTTCATCTCCCTTACGTGAAGTTATTGCAGAGCATTATCCAAGAATCCAACTTCGCGATTCTCTGATGTACGAGAAATGATTCGGCCACTGGGACTTGAAGTAGACGACCGGTACTTCTTGGTCAGAAATGGTTCAGCATCATTGCCTCCTGTGCTGCAACCTGCTTCGGCGGCAAAGCCCGCCTGCCATCGCCCATACAATGCCGGCGCAGCCACACAACCGCATCCAGAACCATCCGCCAAGCCTCAGTATGTGGCCTATGCAGGACCACAGGTAGCTTCGTTGCAATATCAAGAACCGATCGCACGTATGGTTCGAGGCTGGATGGGCCAGTTGACAAATTGGTGGAACTCCTTGCAGATTAACACTGGTGGACGAACTGCGATTTTGATCGTAGCCATCATTTTCGCGGCAACAAAAGTCGCCATCATCATGCCATTTGTGGTGATGGGATTGATGCTGTACGTTCCCTATTACATCATGTGGTGGCTGCTTTATTCACCACCAAAGAATCAACATCATCCCGCAGGTTATCCGAATCAACAGAATGCCTATGCAGCCGCGCGCCCGGCCAGTGCTACTCATCCTGTGCCAGTAGCAACTCCGGTGGCTACTCCTGGCAAAGCAGTTAAGCCGCTTAAGCCGAAGCCGATGAGCTTGAAGCAGTGGAGATTGGCCAAGCGGAATCAACTTAGCCGACTGCCATCTAGCCGAGTTTGGTCCGATATTACCGGCAGTTGGTTAATCGCTGGAGCAGTGGTAGCGGTGTTTGCGTTCCTGTCAGGACTTTTCCTGATCAGTAATAGACAGCCGCTTCAGCCCGTGGTCATGGGAATGACTTGGACCGCCTTAGTTTCGCTGTTCGCAGCTTTTGTTGCCATCACTTTAGGAAAGATCTGGCAAAAGAGCGAAGGTGATTGGCCGCTTCGACGCTTCGTCCAGCTTACAAGTGGATTTGCAGTGGGCGGGTTTGCCTATCTGCTGGCTAACTATTTGATGGTCTGGCCTAACATGATCGACAATGCAGGTCAAAGCATGATTTACTTCAATGATAAGCCTGTGGCCGCCTTCAGTATTCAATTGCCCTCGACCGATCATTGGGCCGCGTTTACTGATGGAAGGAACATCTTGTTACCAGCCTACTTAGCCTTCTTCCCATTGATGATGGGATTGATTGGCTGGTGGAAGCAAGTTGATCCCCTTCGCCGAGTTCGCTTCAGCTTTTGGTCGATTCTCTGGAGTGTGATTGTCGCCAGTGCAATTAATCAATTGCTCGTACCATTTCCACAACCTTGGTGTGCGCTGTTGGCTGGTGGAACAAGCATTGCAATTCAGCTTGCAAGTCCTTGGATCAACTCAGATGAACGGCATGAGCTTGCCGCTACAGAGCCACAAGTTCACGCTTAAGCTATCGTAGTTTGTCAATAAAACTGAATCAAAAGCGAATAGAATCCTATTCGCTTTTTCTAATCTCACTGTTGGTGACTTTCATCCAGCAAAGGAAGAACATGATGTCGAAGTGGAACTCTGGTGAACGCAATCGGCGCGCCTCGGTTGCCTGGCAAGCTGTAGCAATTGCGATTCTGCTACTTCCAATCACAGCTCCGCTAGCTCGTGGGCAGTTCTTGGTAACTGTTTCAATTGTGCTAAGCAGTCAAGTTGCCGCCGATGATCCCACGCAAGATGAACCAACAGCTAAGCCTGTGGAAGCTCCAAACGAACAGCAAACAGCCGTTGCCGAAGCACCCCCTGCGCCTGTACCGCCAGTTGCTCCATCTGAGCCTGCAATAGAAAAGCCTGCGATTCAAGAATCAGCTCACGGCCAAAAGATCGATGCGGCGGTTGTTGCTACTCCATCGGTGCCAGAAGCGACTAAAGTCGAAGTTGGTCAACAAGAAGCGGTGATAACTGCCGGTCAGTCAGCCGAGTCAAAATCGCTATCTGAGCCAACAACTGCGCCAAAGCCAACTCCTGAGGCGAACCCAACCGTAAATGACAAGTCCGATACACGTGCGCAACAGCCAAAAGAAACACAGTTGTCCGTTGAGCCTGGTGCTACGCTGCTTCCAACAGATCGGCCAGCCTGGATCAGCCAAGAAATGGACCTCAAATCGGCGACTCACCGGTTTGTTGTATCGTCCTTTCCAACGGCGCGAGAAAGCGAAGTTGATTCCAACTTGGATGCTTGTCTTGAAGAGGCCGCCCGAAGCTATGTAAGTCAGTTGCTCAACGATGATAGTGCGGGAGAGTTGCTTGATAGGCATCTTAGCGCTTTGACTTTTGTTCGCACTAATTTGCTAGATGATAAAACGACCTATTTGGCAGAGCTTTTTCCACGACTGGTGGAGTAATGTTTCAAAAGTGGGTCAGGGTAGAGGTAACCAAAGAGCAGCAAGAACAGATGCGAACCTGGTATCAGGAGCAAGTCCAACGCCGACGCATGATCCCTTTAGCAATTGGACTCGCAGGATTAGTAGCACTTGTTGGTGCTGGAAACCTGATATTCCGACGCTCGGCAAGCAAGTCTCATCAGTCTCCGATGATGAAGATCGTGGACAATGCTCCCGTGAAATCATGTTGCGGTAAACGCGGCGGTTGGGGATACGCTTTTGCAATTGCAGTTGCAATTGTCGTTGCCGCCTTAGTTAAGGGTTAGCCACGATTGTTCATTCGAGCGTAATGGCGCGAGCCGTAGGGTTCCCCATTCCAGCAGCACGGTAAGACGCTGAGTGTAGCACTATGTGGCACGCTCAGAAGTGGGTTGCCGAGCACAGCGAGGATACAAGTCTGGGCATCAGTTCATGTCCTTCGAAGACTCAGGGCGTGCGACTCGCCAGCGTCATTTTCGACGTAAGCCTACTCCCCTTCACGCCAAATCAATCGCGATTCGTAAGAACCGCGGTGCATTCGCCTCCGCTTGAATGTCCTTATTGCCGAATCTCAACCACGGACCCCTTGGTTAAGATGCGATAGACATCGGCAGCATCAATTGGTGACAAGCTGATACATCCAGCGTCCTTGAGTTCCGACGATTCTTGCTCTGGTGTACCATGGATCGCATAATCCCCTGCTCCACCAAGTCCAATCCAAAACCCACCGTAGGGATTGATTGGATTGCCAGCAGGGATGGGTGCGTTAGCACCGTAGTAGGCTCGATCAGTTCGACGATCGATGACTTCATAGGTCCCAACCGCAGGTCTATTCTTCTGCGAAATTGAAACCGGGAATCGTCCGGCGTAGGACTTACGCAGAAACAGAGTCAGTTCGCCCTTGTTCAAACTAATCTGAGCTCGGAAAGGCCCGTCCAAAACTTTCAGAGAGGTGTTTGGAATAACAGTTGTCGAAGAACCCATCTTGTTGACGGCTGCCAAGAACTCGGGATTCAACTTGTGCTTGGATGCTAGACTCTGCAAGTTGTCCTGCGCTGAAACCTTGTAGGGTGGCAATAGCAAATGTCGATCAGAATACACTACCTCGCGTGATAGAGCATCCAGGATATCAACCAAATCGGTGTGTTCTTCGTAGCCCAGTTCAGCATTGTCATAGTAGGCGCTTAAGACCTCAAGCGCTTCCTGAAGCTTGCCCGATTGCGTCGCCATTTGAAGAGCCTCAGTTCGAGCCGTAACAAACGGCTTGGTTGGAGGGGTGAACTTAGAATCTGTTGGTGCAATAGCAGCTCGGGAGTCACTGCTTGGTGTGCTTACAAAGCTCTTCGAATCACTACCGACATCAAGAAGTGGTACGGATGGACCACTGGAGCCAGCATCGATAAGACTTTGAGCCGGATCGCCAAGTAAGTTGTTCGCTGGAAGTTCGTTGGAAAGCTTGGGCGTCTCTCCTGGTAGCTTTGGTAGGTCTGGTGCACTTGAATTGGGATTGAAAGCCACCGATGGACCATTTGATCCCAGGCCTGTGTTTGAACCGGAAGTCGCGCCTGCACCAGGAAAATCAGGCACTGGTGGATTCAGTCCACTGGACCCGTTACTCGGCACGAGTGAGCTAGCCAGCGGATTTCCATCGAGTAGTGGAGCAGCATTGTTGGCAAATGGTGTAGTTGGAGTAGCTTGGCTTAGTGAATTTGATCCAAGTTCAGGCATCGGAAACGTTGGAACGGAATTGTCAGACACCGATGGTATAGTTGGCGTTTGCGCGATGTTGTCGTTGGCCGTGATGGGTGGAATACTGAAATCAGGCAATGTATCATTGCCTGTTTTTGCGGCCCACTCATTTAGGTCCGCAGGCATTTCCACTTCGGTATTCATCGCCTTGTATGCTCCATAGCATACCGTCAATAGTAGTGCCACGACGACAATCGTTTTGATCGTTTGCATGGGGGCATCCTTGCCTGTATCACCAAAAACCAACTGAGATGTAATCCAATAGGGTCACAATAGACCGACCCTCGCGGTAGATACTATCTAAAACCCGAACTGGAAAACTAGATCACTTTTTAGGTCAATTTTCGATATGAACGATAGCATTAGTTAGCGTCATATCGATCCATACTTCAAGTCTCGAAGGCGCTCGATCTATTTTTTCCTTAACCGCACGGCTTGTGACGCAACCGCTGGAATCAAATTTAGTGCATCTACCTTGAATTCATGATGGAATTTGCAGCAATCCTGGAAAGTTCCGTTAAGTCTAGGTCCGTTTTTTCGGTCTGTGATCAGACAAACTGGGTGGTTCCAGGCAATTGCTATTGTCCAATCGTTTAGCCGAGGCAGAATAGCTGTCTTGGCCTCTTAGAACCGCCAAAAAACGCTGCAAGTTGAAATATCATGACAATCCGCATTGGAGCTGTTTCGTACCTCAATACCAAGCCGCTGATTGAAGGCTTGGAAGAGCGGCTTGTCGCTGCCTGCAGCGGAGGCATTCTTCACCTCGATCTGCCTAGTCATTTGGCTGAACAACTATCTTGTGGTCAACTCGACATCGCTCTAATTCCATCGATCGAGTTCTTCCGCGGCCCGGAGCTTTGGTCGATCGTCTCGGATGCGTGTATCGCCTGTCGAGGACCTGTGCGAAGCGTGCAATTACTCTTCAACTGCCCACCAGAACAGGTTCAAACACTGGCACTTGATGAAGGCTCGCGGACCAGTGCTGCACTATCGCAGGTTATGCTGTTTGAACGATTTGGGATTCGGCCAGACTTAATTCCGCTGCCCATTACGGCGGACTACCATCGATGCGAAGCTGATGCGGTTCTAATTATTGGTGATCGGGCCATGCAGGTTGACTCGAGCAATTATGTCGAAACCTGGGATCTTGGCGAAGAGTGGTGGAAATGGACAGGCCTACCATTTGTCTTTGCCATGTGGGTGTCGGGCTCCGGTGATATTAGTCCATCTCAGCAGAATGTTGTCGAAGAACTGGAGAGCGCTCGAGATCGAGGACTAGCCGAGGTTGAATCGATCGCCGCTCGGGAAGCGACAAAATACCATCTGACCATCGACGACTGTTTGAAGTATTTTACTAAGCAGCTTCATTTTCGGCTTGGCCCAGACGAACTGAAGGGGCTTGAGAAGTTCAAACGACTCGCGACAAAGTTGGGTTTGACGGGCGTTCAATCCGATTTGCAAGAGCTTAGAAGCTAACTCGAACAGCGATTAGAGAGCATCATGACGACGGATGTAGATTCCATATTGGCAAAGGCTGTTGCAGGCGAGCGCATCAACCAAGCCGAAGGCCTAATACTGCTCAGCTCCCACCAGCTCGCTAAGATTGGTCGAGCCGCCAATGAG
>JAXMBP010000094.1:0-14531 GCA_046349795.1 Pirellulales bacterium | reverse complement strand
CTGAGCTTTCTAAACCAAGCTGGCCCGTCAATGGATTTTGAAGCAAGGCTCCCATAACCACACCACCGTCGCTGCTCGTTCCCAAGTGTACTTCTACCATGCTTGCAGAGCAGGCACCAAACCTTCTACGGGCAAAGAATCGATAGGTATCCAAAGTTCGAGACCTTGCCGTTACAGTAGTTCCCAAATTTGGAATCGTCGCACTGGTGACACTGTTTCGCCCATTCTCAGTGAATCGAAATCCGAGTTCATGGACAGGCGAAAACAGAAAGCTCAACTCACCGCGCACTTGAAGCAAATCAACTCGTTCAATCCATTGCTGATGGAAATAATCGACCACCGCTCCGCCTTGAAACCCATAATCGACTCGACGAAAAAGGCCCGCAGTGAGAAACATTTGATTGCGGCTGGCAGTCGACAGTGTACTGCCCTCTAGGTTGCTTTGGATGAACCGCATTCCAAACTGAGAACCAATTTGCCCCGAAAGCAAACTGGGCAGTTGCGAGCCAAAATTGAAACCTTCCTGAAACCCAAATGAACCTTGAACTTGTCCAATCGTGGCTCCAGCATTGTTCGTGAAGGCCCCAGCGGGATTGACGAAACTCGACGTACCAACCCACAAGTCGGCTCGAGACCAGTCCAATAGGAAATAGTGCCTACCGGCGCTTTTGTCGCTCTTCACGTAGTCGTACATGCTGTAAGCACCAGGGCCAGCATCACACTCGGTTAACTCGATTGCATCGGGCGTGGGAGCATCTAAAATGCCTAGTGCCCCATCGGCTTTACTTGAGTTCATCACATTTGGAATGACTAACTCTTCGTAGGCTGCGGGCTGAACGATCGACTTTGTGTTTGATATTAGTTTGCTTGTTGAACCGATTTGGTTAGTTGAGACCGCTAAGTCAGAGGAGTCGGCCAGTTGCAGTTCTGCTGCAGCTTTGGATTTGGGCAGTTTGCGAACGATTGGCTTTGATGAACTGGCGTTGCTTTGGCGAATCGAAGAGCCAGATTGAGCGGCTAAGCTCCCACAGACGGAGCAGAGCAGAGTTAGCAATAGGCCGCGCAGCAGGTAAACCTGCATTGGCGCATGCCATCGCCACAATTTCGGCTTGGCAATCGAATTGGCACTTAATGCTATCATTTGGCGCGCCCTAGGCGCGCAGCCGCTCCACCCCATTAACATCTTCGTCCATCATGCTCATGAATATTTAGCCCAATCGTAAAATTTTACCATTCGGTTTGTAAGGGCTTGGGAGCAAATGCCAGCGAATCGAGAGTACCAAAAACAGAATCATACCTTTTGAGCGAGAAAACTAGGCATCCGTGGTGGGAGCTGTAAGAACCGTGCTTGGGGGAGCGAGTTGCCCCCAAAGTCTCAATCGATAGGCTCGGATCGAGATCAACGAAAGGTAGTAACTGGGTATTGCCAGGGCGATTGCTACAATTCCACAGCCCAACATCAAAGGCAACGCCACGTCCTGCAGACTCTCCATGAGTTGCCCTGATTTTACAAGCCAACTTTCTTTGCTCCGCAGAGTTTCAACCCAGCTTAGACTCGTCGATTGATGGAAAATCTTGCAGCCCAACCAGTAACCAGGGTAAGACATGGGAACTATGGTGACTGGATTGGAAAGCCAAACGAGCGGAACACTCACAGCCTTGTTGGCCCCCAGCATCCAAGCCAAACCAAAAGCCAAACCTGTTTTCACGCCTACGATTGGCAGGAAAGCTACAAACAGTCCGATTGCTATTCCCAGTGCGATACGATGGGGTGGATCGTCCGCGCGAAGAATACGAAAAACAACAAACTCTTTTGCCTTGGCCCACTTCGCCTGAAGAAGAGTCTTTTTCCTTTCGTTCATTGCAATCGCCTAGCTTTAGAAATCGAGCCGAAGTTAAACCTACGGATTCTCAATTGCACGGCATTGTGCGACAAAAATCGGAAAACTAGAAAGAAAATGGAAGGTCGTTGACTTGAAATGTAGCGTTTAGTCGGCTAGCTTTTCTGTCCAGTTCCGCACCAACAGAACACTTTTCTACTCTAACGCTCAAAAGCTCGAGGCCCGAATGACTGACGAACCAAATCTTGGCAACTTAGCCCAAGCCGCCCGCGGTAATCAACTTAACTCAGCACGCTGGACCATGATTGTGATTGGTCTGTTGACGCTCGCTATTAATGGATTTAGTTTTGTAACTGCAGAAAAGCAAATCGATGACGAAATTGCAAAGGTCCGCCAACCAGGGGATCAAATCGATATGGGAGTTAGGAACCAAGTAGTTGGGTTGATGAAGCTTGTGTCGGGTGGAGCCGCAGCCCTAGGAGGTATCTTCATAGTCCTAGGAGTGTTGGTCTACAAGTTTCCAGTTCCTTGCACAGTTGCCGGATTGATCCTTTACATCGTGAGTACGCTGGGTTTTGCTGCGCTCGATCCCTCGACACTGGTCAGAGGAATCATCATAAAAATAATAATCGTGTTCGGCTTGTTCAAAAGCGTACAGAGTGCGCTCGCTTATCAGGCCGAAATGAAGGCTCAGAAAAACGACCCAAACACTGGTGGTTTTTCCATCAATTGATTTCGGTTATGGAGTCTGAACTTTGCCTGACGCAATTCGTCCTTATCACGGGATCGTGTTACGAAGCTCGTTTCCCGTGATGAGCCTTCTGTTTGTTCTGGGAGCGATCCTGCTCATCATCTTTTACGTCCAAACCCGAGATGTTGAGTTTGTGGCATTGCTGGTCGGATGCGTACTAGCCTCATTCATTTGCTTTCCCAAGCTGAAATTAGGCAAGACATTTCAGATTACAGAAGAGGGCATAGATTTGGACCAAGGCAAATTGAAAATTGCTTGGAACCAAATTGAAAGTTGCGACTACGGCGGCTACAAGATCTCGCCGGAAATTGCTTTGAATCTTCAAAGCAGGCCCGTGGCCATTCACTTTGGTCGCGATAGCCTACGTTTGAACGTGGTTCACCCTGAAAGTAACAACCATCTCTATCGCGGAATTTGGAATATCCTACTTGCCAACACTTCACCGCAATTGAGCGAACCGCTGGCTTCGACATTGCGGGCTGCGTCTGAAAAGTATGGTACCGAAAGAATCATCGCAGCCGGATCAAAGGCCAATTATGGTCGTATGAAAGTGCGCGGCAGGGTTGTTACTGGAGTCTTCGCGTTTCTACTGGCAGCAATCATCGGCGCATGTATTGGCCAGGGTGAACGGGTTGCAATTGCTCTGGCGGCGTTCTCAGGATTGATCTTAACCCTAATCTCAACTGTATTTGTAGCAGATCGGCTGAGGCTAGGAAGTTTAAGTCATAATGGAGCAATCGTCTTAACCCCTCAGCACCTTTCACTTCAAACAAAGAAGCTAAAGGGCTCACTAAAATGGAGTGACCTGAAGGAAGTTGCCTTAACCCCTTCTTCAAACAAGCCGATCCGTTTGCGATTAAGAGTTGCTGGAGCGGACATCATTCTGGACGATTCTTTTCAACTTCCTCTGTGGCTACTTTTCGAACGAGTTCAGTGGTATCAAGCAAACTACCGACTCGAACCTCAACAAGCGAAGTTGGTCAACCAAAATCAGTCTGGTATAGAGGTACCCGAAGTCGAAGAGGATTACAATCCATTTCGCCCGCCCAGAACTTAGCAAATTCAAGGCCTTTTGTTCGCCTGCGCTAAACCAATGGAGGAAACGCTTTTTCGGCTCCTAAAAATCTCCGGCCACGACAACCTGCAAGCGATTGGGATCTATGAACTTGGCAACTTGAGCATTCACCTCTTCTTTGCTCAATCGCTCAATTGCCTGCTCTTCTTGTTCGTAGTGCAGCATCGTGCGTTTCGCAAAAATTGTGTTGGCCAATAGACTCACAACATTTTCATCGCTCGTTCGGCCCAGTTGCTCGCTCTGAAGATAGCCCGCTTTTGCAGTTGTCAACTCTTCTTCAGTGATTCCATCTTGTACCAAGCGAACAAGCTCTTCGCGTATAATTGCGATCATCTTGTCTTTGTCCGATGGACTCATGATCGCCGAGATTCCGAATGTGGCTCGCTGATCAATTGGATGAGCGTGCAAACTCGAGCCGATCGAATAGGACATGCCTTCACCCTGTCGAACTCGATCTCCCAGGCGAGAAGTTAAGGCGCTGCCTCCGAAGATAAAGTTGGCTAGAGTCAATGCTGGGTTGGCGGGATCTTCATCACTCATCGGTAGTTGCATTCCAGCGTAATAAACTGCGTTTCGCTTGTCGGGAGTCTGAATTACCTGCAAACTACCTTCGCTAAGAATCTGAGCTGGATAATCAATTCGACGAAACTCTGTACTCGACCTCCAACAATCAAAGCCAACATTAATTTGATTCAGAATCGTTTCGGACTCGAAATCTCCAACAATAGCTAGTTCGCCCGAATCGCCGCTCATGAGACGCTGATGAAGTTGCTGAATCTGCACGATGGTCAGATTTTCGTAACGCTCAATCCTCTCCTGAAGTGTTGGCACATAACGCACATCTGTGGGCTCATAAGTCAACATTGCGCGGCGCAAGGCGATTGAAGCCAATACACTCGGCTCATGCATTCTGGATTCAACCGCAGCAATGGCCTGACGTCGAATTAACTCAAACTCCGTTTCATCAAGCTTCGGATAGCGCATCATTTCAACTGCTAGCGGTATCAGTTGATCTAGGTTGGCTCGCGTGGATTCCAGCGAAAGGCTAATCAAACCTGTTGCACCCGAAGTCTGAGCGTTGGACTGCAATAGATCCAAATGATCTTGCAAAGCCTGATAATCAAGCGACCGAGTTCCTCGCAGAATCAGTTCTGGCAGGAACTCAGTTGCCTCGACTAAACCTTGCAAGCTTTCCTCATTTCCGTAGCGCAGATTGACTTCGACGAAGGTGGTTCCGCCACGAGTTCGCTTTGAAAGCAGTGCAGCCTTCAAGCCACATGCAAGTTGCTGTCGAGTTGTTTTCGACTCGATAGCCGCTGGGCTGGGATCGAAGAACTCGCCCTGCTGCATATCTTGCTGGCCTTCGTAGTGCTGGAGCAGTGCGTCGAGATCCGGACGAACCGGCATTTCGACTCGTTCAACAGCCGGCGTTGGAATGAACAGTCCAAGTGTTCGATTGCTTCGCGTAAAGTACTTTACAGCGGCGGCAGTACACTGCTCTGCGGTAACCTGTTGAATGTAATCTCGGAAAAGAAAATACAATCGCCAATCCCCTTGAGCGGCCCAATCGCTTAGATCAATTGCAAGAACTGTACTATCGTTGGCTCGCAACGTTCGATCGCGAAGAAACTGGGCTTTAGCTCGATTTAGCTCTTCTTCCGTAATAGGACGATTCGTTACACCCTCAATGCATTCAAGCATGGCTTCCTGAGCTTTCTCAAGCGACCGTTCCATCGGCAACTGAACCTCAAACTTGGCGATTCCAGGATCGTGCAGAGCATAGCTTGAAGTCGCGATGTCACTAGCGATTTCGGCTACGACCAAATCTTGATACAACCGACCGGTCGGCTCCGTTCCGAAGATATAGGCCAGCATTTCAACCGCTGCAAACTCCTCAGAGGCTCCACACGGCACATGGTAGGATAGACAAACGTATTGAGTATTGCCCACGCGGCGAAGTACCACCGTCCGTTCACCATCCTGAGCCGGTTCGATGGTGTAGGTTCTATCGAGCGGCTCGCTGGGATTTGTCAAGCCGCCGAATGAATCCTGTATCCCCGTCAATGCTGACTCGACTTGGCAACAGCCCGAGACCACCAACAGGCAGTTATCGGGCCGGTAGAATTTTCTATAGAATTTTCTCAAACTCTCGACAGGCACGCGTTCAATGTCGGATTGGTTTCCGATGGTTGATCGCCCATAGTTATGCCAATCATAGGCGATCGACTGAACGCGCTGAGCTAGGATGCGCCGCGAATTGTTCTCACCACGTTCAAATTCATTACGAACAACCGTCATCTCGGATGCAAAGTCGTCGGCATCAATCAAGCTGTTCAGCAATCGATCGGCTTCCAAGGCCAAGGCAAACCGTAGATTCTCCTCGGCTTGTTGCGGTGAAGTTGCCGGCAGTGTCTCGTAGAAGTTTGTTCTATCGAGCCAAGTGGTACCGTTAAAGCTTGCCCCGCGAGCCTTCATCAGCTCAGGAATACTCCGATGAGTTGGAGTTCCCTTGAACAGCATGTGCTCGAGCAAGTGTGCCATTCCAGCTTCACCATACCCTTCGTGACGCGAGCCGACAAAAACCGTCAAATTAACGGTAACTGAGCTTCTGCTGGGATCAGGAATGAGCAGTACCTGAAGACCATTTTCGAGCCGATATTCGCTGATGCCTTCAATGGTATGGATTGGTTTCACTGGCTTCAGAATCTTTTAAAGAGAAAAAGAACGGAGCAGCAGACGATTTCTACCGCAAATGGACCTGAGTAGGGCAGAGCATTTTAGCGGCAGCCAGCCAGGTTTTCTGCGACTGCGACCAATTCGCGCTTGGGGATGGAAAAATACTGTAGATTCATCGAGTTTTGTGATAGGAGTTTGTCATTCAGTGGGCCGAACAAGCACACAGGAGGTTGTCAGAGTGCAGCTTGGTGGATAACCTTTAGACCATATTTCGCCAACGAAATTCCAGTGAGTTACTGTTTGGGATGAGATTTCGGCGGCGAGTACTAGAGATCGATAGGAGTTCGTAAAGTGTACGTTGCAGCTTCGACGGATTGTCTTCCGGATGCGCCTATGCCGGACGTAGCTGATCAGCTAGCGGATCTGGAATTCGCCACCATTGAAATCTCCCTACGCGAGAATGGCAGCCCTTTGGCGCCAAGCCGGATCGACGAGGAATTTGATAACGCTATCCATCTTGCTCGAAGAAGCCACCGATTGGAGGTGTGCTCGTACGACGTCCATATCGATGCAAAGGGTGAAGAGTACTACAAGCAGTTCGACGCCATTTGTCGATTAGGTAAGGCAACCAAGGTTGTCACCCTGACTGTGCCATCTGCTGAACTGGGAACGCCTTTCAACGAAGAGGTTGAACACCTTCAGAAGCTGGTTGAAATCGCTGAGGGCGAGGGCGTCCGCGTTGCCATGAAATCACAAATTGGTTGTCTGAGCGAAGATCCCGATACGGTCAAGGTATTGTGCGATAACGTAAAGGGTCTTGGACTTACATTGGATCCCAGCCACTACATATGCGGACCCCACTCCCATAAGAACATCGAAAAAATTATGCCATACGTGTTCCATACTCACCTGAAGGATTCCAAGAAAGGAAAGCTTCAGGTGCGGATTGGACAGGGCGAAATAGAATACGGACGCATTGTTCAGCTATTGCAGCAAGTCGGTTACACACATGCGCTGAGCATTCAGATAGCTCCGATGCCTGACCTTGATCAAAGAAGCGAGCTTCGCAAACTGAGATTGTTGCTGGAAACGTTGTTGTAAGGGTTTTGTTCAAAGACCATTGTCCCAGGCCTCCAACCAGTTGATGGATTCGATACGTGAGTGACTCTAATTCAACTTTTCGACCTCGCTGTCCAACCTGCGATATGATTGTAGATCTTGAAGGGGCGAGAAAGTTTTTGCCATTCTGCAGCCACCGTTGCCGAATGGTTGATTTGGGGCAGCTGGTTGAATGAAGAACACTCGCTGCCATGCAAGTCGAACGATGATGAAGTCGAAAATGCAGTTTCATCCAGCGGTGGCGTTTCTTTGCCTCCCGGTTGGCACGATGCTTAATGTAACATGCCCGCTCCGCGACAGGCGAATGTAACCTCGTCGCTGCACGACAGGCGAAAACTACTCCACGATCCTTGCGGGATCTAACCACGACACGAGACGACACGAGTTTTTTGTAGATTGCGAGCCCGCGATGGAAGAAGTCCCCTTTGAAGATCGAACCGTTCCTCGAGTTGAATTGGACTGGAGTCGATCGTTCTGGTGGTGGCATCCCATTAGCCGTGCAATTCACCCAGCCATTCGTATGTCGAGCTTGTTGCCGAGCATCGTGGCCGTGTTGCTCATGCAGTTCGGAGTCACTCAAGCGGCAAAGATCTTTCAGCCGACGCTCTCCGGTCAGGACTTACCTTTGAACTCAGGAAGTCTAGTTCTTGACGTTCCCATTCAATCACCTTCGATCCCCCCATTTTCCATCGACAATCTGGCGTTCCTCACGTTTTCGGTTCTGTGGCTAACATTGATCGCATCGATTTTCGGAGGGTTGATTGCTCGGCGTGCTGCTGTGGAACTCGGCCAACGCACGGTCGCTCCTTGGGTGCGGTCGATTAAGCTCGTTGCATCGCGCACGGTCAGCTATGTCTGGGCTACCGGAATTTACATTGTGGCCCTGGGAGGCTTGCTTTTTCCAATCGCATTCTTGGGTTGGATGTCTCGTTTGGGATCATTTCCAGCAGCGATTGCTGGCGTCATTTTAGTCGCGGTGTGTATTCCGCTAATTTTCGCTGTCGGTAGATTGGCGATGGGTTTAATTGTCTGCTTTCCGCTAAGTATCTGCGCGATTAGCATCGAAAAAAGAGCCGACTCATTCGAGGGCTTTAGTCGATCAAATGCCTATTTCTTTCAGCGTCCTGTACTGGCGATTCTCTGTGTTTTGTTACTCGCCCTGTTTGGAGAAGTTGGAGCATTCCTGGTGAATTGGACCGTTCAGTTGGGCTGGGGATTGATTAAGAACACCTACTTGTCTGCCGGCGGCTCTGATCTGATCGAGAGCAGTTATGTTCTGGCAGGAGACTGGGTCGCGACTAATTTACAGACCGCATTTCGATTCAGTTACTTTTGGTCTGCCGCTGCTGGCCTTTACTTAGTGCTTCGCAGATGCGTCGACAACACAGATCTCGACGAGATGGATATTCTAGAAAGCGAAATTGAACAGAATCCACCTCAGATTCCCTCGGTATCTCAGCCAGCTTCTAATGGATCGACACAACCGACTCCGACAACCTCGGACGAATCGACCGGTGACAATTTCAACGATGCCAATTAGTGTCTAGCTAGTGCTATCTGAAAGCTCACTAGCGCACTGCAACAATAGCTCTGTCAGGCTGGATTCATCGACATTCAACTGGCTGCGAATACTCGGTTTTACAAAAACTCGCACTTGCTTCACGAACTTGTCGAACTGATCAGTGGCCAAAGATCGAACTACAGGCGATAGTTGCTCTAGAGGTTGAGTGCCTTTTGAGGTGAGCACGTCGAGCTTGAATTGAATCTCCAATTTGACCGGCGGCGCATCGATCAAAAGATCGTCAGGCTGAATTGGTATCTTGCATTTCGAGGCGAGCTTGGCAGCCAATAGTTCCGCGCATTGAACCAGTTGTTCAAAGGGGCGGTGTGCCAGTGCAGCATGAACATCAGGCGAAACGGCATAATTATGCTGCGAAAATCGCTTGAATAGTTTACGTTGCCGACCAAATAGCGAACTGGCCAACTCAGCGATCCCAGGATCAACCTGGGCAGCCTCGATTACAAAATGTTGGAATTTCCAGTCCGACATTTCATGCAGGTCGGCTTCGAAAACGCTCCGACGGATTCGATAGAACAGCCGTTGCAGCATGGCAGTAGCCGCACGAACGCTATGATGCCAATAAACTTCGCTAAACATCACGTAGCGACTAAAGACCATCATCTCGGCTGCAGTTTTGCCCTTATCAGTGATTGCGATTTTTGACGATTCACCAAATCGCAGGCTACTAACTAGTCGAGCGACATCAAAATTCCTGCCGTAAGGAACACCCGCATGCAAACTATCGCGTTGAAGATAGTCCATCTTGTCGACATCGACTGGACCATTCAGGAGATTTTGTAGCCTACCAAGATTCGGTTGATCCAGCTTCTTGGTTAAGAAGTCTGCCACA
The DNA here is from genome assembly GCA_046349795.1 of Pirellulales bacterium. GTDB lineage: Bacteria > Planctomycetota > Planctomycetia > Pirellulales > Pirellulaceae > Aureliella. The sequence continues at coordinate 4,658 of JAXMBP010000094.1, read as the reverse complement.
AGACCTGGACTGACCAACCATTGATCTTCAATCGCTTTAGCAACGGCACCCTCAGTAATCCAACGTCGAGCGACTCGTTCATGCCGAGTAACTTCCGCGCAGTCGCATGTCCTCAATCGGATGACAATAAGGCCAATGACCGACATCGTGCAGAAGTGCTGCTAACAGAAACACCTTCACATCGGAAACTTCAACTGTCATTGCCCAATCGGGATGAGTTTGAGTCAAGTGCTTCAGAACTTGTAAAGCTAATCGATAGACGCCCAAACTGTGTTCGAAGCGTGAATGTATTGCACCAGGATAAACCAAACTTACTAAGCCAAGCTGCGAAATCTCTTTCAGTCGCTGCATCGCTGGTGTATCCAGCACAGCGCGGACCCGCGCCGTTAGCGGTACATCAAGCTCGGGTGGAATTCTGACAAATTGACTGCTGCCTACGAGTTCGGGTAGCGTCGAAATCGATTCTGACAAAGGCTTTTCCTACAACTTTCTCATCAAAAAAGGCTAGTATGGACATCTTACACCTTAGTAGGACATCCTATCCGATCACGCTTATGAACCCTCCCGCGCGCCCTAACTAACCATTATAAAAATTGCAATTCGCGGGAGGGTCGGTAAGCGAGTAATGCGAGCTTTCCGGGCTTTCCGGGGAGGGCGATCGCCAATTGTAATTTCGACAAACGATCATTTCGCTCTCAGCAAGACTCGCCTGTGCTCCTCCAATTACAAATCAAACGGGTGTAGTTGCTTTCTCGAATGGGAGAGTCGGAAAGTAACAACTGCAGGTAAAGAATGTTTCGTCGCGTTGCTTTGAAAGCACTCCGAATAATACATTACTGGGCTTGGTATTACCTTCGTAAGGAACTCCAGCCTTTGTACTTCGCAAGGGAAATCTGGCGAATTCAATTACGTTATGCCAGGATATCAGAGATGACGCGGCCATGCACGTCCGTCAAACGAAAATCACGGCCTGCATGGTTGTAGATTAGATCGCTTATGGTCGATGCCCAATTGGTGCAGCAATGTAGCGTGCAGGTCGTGCATATGCACTTTGCCATGAATGGCTTGGAAGCCAAACTCATCCGTTTCTCCGTAGCTCAATCCAGCCTTCAAACCTCCCCCAGCCAACCAAACAGTAAATCCACCTGGATTGTGATCTCGGCCTGTACCGTTATCCTGCGCATAAGGAGTTCGCCCAAACTCGCCGCCCCACCAAACGATTGTATCCTCAAGCAGACCTCGTTGCTTTAGATCGCTAAGCAGCCCCGCGATTGGCTTGTCCACCGCGTAAGCGTGTTCTGCGTGTTTGGGGAGATTGGAATGCTGATCCCAAGCCGGATTCGCTGAGTTGTCGCCATAGTTGACCTGAATGAATCGTACACCGGCTTCACAAAGTCGACGAGCCAGCAAGCATCGCTGTCCGTACACGCGTGTTCTGGGATTATCGATGCCGTAAGATTCCAACGTTTCCTTCGATTCTCGACTCACATCCAACAACTCGGGAGCTACGGCTTGCATCTTCCAAGCAAGTTCATACGACTCAATAACTGCGTCTAGCTCGTTGGGACGAAATTCGCGCCGCGCGACCTGAGTTGAGTTCATTTTTGACAAAAGATCCAATTGCTCACTTCGTAGCGAATCAGAAATGTCCGTTCGCGGAAGCAAATTCTTAATCTGTAGCCTATCGCTGTCAGCGCCACCAATCCGAGTTCCCTGACATTGAGCTGGAAGAAATCCGCTGCCGTAGTTTCTTGGTCCGCCATTGCCTACAGACGGAGCAATAGAAATGAATCCTGGCAAATTTTGATTCTCACTGCCGAGTCCATAGAGTATCCATGAGCCCATTGAAGGCCGAATTCCGTTGGTGGCCCCGCAGTGCAAAAACAACGTAGCCGGTCCATGCGCAACTCCCTCCGTATGCATCCCATGCAACATCGTCATCTGATCCACATGCTGAGCGGATTCAGGAAACAACTCGGACACCCATCGACCCGTCTGCCCGTATTGCTGAAACTTCCAGGGCGACTTCATTAGCCTTTGTTGAGTGGCTTTGCCAGTCTTAGCAAGCTGTCGAGCGTCGTTGAATTCGATGGACTTGCCATCATTCTCTGCCAAGCTGGATTTATAGTCGAAACTATCGACTTGGCTAACGCCGCCTTGCATGAACAGAAAGATAATTCTTTTTGCTCTAGCCGGATGATGAAGCCCTGAGAGATGATCCGAGCATTTGCCAGGGACTGCCGGCAGCATTGCCGAGGCCGCAAGTGCGCCAAATCCACAGGCGGAACTCTGCAACCACTGTCTACGGCTGTATGATTGATCCAACTGCATATCCAAACTCTCTGGCTGATGTTGGCAAAACTCAATTAACCTAATCGATGTATCGAAAATCCATGGAGGCAAAGATCACCTGAATTAGCAAAGCCAGTCGATCTTGATCCACCTTCGCGGAGTCTACATTCGAATCCAACGTGACCTGTTTTTTCTGTAGAAACTCCAATGCCAAGGCAATTTCGCTTTCAGAGGGTGATCTAGCTATGCAAGACTTGTACAGGTTGTCTAAGCCAGACAAAACGCCTTGGTCTTCGATCATGGGAGCATACTTTTCGGCAGTTTTTTTGCAACGCGCTATCACCCACGGCTCTTGCATTAGCGCCAGTGCTTGCGGAGCTACGGTACTACGGTTGCGAGCTTCAATCGAAACACTAGCATCAGCAAAATCAAATTCATCAAACAATTGCGGCAAAGAATTGCGGAACACTGGCTGATAGATGCTTCGCCGAGTTGATTCGTGAGTGTAATTGTAGTCCGCTTTGGTGCCAGACCTAATAATTGAACCGCCCATGGTGCGATCCAATTCGCCACTGATAAGCAGCATTGAATCTCGTAGAGTCTCTACCATCACGCGACGCATACTCCCGCGCCAGTAAAGCGAGTTATCAGGATCAATGTTGGAAGCAACTTCAGTCGGTGATTTCAACGCTCTGCGATAAGCGGCTGAGTGAACAATTTCTCGAACCAACGCTTTGGTTGACCAGTTCGATTCGATCAACTTAACAGCTAGCCAATCGAGCAGTTCGGGATGAGTTGGCTTAGCACCAGTTGTCCCGAAATTGCTCGGAGTTAGCACGATACCTCGCCCCATGAACCATGACCAAACTCGGTTTGCGTAGACTCGAGCCGTCAACGGGTTTCGTTGATCCGCAATCCACCGCGCCAGTTCAAGACGTGTTGGAGGTAAGCTCTCATGATTGCCCGCTTCAACTTTAGATTCACCGTCAAGTACAGATTCACCTTCCTGTAATGATCTCGCCTCAGTTATATTCCCGAAAGACGCTAACTTCACGGCTGACAAAAAACCCCGTGGCACGACATCACCTAACGAATGAACATCGCCCCGAATATGGACCCGTAGATCATTTGGCTTGGAAGATTCGATAACGGTCATGAACTTTGGTCGAGCGTCGATCTGATTTTGTAAATCGGCAAGTTGCTTCTCAAGCTTTTTGAGATCGTCCTTAAGTTGCTCGCTGGCCGGTGCAGTTTTACTGGGTTCTGTCATAGCAGATTGAAGCGTACTGGTTATTGAACCATCCTTCACTTCTGAAACTGGCAAGAACAGAACGGCATCTAGAATTACGTGTCCATCGGTCTTTGCATTACTGACCAAAACATACTTCTGTCCATTTGCCTCGAAGCGAAAGCGTCCAAGGCTGAACCAAAGATTGAATTCCGTTGCTGGCTTCTGTTCATTGACGACCACTTCGCGTTCGCCATCGGCACTAAAAACCTGAACTACAACATCGGTAGCTCGATTTTCGCCGGCTTGATAGGCCAATAGAAGCTCATACTCGCCCGGCGGAAGTTGCGTCGGTTCAAAGGTCGCCGATTTTTGGCCCTTATCCGAATTGTCATCATGCAGATAGGTTTCACCCACGATAGGACTCGTGTGATTGGATTCGACCCACTTACCAACCAAGGCAGCTTGAGAACTGTCAACGACAACGCCAGGGAGTCGATCAGGGCTAATGATCTTCATTTTTTTTGAAGACATGGAATCGATTTTTTGCTTGGCCTGCTTTACTTTGTCGGCTAATGACTTTTGCCGTCTCTCTAATTGCTCAAATGGCTCTTGCTGGCTTGTCTCAAGTGGCAACGGCTGCTCAATCCACTCTGAAACATTTGCGTGTTTAAGTCCGACGGAAGACTTTAGGATACCTGCAAGAGCGTAATAATCTCGAGTTGGAATTGGATCAAACTTGTGATCATGGCATCTGGCACAACCGATTGTTTGCCCGAGAAAAGCCGCCCCGATGACGTCCAATTGTTCATCCAGATAATCCATATCCAGTTGACTCTTGTCCTGCTTCTCGAGATTGGTATTTCCGAGAGCTAAGAAGGCGGTCGCAACCAAGTTCTGCTGTCGGTCGACCATGGATTGGGTAGGCATCATATCGCCGGCAATCTGTTGTTGAATCATCTCCTTGAATGACTTGTCTTGATTGTAAGATTCGATCAGATAGTCTCGATACCGCCAAGCTTGGCCATACACGAATCCGCGCAGAGTTACCGAATCGCCGTAACGCACGACATCCATCCAACGTCGAGCGATTGTTTCACCGAAGTGAGGCGAAGCCAGCAGATGCTCGACCAACTGA
>JAXMBP010000093.1:0-14789 GCA_046349795.1 Pirellulales bacterium | reverse complement strand
CTTACGGAAGATCTTAGCAGCTTCTACTAGTCCCAATTCAGGAGTGATAGAACCGACTGTCCAGATTTCAAGATTTAGTCGGTCGTAGTTGGTCTTTTGACCTACGCGAGTCTCTTCGATATCGTAGCGAACTCGAACAACAGGACTGAAGACCGCGTCAACTGGAATAATGCCAATTTCGTGGTCTCGTGCACTGTGTTCAGTAGCCGGTACGTAACCGCGACCGTTTTCAACAACCATTTCCATAACGAAGCTAACATCGCTGGTCAGAGTCGCTAGTACGTGATCTCTGTTGATGATTTCAACATCAGCATCCGTTTCAACGTCTGCTCCAGTAATCACTCCCGCAGTAGAACGCTCGACTGTGATAACTCGAGTGGAATCGCTGTGATTCTTGACGACCAACGACTTCACGTTCAGAACGATTTCGGTCACATCTTCCAAAACGCCTGGAAGCGTAGTGAACTCGTGTTGCGCACCACGAATTTTGATTTGCGTTACAGCACTACCTTCCAAGGCAGAAAGTAGAACTCGTCGAAGGCTATTGCCGACGGTTGTACCGAAGCCTCTCTCGAACGGTTCAGCAACAAATTTGCCGTAGGTTGGAGAGAGTGTGTGGTGGTCAACTTGAACCGAGCTGGGTAGTTCCAGTCCACGCCATTTGATATGCATACTCTAAGTCCCCCAGGTATTGATTCCAAAAGCTCTGCCAAGCACCAAGCTCAGCGACGAGCCAAACATCCAACGCAACAGTCGCCTTAGCTTAGACGCGACGACGCTTGCGAGGGCGGCATCCGTTGTGTGGAATGGGAGTCACGTCCTCGATAACCTTCACGGTCATGCCAGCAGTTTGTAGAGCTGAAATCGCACTTTCGCGACCTGATCCAGGCCCCTTAACGCGAACTTCCAATTCCTTGACACCGAACTTGGCCGCCTTTTCAGCAGCTTGTTGTGCTGCCATCTGACCAGCGAACGGAGTACTCTTACGAGAGCCCTTGAAACCCACAGTTCCAGCACTGGCCCAACACAACGTATCACCTTTGCTGTCAGTGATCGTTACTGTCGTGTTGTTGAATGTAGACTGAATGTGAGCTACGCCGTTGGTAACATTACGACGCAGTTTGCGACGCTTTACTTTCGCCACAGGAAAACCTCATTCTCGATTTTTCAGGGTCCACCGAAGTGAACTTGACCACAAACTTGTTCTGCAAAGGCACCAAACCTAAACAGAGGTTCGGCATATACCTTTTTTTGATATTCGAATTAGACCTCAATCTGAACAATAGCCAGACCAAGATCAAACAGGACTACTTCAAGTCCTTAACGCCCTTCTTACCGGCAACAGTCTTTCGAGGACCTTTGCGGGTTCTAGCATTTGTTCGAGTTCTTTGACCGCGAACGGGCAGACCTGAGCGATGTCGCATACCACGATAGCACTTGATTTCACGCAGGCGGTGAATCGCTTGACCAACCACGCGGCGTAGAGGACCTTCGACCGTGTAATCACGTTCTAATAACGTGGACAATCGGCTTAGCTCATCCTCGTCGAGGTCTCGTGCCTTTTTCTCGGCATCAATTTTGGTTTTGACGCAAACTTCCCGAGCGATTTTTGGACCCACGCCATACAGATACTGCAGGGAGATCGCAACTTTCTTATCGTTGGGAATATCCACACCGAGTAAACGCGGCACGGAAAGCTCCTTCAAAAATACTTGTAACCTGTTTATTTATAACGACTTGCAACGACCAGTCGGCCATGAAAATCGACTCCGGTAGCCATTGAGAATCGAGCATTGTAGCGAAGGGGTTCGCATTATGGCAAGCCTTAATGGCACCCTTTTTGCTCTGTTCAGCGAGCTTTTCCAGCCTCCTAAAGCCCCCACTCGAAGAGTCAGCCTATCCGCTAGGGTTTGACGGCAATCTAAGGAAACCTAACGAACGCGTAACCTGTTGCTATGCAATGGAAGCCTATCGACTCCGCATAGGTTGCCCTGAACTGAACAAGAGAATTTCGACCAAGCTGTCGGCGGCCTGGTGAAAAATCGTGTTAGTGCAAAGGACTCGCAATGAAAGCTTGCCGCGGAGAAGAAGTTACATTAGTCGTCGAGCACAAGCCCGGCTAGTATTGATTTTGCTTTGGCAATAGTCCTAGCTACAGTCCGTACACTACTGCGGCACCTTTCGGCAATCTCTTCGTTAGCCAGTCCTTGGATTCTTAGAATAATCATCTCTTGCTGACGGTCCGTAAAGTTCTTGAGCAAATGCTCAATTAATTCGGTCGCAACAATAGCGTCTTCTACTTTGGGAGAGGCCGCAGCGGGGCGATGCTGGTCGTGATCGAACGATGAATCATCGGTACTAACCAACTCGCGTTTGACATCCCGTTTGCCGCATCGGAAGAATGTTTCCCATTTCTTGCACTTCCTAACCGTGATGATCGATAATAGGCCCCAAATCGTATCGGTACTGGTATTTGTATCTTCAATACCCAGTAACTTAGCTCGCCGAAAGAAACTCTTTAGAGCAGACTGCACAACATCCTCGGGCGAAACCTTACCGTGAATTTGGACGCCCAACTGATCATTGGCCAAGTGCAACAACTGCTGCGAATAGTCGCGAAAAATCTGCGATGCGAAGCTGTCGTTGTCGTCGATAGTGTTGAACGCTTGCTCAGACCCCATCAGTAAACCCTATTCAACCGATGACTGAATCCGCTTGCTCCCGAACTGCTACCTTGCTGTTGGAATTGAAAATGCCCTAAGCTCCTGCCGCAAGCGCCGAGAATAATAACAAGTTTAATTCGGCATGTCTTAGGTGTGAGCGATTTTGGCGGAGTAAAAATCCACCTATTTTATCAATCGGCAGCTTGATAGGGTTCGTGCCCCCTACAATTCCTTTGATAGTTCGATGGCGTCCAACTGCTTTTGAACGTAGTGAATTAGCTCTAAATTCTGACTGGTGCGTTCTCGAGCAAATCGCAGAACTTCGGAATAGATCTCGGCGGCTTCGGTCTTGCGATTATGTTCGACCAAGGCATCAGCGTACTGTTTCAAACCATCCAAATGCAGAGGCGAACTGCGTACGGCTGGAACGTTGCAAGCAATTTCTCGAACCACTAAGATCATCGACTCAGCCTTTTGCATTTGACCAAACTTCCGATAGAAACCAGCCATATTCCATTGATGTATTGCCATAAGTGGATGCGTGTCACCCACTTGATTGGAAATAAACGACGCCAACTTAAGATACTGTCGCTCCGTTTCGTCAAACTTTCCGGCCATGCGAAGCTTCTCGGCCTTGTTGTATTCGATTACAAAACTACCGATCGAATTTTCTTTTTCGCCTTGACCAAAAATCTCCATAGCAGAGCCGGTCGCAAGCATGGCCTCCTTTTCCTTGCCCGGAGTGCAATATAGGGCTGCCGCGAGTCCAGCGTAAGCCATCCCGATTGAACGGTCATTTTTGGGAAGCACGCTACTTCGAAGCTGAATTACCTCGCGAAACATTCGTTGACTCGCCTCCACCCTCTCAGGATCAAATTGAGGCTTATTTAAACTTAGTGGCTGAAAAAACTGTAGCCAAGCCAGTTGGTACCGAGCATTGGCCGCAAGTAGATCTAAGTTACGGTAATGATGCGATTCGTAAGGTGGTTTAGTGGAGATTCGAATACTGATTATTGAGCGGATCACTTCGCGCAGCATCTCATCTGCTTGGTCGTAGAAGCCCTCTTCGTACTCTAATCGAGCAAACTGATATTTGCATTCCAATGTTCGACAGTCGTTTTCTCCATACAGTTCTTTTCTGACTTCCAAGCATCTTTAAGTAACTCTCGCGCGCACACGTCCGTATTCACCAACCCCTCGATAGCTTGAGCCCATCAAGCGCAGGAAAGATCAGTGTGGTTCTGGGTGGTTTCGCAACTCCGTGTTTACCAATTGATAACCGCTATCGAGAATGGACTTCAGCGTGGCTCTTGCGGTTGAATTTCCATTGCCAGAAAAACCTGGATCATCAAAACGAACCGGATCAGCATTTCGATAAACTCTGGCAATGTACTCAGCCACGTTTGTGCAGGCGGCTCGAAAATTTGCCTTGGATTCGTTCTCTACTAAGAGTGTGGGTCTTTTCAGCTTGGACCGCCTGAATTCCACCGATTATCGCCGCGACCGTAGCGATCAAGAACAGGACCGCCGCCGGGGTAATGTTCGTTGTTGCACGACAAAACGCCCCAAGCGATGCAACAAGGGTTGAGCCTGAATAGCGATGTTCTCTCCCGCTAGCCAACTCTCCAAATCATCTGCTAACGACTGAGCGTCTGGGTAGCGCATCTTAGATTCGCGACTCATGGCTTTGCGGCAAATTGCAATGAGTCCGCGGGTGAGCGAATCGCGGTTTTTATCAAGCCAAAGTCAGCCAACGAACTCTCCGCAGCCAAACTAATAGTTTCGGCCCGCGTCTCGCGCCCGACAAACGGAGGTCGACCAGTGAGGATAGCGAACAACCTCCACCCAATCCGAAGACATCGGTTCGAATCGAGTAATAGAGAGCTCACTTGCCGAGCGCTGCTCCGGGCTCATATACGCGGGGTTCAATAATGTCACCCATCGAAGTTTCGCCGCGATATGTGTCGGTACCTACTGAATCCGTAGGTGGGTAGAAGTCGGTGTCGCTTGCTTCTGCTGCTTCCAAGACATTCGAATCGCCCGAATCACCATCGGGATTGGGGAGTAACATCCAGACGAACTAAAGATCCACTCGCCCGCTTTTTGTGCGTTAAGCTCCTTGAGCAAAATCCCAATCTGCGCACCGGAAGTCTGGCCAAATTGCCCAATAACGATGTTCGAGGGCTTCAAATGCGCGATGAATGATTCCGCGACTGTTGGCATAAGCAATTGCCTGAATCTGAATGAAATGCGTGAGTAAGCTTCAGGTGGTTGCGATCAAAGTTGCTTGATTTTGTGAAGCGTTTCGATAGCCTGATGCATTGTCTGCCCATCGACGTACCGCATGCTATAGAAAGGTCTGCCATCGGCGGTGGTACCCACCGAATGAACTGGAACGACGCACGGATGCTCAAACGGGCTTGTTATTTCTCGCACGAAGGCTCGTTGCGCGCCGACTGTTCCCAACCAACGAGCCTGGAGTTGCTTAACCACGACGACGCGATTGAGTTGGACATCGCGGTGAATACATCGCCCAATCCGCCTCGAATTTCACGGATGGTCTTCTGCACCGTGGTAACCTCAACTCAGAGAGCTCGCTCTTTGGCAGGTGAATTTCTCTCTTCCGGGCTCTTAGCTTCAGCATCCTTATTCGGGCTTTGAGTATGAATAACACTGGCTACGATTGTTTTTTTGCCGCCTCTTTGAGCCTCAAACTCAGCTTCAATCTCTGGTAATTCAGCAATCAAACAGGCTCGTAACTGACTATCCTCCGGTAAGATAGTCTTGCCAGCGAGTAGAGGAATCTTTACGCCAATCCTTCATATTTGGCAATTATCTGTTCGAAGACTTCGCGTTTTTCTTCGTCCAATACCTGCTCGAAATCGGCCGGTTCTACATGTTTGACCTGCGACATATTTGATGGAGCCACCGCCAGCGGCAAGAGATTATGGAGACGAAATTAATCAAGGCAACCATTCACGCGTTAATTTATCGAACTGGATCATGGGAGTCGGGCCTCATTTGAGCACGTTTTAACTTGTCAAAACGCTTTAGTGTCAGCATTACAGGCCGTGGAAACTGCTACAAAATTATGAAATCGTTTTCTACCTTGGCATTTGCAGTTATTTTTGTTTTTGCACACCCCCAAGATAACAAAGGATGAATTGAATGACTTTGAAAAAGCCTTGAAAGTTGCTTGCCAATATTGGCAATGTTAATTGAGGACCTGCTTCAATGGATCGGCTTTCGATTTTCTCAGCCGTTACAGATACTAATGATCGTGCTCTTTCTCAGCGTCGCCACGTTCGGCCGTGCTCGGTTGCCACCCGGCGAAAGTCCAAGCTATCAGGGCTACATTAATGCAGGCTGAAAAAAGACAGCCCAGCCCGCACCCGAGAATGAAGCCACAATTCTCCGGTAGAAAGCTCACTGCAAGCCATTCAAGCAGCATGCCGGTCAAAGTGGCTACGAAAGATGCAGGAATGAGCAGAATGGCAAACAGCCAAACGCTCACCATCGCTCGACCAGCAGCCAGCACATCGCGTTGCTGAAGCGCGCGAGGTTGAATGATTCCCCAAATTCCCAACAAATTAATGTTGGAAACAATCACCCCTGCGGCAGGTATCAATGCGACGACAGTACAGATCAAATAGGGCCACGGAACCGGGAAAACCAATGCGAATAGAACTCCTGTGATGGAGTGAATCAGCACAATTGGAACGCATGGCCCCACGAGCTGTCCAATAACAATTCTCCAATTAGGAATTGGCAGAGTCTTCAATAGTTCTCGCTGCGAGGCGGGTCCCATGAATCCAACTGGCAATTGAAGTAGCAATAGGAAATCGGCGTATAGCGATAGTCCCGATAGCCAGTAAATCCCCGCTTTGCCGCTCATCGATTGGCGATCCACCATCGCAGGCAATACAATCAACAATCCCAGCACAACTGTCGTGAAGGCCATATAACGTGGTAAGATGCGAGTCAAATGAACTACCTGCGACCAAGCCACAGCGACAATGCCTCCCAGTCGCAAGCTCGGCAAAGGCACAGGGACTCGGCGGGCTAGCGAACTAGTCCCTGCAGCCGAACCGCTGCGTAGAGCTGCTTGCCGGCGAGCAACAGCTTGATCGGTCCGCGTCGCCGAAGTCTCACTGAAGCCCCCCCCTAGCAAATAGATTGTCAGGACCAGAATCGAAACAACGACAAGCCGAATTGGCAACAACGGCAAGCACTCATCTAAAAAGCTTGTTGTCGATAACGGTTTAAACATCCACTGCAAAGCTGGCAAGACGTACTGGCCAACTCCAGTTTCTGGCGCCGTAGCAGCAATGGACGATATATCTGCCGTCATTCCTTGTTGTCGTAACAAGTCAACCGATTGTGCGATCATCGTCAGCGTCGAAATTACTACGACGATGGTAAGTAACCTTCGAACGATCCGTGGAGCCGTTCCGTGAATCGATCTGGCCATCAGGCTAACATTCATTCCCACCAGCAGAGATACAGCCAACAGCAACCAGAGACCGATCAATCCAGAGGTGAAACTGGGCATGTAGATCGCTGCAACCAACGACAACACCATGGCGCTGAAAAACGATCGTATACCCAGACGTATCAGATGCAGTGAAATAATCTCTCGACTGCGAAAAGGACCGCCAAAAAGGAAGTGAATCTCCGCCGGTCGCATGACAAGCCCCCGATCTGCGCTAGCTGCCAGCCAAGATGCGGCCAGATAAATAAAGGCCCAAAATGGCATACCCGCACCAAATCTACTCGATCCAACTTGGTCCGGTTGCAACGAGCGAGCATAAAGCATGACACCGATAGAGTAACACAATCAGCAGAAGCAGACCCAGCCTTTTTCCAGCTCCTAAGCACTTTCCCGAAGAGAGCGCGAAGCGAAGCCCTTAAGTCTAGCCTCGGCAATAACACAGCGAACAAGGCCATCCTAACCCTTTGTGGTGCTGAGCAATGTTTAGCTTCCAGCAGTCTGCTGCATACTCACGTGCTTGCAGTGCATAGCCAGAATTTTCTTGACTCCAGGATCACGAGGTTGCTGTAACTCAGTGAAGGCAATTTGAATCTGTTCTTGATCGTTTCCACGTGAAGTAATTTGCATCTTCATTGGTAGGGATTCTTTAACGCTGCCTGGATCAAAACCCTTCGAGCCATTGAGAACAGCAATCAAACCTTCTGGCCGTTTCGTATGCAGAACTATCCACGGCTCTGTTTGTCCAGGCAAAAAATATCTTGCCGCAGTCGCTTCGTCCCATCGCCAACGGCCCTCTACGCCCGTTTGATGAACCGACTGAATAAATACACTCAGCGTTTCCGGGTAGCCGAAAGCAACGATCGCTTTTTCAGCGGAGAGCCACTTCGAGAAACGAGAATACTGCCGCCGCTGCTTTAGGATCTTCCACGGAGTAACGTCCTTAGGATTTGTACTTTCGGTCGACTTCGACTCAGAATCGGTCGTCTTTCCCAAAAACGAGTTAGCGGCATGATCCAACCAATCCCAAAACCGTTGAGTGTCCATCTCGTCGAGCGTGTGCGGGCGAATCTCAAGTTCCATCCACGTGCCTGCCGCTTTAGCTTTAACGCGAGGCTCATTGCCGTAGGCCTCAACATCCTCCATTTGATTGAGCGTAGGAAGTGAGACCACAGCCTCGAGTTCGGCCTTGGTGAAAGATCGACGAGGCACGCGGAACTTGAGTTTGAGTAGCCAAGTTTCAGCCGTAATAGCATGCAAGAACCAACCTCGACTCTTGATCGTTCCAGTGACTTCGACGATGCTTCGATTGTCCCAATTGATTGGCGAGAAGCCCTCGATCGATTCAATCTTATCCATCAGCTTGACCAAAATCTGTCGATCCCAACGTATTGGCCCACCCGAACGATCAACGCTGTCCCGCGCAGCCACCGCCGTCCATCAGCTTGGCGAAGAGAGAAGCTTGGTGGCCACGATATCTGCCATTGGTCAAGCGAAAGATCGCCTTCCTGCTCAGAATCGAGGCTATTAGCGTCCCAAGCCTCTCGATCGATGTACTCCGCTCCATCCATCAATGGAATAAGTGCTTCACCGGTATAGCTTCGAAGCTGAGGTTCGTTTTTCTTCGAGCGAGACTTCTTGGCATACGAAGCCGAGTACTGGACCATCTGTTCGGGGCGTACCCTCGAAAACAATTTTGCCGCCTTCGCTACCAGCTTCGGGGCCTAAGTCGATAACCCAGTCGGCGCTTTGATGATGTCCAAGTTATGTTCCGAGTCACAACGACGGTGTTTCACAAGGTCTACCAATCGCTGCATCACCTCGAGCAACTTGATGATATCGGCGAAGTGTAGCCCCGTGGTAGGCTCGTCCAGCAGATAGAAAGTCTTACCTGTATCAGGCCTACAAAGTTCAGCCGCCAACTTAACCCGCTGAGCCTCTCCGCCAGACAAGGTCGGAGCGCTTTGACCAAGCGAAATGTAATCTAGACCAACATCCACCAATGTTTGCAGCGGTTTTCGTATCTTTGGAATATTGCTGAACGCTTCCAACGCTTGACCGATCTGCATCTCCAAGACATCGTGAATGTTTAAGCCATGGTACTCCACGGACAATGTATCTTCAGTGAATCTTCGACCATGGCACGAATCGCATTGAACCCAAACATCGGGCAGGAAATGCATTTCGATACACAACTGTCCATGCCCTTCGCACTTTTCGCAACGCCCACCAGGCACATTGAAAGAGAACTGACGCGCCGTGTATCCGAGTGCTCGTGAAGCTGGCAATTGCGAATACAACTGACGGATGTGATCAAACACACCTGTGTAAGTTGCTGGTGTCGAGCTTGGGTTCGAACCCAACGGACTCTGATCAACACGAATCACCTTGTCAATCAAGCCAACACCATCGATCGATTCATACAGACTCTTCTTCGATGTCTGTTTAGCCAGTCGCTTCGTCAGTGCTGGATAAAGTACCTCATTGATGAGTGTGCTCTTACCACTACCGCTTGGCCCCGTAATCGCGAGCAGCTTGCCCAGCGGGAATCGTACATTCAGGTCCTGCAGGTTGTGCGCCCGAGCTCCAATTAGTTCTATGTGCCCCAGATCGGTCATGCGCCGCGTCTTAGGAATCGCAATCTTTTGCTTATCGCTCAAGAACGCTCCCGTTGGGCTATCCTTCTGCCTGGCCACCGCTTCCGGTGATCCGCTAGCTACCACATGACCACCGAATCTACCGGCAGCAGGTCCAAAGTCGACCAACTGATCGCACTGCTCAATAACTTCGCGATCATGTTCCACGACGATCAGAGTATTGCCGATATCTCGCAACTTATGCAATGCGCTGATAAGCCGTTGATTGTCGCGGGGATGAAGGCCGATTGTGGGCTCGTCGAGCACATACAGCACGCCGCACAAACCGCTTCCTAGTTGACTGGACAATCGAATACGCTGAGACTCTCCACCGCTGAGCGTGTTTGCTGGTCGAGCTAGGCTCAGGTAATCCAAGCCAACGTCTAAAAGGAATTCATTTCTGGCGCGAATCTCACGGACCAACTCGCCAGCAATCTCCTGTTCACGAGCGTTGAGTTTCCAGCCCTCAATTGTTCGTGCTTGCCACTTTTTCCTTGAGTGTAATCGCCAATGGTCAGTCACGCGGAAACGAGCCGCAGAGGCATCCGATGTTCAGTCGCGCGACCATGTAAGCAGAGCAGGGGACCTCAGCGATGAACGGCCCCAGCTTGTTACGCAAAGTAGGACTAAGGCGAGCGGCTTGCTCGAGAGCAGGCATTAGTCCCTTCCACTGAAACTCGAACTTAACGCCCTTTTGCGTTTCTACTTCGAACCAACGATCGCCTGTGCCGTACAAAATCATTCTGCGTTGACCACTCGTCAGTTGATCCACCGAAACATCCATCGGCAATGCCATTGCCTTGCACATTGCTTCAAGCATCGGACCGGCAAGTTCACCGCCAACCGCATCAACTTCCGCGATATCCGCCGAGGCTAACTCGTCGTCCTCTTTCTTGGCCGCTTGAGCTTTGGTCTTCTTGGCTGGCTCAGCTTTTGCTTTTGCCTTGGCCTTAGGCGGCTCAGGTCGTTCAAGGATAGTTGGCCACATTCGAATGGCACCATTTCGCAAGGACTTATGTGCGTCCATCAACAACGCAGGGCTTGTACCTGACTGAGTGCCCACGCCTTCGCAATCCGGGCACCAACCCAACGGTGAATTGAACGAGAAGGAGTGTGGTGTCAACGGTGACATGCTGTAGCCGCACTTTCGACATGCCAAATGTTGGCTGTGACGAACCGACTTCCAATGCACCTCATCGATGTCGTCACGTGGCTCCAGCGCGTTCATGTTGCCAGTGCCCAGCGACAATGCCAACTCGACGCTTTCAGCGATCCTAGATCGATTCTGTGACGAAACGACTACCCGATCTACTACCGCTTCGATCTCATAGTTGACCGTTGGTGAAAGTGTTGGCGGTTCATCTAGCGAATATGTTTTGCCATTCACTCGCACTCGCACTAAACCGCTAGCGCGCAGGTCAGCCCAGATCAAATCGGGATCCATGTTGGCTTGCCATTTCAGCGGAGCCGTTAGAACCAGGCGACTGCCTTCTTCAAGTGTCAAAATATGATTGGTGATGTCATCGGCAGATTGATTGGATACCGGAATATCGCACGTTGGACAATGAGGTTGCGCCAAGCGCGCCATCAGCACTCTGAAGTAGTCGTAGATTTCAGTTACAGTTCCAACGGTACTTCTCGGATTATGAGCCACGCTCTTTTGCTCGATGGCAATTGCAGGAGCCAGCCCCTCGATCTTCTCAACTCGAGGCTTAGCCATTTGGCCCACAAACTGCCGCGCGTACGAGCTTAAACTTTCGACGTACCTGCGCTGACCTTCCGCATAAATCGTGTCCATCGCCATCGAACTCTTGCCGCTGCCGCTAGGCCCACAAAAGACAGTCATCTGATGATGAGGCAACTTCAGCGAGACATCTTTCAAGTTATGCTCGACAGCGCCCTCTACCGTGAGAATTGGCGAAACAGGTGGCGAGCTTGGCTTGGTTTTTTTGGCGGCTTTGTTGGAACTACTAGCTTTGATCGGTTCAGCCGAAATATGCTTGGCCAATGATCGACCCGTATAAGAGTTCTCGCAATCATTAATGTCGCTCGGCGTGCCAGCGAATACCAACTCTCCTCCGCCTTCACCGCCCTCGGGGCCAATATCGATCAGCCAATCGGCTGCACGAATGACGTCCAAGTTGTGCTCGATGACTAACACGCTGTTGCCAAGATCGACTAGGTTTTGCAAAACACCAAGTAACAGACGAATGTCGTAGAAATGAAGTCCCGTAGTCGGCTCATCGAGCAGGTAGAGAGTTCGACCAGTAGCCTTTCGAGAAAGCTCTTTTGCCAGCTTGATTCGCTGAGCTTCACCACCAGACAATGTTGGCGATGGTTGACCGAGTTTGAGATAGTCCAGTCCGACATCGTGCAAGGTTTGAAGCTTCTCGAGGATCTTGGGCTGATTCTCAAACAGCTTCAGTGCCTCGGCGATATCCATATCCAACACTTCGGATATCGATTTACCTTTGAACTTTACCTGCAGCGTTTCATAGTTGTATCGACGCCCTTCGCAGACCGGGCAAGTAACCCACAGGTCAGCCAGGAAGTCCATCTCGAGACGATTCGAACCGTTGCCTTCGCACGCTTCGCAACGTCCGCCGGCAACATTAAAGCTGAATCGACCTGGTTGGTATCCTCGCAGCTTGGCATCAGGTAGATCAACGAACAGGTTACGAATATCGTCGAAAACTTTTACATAGGTTGCAGGGTTGCTTCGCGGAGTACGGCCAATGGGACTTTGGTCGATCGCGATGACTTTGTCCAGCAGCTCAACTCCTTCGATAGCGCCGTGCAAGCCTGGGATATCTTCGGCCGCATGTAAGCGTCGACGAAGAACTGGAACCAAAATATCGTTAATCAGCGAACTCTTGCCCGATCCGCTAACTCCCGTTGCCTTCCAGCTTTCAAGCGGAATATCGACGTCGATATTCTTGAGGTTGTTGTGTTTTGCGCCCAGGACTCGAATGACCTGCCCGTTGCCTTCCCGGCACTTTTCGGGGACAGGAATCTTCTCCTCTCCCGACAAGAACTTCCCGGTCCAGCTTTCTTTGCTTGCGGCCAACGTCGATAGATCCCCGCAGGATACAACTTCACCACCACGAACTCCGGGACCAGGCCCAAAGTCTAAGATCAAGTCGGCAGCTCGCATCGTGTCTTCATCGTGCTCGACAACAAGCAACGAATTGCCCAAGTCACGCAGCGACTTCAACGAATCGATCAATCGATCGTTGTCGCGCGGGTGCAAACCGATCGAAGGCTCGTCGAGCACATATAGCACTCCAACCAAGCCTGAACCAATCTGGCTAGCCAAGCGAATACGCTGAGCCTCGCCACCGCTGAGCGTCGGTGCGCCACGGCTGAGGCAAAGATAATCTAGTCCGACATTGAGCAGGAATTGAAGTCGACTGGTGATCTCACGAACCGCCTCAGAAGCGATTCGCTGTTCCATCTCCGACAACTGCAATCCAGTCAGGAAGTGGAGGCATTTTTCGATCGATAGACTGCATAGATCTGGCAGATTTAGCCAATCTGCGGTTCCTACCGGCGGGTTCGAACTGCGCATGCGAAGTTGTCGCGCTGATCGATTGAGCCGCGAACCTCCGCAAGCGTTGCAGCTACGCTTATCCATGTATTTTTCAAAGCGTTTTCGAGCTGTGGCACTCTTCGTATTGCGATACTGATCCATCAATTGAGCAATGATGCCGTCGAATGTACCGCCATACTTCATCGGGCGATTGCCACCTCGCCAAGTGAAAGTAATATGACGATCGCCAGTACCAAACAGCCACTCTTCGCGAACCTTCACAGGTAGATCTTGCCAAGGCGCGGCGATCGACTCGCCGACCTCGAGCCGATGTTCCTTTTCGATCGACTCAGACACACTCAGCAACTGATGTCGTTGCCATCGTCCAAGATCATTCCAGGGGCCAAGCAGTTCAATGGCACCTCGCTTCAACGACATAGTCGGATCTGGAATAATCAACTCTGGAGCAAACGTAAATTGCTCTCCCAAGCCTTCGCAAACTTGGCACATGCCCGCTGGGCTATTGAAGCTGAGCAATTGCGGAGTCGGCGGCAAACTGGAGTATCCGCATTGAGGGCAGGCGTACTGACTGCTCAGCACCAGGTCATTGTCGCCCTGTTTGTTTGCGCGACGGCGCGAGGCCTTGGGCTTCTCTTCGTTGGCTTCGATTTCGCTGCGATCTTTTTCGGCCTGTTCGTCCCAAGCCATAACGATCAACGTATTCTCACCCAGCTTAAGCGCTTCGTTCACTCCATCGGCAACATTGGTCCTAGGTGTTGTCTCGGGAGCAAATCGAGTAACTACGACTTCGATCTCGTGTTTTTGCTGACGCTGAAGAGCCGGGACTTCGGACAAGCGATAGACTTTTCCATCGACCCGAGCGCGCGCATAGCCTTGCCGCTGAAGCGATTCGAAAAGATCGCGATATTCACCTTTTTGGCCGCGGACAATTGGAGCTAGAATTAAGTATTCAGGTGCTTCGCGAAGCGATTGAAGCCGTGCGATTATTTGATCGCGAGTTTGCGAGGCGATCGGCACATCGCACTTGGGGCAGAATCCTGTAGCAACTCGAGCGTAGAGTACTCGAAGAAAATCATAAATCTCGGTAACTGTACCAACGGTCGAACGAGGATTGGAGCTGGTCGACTTTTGACTAATCGAGATCGCAGGACTCAGGCCTCCGATGTAGTCCACATTGGGCTTGGGAAGTTGACCAATGAACTGGCGTGCGTAACTGGAAAGGCTCTCCAAATACCTTCGCTGCCCTTCAGCGTACAAGGTATCAAAAGCCATTGAACTTTTGCCACTACCGCTTACTCCCGTGAATACAATCAGTTGATTACGAGGTAAATTGATACTGACATTGCGCAAGTTGTGTTCGCGGGCACCTCGAACCTCAATTGTCGCGTTATCCATAGTCACCCATTCAGCATTGCGGGGCAGTCAATCGACTGTCGGGCGAAGGAAAAGAG
>JAXMBP010000092.1:0-15184 GCA_046349795.1 Pirellulales bacterium | reverse complement strand
CTGAGTCAGTTCAATATCGAGTTCAGCTTTCCAGAGCTCGTTCGGACCACATTGATCAAGCGGCTTGCGAAAAGAGTTGATGTGAGTGCGACCAGTGTGCCAAGCCTTGTCGCCTTTGTCGATCGAGATGCCGTGATTGACGAACCAAGCGCGAATGGTGTTCTTCATCTTGTTAATGCGATTGTCGAGCGTCTTGCGATACTTGACCAACGTCTTTGTCGGTCTTGCGTTTGACATTGCTCCACTTCCAAGCATCTTCGTTGGTGGAACAAACAAGTGTCTTCAGGCCATGGCTGATGGCCAGGTCATTGATCCAGCCCGAAGGGCCGCAAGCTTCCATGACGACCAGATCGACCTTGCGTTTCTTGAAGATAGTCGTGAGATAGTGCCTGTCGGTAGCCGCGGTGAGGAATTCAGCTTTGCGGGTTTTGGTGTCGAAAAAGCAGCACATCGTATTGAATTTACCGAGGTCAAGAGCGAGAATTTTCATGTTCTGAGTGGCCTTGCGGTTTGGGGTGGAATGAATGTGACAGTGGTTGTTAACGCAACCCAAGATCACGGGTCCGAGTCGCCAGATTTTATTCGAATGGCTCCCACCCCAAACCCAGGACTTACATGGATTCTTTCGCCGACAGATTCTGATGCCCAAACGCAATCGACTACGCAAAATCGGATTTTCGATCGCAACGGCACTTGTTGCTCTCGCGGTTTGCGGCGTCGCATATCACACAGTGCGAGTCCGCATATGCGACAGGATTATGACAAAGATCGATCGACTAGCGTTACATCCCCCCAGCGATATGAGCGAACTCGAATGGGCGGTACATGTCAATTGGACGCACAACCTTCACTGCAACGCGATGCCGCGCGAGTACGCATCCTACAGCTCCATCCGTGAGGTCGAACTAACGCTGGACGACACGCTTACGAACGCACCTAACAGGTTGGCCATTGACGCGATCTGGGACCGCTACGCTAAAATGACACCGAGCGGTGCCGCGTATCAACAGAAATACGAGATGGAGAAAAACTCGATTGCAGCCGCGGTTGCAGCGCAGGGTTTGCAATTCCCTTATGTCAACGACTATCAAGACTTTGTACAGTACGTCCGAACCCGGCGATGAAAACTGTGGCGAACCATCGCATGCACCGGAGTCGCGGGCCGGGCGTTTTTTCAATGGAGCATCACTCGCCGCGACCGCTGTGATGCGTGACGTTCTTCGATAAAACCATGCTCGCAAAAAAGGACTTTGATTCGTTGGGATAGATCCAAGATCAATTCGCCTCCGATGATGAAAAGATGATTCGGTATGGTACTTCGATGAGACTGGTTCAATGGACCACCGTAGCCATTCAAGACTTATTGGCATTTGAACATCGTTGAGGAGATCGCTTGCAGGTAAAACGCTTCGAAGATTCCGTGCAAACTGTGATGCCATTGGAACAATTCAAAAACTAAACTCGCATTTGAAAACTGGTTCTCGGTGCGATACACTACAACTTCGCGGAAATTCAACGGAAATCGAAGAACTATGCGATCGACCGGAGTAGCCGAACCTGCGTTTTGATAATGGATGATCGCTCCCGGCGACCGCGGTCATCGATGCCGTTTGCGAATACTAGCCGCTCTGCCAATTATTCGGATGATGTCCTATGACCAAGATGGTATATGTCGCTCTCCTGACAATCAGCATCGTGACCATCGGTTGCGATAAAGGACAACGAATTGACTACACGAGGAACAGTTCCAACATCACTCAACGATTGAACTACGATGCTGGATATCCCTTTGTTGGATTTTGGAAGGTTCAAAGTAATGACGACTTTATATGATCGACAAAGCCGCAAAGATGGTCAGTACACTGCGTTCTTGTGGGCCTGGTGATGAACCGGGGAGATACCGCTGCTCAGCCCGCTTCAGCGCTGAAAAGACGATCCACGATTCAAGGTGCGTAGATTCGGACACCATCCAATCATGGATGTCAATGGCCAGTTCGCCACGTTCAAGCGTTCCAGATAGTCGGGAAGTCATTCGACATTCGCGAACAATTCGATGGACCAAAGTCCTCAATAGTCCCAACTTTCAAAAGGTGCCCAATCCCTTCGGACTTGGTCATCGTGGTTCTGCCAAACAGCCTAAAACGTTGCAGACAGGAATATGCCAGACGCGAATTTAGATGTTGATAATCCATGTCCAAACTGTGGACGCCGATTTGACTTTCCATTAACTGGGTGCATGACGTATGTAGCTCAGTTCCTTCTTGCAGGTTCGAACGGAAACTGCCCAGATTGCGGCACCCGAGTTGTTGGCACAGACAAAGTATCTGATGAGTCGAAAGGCGTTAGAGATGTGGATGGCTGGATAGATCCTCTTTCCACGGCAGGGAGTGAACTTGCGAAACGCCGTGTGCGCATTGTTGACATTCCTGTTTCCGTAAGGTGCCGAAGCACACTGCGAAAAGCTGGAATAGAAACTGTAGACGATTTGTTAAATAAACCGATTGGGTCGGTTCACGCTATGTTTTTTAGGTCTCCTGAAACATTCGCAGAGGTTGAAGCCATGGTCCAGGAACATGGGCTGGCCTGGAATTGACTTTAGTACCGGCAATCAAAAAAATCGCAGAACCAACGATTGCACCCAAGCGGCGGTCAGGTACGCTGACAAGTTGAGAATTCGTCCCGCCGCTGGGTGAATCGAGCCGTTCTTCGATAAAACCATGCTCGCAAAAATGAACTTTGATTCGTTGGGATAGATCCAAGATCAAAACGCCTCCGATGATGAAAAGATGATTCGGTCCTTGCTTCGATGAAACTGGTTCAATGGACTAGCGTAGCCATTCAAGCCTTATTGGCATTGGAACAACGTTGAAGAGATCGCTTGCAGGTAAAACGCTTTGAAAATTCCGTGCAAACTGTGTTGCCATTGGAATAATTGAAAACTAAACTCGCATTTGAAAACTGGTTCTGGCTGCGATACACTATAGCTTCGCGGAAATTCAACTTGAACAAGGAATTCCAACATCATACAGGTTGTCGAAGTCAGCATGCGAATCATTTTCGGATTTCCGTATATACCCAAGTTCTAATAGTTCAAAGATTGCATCACCAACATCCTCACTCCGCTTCAAGTTTAGGTGAACAAGAAAGTCGATCGTTCGTTCTGCGTTTGAACTGTTCAAGTCAAAGGCTAGTTGCAGGATCATCTGGCAAATTTCGATCCCCGATACATGCTTTCCTCGAGATTCTGTAATTGTTTGGAGCATCTGCAACAAGTCGATTGTCTATACTTCAATGGCTTGCCGTCGTTGTCTGCGGTGGACTTTCAGTTCTCGGCACTATTGCAATCATCAGTAACATTCTTATCTTTTCGAGCCTACCAAGGTGGCCCAATACCCTGTGGCAATGGTTCGGAGTCGCGTTAATGACCTTTTCTATGCTTCTGTTTGCCTTTGGTATGGGTTGGACCTCGTGGGGAATTCTATTCCAAAACAAAAGACGGCGGCGAATTGGCATTTTTTGCTCCGGAGCCTCCGTTTTCTGTTACGTCGTTTGCGTTGTTTTTGCAATCACCATGCGTATCTTGTATCCTGATACCTTCCCTTTTGGGCAAAGTCCAAACTGAATCGAATCAAAAAGAGCCGTAACTAAGCCGTGCACCGAAGTCCGCGAACGGCTCAAACTTAGTCGTTGCTGTCACGCGCGGAAACGGTGACGGCCAGCGTTATGGCAATAATCCTGAGAAGCGATTGGCCATGAAAAATCCTTTGCTGATTCTACCTTTGCTCGTTGCGTGCTCGGTTCTTGTGTTTGCAGCGTGTACGCGCACAGTTCAGCGCCAAATTGAAAAGCGGACTTTGTCAGACTCGGAGAGTGCGCGGCAAATACAACTGCTCGGGTCGATTGCTCCTAATGACATTGAAGGTAAAATGGTTTCTGATTTCCCCGAACTCTTTTCCGTTGCAGACGAGATCTGCTTTGAGAATGGCAAGATTGTTAGATATTTTTTTCACCGCAAAGGTGCGGGAGGAAATGACGATGGCTCAGATTCTACCGCCGTCATTGAGGTAAGTGACGAAACAATCAAGGGCTACTATATGTTAGTGGTGCTTTCGTGACACGGTCCCCGAAAAGCCAATACAATCCAATGCACGCGAGTTGCGGGTCGCGTGTTTTTCAATTGCAAGATCACTCGCCGCAACCGTGATTGGGAACGTTCGTCCTTTCGAGAGTACTTGCCATGGCAGCGATAACCAGAAACGCCTTCGTTAGCCAGGCTGTACTTTGGACTGCTTGCGTCATTACTGGCGTCGGGCTTTTCTTTGACCAGAGCAGAATCATTTTTGCTACCGGCTTGACGCTAGCTTCGTCGGGCATGGTTCAATCCTACTATGGTTCTGTATTCGAAATAGAGCGATCAAAGAGATTTTGGTATCTGGCGATTGGTGTTCCCTTAGCCGTCGGATCGGGATTCGTTGCGTTTCTCAGTTTGAATGATTATTTGTCTACTTGGGGCATGATTGCTCAAGTGGTGGTTGCGACGATTGAAATGCAATTACTAATCTCGTGGTTTGCGAGCCATCTTTGGCTTCGATGGTATCCACAAGATAACACAGGTGTCGTCAATGAAGTGTAATGGGAGACTACATACTCTTCCGAGATAAGGACGAGCTACGCGATGGACCTAAGTCGCGGATCGGCCGGCAGACAATGGAAACTTTTAGGCCGCGACTAGTTCATCGCGGTCGTTCGTCGACGAAAGCATGACATCCTTCTGTCCATCCATCGACCATATGCCATGTCCAATGCTCACGGTCTGTCCTGCATGCAGACGCACGGAAGCACATACCCAACTCACTGACCAAGAAAAACAATTCCTGCTCGATGCAACTTCGTATCATGAGCTCTTGATGGAACTTGGTCTATTGAAGGCGGTCGATCGAATACTGCGGACATATCCAGGAACGAAGAACTCTCTGATCATCTCGAAAACCGAAAGAATCGGAATAGGAATTGACGATCCAAAAGCCGTGGCCCAAATGATTAACGAGACGCCAGGACTGCATGACTTCCTCGCAAGAAGCAGTTTCTTATTTCCGGCAAGATTTACATTCGTGGCTAGTGCTGTTGGCCAATCCGAACCGCAAATACAAAAATCGCTTGTTAATTGCCGGGACTGCGGGCACAATTATCTCGTGTTGCCATTCGACTATTACATGGCATGTGGCTAACCGGGTAGCGGCGAACAAAGGGTTCCAGATACATGGAGCCAAACTCTAGCGGCTGGATTAGCGGTGGCTGCTACAAGATGGGCTTCAGCGGTGCTACTTGCATCGCCACCATTGATCGAGCGCCAAGCCTAACTCTTTGGCGATCGGTTCAATCGTCTTTCGATACCGAACTGCATCGACTGGATAACCGGCCGTTGGTTGAAGGCCTGTTGCATGCTGAGCCCAGAACGAGTTGAAGGCCTCCTTGAATCTCTCCCGCTAGTATTTGGCTGCCATCGATGCAAGCGCAGTGGGAGCAAAATTGTCACCGCCGATAGTAAAGTGGATCGTATAGCTGGAATCGCCTGAGGATCGATAACTGCATCGCAGCTTCGTTCGCTCTAACTCGATAAACCAATCGTCAGGCTTCCAATCCATCAGCAACGGCAAGTAGTTTGTTCGCCCACCCTGTCGGTCGCAGAAGATTTCAGCCGGCAACTCGGGCGCGGAACTTAACAGTTTGGAAATCAACTCGAATGTGGCTCGAGAAAGCAACAGCCCTTTCGATCCAAGTTTTTCGACCTGCCTATTGAACTCTGGCTCCGCAACTACGCGGCTTGAAACTGCAACCAGCCTGATGCCGTGCTTGTCCAATCGCTGACTAGCCTGCTGACTCAGTCGCTTAATTTCTGGCTTCAACTGTTCGTCAAAAGGCACCGGAAGACTGCCCAAGTCGCTGTACCAGGGTGGTTGGCTTGGGAAAACACCATTGCCGCACAACAAATCGACCAACTGGGCAACACTGCTTGCCGAGTTACCTAGGCTTTCTACTAAAGACAGCAACCCAATTTCCAGACTCTGTAGAGTGTCTCCAGATCGATATAGCTTCTTGGAGTCGCCGATTGGCACGTGTGAACAACCCGTCGAAAAACTCCGGCATTGAAACTGTTCTTGGTCGAGTAAATTGATGAAGATTGCTTCATCCAATTCTTCGGGCACAATCCAAGCTGATCCCCCAATAACGAATGGACCCAGGTTGGGTCCGTAACCTGCCTCGTCAACCCCAACGAGCAATTTTTGCCTCTTTTCGTGAGTAACCAATTTGTAACCTCGACCAGCTTTTCTCGTAGATTCTTCGACCTGGATCGTCCATAATATGTCCTTCCCCCCAACAGTTACAGGTACCCGGCAACATCTCGACCGCAACAACATCGAGTTGTTCCAAAATTGACAGTAGATGCTAGACCTTCACGTAAGAGAACTCCTTTGCAGCATCTCTCCATGAATGGTCAGTTGCATTCTCCGTATTCCCACCGAATTAATTGAGCAGCCCGATGTATCTAAAGTTTTCCTTTGCGCTAGCGGTGCACTGCGCGTGGTGTTTGTCATGCGCTGTAGCCCAGGAACCCATGAAGTTACTCATGGGTAGGGATGGAGTCGTTATTCAGCAGGCTGCTGTTCCTGAAGGCGGAATGAAGGTTGCAACGCCCGATGATCCGCCGAAAGATAAACCCGACAGAAAGCCTGCGCCCAATCCAGATGGCAAGCCTGATCCTAAGAAAAATGGTGAGGGTAAACCGGAGAAGCCAGGTGAAGCCAAAGACGGTCAAGGCGAAATGAAACCAATTCAGCGGTCCAACACTCCGCCTGCAAAACCGAATCCAGAGGAGTTGAAAGCTAGACCGAACGCTGACGGACTGTTGCAGTTTCAATTCCAGAACCAACCCTGGCCTGAGGTCTTGAAGTGGTTGGCTAACGTCTCCAACCTTTCGCTCGACTGGCAAGAGCTCCCCGGTGACTACATCAACCTCTCAACGCAGCGTCCCTACTCTTTGGAGGAAACCAAAGACGCATTGAACCGCGCGCTGCTCATTCGTGGCTACACCATGCTGGAACACGAAGAAACGTTGACTATTGCCAAGACCGAAGGAATCAATCCATCCTTGGTTCCACGAGTGCAGCCGGAACAATTGCGTGAATTGCCTCCCCACAGTTTTGTTCGAACGACATTTGAACTCTCATGGCTCTTGGCTGAAGAGGTTCACTCCGAGTTTGGTTCGATGATCAGTAAGAATGGCAAGCTTACTCCACTGATGTCGACAAATCGAATCGAAGGCATGGATGCAGCCGCAAACCTCCGCGAGGTTTATGACATCCTAACTCGAGAACAGTCTGCAGTTGCTATGGAGAACTTGGCTGAGGAATATCAACTAGTCCACGCCAAGGCCTCTCAAGTCAAAACAGATCTTGAAACCTTCCTCGGCTTGCAATCTAGTCAGCGAACGTCAAGTCGCGGCGGCGGAGGTGGTGGAGGCGGCGAGTTTGGACAGATGATTCAGATGCAGCAGCAGATGCAGCAACAAATGCAGCAGATGCAACAATCAATGCAACAACAAGCTGGAAAACCTGGGGCTCCAGGTGCAAGTAAACCTCGATCCGATCGAGTTTACATCATCGCCAATGATCGAGCCAATAGTTTGATCGTTCACGCTCCACCCAACAAAAAAGCGATCATCGCGTCCTTCATCAAGCGAGTCGATGTGCCTAACGAAATGGCTACAGACTTTGAACGCATGAAGATCAGAACCAAGGTATTTCGACTGGCTTCGCTCTCTCCAACAGAACTAGTGGCTTCGCTGAATGCCATGGATGTTCTAGAACCCACTACCAAACTGCAAGTTAATGAAGAGAACAAGTCGGTAATTGCTTACGCTTCCATTTCCGATCAATACTTGATTCAAGATGTTATCGATCGTTTGGATGGCTCGCAACGATCGACGCACGTGAAGAACCTTCGAAGATTAAATGCTTCGGACGTAGCCGGAAGTATTCGCTTTCTGATGGGAGCCGAAGACGAGAAAAACAACTCGGGTCGAGACAACAGCTTTTACTTTGACCCATGGGGCGGCTACAGTTCATCTCGCAATTCATCTGCCAAGAAGGAAGGTGACAAGATGCGAGTCACCGCCAATGTCCGCGACAACCAGTTGCTGCTGTGGGTCAACGAGATTGAACTTGAAGAGATCGAGCAGTTGTTGGTCAAACTGGGTGAATTGCCTCCCAACGGTGGCAATCGATCAACGACGCGCGTGATCGAAGCTTCGCGACAACCAGAAACACTAGAATACCTCAAGAAGCTCAAGGCACAGTTCGAAAAGGTTGCTAACAAAATTGAACCCCGCCGACTCCGATTTTGACGCTCCGAAATCACAGAATCAAAAAGACGCTGATTCCAATTCAAACGACGACAAGAATCCCGAACGCAAGCCGACACCTCGTACGGCCAAACCAAAAGGCGATTCCGTAACGGGCCGGCATCAAAAGCCTTCGCACAAAAACGAATCAGCTCAGCCAATGGCCACATTAACTTCTGCATCTTTGACTCAAGCGACTTTAGGAAGCTCGCAAACTGAATCTACGAGTTCAGATGATGGCCAGTCGACCAGTTCCGACGAGTCCAAGAATTCGAGAACTGAAGCTGATGGTACTGAATCCGAAACAGCAGCACCAGCGGCCACCACTGAGCCATCAACGACTGTTAAGGAATCCACCAAACAACCTCCCAAGGGTCGAAAACGGTTGCCACCCGCACTGGCCGACCTTGATGAAAACATGTCGGATGAAGAGCCCACTGGAAACGACATTAGCTCTCAAGCAAGCAACGACGACTCGCCCAAGATTGGCCGCACCAGACAATCCGCGCCAATTAATTTTTCGATCGACGAACGGGGCAATTTGATCATCCAATCAAGCGACACAACAGCTCTTGATCGCATCGAACAGTGGATGACTGACAACAAACCTCCACGAAAGAACTACGACCTGTTTAAGGTGAGGTACGCCCGAGCCAGTTGGGTCTGCCTGAACTTGAAAGAGTATTTTTCCAAGGAACGCGAAGGTGATCGTCGGCGATCTTCTTGGGAATGGGATTGGGGCATGTCGTCGCGCGATCGCAGTCGAGAGGATCAGCAACTGGGTAAGAGACCCGAACTGCAGTTCATCTACGACAACGATACCAATTCCATCGTCGTTCGAAACGCCGACGATCTTCAACGGCAAACTATCGAAGAGCTAATCCAATTGTGGGACGTGCCTGATCCGAAGGATAAGGACGAAGCCAACATGAGGTTCACCAAGTTAATTCCAATCCGTCACACGCGAGCGGAATTAGTTTTGACAACCGTTAAAGAGGCTTATCGCGATATGCTGAGCGCAAACGACAAGACCTTTGACAAAAATTCCGAAGAGAAACGCGAAAGCTCGGGCGCTTTCACCTACCGTGGAAAGCTCTCCTTGGGTGCCGATGAAGTCAGTAACAGCATTCTCGTTTCTGCTGAGGGCAAGCAACTGTTCACTATCGTTTGTGATATGATCAAGGAACTGGACGAGGCTGCGAAAGAGGCTGGAGTGATACAAGTCATGACGATCGGCAACGGACTGAACACCACCACTGTCGAAGGTGCGTTGAAGGCGATCATGTCCGCTTCAAAAGCCAAACAAGAAAAAGCTCCTCAGCCTCAAGAGCAACAACAGCCCGAACAAAAACAACCAGGTCAAAACGCCCCCTCGAATAACCCACGAAGCAATCGCTCGTCACGATGACGGCCCAGCTAAACAGAACTTGTACAATTTGCAGCCTGCTATGTCCATTGGATGGAGCATTCGAAACCAACCAGGCCTCCACCTGTCCATTGCGATCCAATTGGTTAGCAGAACATCAGGAATCAAAAACAACTGCGGCTAGAAGCCCGACTTCTATCCTCGCCTCCCTGCGCACGGCTCTCAAATCATCTCAAAGGCCGCTTCTATGGATCGAAGGGGCGGACGTTGAAACCATGCGTTGCGTGGTCAAGCTGGCTGAGGCCTGGCGTGCCACAATCGTTGTTCCCCAAAGCTCGGGTAACAGATATGTTTCCAACATTACTTGCAACGATGGTTGGTTCGGAACAACGCTTGCCGATGCCGCCGAGCATTCTCAGTTAGTGATCGCGATTGGAAGCAACTGGATTCACCAACTCCCCAGACTCAAGGATCGGTTCTTCAGCCAGCGGCAAAATCAGATTTGGTGGCAAATTCGCGGCCCCGACTTAACCGATCCTCCATCATCCCCCGACCTTCCTTCATTCCCAGGTGGCGGGAATCACTGCTCTGTCTGGCCGCGAGATACTTGGTATGCTCGAATCTGCGAATTGGTTCAACAGATCGCGCGCAACGATGTCGCAAACAGCGATGGCCTTGCCAAGCACATTCTGCAATCGAACTACACCACGATCATTTGGGAGAAATCAGAACTTGCCGAATCGCAGGATGAGTTCCTAATTTATCAGCTCAACCAACTGGCCAAGGTACGATCTCAGCACGCTCGCTGTTCGTTGTTGGCGCTGGACAGTGATGTCGGCTCGGTAACAGCCAGCGCTGTACTGTTATGGTTGACGGGTTGCAGCGATGTAGCTGTACCAAATCAATCGAACTGGAGCCAATCGAAGTGGAGCCAATCGAACTGGATCAGCCCAGCTTACTACCATAACTACGAAATCGATGATTGGACTGCCGAGTTTGACTTTGTCGTACGCATCAACACAACGGCCTCTCGAAAGAGTGCGACTGCTATTCCCGCACATTTACACCTGGATCACTTTGTTTCGGATTCAGGGATGCCTCTGCAATTGCAATCTACCTCGCCTAATGCAGAACCAGTGAGAATGCGTGTTGGAGTTGCGGGGATAGATCATGATGCCATTCTGTTTCGAGGCGATCACGGTCTGACGTGTTTTTCACCAGCCGAAAGAGTTGCTAGTTCACTCAGGCCGGAAGATCACTCGGCGGTTGATGCGGTAGTCTTTAGTGCCGCACAGGTACTTCAAGAAATGCAGTTGTTGATCAAAGACCAAGGCAAGGTGGACCTATGATTGAGCTGCGCAACGGGAGAATCTGCGACCCAACTCATCCACTGAATGGTCAAATTGCCAGCCTGTTCATCCAGGGAGACCGATTCGCTTCGTCCCCTGCAAAACCCTGTGAGAAAGTCATACAGTTAGATGGATCACTTGTCTTAGCAGGTGGTATCGATATCCACACGCATATTGGCGGCGGCAAAGTCAACCTCGCTCGTTTGCTGATGTCAAAAACACTGGCCCGTCAAGATAAAGTAGTGTGGCCGACCACGCAAACAGGTTTGATGTACGCCAAAATGGGCTACACAGCCTGTTTCGAACCAGCCATGTTGCTCAGTTCAGCTAGGCATACGCATGCGGAACTGGCTGATACTCCTGCGCTGGATCATGGAGCTTACGTAGTACTTGGCAATGAAGATTGGTTGTTGCCAGCCCTAAACGATGTGCGATGTGAGGATCAAGTTCTTGAAACATTAATAGCTTGGTCGATGCGAGCCTCGAGGGCCATTGCCGTAAAGTCTGTAAATCCTGCTGGAATCAGTGCCTTTAAGTTCAATCAACGGAAGCTAGATGTCGATTTACCGCATTCACAATACGGCGTTTCACCACGAACTGTCATTCGAAGACTTGCTGGCGCCATCGACAACATCGGGCTCGCCCACCCACTTCACCTGCACGCCAGTAATCTTGGCATGCCCGGCAACATCGATTCCACAATCGCCTCGCTCGAAGCCGTCGAAGGTCATCGACTACATTTGACTCACGCCCAATTCCATTGCTATACAAACACGGGCAAGTTGGGGATGGGGAGCGGTGCTGAGCGGCTTGCACGCTACATCAATGAACACCCCAACATCACCTTAGACGTTGGTCAAATTCACTTTGGGCAAACCATCACAATCTCAGCCGATACAATGGCTCAGTATCGTAACGCACAACATGCAAATCCGAATACACCTCTGATTATTGACCACGAGTGCCTGGCGGGCTGTGGCGTTGTGCCAATTAACTACCAGGACAAACACTATGTCCATAGCCTGCAGTGGACGATCGGCCTGGAGCTAATGTTGTTGGTTGAAGATCCTTGGCGAATTTTCCTCACAACAGATCATCCCAACGGTGGCCCCTTTACGGCTTACCCTCACCTGATGCGACTGTTAATGGATAAAGCATTTCGACTTTCGATGCTGGAGAGAATTCATCCTCTTGCCGCTGCAAATTCGTTACTGCGTGAACTAGATCGTGAATATACTCTGGACGAGATGGTAATTGTTACACGAGCCGCTCCCGCACGAATACTTGGCCTACACGACTTGGGCACACTTCGCGATGGAGCACAAGCTAGCCTAGCCGTTTATCCTCAACGTGATGATTGGGAAACCACTTTCGGCCAAGCAGCTTATGTCATGAAGTCAGGGCAAATTGTTGTGGAGAATAACAAACTGCAAAACTTGGAACCAAGTCGACAACGTTGGATTGCCGAACCCAATTTTGACCAACTGATTTTCAGATATTGGCAAAGCTCGATTGAGCAGAAACTGCGAATACCAGTACAGCAACTTGAGATTGGTAATGAAGAGTTGGACCTGTTAGGACTAGACTCGCAGAAAGTCAATCGCTTGCCCGAGAGGTCCCATCATGCCTGAACCTCTACAAATCGATGGCATCGAGATACAAGATTCATTCGCTGAAGCGTTCCCAATGACCGCTACACGAGTGATTATCACTGCGGATGATGAGTATTGGGCCAGACAGGCTGCCGATTCGATGACAGGCTTCGCAACTAGCGTGATTGCTTGCGGGTGTGAGGCGGGAATTGAACGTCCGGTTCCTGCCAGCGAAACTCCAGACGGTCGTCCTGGTTTCGCTGTCCTTCTGTTTGCAATGAGTGGCAAAGATCTTGAAAAGCAGTTAACCCGGCGAGTGGGACAGTGTGTATTAACCTGTCCATCTAGCAGTGTCTTCGCTGGCATGAGTGGCGAAAAGAAAATCGCCTTGGGTGACCACGTGCGTTACTTTGGTGATGGCTTTCAACAGTCCAAGGTTATCGACGGGCGCAGATACTGGAGAGTTCCGGTCATGGATGGCGAGTTCGTCTGTGAAGACAAGACCGCTCGACAGTCAGCTATCGGCGGCGGTAACTTTTTGGTGCTAAGCGACTCGTTGCAAGGTGCACTAAAAGCCTGCAAGGCCGCGATGGAAGCTATGGATGCCCTGCCTCGGGTCATCATGCCATTTCCTGGAGGTGTTGCCAGAAGTGGCTCTAAGGTTGGATCAAAGTATAAATCACTAGTTGCATCCACCAACGATGCCTATTGTCCAACTCTACGACACGTCACACAAACACTCTTGCCCGCAGGTGTGACGGCTGCTTTGGAGGTCGTTATCGATGGCCTGAGCGAGCAGGATATTGCCGAGGCGATGCGAGTCGGTATTCGAGCAGCGTGTCGCGCGGGCAAGCGTAGCGGACTTAAGGCCATCACAGCCGGAAACTATGGCGGCAAGCTGGGACCATTCCATTTTCACCTTCACAAGGTACTGCAATGACACGAGGTACTGCAATGACACGAGGTACTGCAATGAAAGGAATCAAGCTTCAGCTCAAACAGACGCCGCCGCATTATGCGCGGCTGGACATGTCTCTATTCACAACAGATAAGCTGCTGGAATCCAACGAACTTGACATCGCCAATATCTCAATCAACGTAGGCCTCCAAACAGATCATCTGGGAAACTGGTTTTCAGTATCGATCACTAGTGCGGAATCGACTCAGCCGCTGCGAATCGAAGTTGAAGGCGACCTTGGCAAGGTTGACTTCTTGGGAAATCGACTTCGAGATTGTGAACTGCACGTGAATGGTAGCGTCGGTGACCACCTTGGATACGCGATGAGTTCTGGCGCTGTTTTTGTGAAGGGCGATGTTGGTTGCCACTGCGCGAATCAAATGCATGGCGGGTCAATTACAGTTTGTGGCAATGCTGGTGAAAATGCCGGCGGAGCGAGAGTCTGTGACCGTCGCGGAATGCAAGGCGGCCGATTGATAGTTCACGGCAATGTGGGCCATCACGCCGGACACAGAATGCGACGTGGAACGATCATTGTTCATGCCGATGCGGGCAACGGTCTTGGCATGAGAATGATTGCTGGCACCATCGTAGCGTGCGGAAGCGTCGGCTTGGGAATGGGCTGTGGAATGCGACGGGGTACGATTTTGCGACTTGGAGCTAGTCCCGACCACTTCAATTCACACGAGAATGCGACGAACAATGATATGGAGCGCCAGATCCCAGGTTTTACACCGGCAGAGGAATCGGAACTCTCATTCCTGCCAATTCTCTTGCAAAGCCTTCGCTCGGACTTACCGCGTTCTATTCAGACTCAGTTGCCGCAAACTCCCGAATTGCTTCCCAGACGCGGCCTTCGATACCAGGGTGATCGTTCCATTCTAGGGCTTGGAGAGATCATCTCGCTCTAGCGTTGTGACACCGATCCTATCGGAGCCATTAATCAGCGGCCATTTGAGAAATCAACGGTTGAGGTTAAATTAAGACTGCCGGGAAAGCGAGGAATCACTTCGTTTTCGCAATCGAATCCAACAGTTTTGGAAATCTCCAGTATCGAAAACATCATGTCGACCGAAAACTCAGAAGAACCGAAATTGATTATTGATGAAGATTGGAAGAGCCAAGTTCAACGGGAGAAAGAACTTCTCAAACAGGGTAAGAATTCTGCCGAAATCGAAACGAAGTCCGCCCAATCCGCGCAGAGCGATGAACCGTCCGATGTATCTACGAACGACGAAAGTGATGACGATGGCCAATTGACCCAAGAAGATCAAAACGAGGCTCAAGCTCCTCCGCCCGCAACTTTCGAATTCTTGATTAGTGGAATGGCCACACAAGCATTCGCAGCGATGGGACTGCTTCCAGGAGACGATGGTAAACCGATGCCGACGCGATTGGATTACGCGCGTCACTACATCGACTTGCTGTCCATTCTAGAGACCAAAACGGCAGGCAACTTGTCCGACTCGGAGCAAAGCCTCCTTAAAAGCACACTTCACCAACTGCGGATGATGTTCG
>JAXMBP010000091.1:0-15294 GCA_046349795.1 Pirellulales bacterium | reverse complement strand
CTTCCAGGAGTATTGCTAGTTGGAATCGTGCTAGCTAGCGTTAACGTCAACAATTTCAACGCAGCCATTTTCGAACCATTCAATGCATACATCTGGAGCGTCGCTGGTGCGAGTAGCATTATTTTGGCATTGGTCTCGATCGTGATCTCTGCGAAAGTTCCAATGGCTTACTGCAAGTTCGGTTGTCCGACTGGACGACTCTTGGAATACACTCGGCGCACTCGTCAAAGCGGCAAACTTAATTGGCAGGACGCTCTAGTTGTGCTGATTTCTGGCGTCGTTTGGTTAGCTTACTTCATGGTCTAACTCGAAGCTACATTTGCCAGAATTCTTCCGAAGCTAACTTCGCCAGAAGGTGCTTTTTCCTCAAAAACCTTCACCACGCCGTCAACCTTGTGGCGAAAAAGCTGCGTTGGAACGCGCCGAATATAGCTACCTGGCGAACGTAGCTACCACCAGCTAATGACTTCGCCGACGTTGATTGGCTGAATGGCGCCCGTCTCGCTTCGAATCAACAACTGTCCATCACGAGCTACGCCTTCGCAACGACCCGTTACAAGTTGAGGACTCGCTGCTCGGGAGGTGTTCACGGTGACAACTTTGCCGCTGAGAAAACAACGAGGGTGCCAATCTTCAAGCCAGTTGTCGCTATCGAACTTCCATTGCGACAAACGTTGCTGAAGCTGTTGAATGAACTCGTGAAGCAAGTATTGACGCTCGACGTGACGATCGCAAGCACTACTCAGGCAGGTGGCACGAATCTGCACTTCAATCGGAGCAGCTTGCCAGTGCATGGCTGTGTTGATTCCCACACCTATGGCAAATAGAGAGTTTTCGACGCTGAGCTCCGAGGGTAAGTTAAAGGACTCAATGAGAATTCCACCGACCTTTCGGCCCTTAAAGTAAAGGTCGTTGGGCCACTTCAATTGCATTTCGAGTTCTGGGCAGATAGATTCGATCGCGTCTGCTGCGGCTACGCCCGTGATGAGCGCTAGTTGGCTCCAGGAATTACGTTGTTCAGGCAAGGATGCCGCCGACAAAACCAGAGTGAACATTAGGCAACCATCGGGCGACCACCAACTGTGACCTCCGCGACCGCGACCTTGAGTTTGGTTGTCCGCCACAAGCAGTGCTGGATATTTCAGATCATATTCCAATGCCATTCGACGAGCCGCTGAATTTGTGGAATCGATTGTGTCAAAGTAATGACACTGCCCAACTAATCCTTGGCTTCGCAGTTCATCAAAAATAGACTCAAACGGATTCATCATTGGAAAGAGGCCAACTAGAAAGCGGTCGCTAATTCGGCTAAAGGTCCACGAACAGGTGCATTCATCCATGCAGACCTGCAAATAAGAATAGTCAAAAGCTTTACTACTTGCCTATCGCACTTCCTAGGCTGCGTTTGCCCGCATCAGAGTTGTTTTGCTTGAAACATCCAGTGTTGGCTCGAAACAAAACTCGAAGGGCTCGAAAATCTCGCGGATGAATATCCTACGAAACCTTCGAGCCCTTCTCGTCGCTGAATCGCGATTTTAACGGAGCAGCGTTGAACTTTCGTAAATACGGCCTTGACGTCTGACCCTGGCGGGATCAGCTACGGGCGGATTAGCTAACTTGCCATGTGTCGCCCGCGTTAAACAGATTATTCAAGTCACCAGGTCCGCGAGCCGTCATGGCTGACTCAACCTGTTGATTGACCTGTTCGTCGTAGGTTGGCTGTTCAATAGCTCGGAACACTCCTATTGGTTCAGGAAATTCAGGGTGACGAAGTCGAGCTAGTATATTGACCAAGGCCGGATCAGCCTTTTCGTCATGGAACAGCAGATCGTCTTGCGAGTATTTACCAGTAGACAGATCGACCACTTCAGGACTCAAGCCGTTTAGCCGTATACCCTTATCTCGATTTTTACCGAAGATCAGCGGCTTGCCGTGCTCGAGTTCAATAGTCGTGTCCGCGCGAGTCGTTTTGTCCTGAGCGTAGGACCAAGCACCATCATTGAACACATTGCAGTTTTGATAAACTTCAACAATGGCAGTGCCCTTATGCAGTGCAGCTCGATGAAGCGTGTCGGTAAGGTGCTTGATGTGCACGTCAATACTTCGAGCGATGAAAGTCGCTTCAGCTCCCAAGGCCAACTTGATTGGATTGAGTGGGTGATCGAGCGCGCCCATCGGTGTACTCTTCGTGATTTGTCCTTCGGGACTTGTCGGCGAGTACTGACCTTTGGTAAGACCGTAAATCCGATTGTTGAAAAGGACCAAAGTAAGGTTCACGTTGCGTCGCAACAGGTGCATGAAGTGGTTACCGCCAATGCTCAGTGCGTCGCCGTCGCCAGTAATGACAAACACCTTTAAGTCAGGACGAGTAATTTTCAGGCCTGTTGCAAAAGCAGGGGCTCGTCCGTGAATGCTGTGCATGCCGTACGTGTTCATATAGTACGGAAAGCGGCTAGAACAGCCGATGCCGGATACGAACACGATCTGCTCGCGTGGTAGTCCCAGTGAAGGTAACATCTTTTTCATCTGCTGCAGAATGGAATAGTCTCCGCAGCCAGGGCACCAGCGTAGCTCTTGGTCGCTGGCAAAATCGTTGGCGGTTAAAACAGGTAATGAGGTACTCATGGGAGACTCTGTGATATTCAAAATGTAATTTAGATGGTGATGTAAGCGCTCGGCAGTAAACTTAGCTCTGTCGACCGTTGCCGCTGGCTGAGCAAACTTCGCGGATCTTGCTTACAAGCTCGGTGACCGCAAACGGTTTGCCTTTGACTTTGTTCAGTCCCATTGCATCGATCATGTAGCGATCGCGAAGCAACATTCGCAATTGTCCGAGATTCAGCTCGGGAACCAGTACCTTTTCATAGGAACTCAGTATTTCCCCCAAGTTAGATGGAAACGGGTTCATGTGGCGAAGGTGACAATGAGCCACGCTTAATCCAGCAGCCTGTGCTTGTTGAATTGCAGTGTGGCAAGCTCCATAGGTTCCGCCCCACGACACAACCAGCAGTTCTCCTGACTTAGGACCACTGACTTGTTGAGGAGGAATAATCGACGCGATCTTAGCAACCTTTTCGGCTCGCAATTTCACCATCTGCTCATGGTTATCTGCATCGTAGCTTACATTGCCCGAACCGTTGGCCTTCTCCAGACCGCCAACACGGTGCATCAGACCTGGAGTGCCAGGAACGGCCCAAGGTCGTGAAAGATTTTCGTCGCGACCATAAGGCTTGAACGGTGGATCATCTTCAGAGCGCGGACCAGGATGTTTGATCTCAATTTTTTCAATCTTGTTGATATCTGGAATCAACCAAGGTTCAGCACCGTTGGCGATATATCCGTCAGACAGAATCACAACAGGTAGCATGAACTTGGTGGCAATACGCCAAGCTTCGATCGCTGTATCGAAGCAATCGCCAGGGCTACGGGCGGCTAGAACTGGAATAGGAGCCTCTCCATTACGTCCGAATAGAACTTGAAGCAGGTCAGCCTGTTCTGTTTTGGTTGGCAAGCCAGTACTCGGGCCGCCGCGTTGAACGTCAATCACGATCAGCGGAAGTTCGAGCATTACTGCCAACCCCATCGCCTCGGCCTTCAGAGCGATTCCCGGACCCGAACTGCAAGTAACTCCCATGCCGCCACCGTAAGCCGCGCCAATTGCTGAACAAACTGCGGCGATTTCGTCTTCGGCTTGGAACGTGCGAACGCCAAAGTTTTTGTAGCGGCAAAGCTCGTGCAGAATGTCGCTAGCAGGAGTAATGGGGTAGGTGCCGTAGAACAGGTCTTTATCACTCAACTTGGCTGCAGCCATCAGACCCCAAGCCAAAGCTTGGTTGCCCATGATGTTTCGATACTTACCAGGAACCAGTTTAGCTGGCTCGACTTGGTATGAAACATCGAGTAGCTCTGTCGTTTCACCGAAAGCCCAACCAGCCTTGAGTGCTCGTTCGTTGGCTTCGCGAACTGCAGGCAACTTGCTGAACTTGGAATCGATAAATCGCTGAGTCGTGTCCATGCTGCGTCCGTACAGCCAATAGACCAAGCCCATCGCGAAGAAGTTGCGGCAACGGTCCGCTTCTTTTTGCGATAGTCCCAAATCACTTACGGCTGTACGAGTCAGCTTAGTGATCGGAATTTTGGCCAATCGATACTTATCCGTTAGAGCTTCATCATCCAACGGGTTCTTTTCGAGAGCGGCCAGCTTGAGATCTTTGTGCTCGAAGCTGTCTTCATCGACGATGATTAAGCCGCCAGCACGAAGGTCCGACAAATTGGTAACCAAAGCCGCAGGATTCATCGCCACCAGGGTATCCAGAGTATCACCAGGAGTGTGAACCTCGTGCGATGCGAACTGAACCTGGAATCCGCTAACGCCAGCTCGCGTGCCACGTGGAGCGATCTCTGCTGGAAAGTCTGGGAAGGTTGCTACGTCATTGCCTGCAAGCGCTGATGTATTGGTCAATTGGGTTCCCAGCAACTGCATACCGTCGCCGGAATCCCCTACTAGTCGAACTGTAATACCGCTGACTTTTTGGATTCGCTTAGAAGCCGCCTGAGGCGCATCAATGGACATGAAAGAACCTGTTAGTGATTATCTCAAGGAAGGTCCGGCCGCACCTACAATCGCGCAGCCAAAGCTGTGGGGATAGAGAACCAGAATTTACTTTTCGGCAAACTGTATCGATTAAGTGGAGTCTTTTTTTTAGGAAGACTTTGTGCATTGCCGAATAGGCAGGACTGATAATGTAGCGAATTTTATCACGAGCCGGTCTTAACAACACTCTGCCAGCCATAAATGCTACAAACCTCTACAAGTCTTAGATTTTACGGATAGCTCGCAAGTTGAATAGCCATCAATTTTTGTAACCTGCGGCTCCCGAGGCAAACCTTTTCACTGACCGAAAATCCTGGAATTTGAGTGTAATTTAAGAGACATCGAAGCCCAACCCGTTTCCGAGGTATCAATTCAGATGGCACAAAAAGTCCCTCCCCCCTTCCTTGGTGGCGATGAAAAGTAGTTGCTTTTTTGCACCTGACCGATGTCAAAACGAAACGTCTGACGCAAAACTCCTAGTGACGAACCCTTGGAAAATGCGGTAGAACACGAAGATTGAGGGTTGTCGCTTCATTGGCGCGCTAATTGCACTACAAGTTTGCTAGCGAACTTTTGCTCGCGGTGGATGTCTAACCAAGGACGGCTTTTGTGGAGCTTTGAAAACTCGCGCTATAGGTCAAACATCATGCCACACTCAGATCAACTGCCTAATCCAAGCTCGAATGCTGAAGTTGGCTGGAGCTGGCTACAATCTCGGCTTGAACGAACTGAACTGCTGGCGGTTTCACACGAGTTCGATGAGTGGATCGAAGGGGAGTTGACTCGGTTGGAGGCCAATTACGAGTCGCTGGTCACTCACGAAAGCGAAAGAGTCTCGGCCGGAAGTCTAGTGAAAACTACGCGTCGCAAAGGTTAGTCTTGAGCAATCTGAGCGGCTGGCGATTAATGGGAATGACCGCTGACC
Source organism: Pirellulales bacterium (assembly GCA_046349795.1). Lineage (GTDB taxonomy): Bacteria > Planctomycetota > Planctomycetia > Pirellulales > Pirellulaceae > Aureliella. The sequence continues at coordinate 9,775 of JAXMBP010000091.1, read as the reverse complement.
ATTCAGAAGAACTCGGAAGACAACCATGAGCGACATCTTTATCAATCCGCAACTCTCTATTCCGGCTGCACAATTGACATGGACCTTTTCGCGCAGCAGCGGTCCGGGTGGCCAAAATGTCAACAAGGTCAACACTAAGGCAACTCTGCGTTGGGTACCTCCACAGGATTTCTTACCTGAAGCAGCATGGCGTCGATTTCTCCGCAAAGCCACGCGCTATGTGACTGAAGATGGCGAGATCGTCATTCAGTCTCAAGAAAATCGAGATCGCGCGGCCAACATTGAAGCCTGCACTCAGAAGCTGAAAGATCTCATCCGACTATCTCTGGTAGCTCCCAAGAAACGCATCGCAACCAAGCCTAGCAAAGCTGCCAAAGCTCGCCGCTTGAACGAAAAGAAATTACGCTCTGACAAAAAGAGTGGTCGCAAAGGCGGTTGGGAATAACCTGTAGCTACCTTCGCCAGAAGGTGGATTGTAACTTGTCGCTCCGCGACAGGGTTCTTGGATTGTAGCCTGCCGCTCCGCGACAGGGCTTTTGTAATCTGTCGCTCCGCGACGGGGCTTACTCATTCAGAACCTTGACTTCGCATTCGAGGCATGAGAACTGAGCCTACAGCGTTAGCTGAGGGTTCTTCATGCGGCATTGCCGAGAGGGCGATACGGGCTATTGAGGCGAGGAATCGTAACCTCGTCCACTATGCAACAGATTGGCGAGGACTCGTAACCTCGTCCACTACGCTCTCACTACGACACTCGACGACCATACGGCAACGAGTCGATTGCTTGCAGAATTCCGCGAGCCTTATGCCAAGTTTCTTGTTCCTCAAAGGCTGGCTGACTATCAACAACAATTCCGCCACCAACGGGAACCTGCCACCATCCATCGCAGGCGGTTATCGTGCGAATGAGTATATTCAGGTCCATATCGCCGGCAAAGCTGATATAACCCAAGCTTCCGCAGTAAGGACCTCGTACCGTCGGCTCGAGTTCCGCAATGATCTCCATCGCGCGAATCTTGGGAGCACCTGTGATTGATCCACCGGGAAACGAGGACGAAACCACGTCACCCAGAGTCTTCTCGTCCGCTAAACGAGCCTTCAAAACGCTGACCAAATGCCAAACGAACGGATACCGCTCCAAGGCCGCCAATGAAGTCACCTCAACGGAATCAATATCGGCAACTCGCGATAGATCGTTGCGCAAAAGGTCAACGATCATCACATTCTCGCTGCGATCTTTTTGACTCTGCAATAACAACTGTGCCATTCCGGCATCAGCGATTGGATCGCTAATTCGAGGGCGAGTGCCCTTGATCGGCCGAGCCTCGATCTGTCCATTTTGGACCTGCAGGAATCGTTCTGGTGAGGAACTGATGACCTGAATGCGTCCAAAGTCGGCATACCCAGCGAAAGTTGCTGGATTGATTCTTCGAAGGTGAAGAGCTAGTTCCTCAGGTTCGCAAATTGCTTTACGCAACAATCGCTGCGAAAGGTTCACTTGAAAGATATCGCCTGCGTGAACGTACTCAACGCACCGAGCCACCGCCTGCTGGTAAAGTTGCGACGAAAAGTTGCTTGTCCATTCTTTGGACCAGCGTGTTTCAAACTGTGGTGCGAGTTGATGTGGAGCCAAGGCATAGGCTCGGCGTTGTCGTTGAGCCACCGTGGGTCCGTGCAGCGACAGTTCGTCCGCATCCAGAACTGCTAGGAACTGTTTCAAACGTCGATAGGCATGGTCCTGCCTGGCCAATGGTTCGGTATATGGCCAACCCTGCGAGATGATATAGCCGTCACCTGAACTGTGGTCCCAACTCAGCACCACATCGTATAAACCTAACATAGCTAACGGGAGCGAAAAATCATTGTGCTTCGCCGTAGGCACTGATTCAAAGCAACCGCCTAGTTCGTATCCGAACCAACCCAGCCAACCACCTTGCATGGGAGGCAGGTGGGGAATCTTAGGTTGATTGAATTTTTCAATTTGCTGCATCAACGGAGCAACTGCATCCGAACTCGGTTTGTCGACTCGAAATGTCTGAAACGGGTTGGCTGACAGATAACTGAAGCGACTCAATCCTTCTGCTTGAAGACTGCTGTCTAGCCAAACACAGTTGTCCAAACGAGCCAATCTACGGAAGCAATAGGCGGGCGTCCAACTGGAGGGTAAGCGCCTAACCAGTGGCTGGGGATTATCGAGGATTCGTTCAGCCTCGATGGATTCTTCTTGGGCTGGATTCTTGAGCAAAGTGACGAGATTCGAACTAGGAGCAATTGATGTGGTAACTCTCCATTGTAACAGATCATCGCCAGCTAGGAAAAAACGAGCTAGGTAGCAGCATTCGCCAAGTTCCTTTTCCCTTATTGCGAGGCGCCCACTACGGGGACTTTGGTGAGTCCCACTACGCTCCTGCGGCGTCGAGCACATGTTCGGCGACAAAAATTGCTTGAGAGGATCAAATGTCACTGCCACTGCAACGCGTCGCTGGGCCGAGAATCGGCCTTTAATCGACTCCTCGCCTGCTTCGTTGAAGCTTAGCGAAATAGGTGTGCTCGCGCATGTCGCAAATTAGCACGCTCTCGATAGCCGCTCCCAGCGCTTCTGCGATGCTGACCACTAAATCGTGCGTCAACGGTCTAGACGGCTTAAACTCGGATTTGATGCGACGGTCGATGCTGGCAGCTTCGAACATGCCAATCATGATGAGGAAGTGTCGGGGTCCATCTTCCTGCAAGAACACGACCTGATTGTCGCTAATTTCGCTGATGATGATCCGCGAAAGTTGCATTTGAACCGGCACAACACTCTCCCTGATAATCGCGAGCCAACCACGGAAAGCCTAAGACCCCAGATTGTACTCAAACCGCTCGGCATTTCAGACTTTCACCACCAAGTACAAAATTATACCGCGCCAAACGGGATGCCGTGATAGCCCCTGAATCTAGAACAATCTATTGGCACCATTTAAGGCAGCAACTCGATAGGCTTCAGCCATCGTCGGATAGTTAAATGTCGTGTTAATGAAGTAATCCAGCGTGTTGTTGGGAGGAGGCTGTTTGAGGATAGCTTGTCCAATGTGGATAATCTCAGCAGCAGTCTCTCCAAAGCAGTGGACTCCCAGAATCTCGCGAGTTTCTCGATGAAATAGCAGCTTGAGAATTCCCACAGTTCTACCAGTGATTTGTGCTCGGGCTAGGCTTTTGAATTGTGAGTGCCCAACTTCGTAGGGAATCTTAGCTTCCGTAAGTTTTCACGCTCCGTTTTCCGATGCTGCTGATTTCGGGGCTAAATGTATAGATGCCCGTAGGAATATCCTCCAGCTTCATGCAGTGGTCTACCTTGCCCAGCATGTGAATAGCGGCAGCTCGACCTTGCATGTAGGCCGCACTAGCCAGCGAGGATAGCCTACATCCCCCACGGCATAGATGTGAGCACCGCCGTCTGGAAATTCTCGTTCACTGAAATGATTCCACGAGCGTTCGTCGATGCGCCGATGGTATCAATCCAAATCCCTCCACGTTACCCATGCGGCCATTTGCCCACAGGAAGATGTCCGTCTTGATCTGCTTGCCACTCTCAAGATGCGTTACCACACCATCGTCTTGGCCTTCGACTTTGCAGACGAGGTTTCACCGCGGCGGATTAGTACACCTTGATCACGCAGGTGATAACTGGGTGCATCGATGATCTCGTCATCCAAGAACTCCAATAACTTATTTCGAGTGTTGATCAAGTTCACTTTGATCGACAAATTACGGAGCATCGACGCATATTCGCAACCGATTACCCCAGCACCATAGATGGTGATTGATTGAGGTCGATCGACTAAGTCAAGAATTGTGTCGCTATCGAATATCCGAGAGTGTTTGAAGTCGATATTGGCTGGTCGATAAGGCCTAGATCCGGTTGCAATAACGAAATGATCGGCTTGATACTGAGTGCCGTCGGGAGTTTCAACGGTGTGAGCATCAACGAATTTCGCTCGGCCTTGAATCACAGGCACGTTATTGCGAGCGTAAAAGGTCTGACGCATTTCCTCTTGGCGATTGATGTCGATCGACTGCTGGCTCGCCAGTTCGGCCATGCTAGGGTTTACATGAACACCGGCGCATGAAGCAGCGGGTTTCTCATCGCTTCCATCGTCGAGAAAATCGCGAATCATGAAACCTTGCTGGGGATGGTTCCCCAGTGCGTGCCTGCTGCTGCACCGATGCGAATGTAACGTTCAAAAATCGCGACATGCTTGTCGCTCTTGGCGGCCTGCATCGCGGCGCGCTTCGCCGCCAGGACCAGTACCAATCACAATCATCGTACTTTTCAGCCATGAATGCATCTCTGAGGCAGCAAACAAACCTCGGCCTAACTCATGCAAGAATGCAATGGAGCCGAGTTGATTTAACAGACGCTCAAAGCATATCAACTTTGAAAAACTCGGGTAGTTAACCAACCTGCATGAGAGGCCTACGACGGTGCTTGAGACCGCTTCGAATAGCCGAAAAGGAGCGACCCTAGGCGACGCGTGAGCTGCTTGTTCGCGCTTGCATTTCGACCTGAGCTTGACTTAGTGCGACAATGGAACCCCTGGTGGTTTGCTGTGGCGATCGTTTCCTCACGCTCGACCAAAATGGTAATGCCCGCTTCGACTGCGATCAAGTACCGCCCGCTTCGGCCACATTGCGAACCGTCTGAGGTCCGATGGTGGGGACGTCGAATCGAAGGTCTTGTTGAGCTTCTTCCGCTGACTAAAGAGAAACCACCTCTGGGGCAAAGCAGTGCGTTTGATCAGCGCGTCTGTGCCTTCAATCGCTTCAACGGCTAGAACCATCTGATCTTTGACAATGATACTTTGTCCAATGTCCAGTGCCCCCATCTGCTTGGCTACGCGCCGTAGCCAAATTGAATGTCGGACCATTGTCGTGACGTCGGGCAGTACCAGCTACAAGTTGATCGCTGACCAACAGACCCGGTGCAATTTGATTCACGGAAACCATCTCGATTCCAAACCGCTCATAGGCCTTAACCACATGGCCGAGAATGGGGTCGTCGCGAGCACTATCGCGATGCGAAACGAAAATGGAACCAAGGGGCTCGAAGCGTCGTTAAGTCAGGTATCAGGCCCAGCGCCCCAGCCATGATAGAGCAGTTTGTCCTTGAAGCTTGCCGGCCAGAGCAACTTGAGTAACTCCATGTCGACGGAAGAATCGAATGTGCCCCGCCAAGCAGCAGCTCCCATCCATCAGAGAAATGCATCTGCCAGTTCGACCAACGAGATCTGCATGACCAACGAAATCAAACCAACAACATAAAGTTGAGCGCTTGAACTGCCCGCGAGCGTTCGGCAGTCTCTATTGGAAAGCTACCCCAGCCCGCTACCAGACCGATCTTCACCCGCAAAGATCAAGTGGCAATGCGTAGTCCATCGAGTGGCTCGAAGAGTCTTTTCTGAGTGAATTGTTCGAAAGCTGCATCGCTTTCTCTAGGCCGCTCGCGATGATTGAGTTCGACTTTTGAGTTGGATTCTAGGCGATCCACACGCGGTGCAAGACTGAGCGTAGAGTTTTGATCATTTCAGGCAACTTCGCGAGCGCAGCAAACTCTATGAAACGTTGTTTGCGAGGACCTGCCGGACTGCCAATGACAACATCGCCAGGCTCAACATTCGACATGACGCCAGCTTGCGCTCCAATCATGGCTCCATCGGCAATGTACAGGTGGTCTGCTAATCCAACTTGACCGCCCATGACAACGTATTTGCCTGTTGTGCAGGAGCCCGCGATACCAACCTGCGCGCACAATAAGTTGTGTTCACCGATGTGACAGTTGTGGCCAATCTGAACTTGATTGTCGATCTTCGTACCTTGGCCAATGATGGTGGCTCCGTAAGTCCCTCGATCGATCGTGGTGCCTGCACCCAGTTCAACATCGTCGTGAATTTCGACCCAGCCCAGTTGAGCAGTTCGGACGTGCTTGCCAGCCTTTTGCCTGTAACCAAAACCGTATGCACCGAGAACCGCATTGGCATGAATCAAAACGCGATTGCCAATCTTTGTGTTCGAGTAAAACACGCAACCGGGATAGATTTCGCAGTCGTCGCCAATGCAACAGTTGGCCATCACGGTTACACCTGGATGTATCACGCAGCGCTGACCAATGTTGCAGCCAGCCTCGATGACCACATGCGGTCCGATTGAGGTCCCCTGCCCGATCGTCGCGCTGGAATCGACAACTGCAGATGGGGCTACTACTGTGTTTGCATTTCGAGCTGTGACTACGGTGGGCCGGAAAAATTCGATAAGTTGAATGAATACAGCATGAATGTCAGCCACTACCAGTTGAGTTTTACTGCAATCAGCAAACGCTTGACAGACTACGATTGCTTGGGCTGGTGAATGATTGGCAAGCAAGGCTTGTTGAGCTGAATCGGCCAAGGTAATACAGCCATTCACTGCGTCACGAAGCGGCAAAGCATTATCCACGCACAGATTTGCCTGACCGACAACAGTACCGCCTACCAGCTTTGCTAAGTCTTGAATGGTTGCCCTTGGCATGATGATCATCCTTGATCGACCTACGAAACGTCCTCATACGAATCTCATTGAATATCATCTTTAGCCATTTATGGCAACCTCGGCTATGGGGTCAGGATTGCTATCAAAACGTCACCCGTAACGATAGCCGCCCCTGTCTCCGACCGACCGATTGTTGCTCCCGCCTCCAATGAGATTATTCCTCCGAGATCTGCCAAACTCCAGACGCTTCGAAGGTTAACGTAGTGGACGAGAAGCAGTTTGTGCTTATTTTTGCCAGCATTTAGCGCAGCTCAGCAACAGATAGTTAGTCGCCTAAGGCACCGATGGTATTTTCAATCGGATCAACCTCCCGGACGCTTGGCATGTTAAGGGGGCATCATACTAGGGGGGAGCAGTATTGTTACGACTCCTTTTCCTTGCGCTCGAGGATAAACCATGTACGATACTATGATTGATTGGTTTGAAGAATTCCCGTGCGCAATAATAAGACGTGTGAGAGCATGAAGTTAAATGTCCAATGGCTTGGCTGGTTGATGTCATGTGCGCTAACCTTCACCTTTGTTAACCCATTGTTGGGTGCCGAAGGTCTGAGCGATATCCTGCATAGATTTTCTAATTTGGATTTCAATGACGATGGTGTCCTTGAGATAGAATCGATTCAGTCTCTTGACACTGAGGATGTTCGCCAGGAAATTCCAACTGATGCGAAACTGCTCCTAGTTATCGTCGAACCAAGACTGCTCACTAATGATCGGAATTCGACCTCACAGGCTCGTTCGCTTATTCACTTGCTGAACGAGTATGAAGAATGCCTAAGAGCGGATGGTTGGTACCCGGTGTTTGTTCAGATGAAGATACATGCCAGCGAAGCGCATCAAGACGGCTGGTCTGTTTTGGCTCTTCGACGTTTGTTTCAAAATCTGAAGCAGACCTACCATTCCTTCGCGGGCACGATATTCATTGGCTCGTTTCCAGAACCGATGATTGTGCGTCGCTGGATCTGGAAGCGAAGCGATCGCGCAGTCAGTTTTGGAGAACTTACGTTCAACTCCAAAGGATCACCGTCCGCCGAATTCTTGGCAATAAGACCTGAGCTGATTTCAAAGCGTTCCGACATCGTCCTCTGCGACCTGGACGGTAACTGGGAGGCGATTTATGTGAACCAACCAACCGTCTTAGAGTCTATTACCGTGATGCCCGAAGAACAGCCTGTGGAGAAAAACTGGCCAAATTGGGAAATGCCATTCGTGACGCGTCGGTTCGCTGTTTCAAAGCGGACCTATTCCGACTTTTTCTTCATCAACGATTCCAACTACGAATACGAATCGCTTCCAGATGGTTCGGTCCGCTTCAAAGGTTCCTCAAACATGCGAGTTCCGGAAACAGGAGGAGCTGACCGTGGTTTGCCCAACCCGATCGCAGTCCCCGACATCATGGTTTCACGAATAAATCCTTTGCATGTGGCTGTGCAGCAAGCCGCAAGCAATCTTGACTCCGAAGGTAAGCCAAAATCGGTTTCAAAGGATGCTGGTTCTCCAATGAACCAATTCCATCGCGACCCTGCACTCGAACTGCGTTTGTTGAAAGAGTACCTGATTCGTAATATCTCTCATCGTCAGGGTCAAACATCCAACGAAGCGAACCGTGTGGCCTTACTGACTACGGACTTACATACGCCTTCAAAGTCATATTTTTCGTCTACTGTAGCTCAACTTGGTAGGGACTTGTTAGCGTTTCCGAACGCGACTGCCGTTGACTGTGCTAAGTTTTTAACAACACCTGCAATTGTTAAGGGAATTAGTGCACACAGTAATCCAGCCACATCGGTGCTTATGAAAGGCTACAAGCAGGCAGACCTTGATGCGATCACTGGTGGATCGTATTGGCATTGGAAGGAGTCCGGTGATTCGCACATTCCAACGTATAACGACAAGTCCGTTCGAGATTCAATTCACTTTGGCTTACTGCGCACAATGTGGGAGAATGGCAAGCTTGTAAACACTGGCCCGACGTTTTTTGTGCACGGAGGCTGTGAAGCGATGTGCCCAATAGGCGCTGATAGGTTTCCCTATAATTCAATGGGTTACTCGGACCATACGCAAATAGCTGAATGCTTAATGTACTACGGAAATGGCATTGCCTTGATAGGGCGAGCCAAGGTTTACTTTGACATCCCCACCGGTTTCGGCGAAGTTTTTACTCCAGACTGCGGTAATTTTGGAGATGTACTCAAGGAGTATTATCGCAATGAGTCGTCCAATTCGAGTTTAGCCAAAAGTGTTGCTTCAAGAAATCGAGCCTACTTCTGGAGTATTCTCGGTGATTGGACATTAAGGATGAAGTACTGATGAAGGCCCAGAGGAAATAAACGACATGACTTACGAGCCAAGAATTCGACGAACTTGGGGAATTCCAGCATTTGTAATCTGGCTGACTAGCTTTTTTCTAGGAGGTTGTGCTCAGCAAGAGATTAAGGTCTTGCCTCATGACGAACTGAAACTTGACTCAAAGATCCTTGGCGAAACTCGAGTGATCAACGTCTACTTACCACCTAAGTACATGGACGGAAATGAGAGATTTCCCGTGCTTTACATGCCCGACGGAGGAGTCAAAGAAGACTTTCCACATATTAGAGACACGATCCATGAACTAATTGCTGACGGAAGTATTTCGCCTGTGATTCTAGTGGGCATTGAAAATACGATTCGACATCGCGATTTGACTGGGCCAACCGATGTGGTCACGGATATTGAGAAGACCAAACAGCGAGGTGGTTCAAAGGATTTTCGCTCGTTCATCAGAGACGAACTGATCCCAATGATCGAGAAGCAATATCGCTGCAATTCTGAGCGAGCCATTGTGGGTGAGTCGCTTGCGGGCTTGTTCGTGGTCGAGACATGTCTATTAGAACCAACTTTGTTTGACCGCTACATTGCCATGGACCCTTCGCTGTGGTGGAATGATCATCAACTAGTTGCGAGAGAATCGCTTTATCAACTGGCAGAGAACTCGAAGCCCATCCATTTATGGTTTGCGGCATCGAAAGTCACCGACATCCTGCCGCATGCTCAGGAGCTTTCAGAATTGCTGGGGTTTGAATTGACGGAGACTCATTATGGCATTTGATCGACGAGCGTTTCTCTCTACGGCAGCGATTGCAGCAACGGGTACACTTTCTCCAGGAATGCAAGCTTCGGCACAAGACTATTCCAATTACTCCAAAGACCCTCGCCCAGATGTGCCAGAA
>JAXMBP010000090.1:0-15745 GCA_046349795.1 Pirellulales bacterium | reverse complement strand
CTCTCGCGTCGAACCTCGGCTGGCATGTCAAACAATCGCCCGTAGAAGTCGAGAGTTTCTTCAGCATTCAGGAACTTGTACAAGTAGGACTCCTCGGGCAAGTAACCGATACGCTCGTTCTTGGTTACGTCGCGCGCGTCTTTGCCGAAAACGTATGCTTGACCCGAAGTCGGAAACAACAGGCCTTGCAACAACTTGATGGTCGTGGATTTGCCCGACCCGTTTGGTCCCAGAAGTCCGAAAATCTCTCCTTTTTGCACTTCAATATCAAGTGACTTAAGTGCAGCAACCTTCTTGCGGCCCCAGAAATCTCTGTAGATTTTTCCGAGGTTCCGAGTCTCGATAATGATGTTAGAATCGTCCTTAGCAGCAGACTTGGCCTCAGGCTCAGTGACAGTGGCAGACATCGAACAGGATTTCCTTACCGGCAATAGGAGGGAGATAAGTAAGCGATGGAGTATTTTGACCTTTGGCCCCCAATCAGGGAAGTGGATGGACTTGTGCCAAGGTCGCGAAATCGTTGCTAGGGTGTCAATTCCACTTTGCGCAACGACTCCTCTGCTGCTCTACGTCCAATCGATGCAAATGGTTCATTGTAATCGACAGCCCCCACATGCTGGTGTGCTTCAATGGCTCGGACTGACTTAATCCGCATAGGTGTAACTTGTGGTTGTCAGTGTGGACAATCGGGCTGAATCAGCTTGGCGACGGATTGATTTTTTTCAACTGGAGGGCATTTGATCGTAGCGGCGGAGTCGCAGTCTTCTCACTAATGTCGTTCTGAGCGATCGGAACCTTTGGTTGCCCCTTTCCAAATAGTGCCGTATGCAAACAAACAGTAACTCGACCGAAACAAAAGCTGAAGGTGAATTGCAGAGTAACACAGATCGCGTGTTGGGTATCATCGAACAGTTATCAGTGATGATGAAAAGCGCGGTCAGCGAGATCTGTACGATCAATAGCAACACCAAGTTGCTGGCACTTAACGCGAGAATCGAAGCCGCTAGAGCTGGCGAACGCGGAGCTGCCTTTGGTGTTGTGGCTCAGGAAATGCAAACCCTGTCTGCCAGGACCGCCAGTGTGGCAGATTGTCTAGCCACCAACACCCTTAGTTCGGTCAATGAACTGATCACCGTCATCGGTGGCAACGTTCGGGGATCAAGGTTGGTCGACATCGCATTGAACTCGATCGACTTATTGGATCGAAACCTATACGAACGAACATGTGACGTTCGCTGGTGGGCTACAGACGCTGCAATTGTTCAAGCACTACACTCTCTGGAGCCCACCGCCCTCGACTTTGCTTCTAATCGAATGGCGGTCATCTTGGGTGCATACACTGTTTACTTCGATCTGGTAATCTGCGACCTGGAAGGAAATATTGTTGCGAACGGACGTCCGGACCTATTTCGATCTGTTGGCCAAAATGTCAGAGATTCGGTTTGGTTCCAGAAAGCTCTGGGAAGTCACAGTGGTGACGAATATGCATTTCAGTCCTCGCATGACTCGCATTTAGTCAACAACCAGCAGTCGTTAATCTATAGCTGCGGAGTACGCGAAGACGGCGCCTCCCGCGGTCGAATGTTGGGCGTCCTTGGCGTTATCTTCAATTGGCGAGCATTCTCGCAGGCAAATTCTTCGAAATCTGCCGTTAGATGCGGTTGAGGCCGAACGAACTACGGCCATGTTCGTTCAGCCTGACGGAACTCCTGTTGCCATGAGCGGATCTCCCATTTTCGAAAATCGCTTTCCTGCAGAGCGCTTCGACTCGCTATTCCGCAAGAATGATTATTCATTCGAGACGATCGAAGGAAGGCCATATTGCATCGCTCATGCTATCGCACCGGGATTCGAAACCTATTGCACAGGCTGGCATGCTCTGCTGCTTCAACGCATGTAAGCCTCGTACCAGATCCTGCCAGGATTCTAATGAGAACTTTCTCATAACAGATGCCGCCAGGGTTCTGAGATGTTCTCGTGTAGCAAATCCCGCCAGGGTTCTGAGATGTTCTCGTGTGCAGATCCCGCCAGGGGTTCTGATGAGTTCCTTTTGCTGTTGAAGTCGGCTATGGACATGGCTGAACGTGGCCCGCTTGCCTTTTCCGAGTTACTTTGAACCGCAGGCGCTAGGGCGCTAGCCGCAGTCAGTCGAAGTTTGGTGGACACGTCCCTAAGAAGAGTCTTTCGGGCAAATTGTTCGGCGCACCTGACCGCTGGTAGCGCCTGCGGTTCAAATTCCTCATCGATTCAAGAACTTGGATAGTTTCAAGCGCTGACCCGTCCAGCTACGGTCTAAACTTCTGAACGGTGGTCCGTCCATCTGCGTCGTCCGGCAGAAAAATCTCCAGATCGCCCAAATTGTCTGCTTGCGAGAAGATTCTGGGCCAAGTTATCAAATTAATTTTTGGTAAATCCCACTCAGCGCGATAACTTCCTGACAGACATTTCGTCTCTTATTGCGGCTATAATAAAGGGACCTAAGCTGCAGGAGCAAGCGCATGGAACATCGAAGTGCACTAAACTCGAACGTTTTGGTGTTGAACCGGTTCTACATGGCAGTACGCGTCGTCGACGTACGTCGAGCGATGACATTGCTGTACCGCGATTGTGCTGAAGTTATCTCGATTGAGAACGGGCTGTACGCTAACTATGACTTCGAAGCTTGGTGCGAGCTCAGCCAAATCACATCGCTCGATAAGCAGTTCGACGAAGAGTACATTCGCGCGGTCAGCTTCGAAATTCAAGTTCCTCGAATTGTTCGATTGACTCGATACGACAAAGTTCCAAAGTCCGTTGTCAGGTTTAATCGAAGGAATCTGTTCGCTCGTGATGATTTTCGTTGTCAATATTGTGGCCAGAGTCAACCGACCAGCCAGTTGAGTTTAGATCACGTAGTGCCTCGGTCTCTTGGCGGAAAGACAACCTGGGAGAATATTGTCTGCTCGTGCCTGGGTTGTAATTCGAGGAAGGGTGGAAGAACGCCAGAACAAGCTGGAATGAAGTTGCTCAAGCGACCGATCAAGCCCACCAACAGCCCAGCCATGGTTTTGCCGCTCGAGGATCCTCGCTATTCAAGCTGGCGGACCTTTGTGCAAACTGGTTGATTCGAGTTTGATCTCTTCTTTCAGAGCCTGAATGCGTCGTTGGATCAAGGTGTAATCGCTTTGCTGAAGTACCTCTGCTATGGCCGATCAACATCCTATGGCAATCGCTTTTTCATGGTCTCGACTTCCAATTTGAGTGTTGGCAACAATCGATCCAACAGAGGAATGAGATCGCGACTTGCGTGAACTATCGTCAGTACCAACACATCGTCATGCCACTTCGTGCATACCACAACATGCGATTCGACGCTGTGCGTAATTAGCTGATCAATAACAGGCATTGGTAAGACAATGCCTGGCTCTGCTTCGACAAGACCAAAGAATCGATCGAATGCGTCTAGGTACTTTGCAGCCTGAGCGTCCCCCCACTTCACGACAGTGTACGCCTCGATGTCATGAAGATCCGAAATTGCTCGGTCTGTGAGAAAGACCTTGGCTTTCCTCGGCTTTGCCATTATCAGCGTTTCTTCTTCATAAGATCGCGGACACTGCCTTTGAACTGATGGACTCGACCATCAGCGGCATCCTGAAATCCCTCGATTACTCCAGTGCGAAGACGCTCTGCTTCCATTTGCTGTTTGTGTTTGCGTATCAAGTCGCGAACAAACTCGCTTGGAGTCGCATACAACGTTCCGTCACCCGACTGGCCGTCGACGAAGGCGCGCAATTCATCTGTCAGCGATAGATTCAGCGTTGACCCCATTCGATTCTCCTTTTTTCATGAGTATCGCACGCCGCCCGTTAGATGTCAATATTTGCCATCGTCAGCATTCTTTCCGCCGCCTGGTTGATTATTTGCGAATATCTCGCCCTGCTGTTTCGTCTGATCCAACACTTTGCGTGTAACCCTATAGATAGAGGCAGCAGTCGTGGCACTGGCGAGGATTCAAATCTCATCTATTCCTTGGTTCAATCTCCAATGAAAAAAAGCATTTTCGTGTGCCACTTCAATTCACGACAGAGGATATGACATCGAAATCGATTGGGCTGAGCGATGACCTGCTCAGGTAGCAAGAGTTGCAAACCGATTAGTAGGCTACGGGCCTGCGAAATCGCTGGGAACCGGACGGCTCGCGCCGTGCCGCTGGAATGAGTTTCGCACTGGTTGATCGGATATGTTAGAGCAGCAGCGAGAGCTGTCAGAACCCTGGCGGGATCTGCTACGAAAGTGAATATCTACTTTCGTGGACGGGCGCGTAGGAGCAACTTTCCGAAAGCGATCTTCTTGCGTTCAACCACAAAGCGCTGCTTGATGCAATCCAGAATTGTCTCTGGCATTCCCAGCCACTGTGTGTAAGTCGACAACTCTCGCTCGGTCATTTCTGCCAGGGCATCAAGCTTGTCCCAGCAACGGCGAGCGACTGGATTGTCCGAGATCGCATGAGCTAACTTCAGAAAGGGAGTTTGCCAAGGTTCCACCATGCAAAAATATCCATCGCTCTTGAGTACTCGGCGAATTTCATCCAAGCACATTTCTAGGTCGTTCGGCAATGAAGGCAAGTGATGCAAGCCGCCTTGAACAATCAGGCAATCGCGACTGCTGGTATCGAACTGTAGTTGTCGGCAGTCGCCCGCATACAGCTTTGCGGAGCCTTGATAACGCTGCAGTAGTTCTAGGCTCAGATCGACTCCTTCGACGTTTTGAAAACCTAGTTGAGTGAGCGCGTGAATGCCATTGCCTCGACCGCAGAACAGTTCAACAATTGAGGTATCCTTGGCCCAGTCCATGTATCCCAATTGAACCAGTCGCCGTTTGAACTTGGCAATTTCTTGTTGGGGAGTTTCAAACCTTTGATAGGCCGCTTCCCATTTGCGATCGATGTTGATTCCAAGATCAGCCCAAACCACGATAGATGCTTCGGGAATTGCTACGCTTGACACGCTTACCCCCTTCGAAGCCCACCCTGGCATTCGGGAAAATTTCCGGAAACGACAAAATCGCTCCGGAAACATTCCCCAAGCTGTGCTGCCTGTCAAGTTTATTTAGGCGGAATAGACGGACTAAGCGTTCGTTTTGCCGGTCACTTCTACACTGTCGATACGACCCGCAGAACCGCAACGACTACTCGTGATAGCCTCTCCACATCCAGACAAGTGTATCGGCGAGTGTATGCTGAAACACCTTGCCATCGCAGTGCTTTGAAGCTTTGCTAAAGACATAGCGGTAGTCGTAACCCTTGGCCTTCAGCGCGTCGGCTGTTCGTTGATTGGCCATAACCCAATTATGGTAGGTCTCTTCGGCATCGTTGGCTCGAAGATCGTTCTCTGCAACGTGAGTGAAAATTCGTATCGGCTTCTTCTCGGTCTTTTCAATCAGCTTCATGCTCGAATGGTACTCCCAAGCCCCAAGCGGAAAGGCACTTTCCTCAGGTGCATCATCATCTTGTTGATCAACGAACGTTCCCGAGTATGTAATCAATCTTCGGAAAAGGTCCGGTCGAAACCAACCCATCGCAAGCACGGCAGCACCACCCGAACTGCATCCCATGGCAGCCCGACCCCAAGGATTGTCCGTAAAAGCAATCTTCGGATAAGCAGCTTTGATCTCAGCATTGTTCAGCACGGCTGGAATGACTTCGTCTTGAATGAATCGAGCGTGTCGATCAGACATCGTGTCATACTCTAGCCCACGCTGACTACCTTTTCCGTCATTGCCTCCGTTCTCGACAGAGATCACAATAAAGGCGGGAAGCTTGCGATCTGCGTCCTTCGAAATCGTCAGGTTATCAAGTGCATTTCGAACTAGGTTCAAGTTGCTGGGGCCGTCCATAGTCACCAAGATCGGTGCTTTCGTTCCATCTTTGTAGGCCGCTGGAACACAGACCACAATCTTTCGCTGGACTCGAACCGGTTTCTTGGGATCAAGTGTGCTATCTGTACCAGGAAAGATCTTGCTGTCGGCAAGTTTCATGGTGAATTCGAACTGCTTGCCCTTCGGGTTACCTTTATCG
The DNA here is from genome assembly GCA_046349795.1 of Pirellulales bacterium. Classification (GTDB taxonomy): domain Bacteria; phylum Planctomycetota; class Planctomycetia; order Pirellulales; family Pirellulaceae; genus Aureliella. The sequence goes on along the minus strand of JAXMBP010000090.1, from coordinate 9,690 downwards.
GTCAAGTCGGGATCGATAGGATATTCTGGACCAACGACGATATTGCCGTTCCCCTCTTTGCCAGGATTCTCTGTGTAAGGATCGTCAGCAAATGTACTCGTGCAAGTTGAAAGTAGTGCAAGCGACAAGGCGCTGAAGCGAAGTAAATTCATTGTGGTTTATCTCGGTAGGAAAGGGGTAAAGGTAGGACGAATTCGTCGCGGCGATTATAGCCCACAATAGATCAGCCTGTAGAACCGCCAATTCACTATTCAGCTCATTATTCAGCTTAAGTTGACGGGCCGGCTCGTCATCAAAAGAAGTTTCGAGGTAGAAAACGATGCAATCCCTCATTCGAATCCAGCTCTTCCTAACACTAATAGTTTTCCTTGCTAGTTTTGCCATCGCTCAACTTGCTGGGGACCGAGCTACTAAAGCTAAAGGTACGAGCGCTGAAGTTGGTGACTCTGAAGATCTAAACTCAGCAGTTCGCCGTGCCATGCTTCAAGCAGTTGCATTCTTCCATGATCACGTTGCTGTTCACGGTGGTTATGTGTACTGCGTCAGTAGCGATCTGAAATTGCAGGAGGGTGAAGGCGTAACTGACGGCCAGACAGTTTGGGTTCAGCCGCCAGGGACGCCGGCCGTTGGCATGGCCTTGTTAGAGGCTTTCGAAAGAACTGGTGAAGCTAAGCTACTTCAAGCAGCAGAAGCGGCCGCGCATTGTCTGGTTCGAGGTCAATTAGCGAGTGGAGGCTGGCAAGATCGAATTTACTTCGATCCAACACAACGAACCAAGCAGGCCTATCGAGCAGACCCCGACCATAAAAAAAGTGCCAAGAACATTTCAACTTTTGATGACGACAAAACACAATCGGCAGTTCGGTTCCTTGCCAAATTCGATCGAGCAACGCGGTTCAAGAACGCCAAAGTTCACGAAGCTGTCGAGTTCGCGCTGAAGTCGATTCTAAAGAATCAATTTCCTAATGGAGGCTTCGGTCAAGTCTTCGAAAAACCACCGATCGCGGAAAAGTACCCGATCGTGCCAGCTTCCTATCCCAGCGACTGGCCAAGAAAACATCCTGGCGAGGATTACTGGTGGTATTACACAATCAACGATAACAACATCGCTAGACTCATCGACACATTGTTACTCGCCAGCGAGATCTACAACGAGCCTTCATACAAGGATGCAGCCATTCGTGCAGCCGATTTTTTGCTGCTCGCGCAGATGACGGAACCACAACCCGCCTGGGCTCAACAATATGACTTTGAAATGCATCCAGTTTGGGCTCGCAAGTTCGAGCCTCCCGCCATTTCTGGCAGCGAATCGCAAGAGGTGATACGTAGCTTGATGAGGGTTTACCAAGCAACTGGCCAACGCAAATTTCTTGAGCCAATTCCGCGCGCTCTGGACTATCTTCAAAAAAGCGAAATTGAGACAGGTCGACTAGCTCGATTCTACGAGTTACGCACCAACCGTCCTTTGTACATGAATCGCCAATATCAATTGACCTATGAGCCCAATGATTTGCCGACTCACTATGGTTTCATTGTGACAAGCAATGTAACTGAGCTTCGGAGACGTTATGAAAAGCTGTCCAATCAGTCTGAAGCCGAACTAGCTAAGAACTCCCAAATCACTTCGTCTGCTCGTGAGGCTCGTCCTAATGAAAAGCTGGTGAAAGACTGTATATCTAGCTTGGATGAACGAGGAGCGTGGGTAGAGCAAGCGCGTTTAGTCTATCACAAGACGGAGGTTGCGCCAGTCATCAAGAGCGAAACCTTTATCCACAACTTAGACATTTTAAGCCGCTTTCTTGCAAAGTAATCGATGCTCTACCTATCTTTAGTCATCCTACTGCTCACTGTGTTTATGTCAGCCCACATGATGCTGGGGCTCAACAGCATTTTGTGGCTCAAGGACTGGGATATTCCGCTCGAACAGACAGATAAGATCTCGGTCATCGTTCCAGCGCGAAACGAGCAGCAGCACATCGAACATGCGCTCAGGTCGATTCTGAAGATCGACTATCCTGAGATTGAGTTCATTGTGGTCAATGACCGCTCGACCGATTCTACAGGCGAAATTCTGACGAAGCTGAGTGGTGAGTTTCCACAGTTGCGAGTGGTCAGCATCGAGCAATTGCCTTCGGGTTGGCTGGGCAAGAACAACGCGCTGTATCAAGGTGCAAAGATTGCTGATGGTGAATGGCTGCTGTTTGCCGACGCGGACATCTGGTTTGAACCGAGCACTTTGCGTCGAGCCATAAGCTATTCGCAACACTTCAAGTTGGACCATTTGGCTGTCACGCCTGCCATTGATATGCCGGGAGCACTACTAAAACTGTTCGTAGTCAGTTTTATCGCCATGTTCTGTGCCTACTTCAAACCTTGGCAAGCCAGAAATCCCAAAAGCTCGCGCTACGTAGGCATTGGAGCCTTCAATTTGATGCGTCGAGAGGCTTATTGGAAATCGGGCAGTCACGAAGCGATTCGAATGCGTCCTGATGATGACATGATGCTCGGCAAAATCATCAAGAAGCACGGCTTCCGTCAAGATACGGCTCACGGAGTTGGAGTGTTGAGCGTGCCGTGGTACAGTTCGATGCGCGAAGCAATTGTCGGCTTGGAAAAGAATGCGTTTTCCGGAGTGAACTATCGTATCAGCATCGTTGTGGCTGGAGCTGCTGTACTGTTGTTAACTCATATTTGGCCATTCGTTGCAGTATTTGTCCGCAATGGCTTCGAGCAATTGGCCTACGCGGGAACCTGCCTACTTTTGCTTGGGCTGGCTGCCAGAATAACCTTCTGGATGCGAGTTTCACCACTGATTGCGCTGGGATTTCCTTTGGGCGTTTTGATGATACTCTACGTTCAATGGCGAGCTATGTATCTAACTCTTCGGCAAGATGGAATTCGTTGGCGCGACACGCACTATTCACTCAGCGAATTGAAAGCGAACCAAGTATGACGATGAAAACTTACCCAGTCTGGCTCATGGTTTTGGCTCTTGCAGTCATGATCTCGTACACAGCCGAATCTAGATGCTTTGGTAATGATGAAAAGACAGACCTTCGAGCGGACCTACAGGATGATCGCCTGCTGATCTTCTGCGGAAGTCAGTTGGTAGCTGAATATGTCTATCGAGACCCACACATACTGCGCCCTTACTTCTCAAACGTACACACGCCGTCTGGTATTCGAGTGACTCGAAATCATCCGCCAATTGAAGGTCAGGATCAAATGGATCACGCCACGATGCATCCTGGCATCTGGATTGGTTTTGGAAATGTGAACGGTGAAGATTTTTGGAGAAACAAAGGTAAGATCCAGCATGAGAAGTTCTTGTCCAATCCTGTGATTATGGATGGGTCGCTAGAGTTTGCTACGACCTCAACTTTGATCGGAAACAGCGACTCGAAAATCGGCACGATGAATTGCCGTTTCCACATCTCCAAGCTCAAGTCGGGAATCCGTTTCATTTGGATTGTGGATTTCCCGGTAAAGGCCTCCAAACAGAACGGGTCAGAACCGACAATTACTTTCGGCGATCAAGAGGAGATGGGTTTTGGCATACGCGTTGCGACACCTCTCACAGAAAAGAACGGCGGTCGCATTCGTTCATCCAAAGGCGTAGAAACTGCCAAAAGTACTTGGGGACAATCAGCCGATTGGTGTGACTACTCGGGCAAGATGGATGATCGGGAAGTGGGTATCACGGTGCTCTGCGAGTTCACGAAAGAAAGGCCAACTTGGTGGCATAATCGGGACTATGGACTCATGGTTGCCAACGCCTTTGGACGAGCTGCTATGAAACAGGGACCCGTCCAATCGACGATCGTCGAACCTGGCCGCTCATTGGTCTTGAAGTACGGAATCGTCATCCACGAAGGCAGCGAGTACTCGCCATCACAAGAGTATAAAGCGTTTTCCGAAAACCTTCAATCATTGCGCCTGTTCGAGAACCCCTAGTGGTCTTTGAGTGAGTCATCCTGCTGCAGGGCAGCGAATAATTTCGGATCTACGCCAGTTCCCATGAGACTTTTCAACGTGAGATTTGCGCCATGTTCGATTAAAAACCTCGCGATCTCCACATGCTTTTGCTTCAGGTGCATGATGGCAGAGTACCCTCCGTCTCGACACTGATAGTTCACTGATGCTCCGTGCTGAACCAGCATTTTAACGCAGGTGAACTGTTCACGATTGCAGGCCAGATGCAATGGAGGGTGTTCAGAATAATCTTTGGGATCGCAGTAGTTCGGGTCGGCCCCCGCTTTCAATAAAACCTCTAGAATCTCCGTGTGACCGTGCATTGCAGCGATTAACACGGGTGTGGAGCCAAACTTGTTCCCTGTATTCATTGCCGATTTCGCAGCTATTAGCACTCGTACAGCCTCAAGCTGATTGTGTTGTACTGCAACGATCAGTGGAGTCGACTTCTCACGGTCTCGAGCATTCACATCTTCACCGGCCGAAAGCAGTTTCTCGATTTTCCCAGTGTCTCCTGACTTCGCGGCGGCGAACAATGGCGACTTGCGAGGTGCTTTGACAACGACGCCATCATCCACCTGCTCGACCGAGAAGCTTGATTCTTCAAGCGGGAAGACGGCCATCAGATACACAACGGGATCGACTTGAGCCTCGATACCGTTCTCTCCAATTCCGTCGCTCCATTGACCGATTGTCTGATCAATTAGGGCATTCATTTCCTTTTTCTTCAACTCACGCGGCGTGTGGTACACCGTCTTTATTGCGAGTTGCTGAAGTGCTTCATCGAAATCAAACTCGAGGTAACCGCCTTCGAAATAGATTTCGCTCAATGGTTCACTAAAATACTCGACACAGGATTCGGCTGACTTTACACCAGAAAACTTGCGCAGTAAGTCAACGTCGCTGATCGGTTCGTCGTCAGCGCCTACGGCAACTCCCGGACCTTTTAAAGTTATCCGCATGCTATTCACCTTGATTTATGATGAGGAACTAAGGTGGGTTGATTTCTAGTGATGGAACCCGAATCCGCTACAGCTTTCGAGTCCATAAGGTTGATCGCTTGTGAAATGGAGTTAACAATCCTCTAACGCGTCCATGCTCCTTCGGCTATGATTTTAATCTTGATGTGGAACTGGAGGTCACGTAGTTTAGGCTCAGCTAATGAAAAACAATGACACAACAAATGCAAACGCCTTACCTCCACGAGATGCTCACCAGCGAGGATTGCAACGGACTATGACTCTGGGAGGAGTCTATGCCACCAGGAACTATACAGTCAAACATTTGCGAGACCTGAAAGGAAAGGCCGTCTTAACGGAGACCATGCCGTTCACGACCAGTGAGGCTATTGCGGCTGAAGAAGCTGGCATCGATACCCTGAAAGTTAAGTTTGATCCAAGCAATCCGGCCGCAGCCATCGCTATTCGCAACGCAGCTCCTCATACGTTCATGACATTCTGTATTGGACTGACAAAAGTTGTCACCGCAGCCGAAGCGATCCGAGCGGGCTATGATGCGATGGATATTGGGGCTGATGGGATCATGTGCCAATGGAACCCAGAGTTGATTCAGTCTGTTTCGAAGGCCGGAATCCCTGTTGAGGCTCATGCTGGCCTTGTTCCGCGATTGAGCACTTGGACCGGAGGACTCAAAGCGGTCGGAAAAACTCTCCAAGAGGCCCTGTGGGTCTACAAGCAGGTTCAGGCCTTCGAAGAAGCAGGTGCGTGGGCCGTTGAGGTGGAAGTGATACCGGCTGAGCTGATGCTGCAAATCTCCAGTCGCACTCGCTTAGTGACTTCATCGATCGGCGCTGGTAGTGGCGGAGATATTCAGTTCATGTTCGCAGAAGACATCTTAGGTAATCATGCTCCACCCTATCCACGCCATACCAAACAGTATCGAAACCTGTATCAGATGGAACAAGCAGTACAAGAGGAGCGCGTAGGCGGTTTTCGGGACTACATCGCGGACGTTAAGAGCGGGCGTTTTCCCGGCCCTGAGCACATCGTCAAAGCCCCAAACGGATTGATCGATCAATTTCTCACGGCTCTTGATAACGATCCTGAAAAGTGATTATGCAATCTCACAGCGCACCGCTTATTTGGATTTATTTGGACTTCTCGCTGATCGCCGGTAGATCACGCGACTGGACCCTCCAGCGCACAAGTCTGCGATAAAAAGCACGCCAATTTGCGGGAGAGTCGCTAGGTGAGGCCCGTATCTTTCGCCCTCCCCGGAAAGCTCGCATTACTCGCTTACCGACCCTCCCGTAAAATAATGGATAGACTGTAGTCTCGTCAGTGGGCGGGAGGTTCGTAAATCGGCGATCATCTAGGGCAAGCGAAGCATTGGATTCTTCACTTGTCTTGAAGGATAGTTGACCACTCCAAATCTCAAAAACTGCGACGTGGAATTTGATTCTTTTGAGGCGGCTCAGTTTTGACATCCTCTTTTCCGTTCGTACCACCGCCAAACATTTTCATAGGCAACGAAAAGACATCGAAGTTTAGCTTAGGCAGAAATGTGCTGGTATCGATGTCATCGGCTGTAGCTTTGGGAAGAGGCGGAAGCTCTAGTTGAAGCAAGCCGATCGATCGACAAACTATTGGACTGCTGAACGGCTTGTATTTTGGCTCCACGGAACCATTGAATCCAAGGAGCTTGATAGTCGGGTGGCAATGGCTTGCGACGCGCAGATAAATTGCCTCGCTCCCAAGCAGTGCTTTAAAGTGCAAAAGCATCGGCTTGGCCGGAACGGATTTCATAGCTTCCGCCGAGTGGACATTGAAGCTTAACGTCGATCAGCTTAATAGCAGCGTCGAGGCACTGATCATTGGGAACTTTGAGCTGTTGGTGCAATGTGTCCAATAGCAGAGCGTTGCCTTGGCTGGCACGCCAGCCTCGTTCTTTACATTGGCCATTTATCCATCTTTCAAGTTTCGATCCCTGCAGGTTACTGACATGGAACCTAACTTGTGCGTAGTCGGTTGATTGTTGAGTGGCTAGTTGTGAGAATAGCCGACTCAAGGATCGTTCGATCAAACGACAACAGGCTCCACTGTTGATTCTGCCAACGCCACAGCCCGCCTATAATTCTGGAGAAACCTTGCGTGTCTGGTCGAGCCATAGTGGCACCAAGGCCAAGCGGCAAAAGTTCGATCAAGCTCGGTTTCGGCCATGCCCCCAGATAAATGGGAGCCGATCGAAGCGTTCGGACAATCTTCAGCAGTCCCTGAACATCTTCTGGTTCAGGAGGTAGCATATCTTTCACCCCAGCAAACAAATAGTAATCTTCTCCTTGTCGATCGCCGCGAACATGAACTTGCAATGTTGCCGCATCGTCGGCCGGCTGAACAATCTCAAGTGGACTTGGTTCAGCTAACTGCCTAGCGATCCAGCCATATTTTTTTGCTTCAAACGGAGCAATATGACCTTCGAAGAAGACTCGTTCTAGGCCAGGACCATCACCCTGGTATCGCCGAATGCCCAGTAGAATTGGATCCATTTTCTTCCACTGCTGCTGATAGTACTGCGCAACCTTTGCATACTGATCGGCTTCGAATTGCGACACGGATTGCAACTTCACGTCTGAAATTGGTAAGAAGCCTCCTCGTGATCCACGAGCCGCATCCATCCAGCGATCACCATTTCTCAAAAGTCGGGAGCCATCGGGCCTCACATCAAACCAAGGTGGTAGGAATCCATGCTCTTTCAATGCAACAACAGAGTCTGCGATCTGCAATCTTTCGGCTTTGGCGGCCATCGAAGCTGCTTCAGCCAGTTCCAAGTGAGCAACTGCCTCCAACCTTCGCTGCAGTTCGATCTGATACTGTGGGCTCACCAACCGATGGAAAAAGTCTGGCGATAAGTAGGCAAACACGCTGTAGTCGTTCGACTCGGGCATCCAATTGCGGGCCCAACGAAATGTTTCAGTCGTTGCCAAAGAAGGTTCACCAGCTACAACTTGAAGATATCTCTGCATAAGATGCTGGCTTGTCGTTAGAACGACGTAACTATCTTCAACGATAAAGAAAGACCGAATTCTGTTGTCAGGAGTAGTCAAGAAAGAGACCGGTCGGCCCTCAATGGTTATCTCAACAAGCTTAGCGTCTTTGTTTTTCGCTAGTACGTTTCGCCGATCGGCTTCGATAGCCGTTTTGATGAGCGCAGGGTTATTAGCATGGAAGATTACCCCAAGACTCGCACCTTCATTCAGGTAAAGATCAGAGCCAAATAGCGCCATATCTCCAACCAGTTTGTCCCCAAACATCTTGGCAACCGTCGTCAGCTTGGCAGCCAACATGCGCTCGATGCGCTTCGTTGACTCGTAGTTGAAGCCTCTCAGGAAGAAGGCCTGCGTCAGGTCACCACCAAATCGTTCGGCAAGCTCTTGAAACCAGAGATAGTTGTTGAACGAGCCGAATCGCAGATAGAAACACTCTGGCGGTATGCGACTTGCCAGAGCTTCTACTTCGACCTCTCCGGGAAGCGCCGGCATCGGGCTTGTTTGCCACTGTGGCTCCGCAGGCACAGCCAACTCGCCTTGATGAATGACAGGTTCACGAATCACTCGTTCTAAGATCTCTTCTCGCAACGGTTCAATTGCGGCGAGCAGAGCCAGAGTTTCTAGAGGTTGATTCTTCTCCTCCTTCTTGTCAACTTTCTTGTCTTTTTCTGGAGGATCTAAATCAGGGATGGGTAGTTCCAAGCGTCGACCGAGCATCCCGGTTAGGTAATAGTGAACCAATTTGGGAACGTCATTGCCTGCGATTGAACTGGATGCGTTCTGAACATAGGAACCCCACCATGCGGCCATCATTCGTTTGAGAGTCGCTTCGCGGCGGACAGTTTCGGGAATAAATTGAATCTCTTGAACTATGTCCCCTTGCAACCGAAGTTTGAATGCCGTTTGCCCGCGAAACAAGGCATGCACCTGAATCGCAATCGGTACCTCTTTGGTGTCGCCGAATGTTTGAATTGCACTGCGAACTCTATCAACGATGCCACCTGGACGACCAATACGCGGTCCAGGATTAGAGCCAAGTGCCCCACCCTCTCGTTGTTCAACAGTCTTAACAGTCACAACGGGATAGAAAACTCGATCTTGGTCATCGGTAACAATGATTCTAGGTGTTCTACCGTCCCAATCAGGCGGCAGTGGAATTTCGACACTTAGTACGCCAAATGGATCGCCAGCCACGGCACCAGGTAATTGAGATAACGGCGGAACTTGAGCTTGAGCTGAGCTGGCAGCAAAGTCTGTTATCGCAATCATTGCGATTAGGGCGATCAGCATGATCCTAGCGTCAGACAAAACTCGGATTAGTGTTCTGCATATTGAAATTTGCATTGGACAACCTGGCAAAGTGGGAGCGGCAACGTAATGCTAGCGATACAAGCAGGAGGTACCTCATGGTCATTCACTTATCGATGACCTGTATTCGAACCCTCGTATTGTATCGCGATTGCCCTAGTTGCGGAGAATGTCGTTCAGCAGGTTTTGATTTTGAAGGCATTGATGCATAGTAATTCTCTATTGGCAGCTTTTATTGGAATCGCTATGGTAGCATTTTGGCTCGTTACGGCATCGTTGCCACTGCCAGCGAGTTACTGCTGCCTCAACAATTCATTTGCTCGCAATGCAGTCAAATTTTGCTAACGGCTCCTCCATGGCCATCGATTCCAATAGCTCGGACCTCTCTTCAACCGGCCGAAGAC
>JAXMBP010000089.1:0-16255 GCA_046349795.1 Pirellulales bacterium | reverse complement strand
GCTGCTTCCTCGACTAATTTGCTGTTTGACTGCATCAACTCCTTTGTCCGATCCGCAACTCTAGCCTCAAGCTCTTCATTCGAGCTACTTAGCATTGATTTTGCCAACTCCAATCGCTCATTTGCCTTGCGAGCACTTAACCATTGATAGGTGGCTGTGGCGAGGCCAAAGGCTAGCCCCGTGGAAAGTAGGGACACGATGTAGAGTGTTATTCGAGTTGGCCAAGGTGGCCCTGAGACCTCCACAATATCGCTAACCGATCGAACCAACATTTCTGTGGCGTCCAAACTGTCATTGACTACTGGAGTCAGCAACCCCGTAATTTCGTACTTGGCACCGCGTCTTAAATGCGACAGCTCCGCCTCGCCCAAAGATCCTATAAAACGACAAGTTAGTTTGGAGTCATCCACGTCGAAGGATAGTATCGCATCGGAATTGAATATGTTTGAGTCCCAAAATGTTCCCGTTAGGGTAACCAGCCGATTTACCAGAACTGAAGGTTTCTCAGTTGTTGTACTAGCCCCCAAGTTCTGATTGATTGTATTTTCAGAGGTCGAGAGTACAGTTGAGTAGTCGATCCAGCGACGCGAGTCAGTGCCCTTTAATATCCCGATAAGCTCGACACTTCGAGTATTGCTTGGCAGAAGAATGTTTGCGTGGTTCCAGCGAATTCCAAAACCGCCTCCAATAAGCCAAGAGTGTTGAGCATCCTTGGAGTAGAGGTCGGCTGAAACCCTAACCACACGATTGACTGGAGCATGATTCTTGAACAAGTTTCGAATGGAATTGAGTGGAGTCGCGTTCAGCACTTCCAAATCGGTGGCAAGCATTTTGAACGAAGGCTCATCAGGGACAATGATCTTGACCTTTCTCGCCTGAGCTTCCTGTGGAATAACTATGCCGCAAACCTCGACTTCGGCTAGCTCATAGACTTTAGGATCAATTCGAAATCCGACGTGGAGAACTTGCGCCTCTACACCATCGGCCAGTAGACCGTATTCCATCTGCCCAGCGATATTGACAAGTCCGACTATTTGACCGCGAACTCGAACAAAATCGGCGTCCACTACATCGTCGATTAATTGTCTAACAGTGGTTAATTTTGGATCAGGCAGTGGACCAACGCTTCGAGATAAGACTTTGGAAACCGTTAAAAACGAGTTTCGATGGCCAGGTGCGCTCACTCCTTGTAACTGCACTAACTCGCCAACATGAATTGGCCAAAACGTTTTCTCGCTTTCGGCATCGAGCGGTTCACAATAGATACCTCCCGTTTCATCCTCTACGAAAAAGCCCTTCCAACCTGGAGGCACGCCAGTTACCACACCCGTCAGCAAGACAGGCACTCGCTTGGCGGCTTCGTCTCCCGACAAGTACTTTACCGACGATACAGTCGTTAAAGGTTTATCGGCTTCTTGAAACGCTGTTGCCTTACCTGATCCAGGTAACAGCGATGTAACAAGGTAGTGAAACGCGAAGATTGTAGTCACAGAGAAGCTGCAGAAGTTCGCTCTTTGCATCTGTCAAATCCCCCACATTTTATTGAATCGCATTCAAGGTTTTATCCTGCGAAGCGAGGGGAATCAAGAACGGTAAGCGATTCTGACTCGAATTGGCACTGTCAGGTAATTCCAAGCGCGGAAATACCCTGTCAAGAGAAATCAACTGTCAGGGCTTGGGCTCGACGACTTTGAAAGACATGCCGCCGCTTGATCGCAGTTGAAGATCGTAGGACATGCCTTCGCGAACTTGAATCGAAATGGCTTCGCCGTTGGCAGCGCGAATGCCCATTTCTGAAGCCTTTCGTGGATTGTTGGCGAACTCCCAGAACTCGCTCCACAGCTTCTTCTCCAACTCCGACAATGCTCCACCACGAGCGTATGCCTGAGGTCGCATTCCGACTTGATCCAGCGAGACGCCCTCGTTGGGCTGCTGATTCTCGCCGAAGATGCGACGGAACAAAACTAACGACGTCCCTCGCTCGACATCCCCATGTTCGACATACTTGTCATCAAACTTAACCACCCAGTTATCGACATAGATCATATCGCTAGGGACTTTAATGGACTTAGGCTCGGAGATAGCCGTACCGTTTGGCCCCAACTCGACGAACTCCAATTGGCACGACTTGGCGTTTCCAACATCATCCCTTTCGATCGAGGCAACCTTGATCCGAGCCAAACGTTGATCGGTCTTCAAAAGATGCAGTGAAGTCTCAAGCTTTTCAATCTGCTTGGTCTTCTCGGCCACATCAACTTTAAGCGTGTCGACATCCTTTTGAAGTACGACCAGCTTTCCATTAGCCTGGTCCAGTTCGGCCTCTTTGTCCTTCAGCGCGCGTTCATTGGCTGTGTAGGTCGAATAGCCAAAGTATCCGGCGGTTCCTAAAACACCGACCAAAACAGCGAATGCCACCGTTCGCACTGTGGAATTGATCGTATTAACAGTCTCAGTAACAGCACCCATCGGAGGATTCACCCTCAAAAGCTTGTGTTGCAAAAGCGTTATTGTATCACGTTCCCCCTTTTCGCCAGTACGGCTTGAAAGCGGTTTATTGCGGGTCCGTGATCAAGATGCGATTACCACGCAGCCGTGGAATGAACTGGCTTGAATGGCTAGATTGATGGGGCGCTGAGTATGTGCAGACTGGAAAAGTTGGCCGAAAATTAGCCGGGAGTTGATAACCCAGTAGCAGATTGCGGGCCTTCATCGATAATACTTCCAGCAGCTAGACGCCGACGCGGTTGATCCGCTTGGGTTTGAGCTAGGTGAATCTACCTGACCAACAACTAACTATAGCTATGATCTCTACCGTCGCGAATACACCCAACCACAGCACTGAAAGCGGCGTCCGTCCCTGGCTAACTGTTGTGCTTTCTGCTGGCCAAAGTCGCAATCCCGAGAAGCGGGATCTAGAGCTAGCGATTGCCGAATTATCCGCCAAGATTCCAGGTGTTGAGGTTTTGCAGATCCCACACCTGTACGACCTGACCAAGAACAGTCAATCATATCAAGCCATGCGAGATCGCAAACAGGCTTTGGTAGTGATTAGCTGGCTGTTTGATCGAGCTACGCATTGGGTTCTCGATCGCAACGATGTTCGCGGCAAGCCAGGCGAAGTTCTGTTGAAAGAGGCCAACGAAGATGAAGACGAGGACGATGAGGATTCATCGAACGATCAGGACGAAGTGAATGAGGATACCGTCGTTCACGCGCAGCCTCGGCCCGACCGCCACATCTACTGCATCGACTTTCGAGCCAGCAATTCGGCTCAAGATTTTGCCGACGAAATAGCCAGGATCGCGGGGCTATCGAAACCCGCCGCAAGTCAACCGCTCACCTTAGAGATGCTGGCTCGAGCTGCCAATCCAACGAACGACACTTATGTCGGTAGTACACACCTACCTATTACTACGCTAGAAGAAACGCCCGGTCGACGTTGGTATCCCGTGATCGACTTCAGTCGCTGTACCAATTGCATGGAGTGCATCGACTTCTGTCTGTTCGGCGTTTACGGCGTTGATACCAATGAAACGATTGTCGTCGAGCAGGCGGACAATTGTCGTAAGGGTTGCCCAGCCTGCAGTCGAGTCTGTCCGCAGAACGCGATCATGTTTCCGCAGCACAAGACTCCCGCCATTGCGGGAGCAGCAGTTGATGCTGGCAGCATGAAGATCGACTTGTCGAAACTTTTCGGAGCACCCGAGACAAACGAAGACGCTGCAGCGGTTGCTGCCAGGGAACGCGATGAGCAGTTGATCTTGGCAGGACGTGCAGCCGTAAGCGAAACGTCGGAAGTAAGTTCAACTTCGCGCACTGAATCCACGATCTCTTCTCCACCGAACCCCGTTGCAAGCTCGACGCCAGCCAAGCGCGATGGCGACAAGCTAGATCAGTTGCTTGACCAGTTGGACTCGCTGGATCTGTAGCTCGCCCCGATAATTGTTTCATTCAGCACGCGAATTCGTCGAGCTAACCGATGCAATCACCTTCGATGCCATCAACTTCGCAGAGCGGTTGTGCTGGAGCTAGTCATTCATGGCCACAATCTTGCGAGTTGTGGCGATGGAGCCGCCAGCAGATTCAAGCTTGGCAGCTAGAACAGTTCAATTTGCAGCTCGAACGCATTCTGCCATCGAATCAGTTCTACGCTCGCAAACTTCACGACTCGGGCATCGATCTGAAAGCTCGACTCAAAGATCTTAGTGAGTTATCGCAATGGCCGATGACTTCAAAAGCAGAACTTAGCGAAAGCAGTTCGGTCAGCGGAATCAGCCTACATCAGACTTTTCCCGCCGAGCAATATTCGCGGCTCCACAGGACTAGTGGAACTCGTGGCCAGCCACTAATGATTCTGGATACTGCGGAAGACTGGAGCTGGTGGTCGACGAATTGGCAGCATGTTTTGAACGCTGCTCAAGTCACGAATCACGATCGCGTTTTCCTTGCTTTCTCATTCGGTCCTTTCATCGGTTTTTGGAGTGCTCATCAAGCCTGTGTAGATCGCGGAGCGATGGTGATCCCCGGCGGCGGCTTGTCCACAATTGCTAGGCTTGAGTTCATGAGAACATCGGCGGCGACTGTGGTCTGCTGCACGCCGACCTATGCTCTTCACATGGCTGAAGTGGCACAAGCTGAAAAGTTTCCGCTCGAAAGCCTGTCGGTACGGACGCTGATCGTGGCTGGTGAGGCTGGCGGAAGTGTCGCCGAGGTGCGAGAGCGAATTAGTGGAGCCTGGCAGGCCAGCGTGGTTGACCACGCAGGAGCGACCGAAGTTGGTCCGTGGGGATTTGGATGGCCCGATCGTTGCGGTTTGCATATCAACGAGGCAAGCTTTATCGCGGAAGTCATTCCGTTTCATGGCAAAATCACCAAGTTCACTTCTGAAACGGTCACTCAAACTGACAACGTAGATTCCAATACGCAGGTCGGCGAGTTGGTTCTGACCTCGCTGGGTCGATACGGTGCACCGGTGCTTCGCTATCGAACTGGTGATATTGTGCGTTTGAGCAGGCTGGGATCGTTCTTGGATCGTTGTGGCTTTGCTTGGTTGCCGGAAGGAGCGATAGGTCGAGCTGATGATATGGTCACAATCCGTGGCGTCAACATCTTTCCATCAAGCATCGATGGACTGATTCGTTCGGTATCCGCCGAGGCCGAGTACCAGGTTCTGGTAACTCGACAGGATCACTCGATCAGCTTAGCCTCAAAATCGAATCTAGCCTTGAGATCTGCGGAGCAGATCGAGAAACTGCTGGCTCTGCGAACTGGCCTGAGGATTCAAGTTGTCTCAGCTCCGCACGGTTCGTTACCTCGCAGCGAAGCCAAATCATCGAGGTGGAAGGACCAGCGCCGCTAAAGCAGGATGGGCATCTTGCCCGTCATTGCCGACTAATCGTAGTGGGATTCGCCAGAATTCCTCATTCGGATTCAGAATTCTTGTTAACAGCGGTTGGTAGAGTCAGGAATTCTGGCGTTCAGTTTCAGCCAAGAATTCTGGCGAATCACGCAACCACTAGCCCTCAACGCGGAAGCGCACAGCAAAATCGCTTTTTACCAACGCGGATTACAATCGCCGACTCACTAGCCAAGTTACTCGGTATAAGCATACGTCATCAATGCGACGATTGTTGACGCATTCCACCGCTCCAAAACTGCGGTCTGGCTTCGCCCTTGCTCTTGCACAATCCAACCAACACAGGAGCATCAATCGCAGGCAGGCCTTGCTCCAATTGTGCTCGTGATACTGTACCGCTGGGAACGTCGTTAAAGATCTCCAACAATTGTTGGTCGGACAGATCCGATATCTCGGCTCCGAAAAGATACTCGCTAGCTCGCAACGCGGCCTGTAGGCCTTCGCCGTGAATGAACTCAGTCAGCCAACTGGCCAATCGCTTCTGAGACAGTCGAGCTCCTGGGTCCTCGGTCAAAGATTTTTCCAGCGAGCGGTATTCCTCTTGGTCGATCTCTGTTAAGAATCGAAGGCACAGCAACACGTCAGCATCAGCCGTGTTGTACCAGTACTGATAAAAAGCGTAGGGACTTGTGCGCGAGCCATCCAGCCAGATTGCACCCTTCTCAGTTTTGCCCATCTTTCTGCCATCGCTGGTCAAAAGCAGCGGGCAGGTGAGCGCGAAGAGCTGGGTTCCATGCATGCGGCGAGCTAAATCAATACCGGCGGTGATGTTGCCCCATTGATCGCTTCCACCAATCTGCAAGGTGCACTCATTCGTATTGCTCAGGTAAGCAAAATCGTACGCTTGCAGCAACATGTAGCTGAACTCGGTATAGCTCAACCCCGAATCTTCTCGCTCCAGACGGCTCTTGACGCTGTCCTTGGCTAACATCACATTCACTGGAAAGTTCTTGCCCACATCGCGCAAGAAGTGAATATAGGACCAACCCTGCATCCAATCGTAGTTGTTCACAAGTTGAGCTGGATTTGGGCCGTCGAAGTCAAGAAACCTCTTCATCTGATTGGCCATGCCTGACACGTTGGCAGCCAGCACATCGGTATCCAGCAGCACGCGTTCTTCCTTTTACCGCTGGGATCGCCAATCATCCCAGTAGCACCGCCTACCAGCGCAATGGGTCGGTGACCAGCGCGTTGAAAACGGCGCACATCATCAAAGGCAGCAAACTACCGCAGGTAAGCTTGGTGCAGTTGGATCAAAACCCGCATAGACAGCTTCGCGATTGCGATAGATGTCTGCGCAATTGAGCTTCGTTCGTGCATTGGAATTCCACGCCAAGTCAGCTCGTCGATAATGTTTGTTGAAGTCATCGAAGTTTATCAAATCTAAAAGGGGAATGGCTTGGGTTGTGGAAGAGCTTTCAAGGCCAGCTCTGCAAATTTCAAATCGCTCTTGGTTGTAATTTTGATATTCAACGGACTGCCTTCAAACACGGTGACAGCTTGCCCAGATTGTTCGACTAAACTAGCCTCATCAGTCGCGGAACTTGAATTTTGCCCCATTTAGCATAACACTGCAGCAGCTTCAGCCAATGCGGCTTGGAGCCCTTCAGCGCCATGAATGAACTCGGTTAGCCAACTTGCTAGTCGCTTTTGAGATAGTCGAGCACCTGGATCTTCAGCCAGCGATTTTTCCAGCGAGCGATATTCGTCTTGGTCGATCTCGGTCAGGAATCGAAGGCACAGCAACACGTCAGCATTAGCCGTGTTGTACCAGTACTGATAAAAAAGCGTAGGGACTCGTGCGAGCCATCTAGCCAGATCGCTCCCTTTTCGGTCTTGCCCATCTTTCTGCCATCGCTGGTTAAAAAGCAGCGGCATGTCGTGCATACAGTTGAGCTCCATGCATGCGGCGAGCTAAATCAATACCGGCAGTGATATTGCCCCATTGATCGCTTCCACCAATCTGCAACGTGCACTCGTTCGTCTTGCTCAGGTAAGCGAAGTCGTACGCTTGCAGCAAACATGTAGCTGAACTCGGTATAGCTCAACCCGGAATCTTCTCGCTCAGTCGGCTCTTGACGCTGTCCTTGGCTAACATCACATTCACTGGAAAGTTCTTGCCCACATGCGCAAGAAATGAATATACGACCAACCCTGCATCCAATCGTAGTTGTTCACTAGTTGAGCTGGATTTGGGCCGTCGAAGTCAAGAAACCTCTTCATCTGATTGGCCATGCCTGACACGTTGGCAGCCAGCACATCGGTATCCAGCAGCACGCGCGTTCTTCACTTTTACCGCCGGGATCGCCAATCATCCCAGTAGCACCGCCTACCAGCCGCAATGGGTCGGTGACCAGCGCGTTGAAAACGGCGCATCATCAAAGGCAGCAAACTACCGCAGTGTAAGCTTGGTGCAGTTGGATCAAAACCGCATAGACAGCTCGCGATTGCGATAGATGCTCGCAGTTGATTCGTTCGTGCATTGGTGAATCAAGCCACGCCAAGTCAGCTCGTCGATAATGTTTGTTGAAGTCATCGAAGTTTATCAAATCTAAAAGGGGAATGGCTTGGGTTGTGGAAGAGCTTTCAAGGCCAGCTCTGCAAATTTCAAATCGCTCTTGGTTGTAACTTGATATTCAACGGACTGCCTTCAACTACGGTTACAGAATGCCCAGCTTGTTCGACCAAACTAGCCCTCATCAGTCGCGGTACTTGAGTTGCCGGACTTCGCGTAGCACTGCAGCAGTAGCTTTAGCTCAAAACACTGAGGCGTTTGAGCTAACCATAAAGCCGTCGCGAGGCACAGTTTCTTTAATTCGCTTTTCGGCATCCACGCGTTTGACAGTGGCGAAACAGGGCAGTATCGCGGCTCGCGTCTTGCGAACTGTCGAAAAGACGCTTTCAATGTCTTGCGATGGTACGCATGGCCGGGCCGCATCGTGAACAGCTACGAACTGCATGTTTGGTTTGACACAAGTGCGTTTCGCACACTGTCGGCTCGTTGAGCACCACCGGTTACTGTTTGAATGCCAGCATTGCGGCGTGGCCAGCGAATTTCTCATTGAACAGCTCGCGATCCTCGGCGAAATTACCAAGATGGATCTGCCCGACGTCCGATCGCGGAAAAAGTTTCAGCGGAGTGCATCCACGAGCTTGCCGCCGACCGTGGTAAAAACCTTTTTCTGGAAAGGATCTCCAAAGCGACTGCTCTGCCCCGCCGCTGCCAAAATCACCGCAAATTCGCTCACAAGAACCTCATCTTGACACACTACAACCTGTACAACCGGCATGATTGTTACCCGCTTGCTGCAAAGGTCAATTGGTAAAGGTCGGTTTCAGCCTGTGTTTTAAGGCGTAAGCTACGTTCTCTAGGACCCTTTTTCCGTTAAGAATGGACCTTCGTAGAGTGTGTTTTCCATGGCCGAAGCAGCAACCAGAACTTGATCACCTAGAGTGCCACGCAGCTCTGGCCAAGCCGTCTCATCCGCACAAAACCAGCCTTGCAAAACTACTTTCGTTGGCTGAGTCGTCCGGCCATGCGCGGCGAGCCGACGCAGTTGCCAACCGCTCCCGTCAAGACTTGCCTGGATTCATTGATCAATCCTTTGCGAAGCGACGCAGATCGAATCACCAGCGAGAGACCGAAACGGCCAGCATTTGGTTGGGAGCCATCTGTGAATACATATCGCTCAACGCAATCACACGCTCGAAATGGAAAACCTACTTCGTCTGATCGCCGCAAGTTTGCCGCTCTACCGCGCTCGCCACCGGTCGATTTGCAGGAAGGTTTACGCAACCCGATTCCGTCGGTGAACACTTGTGCTGCTTGGGCTTAACGGAATGCCTGCAGTTGCGAACATTGCTCGACGCAAGCGTTGGCCCGCAATGCTCGCCTCATCGATCTTTGAACGAGCTGCTAAAGCTTGATCCAGCAAATATCCACTATCTAATTACCAGCAGCCTGGACGATACAACCAGGCTCGAGATCAATTCAACAGCGATACCGTTCAGCAGTTGCTCAATTACCGCGCGCGGAGAAAGCTCCCCGTCGGCCATCAAGTTCCCGACTGGGCCGCTCCGCAGTTGCTGTGGGTCTTATCGAACGAGATCACTTCGTCGCGAGCCGAACTTGTTCTACCCAGGAGCTGGATCGATATCCCCATGCCCTGGAACAAGATTTCAAGCCATTGGACCGAACTCGAATGTCATCTCAGTTCGTTGCGTATGGCGAAGTGGATAAGGCTCGCAACGGAAAGCTGGCTACTCGGCAGGCTATTCAGAACTTGGAGAAAATAACATCGGCGGTCATTCCACCGACTCCGGTGACGCCTACAGCAGAGCATCAGCGATTGTCGAAGCAGCTCAGTCTGGACTAGAAAGCCTGGATACGATGGACGCCATTGACCGAGTGATTGAGTCAGAGATTTCCAGCCTCGACCCGCAGATCGAAAATCGTCGTTTGCGACAAACTGGTTCAAACGCAGTGCGCTCTACTCCGGTCGCGAAGAAAGAGCCAATCATCATTCCTAAAGTGCTGATCGGCGAGATCTCCAACCACAACGATCCGGCGTTTGCCAACGTTGTTCGGCGGCAGGTGGGGGTGTGCAAGCAAGAGGATCGATCCATCTGCGTTTCCATGATTCAGGTAACCGCTTTGGACCTGCGCAGAATCAGTCGTTGAGCCCACACGACAACGGGCTCAAATCGTTGGCAGCAGAAGTTGGTCAACTGGATTTGCGATCACCCAGAACTCAAGGCTGCGTTTTTTGACTCGTGATGGTCACCTGATTTTGGTCGTCATGGATACTGAGCGCAATGCGATGACTCGCGTCCTTCGCCAAGGCTTGTATGAGATTTTGACCGGTCAGAAGAACGACATGGATAGCGATCTGTCGCAAGGTCAACATTCCAGCCAAGTTTCACGCAGGTATTTCGTCGACCAGTTCGCCTGGCGCAAGCTTTGAATTTGAAGAGCTGATCGCATCGGCTCACCTACTTCCAGTGCAGCCCAGCGACTTGGCAGTGCATCGATCAGAGTATCGAGGTCTTCAGCGACCTGAATTGGAATAGCATTTTCTTGATTACGGCTAAATCCAGCTCAAGTGAGCTGGATTTTGCATGGCGAGTCGGACGACCGATTTTGCATCCTCTTCAAGCTGCTTTTTCAGATGCTCCATCGTCCACTGGTTCCCACGTTGGAAGAACTGCAGCATTTCTTGAGATTCTTTGTCATCGGTATAACCCACACCGCGCTATCAACTTGGTCTGATTTGGCCCCAGCGACTCGAAGTAGATCACTGTCCAACTATTTTTCATGGCGTTGGGAAATGGAAAGGTCTTCGGCGCCTTGTGAATCGAGCGGGTAACGCCAGGCAGTAACCGTGAAGTCGTGCTGTAACTGTAATTCTGTCCATAGGCCGAAGTTAGTAAAGTAGCCGCGCCGCTACTGAAGGTGCTGTGTCCCGAGACGTACGAGAACGATTGACACATTAATAGTTCGTTGGCAGCTAGTGCGAACAGAATTGAACGGAGTAGAATAAGCCCCGGCAGCGTCGACTTAATTCGCGTTGGAGCGGGGTAAGGCGTCATGAGGCAACTCAGGAAAAAATCGAGCCAATGAAACATCGGCGGCTGCCAATCTACACTCGCTCATTAGGACGTATGGCAATGAATCAGGAAATTGACGGTCGAAGTTGGAAACCGACGTTCGGAACTGCAACAATCGGGTACGCACTAGGCTTGGTTCTCAGCCTAACGTTCCTGCAAGCCGCGTACCCCATTTTTGCGTTACCGACGGATTTGCCGCCTATGCCGTTTGTGCCATCGCAGGAAGTAATGCAGATTCATCAACAGGCACATTGCGATTTCAGCAAAAAGAACGGGAGTGCAACTCTCGCAATTCTAGGAGCAGCGCTAGGTGTGACCCTGTCGTTGACTTCTTCTCGCTCTGAGCCGCGGATCAAGGCAATTCTGTTTAGCGGAGTTCTTGCAGGTGCAGGTGGAGGGTTACTAGGGTTCCTTTTGGGACAACGCAATGCAAATGAAACCAATCTTGCAGTCGAACCAAGTATGGTCACCGCGATCTTGTACCACTCGATTTTGTGGGGGACCATAAGTGTTCTCGTGCAATTTGCAATTTCCTTGGCTCATAGGCATGTAGATTTTGGTAAATGCGTGTTGTGCGGATTGGCTGGAGGAGTTGTCGCATCAGTTGTCTACTGTGCACAAGCCCAACAGTTTTTCGAGTTTTCCAACATGACGTTGATCATTCCTGGATCTAATTCCGAGCGGCTGATTTGGGGAGCAATTTGCTCTACTAGTGTCGCTTTAAGCGCCATCATTGCTGGTGCAATTAAGCAGAAAACACATGTGGCCATAGCTGACGCTACTTCGATCGATGTTACTAAGCAGATGTAGTGAAAGAATTGCTATGCGCGTAATATGCGGAGTTGTAGTTATTGCGATTGGAACGCTTTTGCATGTTGGTTGCACGCAGAAACCTAGCGTGTCAACTGGTGGCTCGTCCAAATCAGGCTCGGTCTCTCAATTCAAGTTTGAGCTACAAGAGCTTTCAGAAGATACCGCGTCAATCACCTACCGCAATGGAGAGGAAGGAAAGCAGTATTCGATCTTGGAGTCCTTGGGCGGCGGTGTCGGCTTGGTAGATTACGATCAGGACGGCAATCTTGATGTTTGGTTGGCTGGAGGCGGGAGTCTGTCGGATCACCGAATAACTCCTGGGAATTGCTCACTGCTGAGAAATTGCAATGGTCAGCGGTTTGTCAACGTTCATCAAGTGTTGCCCGAGTCAACTCACTACAATCATGGAGTTTCTGTCGCGGATTACGATAATGACGGATTTCCAGATCTGTTGATCACGGGATATGGCGGCATCCAACTCTTGATGAATCAAGGTGATGGCACATTCTCCGACGCAACCCACAACAGCCACCTCATTCAGGATGAACTTTGGAGTTCAAGTGCTGCGTGGGGGGATTTCAACTCCGACGGATTTGTCGATCTTTACGTAGCTCATTATGTGAATTGGTCGTTTGATACGAATCCTCATTGTAATGCCCCATTTGCAGGACAACGCGATGTGTGCTCACCGAATGAATTTCAAGCGCTGAATCATTCTTTCTTTCTTAGTCTTGCTGATGGGACATTCGAAGAAACCTCTAGTCGATGTGGATTGGTAGAGGGGGGCAAAGGATTAGGTGTGATTGCTGCCGATTTAAATGAAGACGGGCATTTGGACCTTTACGTTGCCAACGATACTACGGCCAATTTTCTTTACAAAGGTGATGGTAGTGGGCATTTCGAAGAATTAGCGTTAATTGCGGGAGTTGCCGTTGATGGTAGCGGTGCTCCTAATGGAAGCATGGGAATTTGCCTTTGGGATTTTGATAATGACCTACGTCCGGATCTTTGGGTCACCAACTACGAAAATGAATCAATTGCTGCCTATCAAAACAGAGGTAATATGATGTTCGGATGGGTTTCGGAAAAGATGGGATTGGCGGCTATCGGAAGGTCATTCGTAGGCTTTGGTATAGTTTCCGGCGATTTTGATGGGGACGGCGATGAAGATATAGTTGTGACGAATGGGCACGTCATTCAATTCCCAGCAAACTCTACTTTGGACCAAATCCCTTTACTTTTCGAGAATTCAGGGACCTTGAGGATGGCGAAGCAGTCCTTTCCTTCTAACGATTACTTTGCTAAGAAACACCGGGGACGAGGAGTCGTTCGCGGAGATATCGACAACAACGGCAGTCTTGATCTAGTCTTCAGTCATGTCAACGAGCCGCCTGTGATTTTGGTCAATCGATCTGAGACTCGCACGCTCAAACTTCGCTTGATAGGCAGTCAATGTAATCGAGATTGTATTGGCACTTCCATCACACTTGAAACGGACAAAAACAAGTACGCACGCTGGATTAGTGGAGGCGGAAGTTACTTGTCTCAGAATCCCTACGAGCAGTACTGGTGCGTTGCGAAGGGTGAGCGGCCAATTCGTTTTCACATTCAACTACCCAATACTACTGAGAAGCAGGTCGTGCAGATTGATAATGATGTGATGACACTAGTCTTCTAAAATGCTCAACACGTTGAGTCAACTGGAGACTTGATACTTAGGAGTCATTGGATTTGTGGTTACTCAGTAGATCCACATAGAGTAATTGCTTACTTGCGTCGGAGTTTTTGCAGCCTTTCAGCCTCGAGTGCGTGTCGCTTGGACAGCCCGATATAGCTCTGCGATTCAGTGGCGTGGTCGACATAGTACTTTGATAACGCAAGATGAACTTTATCGTTTGTTGAGTCGGCCGATAGAGCATTACGCAGCCAAAACAGACCATTGCGCGGTGATTCAAATTTGATCAGAATATCAGCTAACTTAAGCATCGATTCCACATCTTGATTGTCGCGATTGATCGCATTACGAAGTTCATTCACTTCGCGCAAGGCAGTTTCCGTTTCGGCTACAATCTTTGCTTCTGCATCTGCTTCTATAGTCTTGCCGATGGAACGTAGTGCTATTGACTTGGAATACCTGGACGTAACATCGCGAGCATTGAACTTCAGCGCTCTGTCTAGGACTTCAATGGCTTTTGCGAATTCTTGATCATTTACCAGCAACTTTCCATATTCACTGGCTGCTACAAGTCTCTCAAATGGTTCAAAAACCAATCGATACGACCTACGAAACTCCGCAACCTCAGACTTCATTAATTGCTCAAACAGCTCTTTTGCTTTCGCTGTTTCGCCCAGTCTGACCTTGGACATGGCAAGGCCAGTTAGGCTCGCTTCGGGGTGTGCCACTCCAGAGCACTTCTGGAAATAGACGGCGGCTTCCTCGGGTTCATTTTCATCTAGCAAAAGCCTCGCGTAGGAGTAGCTTGCAGGATAAAAGTCTGGTTGTAAATCTATGGCTTGCTTGTAGAGCCGTTTAGCATCTGCAATTTTCTGTTCATACTCGCGCAATCTCGCCAGCCTGTAGATCGGAAGAGCCGCCTTGGGGCTATCTTTGCTCCAAGCGCTGATCACGGTTTCAGCGTTACCGATTCGGCCAGCCGAAAGAAGTCCATTAACAAAGGCGTCGCAGATCTCAAACGTATCAGAATCGGATGTGGCTAAAAGTGAAACTATTCGATCCTCAACAAGTTCTAACTGTCCTTGTTGTGCTAGAAGCAATGTGTTTTCAAGCTCCAATTGAACTGGATCCACTCCATATCGAAGGCCTTGATCGACAGACTTTTGAAGCCCATCGGCATCACCTGTCAGCCGAAATACTCTAGCGCGCTCTACCCAGTTACTTTTAGCAAACGGATAGAATCGCTGCTTGAGTTCAACTTTTTCCATTGCGACGTCAAGATTGCGTTTGCGAATGTTCTCCTGAATTTGTCGTGTTAGGAAATAGTGTCCAAGAGAATAGAAAGTGACCAGAAAAACAAAAAACGCCACTAGACCACGATACAATCGTGATTTCGGGCGTTGAGGTGTACCCCTGCGAACTGACATTCGTGCGTCCTAAAGGAGCCCGATAATTTCTTTCGCTTTGCTCTTCTTGGCAGCTGGTGTTGTTGCCTTAACTAAAGCGTCGAAAGCTTTAGCAATAGTTTCAGCTTTTGCAGCATCGGTCGACTTCATCTTCTCGATGGCCTGCTCGATGGTAGTCTGCTCGCTACCGAGGTTACCAGTTTCCAAACAACTGGATAACATCGCTTTGATTTGATCAGCGGGTTTTACTTCCAATGGATTATCAACAGCGACGGACGCCGGAGAACAGCCCATCTGGAAAGTTGAGCAACATGCAAATAACAACGCGAGCGCAAAAAAGCTCTTTTTCATATTTCCCTCGTAAAAGTAATGAGCCCCGCAAAAGTTGCGGGGCTCGAAGGTTTATTTCAACAATTGTACCAACTACTCTGGTCCGGCGACTGTTTGACCGTCATCGCGACCACCGATGAACTGGTAAGTCTTGACATCGATTGTCTGAGTAATGAATCTCACAGAACCGTCACCATAGGCTGCATTAACACCACCTGAGTGTTGGCTTCGTGCAGTATAGATACCGTCACGGTCCGATGCAAAGCCGCTTCCACTGGTTTGACAGTTTGGATACTGCCAGTTTGGTGGAGCAACAGTATTCAGAATTGTTTGCGTCGGTTCTGGCGACATCCATTGGTTACCGTTTTGTGAGTTGTGAGCCGTAATTGCCTTGCAAGCAATACCGAAGGTCTCGATCTCAGCGACACTTGGGTACTGAATAGCTCCCGCGAACGCATTGCCGATACGTGGTTCAGACGTTTGCCCACCCATCAGGAAGTTGGCGTTGTCATCGCCCGAAAGGTGCTCTGACAACATCAATGTGTTTGATGTTCCGTCGATGATATCGGACATTCCAGTACTGCATTTAGCGTTCTTGTTAGTATCGCTTTGTCCACGGAAGAAACCGTTTTGTTGACGGAAGTCATCCCATTTAATGGTAGAACCAAAGCTTACGCCATAATTACAACCTGGACCGTTAGACCAACCAGTTCCATTGGTGTTGTATCTGCGTGCCGATGGGCAGATGTAAGCAGGAACACGTGAAGCGCGAGCATTGTACAGGTTCGCGAAAGCTGCTCCGCCTTCGTCCCAATTGAAGTAGAAATTGCTAGACCCAGCTACCACTGCGTCATATAGGGGTGCTTGTTCCATTTGAGGCAGAATTGCCGTGAAGGCACTGTACCCGCGCCAGTAGGAATTCTGCCCATTGCGGGTTAGAAAGCAAGGAAACGTCTTGTACGTGTCGTGGTAATTGTGCATTGCCAAGGCAATTTGCTTGACATTATT
>JAXMBP010000088.1:0-16595 GCA_046349795.1 Pirellulales bacterium | reverse complement strand
AAACGCCGCATATCGCGTCTGTATGCAGCGAACATGCACCCAGCTTGTGAATGGCTCCGTCGCTAAATGTCCTGCACTCGCATATTGGCCACAGCTAGAGACAAAAGCCCGCCTCGAATCGATTTCGGAGTGGGATTTGTTCCGTGATTACGAAGCCTGCCCGCCAACCGCGAGCGACGACGAGCTTCGCTCATTCCTCGAAACCAAGTCGATTCCCCAGTGCGCGTTGTGTCCTAGTAGACGCGTCGCGTTTCGTCATCCCAGTCCCTTGCAAAGGAGCAACTTGCAATGATTGATAAGTTCAAACCCAAATTACCTCGATTGCCCTATCCGTTCATTCCACCCTTCGATCCGCCGTCAGAACAACCACCGTATATTCCACCGGAGAGTTCTGGAGGCAACGATGAAGGCTCGTCAAGCGAAGACCCTGGACCACGTCCACCATGGTGGCCCGAGGATTGGCCCTGGCCGCCACCACCGGACGAGCCTGTGGTTATTGAAGCTCCACCTCCGCTTCCCAACATCATCTGGCCGCGGCTCCCACCAGATCATCCATACCACCTGCCGCCAGGTTATCACTATCCCGATAATCTGCCCGAAGGCCATCCAGGTCACTATTTCCCTGGTATGCCGCCATACCCGGTAATTGCTCCATGATCCCATTCATTATCTGCCGGTGAAATGGAAGGTCATTGGTTCGTCAAGGGAGCCGAAGTTTGAACAGAATCGGCGGCTTCTTTGACTTCTCACCTTGGAATAGCCCCCAAACTTCTATCATTCGCGGTATGCAAGCAATCGCAGGGCGTTCGCTACGACTACCAGAGTACTGCCTTCATGCAATGCAACGGCGGGCCCAATGTTGAGTCCGAGGATCGTGGCGGGTACGAGGAAGACGACCATACCAAGACTGATCCATAGGTTCTGACGAATGATTCCGCTCGGTAAAAGGATTCGCTGAATGTTTCTTTAATGATAAGCGGCGCAAACAACAACAGAACGACGCCCGCGATAACGGAAGGGACGAAGTATCTCTCAAATTTCTTTGTGAACTTCTGTGTTGGTGAAACTCGCGTTTCGGCTTCGCTCACCATCACTAAGACCCGTGCCATTGTGTTTTCTGACGCAATCTTCGTGACTTGAACTTCAAGCGATCCAGACTGGTTGATCGTGCCAGCGAAAGCACGATGCTCAGGAGGAAGGGATTCGGGAGCGGATGCGGCAGCTTCGATATCATTAACTGGTCGCTTATCGACCGGAACACTTTCTCCAGTGATCGGGGCTTGATTTATGCTCGACTCGCCAGCTATCACAAACCCGTCCGCTGCAACTCTCTCGTCAGGCTTGATGACGACTACATCACCTACAACTAGGTCATCGACAGAGATCTCTTGTTCGATTCCGTTTCGCCGAATGCGGGCAGTTCTCGGTGCAACCTCGGATAATGCCTCGATTGCTCGCTTGGCTTTTCCCATTGCGTAGCCTTCTAATGCGTGACCAATGCTAAAGAGAAATAGCAGCAATGCGCCTTCAGCCCATGCACCGAGAGCGGCGGCACCCGCTGCAGCTACGATCATCAAAAAGTCGATTTCAAACGTGCGAGATCGAAGCTTTTCGATTGCTTCCCACAGTGTGTAGTAGCCACCAAAGAAATAGGATGCTACGTAGCAAGCCGTTGGTAACCATGGGAATAAATTGCCGAATGTCTCAAGCAGCCAACCGACAACCAGGAGTACGCCACAAAGTGCTGCGAAGATGAGTTCTGTTCTTTCGCCAAATAAGCCTCCGTGTGTATGTTCGTGCCCTCTATTTTCGCGATGCTCTTCGCGCTCATGAGTATCGACACGGGGTAACTCCGTTCGAGACTCTGAAGATTCAGTGTTTGTAGTCCAACTACTGAACGATTGAATAATGGACTCATCGTCGGTAATTTTTTTGTCGAACTCGACTCGGATCGTACAATCTGGTGAGACCATTGCTTCGAGCACGCCATCCAGTCGACAGAGTCTGGCTTGAATGCTACTTGCACGACTAGCGTGCATCACGGACACATGTCGAAGTAGATGTCCATAGTTCGCGTCCAAAGTCGCGCCACTTCTTAACGCTGCATCGCGAACTTCTGCCGTTGAAACAATAGATGGATCGAAGTGAATACAAACCGAATCTGCCACTCCCGTGGCAGTGACAACGAGGTGTGCCGATTCGATTCCACTCTTGGTTTGCAGCATCGATAGCAATCGCTCGATGCACACGTCCTTGGCCACAACATCGCTTCCGAATAGCAAGCGATACTCCACCTTGAGCTTTTCCACAATACCTTCCAATTCCAAAGTTAAGGTGAAAAAAGCCGCTTCGGTAGCGACCGCCGCAGGACAGTCGCTGAGCCCATGGAACTCTCGTTAATGTGCATGGTCATGCCCCGCGTGGTCATGCTTGATGTCGCCACGATAGGACTTCCCACCAATCATTACACTGAGTTTTGCAGCAGCATGGTCGTGCTCAAGCTCTTCGATCAACTCTGAACTCTGCATTGTAAATCGAGAGGACTTTCCAGATGGATCGCCTGTATCGGGGCTTGCTGCGAGTTTAAATTGCTCTGGTTTACCATCGTGCACAAGATTGATGATCAGTTCCTGCGAATCGATCGGTACGGCCGCTTTGGCCGCGCTATCGAGGATATAAATCGTCACCGATTTTTCATCGTGCACAAGTTCCGCATGATATTCTTCTTTGCCGAGTTCGATCAACGATCCATGGTGGGGACCTTCAGTCGGATGAGAATGCACCTCAACTGTGCCCGGCGGTGGCATGTCCATCGATAAACTTGAATTTGACTCAGGTTTTGCGCCTGAGTCGCTTTGATTGCAGCCTAAAACGATGCAAAGACTGACCAAAGCGACGACAAGATACTGTTGTCTAAACATAGAGGTTTCCTGTGTTAAATTGGGTAGCAAATGGACTAGTGCTTGTGGGGAGCTACTTCGAATCCGTTCTTCTTTAGCCATGCGCCGAGTTCATCCGCTGCAGCGTGTTCGGCAACGTGAACGTCTCGCCAAGTTGGAGCTCGGAACTTTACGTCAGAGTGACCAGCGTGTTTTGAAAAGACGACTTCGCAACCAAGCTTGCCGAGCATGTCAATGAATTGCTTTTCCTCAGCCGTTCCATTGCCGTGAATCGACTTCCAGTTCACCAGCCGAAATTCGACGACTTCTTTGCCTTCGGCATAAGATGCATCAGGGTGGGTATGAGAGACGTCGAAACCGGAGCCTTTTAGCCATCCAGTCCACTGTTCAGCCAAAGCGTGAGTTTCAACCGACATCGATTTCCATTCCGTGCAACGATATGTCGAATCGATGTGACCCGCGTGTTGTCCTTGCTTTACCTCGCATCCTAGTTTTTTGACCATATCTGCATGTTGCTTCGCCTTGGCAGCATCATCAAAATGCATCGTTTTCCATTGGACCAATTGAAAAGCAATGGTTTCCTTGCCATGATCGTGGTCGTGATCATGCCCCGCGTGTGAATGCGCATCCTTCGTATTCTGTGAGCGACTTGCTGGCTGGGCTTGAACTTGGCCAAACGCGGCCCCAGAGTTCGTACCTACCGCCAATAGTGAGACTAGGCATAGTGTGCAGTTAGCGATTCGAATCTTCATTCTTTTCAATCCTTTACGTGACTAAGTAAGCACCAATCGAAACACTCAATTGGCTTGGAGACCTACCTTTGCTTCCGACTCTTCATTCAGTTCGATGCGTTCTTTGGAACTACGGACAACACGTTCGGCTGAACGAAGCCCAAACAACCAAAACAATGCTGGGTGAACGAAGAAATCCAACATCGTTGAGCTAATCACTCCGCCCAGAATGACCGTCGCCACAGGGTAGAGAATCTCTTTTCCGGGCTCGCCGGCAGCAAGCACTAGCGGTACCAACGCAATCCCAGCCGTGAGTGCGGTCATCAATACAGGGGCGAGGCGTTCAAGTCCGGCGCGCACGATCATTTCCTTTGTAAAGTTCTCGCCTTCGAACTCCACCAAATGCAAGTAATGCTGCAGTAGCAGCACTCCATTTCGAGAAGCGATACCTGCGAGAGAGATGAATCCGACCATCGCTGCGATCGTGACGGTCTGTCCAGTCCAAACCAAAGCGGCGACCGATCCGATGAACGCCATAGGCAATGCCGCCATGACTTGCAGAGCAAGATTGACTGACCGGAACAAAGTGAACAGAACCAGAAACACACCCAAGAGTGCAACTGCAAACAAGATCGCAATCATCCGGCTAGCTGATTGTTGGCTTTGGAATTGGCCTTCGTAGGTTGGGTAATATCCAGGCGGTAGCGTGGCAACGACTGGCGCGATCGATTTTTGAATGTCTCTGACAACATCCACGACTCCACGGTCTTTCACGTTACATTGGATAACCACACGTCGACGCACGTTCTCGCGATTGACGGTATTGGGACCGCCCGACTCGTAGATGTTCGCAACGCTTCCCAGCGGAACGGTACCTCCTCCCGGCAAATGAATCGCTAGTCGCTTCAAACCTGCAATGTCTTCACGGTACTCGTCCTTCATGCGTACAACTAAATCGAATGTCCGCATCCCATCCAAGACCTCAGATACAATCGCACCATTCATCGCGGTTTGAACGTAGTCATTCACGTCACTTGCATTCAACCCGTATTGCGTCAGAGCAGCTCGATTGAGTTCGATTCGAAGTTGCGGGATAATCACTTGCGGCTCGATAAGTAAATCGGTGACACCCGCGACACCCTGCATCTTTGACTTTATCGCTTCGGCCTTTTGGCGAAGTAGATCGAGATCATCTCGTAAACTTTGATGCCTACTTGCGCCTTGACTCCCGATAGCATGTGAGAAATCAAGTGAGCAATCGGTTGCTCAACGGCAGTGACAATTCCTGGGATGTTTTCCATAGCTACCCGAATCTCGTCAGAGTTGTTGCTCTCGTGAGCGAGGAGATTGTGGATCAAGCTCGATCAGGAACTCGCTCATGTTTACGCCTTCTGCGTGTTCGTCGAGCTCAGCTCGTCCAGTTCACCGCACGAACCGTTGAACATCTTCAATCTCCTTCAGTCAGTTTCCACGGTTCGGCAAATCTCATTGGAAGCCAGACAATGATGCTTGGCAGGAGAACGACGTTGAGCTGAATGGTTCCCTCATTAAACGGTGGAAGGAAATCTCGCTCGAGTCTCGAAAGAAATAGTCCAGCAATTGCGACAAGCAATAGCGTCACAGACAGATTGTAAGGCATCGCAAGGCTAAAGCGAATGATTTGCTGTCCCAGCCATTTCGTCCTCGCAAAACAATTCCATCTGCCTCGTGCCCTTTGGACTTGCTGTTGCCCAGTAGCCAATACGACAAGACCGGTGTTACGGTTAGGGAAACGATCAACGATGACAGGATGGAGACGATGTAAGCCACTCCCAATGGTGCAAAGAGCTTTCCTTCCATGCCAGAGAGTGCGAATAGAGGAAGGAAAACAAGGATCACAATCATGGTGCTAAAAACAATTGAGCGTCGAACTTCGGCGCTTGCCCTATAGACGACCAGCAGTGGATTGACAGGATTTCCAGCGACTCGGTTTTCTTTTAGGCGCCTGAAGATATTCTCGACATCGACGATAGCATCATCGACCAGTTCGCCCATCGCTACAGCAATGCCGCCTAGGGTCATAGTGTTGATTGACAATCCGAACACTGCAAAAACGATGGCCGTCATAAACAACGACAGCGGAATCGCTGTGAGCGTAATGAAGGTCGTGCGAATATTCATCAAGAACAAGAATAGAATGATCACGACCAGGATCACGCCATCACGCAGTGCCTCTTCAACATTCTTGATCGCCCGTTCAATAAAAGATTTTTGCGAATAGGTTGCCTCAATTCTAACGCCGGCAGGAAGGGATGGGCGAAGTTCCTCTATGGCGCGCAGGACTTCTTCGGTCACGTTTCGAGTGTCAGCGCCAGGCTGCTTGTTGACGGTTAGAACAACCGACGGACCGCCGGAGAAGGCGTTCGATTTTTGATTTCCGATCGTCGATTTTTGATTGGAGTCGGTTTTTGGGGACTGTCGCACGAAACATGAACTATCTCCGCGTTTTATTTACGCCCCCTCTCGAACGGTGGCTACTTGGGAAAGTAAAACTGGCCTTCCGTTGCGAATGGTTACGGGCAGCATATCAAGTTCAGAAAGTGACGATATCCTTCCCAGCGATCGCACCAACAATTCACTCGGCCCCTGGCGATCTAAGTAGCCTCCAGTACCATTCTCATTGCTCTTGCGTACTGCTTGTTCAACTTGTTCGAGCGTAACGCCCTCGCGTGTCATTGCATCGGGATCGACTAAAACTTGAAACTGCTTGCGCGCTCGCCTCCCATCGTGAAGACTTGGGGATACACCTGGAATCGTAAGCAAACGTTGGCGTACGACCCAGTCCGCAGACGTTCGCAATTCCAGTGGGCTAACCCTAGCGTCGTCGCTCCACATCCCAAGCATCAATATCTGGCCCATGATGGACGAGATTGGAGCTAATTGAGGCTGGATACCTTGCGGTAAGCGATCTTGAACCATCTGCATTCGCTCTGCGACGATTTGACGATCCGTATAAATGTCTGTTCCATAAGCGAACTCGACGTAAACAACTGAGATGCCAACTCCGGACGAACTACGAACGGCCTCGACGCCATTCGCACCGTTCATGGTTGTTTCAATTGGGAATGTAATTAGCGATTCGACCTCCTCAGGAGCCATCTGCCGCAGTTCGGTCATAATGACAACGCGTGGTCGGTTTAAATCAGGAAACACGTCGATCGGCATACGCACTGTTTGCCAAACGCCGGCCCGCGACCAGAAATACAGATATTGCGATCACCAGCAATCGTTGCTGTAACGCGAAACGAATTACGGCATTGAGCATTACAGGTACCTTCCTAGTGGTTGTGACCGGCGTGAGGGTCAACTCCACCGCCTGATTTGTTTTGAGCGCCATTTGGAGCTGGTGAGGCTGCACGAAGCGCGACAACATCGCCGGGGAAAAGTACCCCATCATTGTCAATGACGACGTTTGTTTGATCGCGATGTTTTGCATGCTGCGATCCGATCAAAATGGTCGCCGTTTTGCTGGAATGCAAACCAATCTGCCCCGTCCTTCACAACGGCATCGACGGGCAAAACCAGTTGGTCTTTCCAAACCTCTACAGGGACCTGAAGCTGAAGTCTTTGACCGACGCGAAACTTCCAAGTGAGAAATCGCTGCCCCTGTTCATTTTCTTCGTCTCGTAGAATCTGGTTTGGTAGCTCTACGAAAAATGACAAGGTGCGTGGATGGATCTACTGAAGTCCCCACAAATGCCAACTTCAATCCATTGATCAATTCCGCGCCTGAATTTGTCTGAACGATCGCGTCAATCATCCAACCGTTTTGCGCGGCCTGGGTGACTGTAGATGCATCTTGTTCAAAAGCTTGACCTTCGATGTACAGGCTCGAGAAATCAGAGAGCGAGCAAAGCATTTCGCCCGAAGTGACGCCCTGTCCTTTTTGAATCTTCAAGTCTTCAACGATGAGCGGCCTTTTGCCAGTCTTCGGATCCTCCGACAAGTTGGATGCGAATGACGCCGGCCTAAAGGGTAAGCGACTGAGACGCATTTCTTCATTCTTATTGTGCGAGTCGATATCAGGTGTTTCGATAGCCAGATCACGAAGTAGCTTTCGCTCAGTCTCGATCGAAGCAATCTGTGCGGCGGAAAGACCATGCAATTTCAGTGCTTCGCATCGAGCCTAAGATAAGCTTCAATCTTGTCCTTGGAGTAGCGACGTTCAAGCAAAGACTTCGCTGAAATGGCTCCCGATTGTCACTTCTTCCAGCCTTGCAATTTCACGCTTTTCGACCTCCAGTTCACTTAATGTCTTGAGAAACTGCGTCTGCGTGTCCACCAGGTCCTCATAAGTAAGCCGTACCTCGAACAGCAACTCACCCGCGATCACTGCCTCCTGTGACTGCGTGCACGTGCGTGACCACACCGCTTAAGGGCGAGGAAACGCGAATTTGAGTTCGACCGGGCTTCGCAGCAACAATTGCTGGTACCGTAACCGTTCGCTTGTAGTCACGCAGAGCGATGGGTTGCAGGTATTCACTGGTTAGACCAAGATTTTTGAGTGCCTGAGCATTGAGCTCCAACGAAGTCCCTTCATCATGCCCGGCATGATCGTGCCCTGCATGATCGTCATGGGCTCCTTCCGAGTGATCGTGGCCGGCATGGGCGTCAGCGGAAGCATTTGCCGACTTTCTTTGCTGAAGCGTGCTGTCAATCCACGTGGAGAACGGCGGCCACCAGAAGGATGACGCCCGCTCAATCGCGAAAATCAAACCGACTCCAGCCAGCAACTTCTTCCTATGATTGCTAATCAATTTCCAGCTCATGGCCTCACCTTGACCTATGTGTCAAAGAATATCAAACAAAAAAACCTTTTGGATTTCCCCCGAGTCGCAGCTCGATGCGCCGGAGTTCAGCGAAAATATTTGTCGTTTCGGATCTAGAGCTGAATCACAATCATGCATTGACTCGCTGAACAAAGATGTTCTCTGAAATCAAGCCATAAATGGAAATGAACCAATAGATCAGGACCAGCGAATGGCTTTGTAGAAGGCCATAGCGAAACATTATCGCGCTTAGTGACCAAAGCCATACCAAGGATACGGCAATCAGATTTGCCAAGATTGCGCGATCGCGCGGCAAAGACGAAGTGGCCGGCGGCCCCGCAGCTTCAAAGTGTCTCGACGCTCCAATACGCATGCGGTAAAAGACGAGCGGCAGCGGAATCGAATCGCCGAAATAGTCAACGATCGATGATTGAGCATGATGTCTGTCAGACTGCAAGCTGAGGCTGAGATGAAGCTACAGCTCGGCTCATTGCAATCGTGCGAACCATCGCATGGTGTAACGGGCGAGTCGTTATGGCTCGAATGTTGATCGCCATAGTCCGAACAGCCTTGATGTTCCGTTTCATGCGTTTCGGCACCGTGATTGTGACAACATGCTTTTGAAGCAAGCTCTACGACGCAATCCTTCGATAAGGTATGGTGATGGTGGTGCACGCAGCAACCAAATACCGCGTGAACGGTAAAGGCAATCAGTGCGAGAAGATTTGCTGCGGCGGCGAACACGTTATTTCCTATGCTGTCACAAATTGTCGGACGTGCCGAGTTTAGCGGATTTACGACCCTACCACGACCTTGATCGGCCCACAATCAAGGATAAATGAAGAGCAATCTTCCAAAATCCGCGAGTTCTTTGCTGTCATTGAAGGGCGTCCAATGCTCTTAGTGGTGCCCTAGCAGATAATGCCCTGGATGCCAACTGTGGTGCGAATGAGCAGGTCTTCCGTAGTAGTTGTTTGAGTAGTAGGCCGTTGCGACTGGTGGAGCATACTGGGGGGTAGGAGTAGCCGCCCCGTAGACTGGCGGAACGGCGTTGCCGATTCCATATGCTCCGTAGCTGGAGGCATAACTGGGTTGATACAACGGTGCGGGTACGGAATAGTGATGGTCATGATGCGTGTAGTGGCCACCATGGCCGTACCCGTTGTACCCTTCTCCGTAAAAAGGATATTGTGCACTCGCCTGCTGACCTGTGAAGGCAAAAAGCGTAACACCAAACGCGATCAACAAAAGCTTCTTCATCCCAACGTTCCTCACAACAAATCGCCAATATCTCACGCGAAGCGAACGACTCGCTTGCCTGAGACGTTCTTACGCAATAGCTGTGCCATGCGGAAATAACTTCAAGTTGCTTGTGAAGGAAGAAGGAAATTTAAGGGAGTTTGCTTTCTAGGAGGCTCGGAGAAGCTGCTTTGCAAAAACCGGTTATGCGTTGTTCGAAACTTGACTGTTGTCGATTTGACTTCTACGCGGTCAATCGGATGACAGATAATGGCCCCCCTAAACGATTGGTGACGACTAATGTGCCGTCCACTACCTCAAATTTGGTTGATTAAGACTCAGTGAATACCGTCAAAATAGACCTGCGAAAAAGAGTCAACTGACCGAAATTGCTAAGCTTGGATGCACGGTAGAACTCACTTGAATTCAGTAATTGAACCGATTCAATGCCTCTTTTGGGATCAGACGATGTCGATAGACAACGAAATTTTGCAGTCGCGAAACAATTGCTCCAAAACCAATCCGAAGCTCAACTGGGCCGTCTTGGCTGCAATGCTCGTCTCCGTGTGGGCTGTTTTGAGCTTTCCACTGGTTATTGATGTATTGCCCAATGAATTACTGTTCCTCGATGAAGATGCTTCTGACGAATTGAAAGCCTTCGCTTTCGCGCGAACCGCGAGAGCCTACTGGGCCAATTCGATTACAAATTTTGCTCTCGCAGGGTTGATATTGGGTTCCGCCAGCCAATTCGTAGTACGAATTTCAAATCCCAAGTGGAAGCTTCAATTCCAATTGATGTTGGTAGGGGTGCTTTGCGGCACATTTGCCTGCATCATGGGTACTGTTGTACGGCATTTTCTAGACGGACTTGTTGGCGGCGCTGGCACAAGCTCAATTACTTCCATTGCGGCCGACATGATCGTGTCCAGCATCCCAGGAGTTTTCCTTTCAGCACCGCTAGCGCTTGCGTTTAGGAACTTCGAGAGCAGTCGCGGCATACCGATTGGAATACTTGTTGGAGCCGCTTTCGGTGGCTGCCTGACACCCGTATTCATAGCTATTGCTACAAGCACTGGAGTCATTTCGAGTTTTGCCTCTACAGAGTCGGTCCCTCTAATTGGTTCTGGACCAATTGCTATTTGGTTATTATGCCTCATCGTTTTCGCTAGCTTACTGTGCATTCGCTCCACTCGAGCTTCTACGCAATTACTTCCAACGTGATTTGTACTTGGCATTCCACTAATCAAATAGTTTAAGCGCCGGCACACGAAACTATTGCTGGCTAAACGTAAGGCCCCTCAAAGAGTCGCTTCCGCTCCGATCGATTATTGCGTCTAGGGAACCAGAGAGGACGAATCCGTTTACTTTCGCATTTGCAGATGCTAGCTGTGCTTGTGCATTCACCAGTTGGAGTTTCGATTCGAAATATGTGCGCCTGGCCACGAGCAGTTGTATAAAATCCATTTCGCCAGCCTTGTATGCTGTCTCCGCTAAGCTCAAAGCTTCTGACGCAGTTGGCAGAATATCTGTACTATAGGATCTCGATGCTTCCAAAGCGGACTGATAGTCGCGCGATACGACAGCAAGCCGAGCACGAATTGCTTGTTCGATTCGCTGCGATTCCATTACAGCTCTGCAATACTCAGCTCGAGCAGCCGCGATATTGCCTTGGTTTTTGTTGAAAACCGGGATTGGAGCCCCAACCTGCAGGTTCATCATGCCTGAATTGGTTCCACTATCGACTCCAGCCCCAAATTGAACCGTTACGTTGGGTATGGCCTGAACACCGTGTCGTCGTAGTTCCGCCTGCGCTTGATTGATTCGTGTCTGAGCGGCCGAAAACTCGGGGCTTGCTGTAACAATATTCGATGCGACTTCATCCCACTGAATCAAGTCTTCATTGCTTTCAAGATTCCCGCTAAGAGCTAGCGGAGAAAGATTTTGTACGCCCGAAATGGCAGCAATCTCACGCCATGTGGCGTTGAGTCGCGCTTGAGTCTGGCGGGCAATGAGCTCAATTTCGCTTCGTTGGACTTTCGTTTGCAAAACATCAATTTTGGACCCCTCGGCAGCCTTCAATCGAAGCTGGGCAAGATCGTAGCCCTTGTCGAGTTGCTTGCGGAATTCTTGGATTAGTTCCAACTGTTTTTGGTATCCCAGTGCCTCATAATACCTCGTTCGAATGTCGGTCGTAACACGAACGCGCTGCGCCTCCAATTCATGAAGTTGGGCGCGCAGAGCTTCATTCTGAACGTTTCGATTGAGCTCCAGTTTGTCAGCTGTGACGAATTCCTGTTCAGCGAAAATCAAATGCTGATCCGTACCTCGATCCGCCAATTGTTGTGCTTGGTAGCCGACAACTGGATTCGCATATAGGCCAACTTGGGTACGGAATCCAGCAGCTTTTTGCGTGGTTGCCGCGAGCTCTTTGATGGCTGGATTGTTGGATAAGGCAAGGTTCACCAGTTCATCGATTGTGGTTTCGCCGGCTGCAAGGGTTTTGGAATCGCTTGCTCCTTTTTCACTCTGGGAGTTAGAATCGAATGCCGCGACAACTAGACTGGGCGCATTGAACGCTCGGTTTTCAATGACGCCGCTTGCTTCAATCACGACAGGCTCCGCGTCGGTCACCGTTGGCAGTTGCGGCTGTACTTTCGGCGCTGTATCGACCGAGGCCCTATTGTGATGCGGAGAGCGATATTGCAAAGGATCTGAAACACGCCGAGACCCCTCTGACGCGCAGCCAAGACAACTGCATATGGTAGCAATCGCAAGCCATGGAGATTGAATTTTCATTTCCTAACACCCAGCAGAATTCCAGTGTATCGTTTCAACATCGACAATGATGAAAACGATAGTTTCAAATTCGGGGATGATACGAATGATGGTTTCCGTCCGGAGGTCTTTGTAACGCGTGGCTTAGACTTACCCGTTGCGAGTGTACGTCATGAGACAGTTCAATTGCAACGATTAGAATGTTAGTGAAAAGCGGATAAACTTCTATCGGCTGGGTTATTGCTGCACAAAGACTCTTTGCAGAACAGTGAGGGCACTTCGAATGGTCGTAAGGGTGCTGCCTTGGCGTTTCCTCGATTGGCTCGCGAGCTGGCAAATCCAAATCGCTCCCACAATCGCATGTACGACTTTCGCATTTCGGTAAAGGATAACAAGCAGCCAAACATGGTAAGCAAACGTGCTGTGGCGCAAGAAAGACCAGCAGCATCAAAGCTGTGATCATTTTCGAGATGCCAGGCGATCGTCTAGCCACGTTGAGCCTTGAAAGTAAGAAAACTGAATTCGTTGCAGTGGATTTGCACCATCCGAGTTTTCTTCGGATCGGCAGCCGATCGATCGTAAGGGCAATAACGTATTTTCCGAGAAAATCAGTTTTTCGGTCCGGCACATATTCCACAGTTTGCCACAATAGAAACTCGCAAGTCGCGTTTTGACATACACTTTCATTGACCTTGAGGTTCTCGTACTCCTAGTGAATTTCGATTTACGTCAACGAAGAAAGATGATCATGTCCAGAGTTGCAAAGTTAGTTTTGTCCGTCAGTTTGAGTTTTGGGGCGACAAACGCGATTGCTGGTGACAGCGGCAGTCACATTGATTCGTCTCGTCACAGAACACACGGTCATTCGAAGCCTCATTCAAGCGAGGAAAAGCAAAGCAAACGAAGCGTTGATAAAGCGCAAGTGCTTGCACGTTCAAATGCGCCGAAAGTTTCAAAGACAAACGGAACCAAGATCCTACGCTCTGAGGAGCCGAAGACCATTAGCAACAACCAAAAGTGACGCCCCTGTGTCTGCGGCGATTGCGCCCCATAGCGAGGAATAGCCCGCAAAGGTCAACACCACAAAGATAGCTTTGACCGCCAACGAAAAAATAATGTTCTGCTGGATAATTTGCATCGCATTTCTTGAGTGACGAATCAGCCAAGGGACTTTGGCCAACTCGTCGGACATCAGCGCGATGTCAGCTGTTTCGATAGCGGCGTCACTGCCAACCGCTCCCATGGCGATTCCGATCGATGCGCGCGCCAACGCAGGCGCGTCGTTCACGCCATCACCTATCATCGCAACTTGTCCATACTGTTCTACAAGTCCAGCGACGGCTTTGACTTTATCCTCTGGTAACAACTCTGCTTTGACTTCATCGATCCCGACCGCTTTCGAAACGACTTGAGCAGTACCCGCGTTGTCCCCAGTCAGCATGACAATTTTTTCAATACCCAGTTTATGCAGTTCGGAGATCGTACCAGCGCTTTCGGCCCGGATCGAATCGCCCAAAGCGATGAATCCACACACGTGTTCATTATTACCGACGACGACGATCGAAAGTCCAGCTCTCTGCAAGGCTTCCAGTTGTTCATGGACTTCGGGAGTCTCTTGGCCGCGTTCTTCAAGGTAACGATGTGACCCCAACCAATACAATTTTCCATCGATCGTGCCGCGCGCTCCCTTACCCTGGATGATTTCAAATTGTTCGGCCAAAGGGAACTTAAGCCCTCGCTTGGTTACCTCGGCGACAATGGCCTGCGCGAGTGGGTGCGTCGTACTTTGCTCGAGCGCTCCCGCTCGTACCAGTAACTCCTCTTCATTGTGACCGTTCATCGGGACGAGT
Organism: Pirellulales bacterium; assembly: GCA_046349795.1. Lineage (GTDB taxonomy): Bacteria > Planctomycetota > Planctomycetia > Pirellulales > Pirellulaceae > Aureliella. Next base: position 2,292 of record JAXMBP010000088.1, on the reverse strand, counting down.
TGAACGACAGATGGCTTACCCTCAGTAATCGTTCCCGTCTTATCGAGTGCAATCGCCCGGAGTCGCGAGGGAGCTTCTACATACAAGCCGCCTTTTATCAAAACGCCATTCTTGGCTGCGGCTGCGAGCGCCGCAACAATACTGACTGGAGTCGAGATAACCAATGCGCACGGGCAAGCGATGACCAGTAGTACTAGGGAGCGATAGAACCACTCCGACCATAAACCGCCAAATAATAGTGGTGGAACGACGAGAACAAGTAGTGCTGCGATCATCACCGCTGGCGTGTAGATCGCAGCAAATTTTTCCACCCACATTTCCGAAGGAGCACGCTTTGATTGTGCATCTCCAACCATGCGAATGATTTGAGCTAACATCGTGTCTTCGGCTGCTTTGGTTGTTTGGACCTCGAGAAGTCCATCACCGTTAACCGTTCCTGCAAAAACTGAATCGCCAATTTTCTTTTCAACGGGGACGCTCTCGCCTGTGATCGAGGCTTGATTGATGCTGCTAGTACCAGCAACTACTTTCCCATCCAATGGCAACCTATCGCCAGGCTTAACAATGAGAATCGAACCGACGGCAACATCGCCGGGTGCAACCAACCTCGTTTTTCCGCCATCCAGTTTCAAATTAGCCATCGGCGGGCTGAGGTCCATCAGTTTGCTGATCGCATTCCGCGCCCGTCCAACACTCCATGATTCGAGTAAAAGTGAAAGCGAAAACAAGAAGGAAACCGTCGCTCCTTCCGACCATTCGCCAATCAGCATTGCGCCGAAGACGGCAATCGTCATCAACAAGTTCATGTCAGGGCGTAGCGAGACTAACGATCGCCAAGCCTTTGGGAATACCATTCCGCAACCAGCAAGAGTACCACTGGCATAGAAGAATTTCGAAATCCACAGCGATCCTTCTGCTTCGCCACGACTCAAGAAGGATTCTACCAGGAAACCTACAAGTCCCATTAGTCCACTTGCGATTGTCAGCAATGATCGTTTGTGTTGCTGCCAAAACGAATTGTGTACCATCGCAGGATTGTTTTGCCATGTTGCGGCAGCCAGGCCGCTTCGCGCGATAGCCTCGGAAATTTCAGTTAAGGTAGTCGTTTTATCAGTCAGGTCGACAGTCAATTTAGAACTGAGCAAATCGAATGTAAGAGCGTCCTCTCCGACAAGAGGTACAAGTTCGCGTTTGAGCAAGCTAACTTCCTCAGCGCAGTCCATTCCTTCGATACGATATTGTAGTCTACGCATTTGTCTTTCGCTGGTCCTCGTTTTCGCTGGTCTCAACGACATCGAAGCCGTCATTTTGCTAGTGCATTTGTTGTATCAAGGAACTAGTTTGCTCGTCGTCTTTTTAAGCAACTCGAGCGTTTTTGCGCTTACATGGTGCTCCATTCCCTCTGAATCGATCGCTGCTGTGGCTTCATCTAGTCCAATAGCAAGCAAAAAATCAAATACGATCCGGTGTCGTTCTTTCGACTTTGTTGCAATTGCTCTCCCTTGATCTGTCAGCAAGATTGGTTGGTATGGCTCGCCTGCTACAAGCGCTGCCGCGCGTAAGCGATCAACGATTTTATGGACTGTGACTGCGCTGACTGCAAATCGCTTGACTAGATCCGCCGATCGGCAGACACCTTTGGAATCAATCGCCTCCGCAATGGCCTCCAAATAGTCTTCGGTTGTCTCAAGTTTGTGAGCGCTGCGAGTCTTCTCGTGGGGTGTCGACTTATCGAGGGTTTTCAACTGATATCCTCCATCAGCAATTCCTGAAATTTACGATGGTCATCTTTATCGGATTCGACTGAAGTTTAGCCTGAGCTAAACTCGATAAATGAGGCGGCATCGTTTATCTCGATCCGTCCCGTCACTCTAGTGCTTTCACGCAGTCGAGAATACAGCAACCATGGTTCTACCGATCAAACTGCGATGGCTGGCGACTGTGATTGCAACTGCTACTTTAGCTAGCTTCGCTAGAGGGCAAGAGTCAGTGATGGAATGGGGCGTGGGCAATTCAAAATGGCAGTCGCCTGCGACAGAATACGATAGACTGATCTCGGATCGACCGCACGTTAGTGAGGCAACTTCGACAGTTGGCAAGGGCCGTGCACAATTGGAAACGGGCTATTCGTTTTTTTTCGATCGTGATTCAGGCATCGCAAAAGTTCGACACTCATGGCCCGAGCCGTTGATTCGAATTGGGGTGCTTGCGGATTGGTTCGAACTGAGACTCGGAACCAATTACTTAACTGAGACGCAATCTGGTTCAATGATCGGTCGAAGCAGATCAACC
>JAXMBP010000087.1:0-16845 GCA_046349795.1 Pirellulales bacterium | reverse complement strand
AAATAGAATCGGGTCAGAGACCTTCATCATCGTCGCCTTCAGGTGCAAAGAGAACAACACGCCTTGCTTCTTGGAATCGGCAATTTGTTCCGCATAGAAGGCTCGCAAAGCTTGAGCACTCATCACGCTGGCGTCGATCACTTCACCGGCTTGAATTGCTAAGCTCGATCTCAATGCAGTACGAGTACCATCGCTGGCAACTAGTTCAATTTTGACCGAATCAGCGGCTGACAAAGTGTACGATCGTTCGCTACCAAAAAAGTCACCAGAGGTCATCGATGCCACATGAGTCTTCGATGATGCCGACCAAGCTCCCATCGAATGCGGATTCTTTTTGGCATACTCTTTCACCGGCGCAGCTACTCGACGATCCGAATTGCCCTCTCGAAGCACCGGATTGACCGCGCTGCCAAGAACCTTGCCATATTTGGCCTTGATCGCGGCTTCAGCATCGTTGGCTGGCTCGGCGGGATAATTTGGAACTTTGAAACCGTGTGATTGCAGTTCCGCGATCGCTTCGGTCAACTGAGGTATCGAAGCGCTGATATTGGGCAGCTTGATAATGTTGGCTTCTGGAGTCTTAGCCAACTCGCCTAATTCAGTTAAGGCGTCGGCAACTTTCTGATTGTCGTTCAAGCACTCGGGAAAATTGGCTAGGATTCGACCGGCCAGCGAAATATCCTTTTCAACCAAATCCAGCCCCGAAGCCTTGGTGAAGGCTCGCAAAAGAGGCAACAGCGAGTAGGTAGCCAGAGCAGGAGCTTCGTCGGTGTAGGTGTAAACAATCTTGTGAGTCATCGAATAACCTCGTAACTGCGGTCTGGCAGGGAATTTCTGAGTAAAGTCTGGGGGAGAGTGTCACGTTTTTTGGGCGATTGTCAAGTTGACACAAGCTGCGGAAACGAGCATTCTGCGTCGGTTTTCGCCATGATTTTTGGTGATTCTAGTACCGGGCCGACTTCGGCTGCAGTGCCTGAATACCACCGGTCAACGGTTGGCGAACCAGACTCTCGCGCAAAGCAGAATTTCGCTGACGACGAGCGATCCAAGTCAGCAGGATTAACACGGCAGTCGCAGCGTAGAGTGAAAAGAGTCGCCAGTCGATCGGTGGTTGATGCCGAGTGGGTAGGCGAGGGTTGATGGCTCCAGATGCCGCTAGCAAACTTGGTTGCTGCTCCAACGCATCGATCCAATGGCTGATCAGCTTGACCGAAGTCTCATCAACTACTGACGAGCCAACATGTGGCATTCTACCCAAACCGGTCAAACTCATTCGCTTTAGGATCAACGAGCGTTCTCCATCACCAGGAATCAAGATGCGAGGATCATCTAATCCGAATGTACCTTGACCCGGCTGAGTGTTGATTGTTCCTGTGTCATGAAGAGCAAGGGAGGCCTGCAACTCGAAGTCTGCATTGCCTCCGCCCCACTTGCGATGGCAGTGAGCACAATTGGCATGCAGGCAAGCTCGCGCTCTCAGATTCAATGGCTGACTGGCATCGCGATAGTCGACCAGCCGAGGTAGTTTTTCAGCAGTGGATTGCAGTGGATTAGCAAACAGTCCCAGCCGCGAAAAGACCTCCAGTTGATTCTTGGGGCCACGCCCGTAGTCATGATCTCGATTCATCTGCAGCGTTGTCGCGCCGAGAACATATTTGGCTCCCATCGTATGGCACAAAGCACATTCGGCGCGACTGGGTAGATGCCAAACCTGTTTGCGATAGCCACCGGGTTGTGTTTGATCCGGACGTGCAGCTCTATATCCCTTCCGTCAGCCTCGACCAACTCAGCATCTGTCTGATGCTCGTTCCAGAGGTAGGTATACGAGTTCCATCGCTGAGCACCATATTCATCTTCGTCACCTGGCATCTGTTGAAACTGCATGATTCGCGTTTCAATTCAGCGCAGTGCAGTGGAATTTTCTGCATCAAGCGGCAAAGAAAAAGTTTTTACCAAGACCGTGCCGTCTGGAAACTTCCAACCCAAGTCAGAGTAGTCTTTGGGATGTGGATAGTGAATCACATCGCGAACAGTCTTGCCATCGCCTGGAATCGCCATGAAGCGATCCTTTTCTGCTCCATCAGACCAAAGCGGGAGCATTAACGGAGTACGGAATGACTCCTGCGGCCGGGATATGATCTTCCGTTGATTCAAACAGGCCGGTCTGACTGAGCAATCTCGGAAACTTCGACGAGTCGTAGGATTTTGCTGACGGATTTGGGATGATTCGATGAATGCCTCCACCAACGAAGTCCACCACGTAAACTTCGCCGCGATCATCCTGGACGAATTCGACAATTCTCAATTGAGTGTCCGCCAACTGCCGATGGACTTTGACCTGTTCGGATTCATCTAGTTCAACCGCCCAGATTTTGCCCGTGTCGTAGTCGCCGTAGATGTAATTCCCCTCAGCTCTGGTAATCGATCCGAATCAAACACGAATCCACCCGTGATCGAGCGAAAGTCGCTGTGGGAATGTGTAATCAACGGTAGCCGTATTTCTCCCGGACCTGTTTTGCGGTCCGGTCTGAACGGATGCCCGCCTCCACGATGCTCCAGCCATAGTTGCCGCCGGATTGAATTAGATATAGACCTTCCCAAAGATCTTGCCCGACATCTCCAGCCCACAAACGACTCTGACGATCAAAGCCAAACTTCCAAACTTGGCGCAGACCAAATGCCCAAACTTCAGGTCTCGCGTCCGAGGCTGAAACAAACGGATTGTCGTTTGGGATACGATACTTTTTGCTACCTCCTGGATCGGAGTTAACATCGATTCTGAGTATTGAACCGCTCAGGTCAGAAATGTCCTGTCCCGTTTGCAGTTGATCAGCGATACCACTGTTGTCACCCACTGAAATGTAAAGCATCTGATCGGGGCCGAAACGAATACAGCCTCCGTTATGGCCTCCTGACTTCCAGCTAAGAATTTCACAACGACTATTGAGGTCAACATTCAACTGCTTTGGATCCAGCGTAAATCGACTCAACTTCGCTCCATCGGGAATCGGGTACGATGGACGCTCAAAATTGGTAACGAAGAGCTGACCGTTGTTCTGAAAATCCGGATGAAAAGCAATGCCGTAAACCACCGATTTCAAATCGAGCAAGAGCTTAGCTGACGTCGGTCGATCAATATTGAAGTGATAGAGTTGGCCGTGTCGGGTCGCCACACAGAGTTCTCGCGAGCCAGGAATCTGACAAGCCGCTAGAGGTTCGTCGAACTTAATCTGCGGAAAAGCGTTCTCGGTAGTCCAACCGTCTGGCGGTTCCGGTGTTCCAAAAATTTTTCCAGTGGTCCAAAGCTGCCTGTTCGCTGTGTCAAATTTGTATTTTGGCGGATCGCTAGCCAGAACTGCGCAGGGAAGCAGACCGCAAGTAAGGGTTAGTACGCTGAGCAGTCGAGTAGCAATTCGATTTAGACCAAGCATCATCAACCGACAGAATTGGAACCAAAGTGATGAACGTTTCCAATTAATCGGTTCGCAAGCCAGGCCAATTGAAAGCGTTGTTCGGATCGGATTTAGAGACTCAAACTGCTTATAAACGATCGCCTCAATCGTTGTATCGTTCAACTCGTTGCGTAATGACCTTAAGGACCTTAGCGAATGTAACTTAAACGACGGATGGTACGAAGCGCAGGCCTAAGAAAGAACGATTGAGGGTTGACTTGACCGAGACGATGACGGACCCTCCCGCGCGCAAAGGCTGGCTAACGACCACTCAAATTTATTCGCGGGCAGGGTCGCACAGCGAGTTCAACGAGCATTTGCGGGGAGGGCGATAGGGGTTGCAGACTCGCTTGATACTACCTCACAGCTCAGTACGTTCTCTAAACACGAGTCGGATTCACCCAGGCCCTCCCGAGCGGATGAGCAACTACCGCCATTTGATGGTTTCTTGGGATAAGCGAGGGCCCGCTATACAGCCTGACAGATTATATGTGAGACTGTTGGTATGAAGAAAAGTCTCAGCCAGAACGCAGGCGGAGCCTGCAAGACACAGCGTTACGAGGCTGAGCCTCGTAACTAGTCCTCTATGTACACCTTTGAGTTAAGGCAAAACCACTACTCTTTACCCGAACCTTGAAGCTGGCTCGCGCGATGAATCATCTGAAGAGCTTCGGCTCGCTGCAAATCGGATTGCCCGCCATTGGCTTCTTTCGCTTGTTCAATCAGACCACTCCAAGTACTGTTGCCTGCGAATCGGCTATGACGAAGGAGCATGCCAAACTGAGCCATCGAAGCTGCCCAGCGAAAGTCTCGGTCGGCATCCTGAAATCGCACATCTTGATTCGCCAGCGGATAAACCAGCTTCTTGCTCACATCACCTTCGGGTTGCTTGTATCGCAACTTCACCGCCATCATCGCACCGGTCAATGCCTTTGAGTCATCCCGTTCTTTGGCGTCAGCATCAACTTTTTCTTTTGAAGATGACTCCTGCCTAGGATCTGTCTGAGCGTCATCGAATTCGCTCTGCTTGCCCAACTTATCTTTCTTGGGCTGAAACAACAGCTCGTCTACTTCAGGTTCAACACCGGTAGCTGCGCCGGCTGGAACGACTTCATACAGAGCCGTCACGCGATGACCAGCACCAATTTCGCCAGCGTCCTTCGTGTCGTCATTAAAATCACGCGCGGCCAGCATGCGATTCTCGTAGCCCAACAGTCGGTAGGCCTTCACAAACTGCGGGTTGAATTCAACTTGGATCTTGACGTCTTTGGCAACGGTGATCAGGTTGCCGGCCAATTGATCGACCATTTGTCGTTTGGCTTCACGCCAGGAATCGACAAACCCATAAACTCCATTTCCACGGTTGGAGATCTTCTTCATCATCTGGTCGTTGGTGTTGTCCATTCCAAAACCTAGAACCGTCAAAAAGATCTTTGATTTGGCGTTCTTCGCCACGAGATCCACCAAGTCGTCGGAACTGGTGACACCAACATTGAAGTCACCATCGGTACACAAAATCACTCGATTATTTCCGCCTGGAATGAATTGATCTCGGGCAAGTTGATAAGCCAATTCAATACCTTGGCCACCGTTGGTTGATCCACCCGCTTGCAATCGGTCGAGTGCAGCCAGAATCGTCTTTTGGGCGGCTCCCGAGGTGCCTTCGAGTACGCAACCGGCGGCTCCAGCGTAAACCACCATTGCCACTCGATCTTTCTCGCTCAGTTGCTCGATCATCATTCGCATAGCATCCTTCACCAGCGGCAACTTGTTCGCGGGACTCATCGATCCCGAAACATCGATCAGGAAAACTACATTGGCTGGGGCTCGTTCTTGTAGATCGGGCTTCTTAGTTTGCAGAGCAACTCGGACAAGCTTGTGTTCAGGCTTCCAGGGGCACTGAGCTACAGCCAAGTGAGTAGCAAACGGATCGTCACCTTGAGGAGCTGGATAGTTGTAGTCGAAGTAGTTGATGAACTCTTCCAGCCGAACTGCCGCGGCTGGAGGGATTTGACCTGCTTCCATCAACAACTGACGGCACTTAGCGTACGAAGCAGTATCGACGTCGATCGAAAATGTGCTCAGCGGTTGTCGGCTAACTAACTGGTACTGATTCTCGACAAACTTGGTGTAACGAGCTTGATTCGATTCGGGCTGCGGTGATCGCTTTTCGATTTGACGCTGACGAAGGTTGTCAGAAACGATCAAAGGTGGAAGCTCTTCATCAGATTTTTGAAACTTTGATTCCGCAAGAACGGCAACCTGATCTTGAGGCGGACTAACGTCGTTCACTCCGCGAAGGTTCTTGAAGTTACTATCACTACTAGCACGACGACCACCGCCCATACCTCCCATGCCACCTCCCATGCCACCTCCCATGCCACCCATTCCTCCAAACCCAGATCCTTCCATTCCGCCTGCACCTCCCATACCAACGCCCGCGTCTCCGCCAAAGCCGAGCCCCAATGAGCTAGCTGGTTGACCGGGACCTGGAGTTGGATGGTTCTGAGCTAGTTGCTCGGCCTGCAGGGAGTAGTCCTCGCCCATAAAGACAACATCATCTTGATCTGCGTCAGAGCGTTGCCCAGACTCGGGTTTGCTTGCTAACAATCCGGGATTCGATTTGCTGGATGAGGCAAGTTTTGATTCCGCCTCCCTTGCTCGAATTTGATCGGCAGCATTTCGTCGAGCCATCGACTCAATTAGTTCTCCGTTCTTTCGTTGCTCCAAGTTCTGTTGTAAAGCTTCCTTCTCAGCCCGTAAATTGGCGTTCGATTCCGTTGACGAGGCGACCTGCTTTGTAGCCGCATTATTCCACAAGTCGCTAATGAAGAGTATCGCTACCACCAAGCAAGCTGACATCGCCAACAAGCCGATCCATTGCAGTTGTGAGTGAGATCGTGAGTTTGGAAGCAAGTTTGGATGCGAGTTTACTGGCTCAGTCGTCGCGTCTTTATTGACGGCAACTGGCGTAGCAGCGTCCTCTTGTTCTAGAGCAACTCGCACAACTCCAATCGTTTGCTTCAGTTGCTCAACTTCAGCCGCGAGCTGTGCGTCGGATTGGATCGCAGACTCGATTTGAGCGGCTTGAGCTGCATCTAGTTCGCCGAGTAAAAAGGCTGTCAGCTCCCAAGATTCGAAGGAGCGGTTTGAGTTGGGTTGATTCATGATCGTCTATTTTGAAATGTTTGGATTTGTTTCGGATAATCAGTTCGCTGGCTTCGATTTGCGAAAGTTGATCGATGGCTGCGTTGAAGTTAATTTGCCTGCGTTGGTTAATTGACCGAGCAATCTAAAATTCGTAAGCTCGACAAAGGTTCTTCAAGTTGCACAGCGCTTCGTGAAGTTGAAAGCCCACGTTCGAAACGCTCAGTCCAGTCACTTCAGCAATCTCTTTGTAGCTCAAGTTCTCCTGCAATCGCAGTCGCAGGACCTCTTGTTGGTTGTGGCTGAGCTTACCGATTTGAGTGCGAACAAGCTCCAGTTGTTCGGCTTGGTCTAGCTGCTCGTGTGGCGAAGAAGACTGTTTATCGCTCAGCGATTCCACCTGAGCTTGTGGTTCGATCGTTTGACTCATCCTGCCCTCGGCTCGCAAAAGGTCAACGGCCCGATTTCTGCAGACTCGATACAGCCAAGCTCGGCTGTGACTCTCAATATCGGGCCAGGGTTGTTGGCACAATTTGGCAAACGCCTCTTGGACTACATCGCTGGCCATCTCAGGATTGCCGCGAAGTTGTCGAGCCACGTAACGAATCAGGCTGGGTTGCAATCGGGCGTACTGCTCCTCAACCCACGCTGGTGGAGGGCAAGAGGATGAGTTGCTGACCTGAGCCGTTCGCATGGCGACTCCGACGAACGAGCCAAATTGTTTTGGATACCTGAATAACGAGCCAGTCAGGAAGTTCTTAGGAAAATTCTCGCCGTCCAATCGAATTTTGCAAATCTTTGTCTGGGAGCGGCAGTTGAGGATTTGCGACCGACGGGATTTCGCTAGGGCGTCTCAGGTTCGGGAGGTCGAAAAGCGATCCAGACATTGCCAATCGTAGTCTTTAGGACGTGGCGTTGGGTGTAGGGCTCAAGTAAGGCTCTGAGCCAGCCGACCGCTAACGGTTGGAGATCGAGCGGCGTACGAACTCAATCGCTTGAGCCGTATCTACTAAGATTCCGTCCAGTTGTTGGTCGCGAACTTGCTGAAGCAGATCCTTGAATTTTGGACCTGGCTTCAAGCCGTTCTGGATAAGTTCCTGACCCGTGACTAGCAAGGCTGGATTCAGCTTCTCCTTAGGCCAGCTCAGCGCTTGCCGTAGCCACTGGACTTCGCTGTCAGCGACCTCTCCTGCTGCCACTCGCAGACTCAACAGTTCAACGGCCGTTTCAATCCAAGGCGAAATCAACAATGGTTGCACGGTGGACCAGAGCGATCGGCTGGCGGTTTCGAGCCGACCTTGAGACGAAAGAGCAAAGCTGATGGCAGCGATTTCGTCGTTTGCCATTCGTAGCCTCTGCTTTAGACTCTCGGTCAATTCGATGACACCACTAAGTTCTCGCTGAACCATCGGCCAAAGTATGCAACTCAAGCGCGCCAGCCATCCGTGAGTAGATGCCGAGGCTAACATGGCCTGAATCTTTGCCCCTTCCTGGACCCACGTCTCAGCCACTTCGGGCAAAAGCACTTCCAAAAGTCCAGAATCAGCCCATTTGCTCGTAGCCCAGCTAGGGCGAATCGTCTCAAGCGTCTTACGAAGTTCAATCGCTAAACGCTCTCCGCTCACCTTGGCCACTTCTGACGAATGAGCACAAATCGCCGAATAAGTTCTGGGCTCAATCTCAAGCGAGAATCTAGCTGCAAAACGCACAGCTCGCAACATGCGGAGTTTGTCTTCGTTGATTCTGGCCTCGGGATCTCCGATGGCCCGTAGCACCTTCTTGTTCAAGTCTTCTTGGCCACCTACATAGTCGATTACACGACAGTCGATCGGATCATAGAACAGGCCATTGATCGTAAAGTCCCGCCTTTGAGCATCCATCTCTGGCGTGCTAAACGTTACGGAGTCTGGGTGTCGACCATCGCTATAATCGGCGTCCGTTCGAAACGTAGCCACCTCGACCTGCATCTTACGATCGGGCGAAAGAACGATGATCACTCCAAACGCGGCCCCTACGGCTAAGGTCCGAGCGTGGCCGAAGATCTGCCGAATCTGCTGGGGTTTGGCATCTGTGGCTACGTCGTAATCATGAGCTGTATTGCCCATCAACAGATCCCGAACGCAACCGCCAGCCCAAAGTGCTTGAAAGCCTTGTCCTCTGAGCTGTTCCACAATCTGCTGGGCAAACTCACGTTCAGTCAAACTTCTATCCTCGCTGCGGCTTGTTTCTTGGGTTTGTAGCTTCGAGTTGCACCGCTAAATTCTTAGTTTCCGCACTTGTCGTATCAACTCGCAATGTCGGCTGGCTTTGGAATCAGACCGTATTGGCCAACTCCATTTTCGAACTCAAGCGTCCCAATAGTTGAATCAACTCGTCCGCCAATGCCACATCATCGGCAGGTATTACCGATAGCACTTGGCTCGCGTTAACTAACGTCCTGGATCGCAAAAACTGCTCAGCGGTTCGTTGGATTAACTCTCTCAATTCGGTCAGCAGTGCGTAAACTTCCGTTGGCTCAAGCTCTCGTGAGTTGTGATCTACCCGTCCGCCCTGCGACTGGCGAAGCAGCTCAATCAGCTTTCCGTGCTGGACTACAAACTTCTGGGGCTGAACAAACAACCGTCGAATCGCCCCTGAACTATCGAATTGCAGCACTGGCGACTCATCAAAGTAAAGGCTCCACATTTTGCCTGGGCGCTGACCGGCGAAAAGCTCGCGAATGGGCTGATCGCGGAAATTGACAGCGTTCAATCGAACCAACAAACGTCGACTGTATGCCGTTGCCTCGAGCATTAGGTTTTCACGTTTTTCTTCGTGGATTGCCATCGGTGTCAAGATTTTCTGAATTGGCAGAGTTTGTCGGTCGATACTGAGTCTAACGAGTGAATGTGCTTTGCTAGCACGAAAGGGGAGTTTATGCGATTGGGACAGTGGATTTCGAGCAGCTTTATTGTTTCCTGCTTGATGCTTTGTGCAACCGGCTGCGTCTGTGTTGATCGACGAGGCTGTAACCCATATGGTTCATCATGTGGTAGTTGCCCGAACAACGAATGCAGTAGTTGTAACACATGCGAGAGCGATTGTGGTGGGTGCGGTGGCTGCGGACGTGAGTCCTATTTTGGCCCGGGGCCATTTGCCAAACTGCTGGGTCACCATTCCCGAAACTCTGCTTTTGGCTGTGCAGGCGGCTGCGGAGGTTTGTATGTTGATGAATGGCTCAACGAACGACCACAGGTTGATAACTGTGGCTGCAATGAATGCTCGACCTGTGGGCATCAGCCTGTACGATCACTGTTAGGCTTGCTGTGGGGCGACCGCTTCTGCGGTGGTTGCGAAACAAGTTGCTGTGACGGCATGGATTTGTCCCAACCGCTGATCTATGACGGCTACGATCCACATGCTCGTCGATCAAGTCGTGGCTGTAACTGCGGAACTCACTCAACCGAATCGGTCATGCACGGAACTACAACCGAGGAAGAGGTGATCGAGTCGAGTGATAGCCCGACGATCAATTCGACTCCGAAGACTGTTCCAGAAGCAAAAGCTCCGGCAGGTAGTACAACTCGAATGACACCAACTCCGGCTCCACCAATTCCAAAGTCGGCAATGCGACTGAATCCTGCCACTCGCAAGACAATGCGGTAGGCCAAGCTAGGATTCCCAAACGAGGTCTACAGGACTTCAACCATATTCAAAGAGAAAGGCGACTGCAGTTATGCGGTCGCCTTTTTTGTTTGCCTATCTGATTTTGAGAGTAACGGCGCGAGGCCGCACAGTTCCACCACGCTCGACTCCCATTTACGCAAAATTATATTTGCCACACAAGAACCGGGGTGCTCGCGCACCTCCGCTTGAAATTCTCCCACCGGTGCTACACGTTATCTAAGTGGATGCTTCGCTTGCGGCGTTCAGCTCGGCGAACATCATCGATCAAGCTGGCCACTTCTGGAACCTTGTCAATTCCGCTGAGCAGCAAAACTGGGTGCGTTTGATCACGACCCGATATTTGGATTGTTCCAACACCCAGCATGCGCTGGATGATACCCTGAGTGTAACTAACATCCTCGATATCGATAACTTCTAGACGATCCGTCCGTCTTACCAAGATTCCGCTTTGGTGAATGAAGCGTTGAGTAGTCAGTTCGTAATGCTGGCCGATTCTGCGGACAAAATAGGTTCCTATCACTCCGAACCACATCAGCAGCAGTAATGCTCCGGTGATCTACCAGACAAATTCAACTTCCTTTCCGAACAGGGCGACTGCGACCAGCACCGCAACCGTGATGAGGGCCGTTATTACCCAACTTCCGTACATCGCTTTGGGAGAATAGCCACCAGTCCATAAGCTACGTTCTGGCGTTTGAGCCGCGTCCGTCTTGGATGTGGCCATATCTTTGAACTGTTCGACAGCGGTTTTTGGGGCAGAGGATGAACTATCGGCCATGGCTGTAAGTACTCAATGAGAGTTGAATGCGATTAGAAACTCGTAAACATCGAATTTGCCGTATTGTAACGAATCCCGGCCTAACGTGTGAACTAGGGAATGCGACAATGGTCAGACTGTATTCGGCTTAAGCTTGGATTTGGCTAGGCGCGATTTTCAGTAGCTTCAGCCCTTAGACAGATTTAGTTTTGTTGGCACCCCAAAGTGATGCTTCAGTTGGCAAAATTCACATCATTTGAGATCAAAGCTTAGTCGGCCTCGCGCGAGCGGGTTGAGAAATAGCCTTTTTACTGCTAAAACGATGGGCTGAGCCGATCTAATATTGATAACTCACACAGACTCACGTTCAGTCTTGCTGCATAAGTGACCAAACGATGATTTGTCCCCACTGTGGTTCGGACAACGATCGCGTGATAGATTCTCGCGCCTGCGACGATGGTCGAAGCATTCGACGTCGACGCATTTGCAACCAGTGTCACAAACGCTTCACAACCTATGAGCGAGTGGAGCAGTTTCCCATTCGAATTGTCAAGAAGGATGGTGCTAGGGAACCGTTTCAGCGAGAAAAGATCGAACGAGGCGTCGAGCGAGCTTGCTGGAAGCGCCCAGTTAGCAGCGATCAGATCCGAGAATTGGCTTTGCAAATCGAGGCTGACATGCAGAGTGATTTCGAAACGGAGATTCCGAGCACCGTCATCGGCCGCATGGTCATGGAACGCTTAGCCGAGCTGGATCAAGTTGCTTATGTCCGTTTTGCCAGCGTCTACCGCGAGTTCAAAGGCGTTGAAGATTTCGTAGCCGAACTAGCACCTCTTCGCACGCCGCGCGATTAGACGTGTATCGTTATTGAGCTGCCATTATTTTAACTACCGAATAACGCAAAGTTGTAGCGACTCAGCATCTTGGTGAGTGAATCGATTGAGTAACGCTGAGTCCCATTTGGCAAGCCCCATACTCAGGCAGAAGAATTCATCTTCGTGAGAAATTTTGGAAAACGACAGAATTTATCTACGGGGCTTATGAGAGCACTACCTGTCGCTAATGCCAAGCTGTTGCATCCTAGCATTCATTCAATGGAGAGCTCGCCAGTTGGCTCCACGATTCGGTGTAAGAACGAGTTCCTAAAGCTGCCTCCGCGCGCAAAATAGTGTCTTGAAAATAAGTTCAATCGATCTCTGCAGCCCGTCCTCTAAGGGCTTATCGATCTAAGCTAAATGTCGGAGTGTTTGTCATGGAAATAGACCTAACAACGCCAACGCTGCTGTTCTCGACCGTGTCGTTATTGCTACTAGCATTTACGAATCGATTCTTGGGCCTAGCAAAAGCAATTCGAGACCTCTACCAAGACTATCAAAACAATCCTCAGAAGCGATTTCTCGATCAAATCAAGAACCTTCGTAGGCGAGTTGTTTTGATTCGCAATATGCAGATTGTCGGCACAGCAAGCTTGCTCTTGTGCACAGTCAGTATGATATCAGTATTCGCTCAAGTTCAGGCATTCGCATCCTTTACATTCGCCGTCAGCTTGCTGCTGATGGCAGCCGCGCTGTTCATGTCGATCGTCGAAATTGGAATGTCAGTTGGAGCACTGAATGTGCATTTGGCTGACATGGAGCAAACGCTTTCAGCCAACGACGTCAAGGGCAACGGATGGAGCGCTATCGTTCGACGACTCGGCAGGTTTTCGTTGACATCGATGGTCTGGTTGTGCGTTGTTGTGGCGCTACTGGTTCTGTGGATTCGAGATCATCGACAACTTGAAAAGTTGATGAAAGGGCCGCGCGTGGCCAACTCGGCTTGGTCCGTTGATCAATTGTTGGGAGCGCCTAACACAAGTGGACTAGGCGATCAGCCCACGGCCTGGGCTTCGGCAACGCCCGACGATCAACCTGAATGGATACCCGTGGAATTCGATGACGAAGTAACAGCTACCAAGCTCGAAGTCTATGAATCGTTCAATTCGGGAGCCATCAGCAGGGTATCAACTGTCTCTGCGCTGGGAACCGAGTCGGTCGTATGGGATTCTGCCAACAATAGCGACTCCGCCGCACGGATGATCAGTGCCAATTCAATGGCTACTACCGTAGCGTTGACCACTCCAGTAGAGGCTCGGCGGTTCAGAATCGACCTTGATTCAGCCCGATTCCGCGGCTGGAACGAAATCGACGCGGTTGGTCTGGTAGATGAGAAAGGCAACATTCAGTGGGCTAGCGCAGCCTGGGCCAGCTCTTCATTCGGCTTGAACCACACTCGACCAAGTTGGTTCTGGCCGTAATGCGTTTCACCGCAATACCGTTCAATTAAGGCTCGGATTTGCCGAAGCCGTACACCACACTCAACCAAATCCAATATTCCCCTATTTCGAGCGAATGATTGCAGAAAATTGACCTTGAGGCCTTGCGGGACCGCCTCAAATCTGAAAGAAAAACGCCTCAGATGAGATCTCGATCCTTCAGTGTTGGCTCGCCGATTGTACGTGGCTTGAAAGCGGCAGATTCCCCACGCAGACCAGCTTCTCTCAACAACCTATACTTAACCACTTAAAACTTGTCAGAGAGTAAATCGATGCAGTTAGAAATCCAAAATCTAAGCAAAACGTACACCGGGGGAGTGAAAGCACTAGACAACATCAGTATGACTATTCCGAAAGGCATGTTTGGTTTACTTGGTCCAAACGGAGCCGGGAAGTCAACATTAATGCGAACCTTAGCTACACTCCAAAACGCAGACTCCGGTTCCGTCAGTCTTGGCCAAATCGACGTACTCAATCAACACGAAGAAGTTCGTAAGATCCTAGGTTATCTGCCGCAAGAATTCGGAGTCTACCCGCGAACTAGTGCAGTCGCTTTGCTCACACATTTGGCCGCTCTAAAAGGCGTTGGTGCCAACGGACGAGACCGTAAAGAGGTTGTAGAATCGCTGCTCGAAAAGGTCAATCTGAGCGACGTACGCCACAAGCCAGTCAGCAATTACTCCGGTGGCATGCGTCAACGATTCGGCATCGCACAAGCTCTGCTCGGTGATCCGAAACTACTGATCGTTGACGAACCAACGGCAGGATTAGATCCAGGAGAACGCAATCGCTTCTATAATTTATTGGCAGAGGTCGGCGAGAGCATTATTGTTATCCTATCAACGCATATCGTCGAGGATGTGAAGGAGCTATGCACCAACATGGCCATTATTCACCTAGGTAAACTACTTTTCCATGGCTCGCCGGACAAAGCAGAGACCAATATGGAGGGTCGCGTTTGGGCTCGAGCCATGTCCAAACTTGAACTGGCGGAACTTGGACCGAAGTTTCAAGTTTTGTCAAGCAAGCTAGTTGCTGGTAGACCAGTGGTTCGAGTCTATAGCGATGGAGATCCCGGCTTTGGCTTTCAAGCGGTGTCGCCCAATCTGGAAGATGTTTTCTTTGTGCATTTGCGGGCCGCCTAGCTCATTACCACTGGGCGATTGACAAACCATCTTCCTCATATGCATTGCGGTTAAGACCGACTCTAAAGGATTTCTCATGTTCTCCGAATTCTTCAAGTTCGAGCTGCGATATTGGCTTCGCGGTTGGATGGTCTACATTTTCGTAGCCATCATCACTTTTCTTTTTGGAATGGCCGCCGGATCAGACTTCGTTCGCATCGGAGGCTCGATCGGAAACACCTATCGCAACGCTCCTTATGTGGTCGCGATGTGGTACGCAGCTACCGGCGTACTCACATGTTTCATGGCAGCAGCGATTTACGACTCGGCCGCATCACGAGATTTTTCCTCGAAGATGTCCGATATTCTCTTCAGCAAGCCTATTCACAAATGGCAATATCTGCTCGGACGATTTTCAGCCGCATCTATCATCGCTCTGTTGCCTACATTGGGAATATCGCTGGGTATTTGGACTGCGAAGATCGCGAATTTAGGCGACACCGAACGCTGGGGGCCATTTGACTTTGCAGGGCACCTCTCCGCAGTCTTGATCTTTGCAATTCCCAATACACTGTTGTTTGGGTCTATCGTATTCGCCATCGCGACAGTAACTCGCAATACACTCTACTCTTTCCTGGGCTTGCTAGGCCTGTTAGTGGTCTACGGTGTGGCTCAATCAGTTCTTGGGGAACTGGAATACGAATTGCTAGGTGCGTTGAGCGACCCGTTTGGAGCCGCTGCCTATGACACAGCTACGAAATACTGGACTGTCGAAGAGCGAAATACGAGAGCGATTCCACTAACGTTATGGCTCATCGAGAACCGATTGATCTGGCTTAGCGTAACAGCTTTGATTTTCTTCTTGGCTGGACGCCGTTTCAGCTTTGATGTCCGAACGTCAGTCAAGAAATCTAAATCTAAATCTAAGTCTATCGAGCAATCAGCAGTACAGGTTACGTCTCCGCTCGTAGCCACTGAAAGCGTTTTGCCCCTTCGGACTCCCCAACCACGGTGGCTCGATCAGTTTCGGTCAACCTTCATCTCAGACACAGTAAGCATTGTTAAATCAACGACTTATATCTTCATACTTGTCTTTGCGACACTCAACATCACATTGGGACTATTCTTGGGGAACCAGGATTTCTACGGGCTATATTCATTCCCGGTAACCTACAAGATGGTCGAGCAGATCACTGGATCGCTGTTCATTTTTCCAGTAGCGATTGTCACTTATTTTACGGGATTCTTGGTTTGGCGAGATCGAGATTGCCGACTACACGAGATCGTCGGTGCAACGCCAGTTGCCAATAGCGTCGCAGCCACTTCCCGATTCTTCACCATGTTGGCCGTCATCGCTCCAATCATCTTGATTGGTATTGCCGCAGGATGTTTGTATCAAGTCACTCACGGCTACAACAATCTGGAACTTAGCGTCTATTTTTGGGAGCTGTTTGTACTACAGGGCTTGCGATTCTGCTTCATGATCGTCGTCGGCCTAATGGCTCATTCGGTCTCGCCCAACAAGTACGTTGGCTATGCAGCCTACATTCTTTTCACCATCTTGAACATCTTCCTGTGGCGTTGGTTGCGGTGGGATACTCTGCTAGTTCGCTACGGGGTTATGCCATCGCACGTCTATTCTGACATGTTTGGATTCGCTCCCTACAAACCCGCGTTGATCGCCTTTGGAATCTACTGGTCCAGCGTATCGGTCTTCGCGATATGGCTAACAGCGATCATCATGCATCGCGGTACGCCGGTTCGACTGCCCGCACGATTTCGCGAGGGCTTAACGCGATCCAGTAGTGTGTCGCGCATGTTTGCCCTGGGCTCAATCATCGTTGCAGTTGGATTGGGAGGATGGCTGTACTACAACACACACGTTCTGAACGAACTATTAACCGCCTCCGAAGTAGAAAATCGGCAGGTCGACTACGAACGGACCTACGAAAAACTCGCCGATGTGGCTCAACCAAAGATCACAGACATCAAATACACAATCGATATCTATCCTGAAGATCGCAACATTCGGATGCAAGCCACGCAAACTATTGTGAATAAATCTGATGCTCCGATTGATCGATTGTTCCTGAATACCACGCCTAGATTTAACACCCAGGTTGAGATTCCTCGAGCCAAACTAATTCAGGACGATGCCAGGTTGAATATGCTGACCTACGAGATTTCTCCGCCAATGCAAGTTGGCGAAAGCTTGGAGATGTCATTCACGGTTTCCTCGAAAAATCGCGGTATCGAGAATCAGGTCAGCCAACCTCAACTAGTGCAAAACGGTACATTTTTCAACAATCAGATTTCGCCTCAATTCGGCTATGACCCCAATCGCCGATTGCAAGACGCCAAGCGGCGAAAGGCCAAGGAGCTGCC
>JAXMBP010000086.1:0-17448 GCA_046349795.1 Pirellulales bacterium | reverse complement strand
CTGGCAGCGTTGGCATCATCATGTCTTGTTGGTTGGGTGCGATTAATTACGGCGTGATCGTAGCCAATGACGTCGATCAGTATTTGATGAAGCGTGGCCGTTCAAACTCTACATCTGCAGAGTCGACCGCGTCGGCTTCCTAGTACTTCCTACCCATCGAACCACGGGAAAAAGATATGTCGACCGAGACATCATTAAGTGCTATCCACGCAGCAATTCCCCATCGACCGCCGATGTTGCTGGTGGATGAGATCGTCGAGCAATCGATGGAGAGAATCGTTTGCCGAAAGACTTTTCGCCCTGAAGAGTATTTCACTCAAGGACATTTTCCAGGATTTCCGTTGGTTCCCGGTGTGATCTTGTGTGAAAGCGCGCTGCAGTCAGGAGCAATTCTGATCGCGGCTCATACCAAGGTGGATGAAGGCCTCGTGCCCGTGGCGACCCGCCTGGATGGAGTCAAGTTCAAAAAGATGGTTCGTCCCGGTGACACGATTGAAATTGAAGTTACTTTGAACGAGGTTGTTTCGAGTGCTTACTTCATGACTGGAAAAATCACCCTGCAAGGCAAGCTGGCTGTTCGGCTTGATTTTGCCTGTTCGGCTGCGGCTCCTCATTAATTCCTAATTTCGCGAGTTCTTTCAAGATGACGGATTTTTTGCAGCTAGAGAACAAGCGGATCTTAGTGTTTGGCGTGGCTAACAAAAAAAGCGTCGCCTATCGAATCGCGCTGACATTGGAAGAGGTTGGCGCGCAAGTCGTTTACGTGGTACGCAGCCCCGAACGCAAGGAACAGCTTGCAAAATTGCTCTCGGGCCGCTCCGTCTACGTTTGCGATGTCGAACATCAAGAGCAGATCGATCGACTTTCAAATGAACTGAAAAGCGATTTTCAAGGATTCTCTGGACTGGTTCATTCGATCGCATTCGCGGATTATTCGAGCGGCATCAAACCCTTTCATGAAACTACTCGAGCCCAATTCTTGCAGGCGGTCGACATCAGTTGCTTTTCGTTGACAGCACTTTGTAACGCGCTAAAAGAACAGCTTACATCAGACGCAAGCGTGGTCACGATCGGCATCTCGACAACGCGTATGGCCAGCGAGAGCTATGGATTCATGGCGCCAGTGAAGGCAGCTTTGGAATCGTCATTGGCATTTTTGACAAAGTCGTTCAGTAGATTTAGCAAGGTTCGATTCAATTCTGTTTCGGCAGGTCTACTTAAGACAAGTGCGTCGGCGGGAATACCGGGTTATGTGGATGCTTATTTGTATGCCGAGCGAGTCATTCCACGCAATGAAGCCGTTACAACAGATGAAGTAGCGAATACAGCAGCTTTCCTGCTGAGTCCAAGATCCAGTGGCATTACGGCTCAATCGATCGTGATTGATGCGGGGATGAGTATCAACTATTTCGATCAGCAGATTGTAGCTGATGCGATGCGACCTTAAGAAGTAGATGTAACGTAGAACGTAGAGGAATGTTCCGATGGGAAACTGCGAGATCGTCGTTGTTGGAAAAGACCGCAAGCTTCAGAAGCAGTTCATTCGTTTGGCTTGGGACATTTACAAAGACGATCCGAATTGGGTTCCACCTCTGCTAATGTCGCTCGAAGAGGGAGTTAACTTTCGACCGAATGCGTTTTACGATGTCAATGTTTGTGAGAGCTTTCTAGCGCTGCGAGACGGCAAGCCTGTCGGCAGAATTTGTGCTCTAGTTAATTACGCGCACAACGAGAGATTTGGCGAGAAACGTGGCTTCTTTGGCTTTTTCGAATGTTATGACGACCAAGAGGCTACGAACGCTTTGCTAGATGCAGCGGCCAAATTTTTGGTCAGCAAGGGTATGACCGATATTCGTGGCCCAGCCAATCCAAGTTTGAATCAAGAGGTCGGTCTGCTCGTCAATGGGTTTGATACCCCGCCGACTTTTATGATGACCTACAATCGCCCATACTACGAAAAACTGTTGACGACTTGGGGTCTTGCGAAGGTTCAGGATCTACTGGCCTTCGATGGACATGTCGAAATGATCGCCCATCTGGATCCCAAGTTGGAGTTTGTGATTAAGGAAATCAAGCGTCGCTTCAACGTCAAAGTTCGACCCTTTAATCCTAAGAAGTTCAATGACGAAGTAAATCTGTTCTTGGATATCTACAATCGATCTTTGGTCGGAACCTGGGGATTCGTCCCGATGTCTCCAAGAGAAGTTGCTCAACAGGCAAAGGGCATGAAGCATCTTTTGCTTCCCGAACTTACCACGATCATCGAAGTTGACGGAAAGCCAATTGGAGCTGGTTTGGGACTACTGGACTTCAATCCGTTAATCAAAAAGATCGATGGAAGATTGTTTCCATTCGGTTTCCTAACATTGCTTCTTGGCAAACGAAAACTAAAGCGAGTTCGTATGATGAGCACGAACATTATTCCTGAATTTCAGAAGTGGGGCTTTGGATTGTTGGCCCTAGAAAGAATGCTCCCCGACGCATTGAAGATGGGAATAACTCACGCAGAGTTCTCGTGGGTTCTCGAGTCGAATCACCTATCGCGTGGCAGCCTCGAGCGTGCTGGCTTAGCCTGCTCGAAGACTTACCGCTTGTACGATCGCTCGATTATCTAGTACTTTGTGCTTAGCATATTAATTGTTTAGCCGTGCTTAGCCCTCGATCAACGGGAAACTATGACTTCCCGCGGATCGACATTGCAACTACACCCAGCAAAACTGCTAGCACCGCCCAATGCCACAATCGTAATTTGTACTCGGAATGAAACTGCAATTTGAGGTTGAGGGGAGCATTCTCGGTAACCTGAACTGCTCGGCGGAAGGCGTACATCCGCCCCTCTTCAGGTAAGT
Source organism: Pirellulales bacterium (assembly GCA_046349795.1). Classification (GTDB taxonomy): domain Bacteria; phylum Planctomycetota; class Planctomycetia; order Pirellulales; family Pirellulaceae; genus Aureliella. The sequence goes on along the minus strand of JAXMBP010000086.1, from coordinate 14,599 downwards.
CGAATAGGATGGCCTGAGGAGCTGGTTCCGTCGTTCGCTGATGTTGAACCAAGCGTCCCGCTAACTGAATCAGAACGTCGTTATCCTCACGAGTATTCCCGGCTAGCAAACGACTAAGTTCCTGAGGCCGATAATCGAGCTGTTCCTGCAACAGTATTGGATTGGCAGCAGCCGCTTGAAGTTTTTGCTCATTCTCATCGGCTGCATCGCTACGGCCTTTGTCGAGCAGCAGACGCTGTCGACGTGTGTTCAAGCCCACCACAGCTTGTTGCCGCTGCAAACTTTCTAATTGCACTCTCGCGTCCTCGTTCGAAGCCGCATCCAAGGCGTAACGATTGGCCACACTATTTAGTGCCCATTGAGCCTTCGAACGTTGCCCCTGCTGAATCAACTGATTCGCTTGCTCCAGTAGTTTTGTAGCTTGATTGGCTTGATCGATTCGACGTCCGCGAAGCTGTGACAAGTAGGAATTGCGATCATAGCTATCGCAATCCTTCAGGCTCACCAACTCAAGGTTCCCATCATTGTCGATCAACTCTGTTCCCTTGGGCACGACGACATTCCAGGTAATGTTCTCCAGCGGAACATTCAGCAGCGGACTTACTAGGCTCAGCGTGTTCAATCCTTGACCTTTCAGCGAGTAAGCGAATCGCACCTGAGCCGTTTGATCATCAATACCCGGCAACACGTAGAACTGCCAAACTTGATCGGACACTTTCTGGCGCACTGAATGTACACTCTCACCGTTCACAAAAATGCTCAATAGTTCAGCTCCCTGCGGAAGTTGAAGGCTCAAGCTGCTTCGCTGAATCACATCCATTGTCACATCGACTGAGGTGATTTGATCTCCCGTTTGCGAGAGAACAGTAGTTAGCGTTCCTGAGGCCACTCGCAGTTTCAGTGCGTCGGCCAGCGACTGTCGCGCGGCTCGAATTGTCAACGGAGAACCCGGATTATTGACGCGAAGAGTCAAGGCTGGTGAGTTACGATTTCCGCTGGATCGCATTGCTTCTGGAATCGAATTCCAGTCGCTTGTCTGCCAGCCCTGAGGAAAACTCCCTGCTTCGATCTCCAGTCGACCGCCAGATCGAACAGCAAAGAAGTAATTCAGTTGCTGAATGTCTGTAAACTCGATCGGGCTCAACGTTTCCTGATCTCCCACTCGATCGCCACGGCGTTCGAATTCAATCTGGAATTTCACTGGGCCAACAACTCTCCGCTTGAATCGCAATTCCCAAATGTTTCCGTCTTCGGTAGTTCGAACCAGATCGCTTACAACATCTCCAGATGCTCGTAAAGTCTTGATGATATCAGCGTTAGTGATCGGCAGCTTGATTTGCAGCGTATCGTATTGCTGCGTTCTGAACGTTCAGTTGTGCACTAGCTCGCGATCTAGTCTGGCCTTCGCGAAGCGTAACATCGTGCAAAATGCTGCCAGTAATCCATGGAGCCAATCGTTCGACGAAAAGTTGAACATTCCAATCTTGTTGCAAAAGTCTGAACGCGATGGCACCCTGAGTCTGCGAACCCAAGCCACGAGGATCAGCTTCGGAGCAGTTCTGACGATTCGTGGCTCGCAAGCGAAGCCCCGTCATCGGCTGCACGACCAACTCGCCAGTCTGTCTATTCGCCTCGTTAACAGTCAACCGTGGCAGATCCCATTGGCTCGACTCAACTCCGGCACTCACGTTGGCCGGCGCCGGTCCAGCCAGCGCCAGCGAGAATTTTTGAACTCCAATGGTCTTGCCCACCAAGTGCAACACGATCTGACGCTTGCCATCTTGCTCGACCTCCGACCAATGATGCAGCGACTCACCCGACAAACTCTCCACCTCTAGACCGGCAGGAAGCGGAAAGCTCAGTTGGAAGACTCCAGTCCGAGTAATCTCAGCAACTAAATTGGCCGCCAACACTACACGTTCATCAGAAAGCGAAATGACTTGCTTGGTCATCACGCGAATCTCGGGTGCCACTGGTGAAACTTGTAGAGTCAACTTGCCTGCGTTGCCATAACGGAATACGCGATGCAGAGTTGCTTGAATGCCTGCAAGTAAGCTCGAATCAAAGTCGGTTGGCCCGACCGGCGAAAACGAATCGGCTTGAATGTTCTCGGGTTGAGCTTCAGTACCAAAAGCAATGGCGATCAAGCCCACATCATTGAGTGCTGCTTCAACACGCAAGGGCAAAAGTTCGACTTGTGCCGGAAGATTCCCCAGGCTTCGTTGTGTTTCTACAGCCAGGTTGAACTCAGTAGAAGCTTGACGATCGATTTCAACCTTAAGCCGACCATTTTCTGCATCAAATTTCCACGTAGTAACCGGCCCATCAACCGCGCTCACTGTGAGTCCCTGCGGAATTATGATGCTTAGATTTTGCAGTCGACCTTGAGCTGTACGAACTTTGAAGCGATGTTTTCCATCGATGACGCCAGGACCAGGAATGTAAACTCCTGAGCCTTCGACATAGAACTGAACAGCTTCGGCGCTCAGATCACGCGCAAGTGGACGAAGAAAAATCTTGGTCGTTGTTGGATTGAGCAGAATCTTGGCGGAAGCCTGCACATTCGTTTCTTGATTGTTACTTTTGGCACCTGTGGCAGGTTTCACAGTTTCAATTTTAGCAGCGGAATCGCAAGTAACTTCTAAGCTCGGTTCGTCATATGTTAGCTCAACAGAATGATAGGCTGCATCGCCTGTTAGGACCGGGATGCCTTCGCCAGGTTGAATTGCATCAACTTGGTATTCAAAGGTTACCGTGTAGCTCTTTGGATCGTCGTTGGCTGCTGGTTGGTTCGTATCTTTTGAGTCATTTGCGCGGTGGTAACGTAGTACTGCATGCCACCGTTGGCTACCTCCGACTTAGACAACCGTAGGCCTTCGCCTTGGAACTTGGTGAGCACGGCTGGCGCGCGGAGTAGGATGATTCGATCACCGGACTTTGCCGTAAGTGTTATGGTAGCCGATGCCGTCAGTCGTCCATCGCGAGAGCTGACCTGCCATTTTTGAACCAACGAATCTGCGGCTCGAATCGATTCAATATCATCGGACGATGACCGCTCAGCTTCATTGCGAATTTTCCCTAGTAGACGTTCATCGGCAGACGCTAGAGGTAATCCTGCTGTCGCCCCAAATAGCATGATCGCCAACCAAATAATCGCCGATGTCACTACACCGCCACCTCCGCTAGCTTCACTTCCTCCCGCTTCATTGCTCGAGCTAACCGAGCTTGCTTCGACAAGCATTGACTTCGCTTCAGTGACTTTCACCTTCCAGTCGCGGTAGATCTGCGAAATCAACGGATAGATCTGCAGCAGCAGGATGACCAACACAATCAAACACCAGAAGCCAATCAAACCATTAGATTGCAGCAGTATACCGCTTGCAACCAATAAGAATGCGGCTGCAAAGCCGAAGTAACTTGGCTTGCTGCGAATGAAGGCACCGATCAAGGCCATGCCGATGAGAACCAAGCCTATTCCAGGCCATGACATAAACGCTCTCCAGGCGGGAACTGAATCGACGTTCAAAACGACGCTTTCACCCGATGCAGTTACCGGCAAGCTCAATTGCAACGGCTCGCGATGGAAAACGTTGTCCCACGCATCAGCCGCACCCCATAGAGCAATAACAACAGCGCCAAGCATCAGTGCTAGCTTCATACCTCTTCCTTGAATGATCAACCCCACAATACTAAACACAGCCAGTGCTACCAACGGTACCAGCCCGCGAGCCGCTAGTCGATCGAATCCATTTGGCCATCGAGTTGGTCGGGCCGGCTGAACAGTTCCTCCGCTCGCAATCAGCACGTGATTCTCGTCGCTTGACACGTTCCATTGCGTTTTCAAAACTGGCGCAAATACTATCGGCAACTCCAGAGTTGCTGAACTCTTGCTCGACGATGATTTCCCCAATCGCAAACGCACTTCAACCGGCTCGTTCGGATCAGCTTCGCCGAGCAGCGGTATCAACGTCTCGCCGCCAGCCTTCCGCGCTGTGACGGGGCGACCAGCTACGAACGCAGACCACAATCGCACAGGCTCGTCCGGCAAACGCAGTTTCAAAACTTTTTGCCCTCGAGTCTTCACGTAATAAAGCATGTCCGTAACCAGCTCTCCATCCCGTGAAACTCGGCTGTTGGCTTCCGAGAACTCAACGACCTGAGAAGCCGTTGCTCCAGGATCAAACCATGTAACCTTCAACCGAAGATCGAAAGGTCGCTGAGTGTATTGCCACGTTCCCAGAGCAGGAGCCGAGCTGAGTAGACGGAGCTCAGCAGGCAATTCTAGTGGATCAAGCACCAGTAGTTGAGGTGACACCAATTGCGGTTGCAGTTCAACTAACACTGGACTGACCACTTGAATGAAGCCACGGTCGCCCTGCACTTCCAATGGCGAGACGAGTCCAGCTTGAAAAACACCATCGGCCTTTGGCTTCTCCTCGAAAGTTAGCAGCAGAGTGTACGTTCCCAATACAGGACGATGCAACGAAACGATCAAGACGTCGCCTTCACGTCGCCACGAACGAATCTCCGGTCCATCCACGGTCACATTCGAAAGAGCCGTTGGAACTTGCAACTTCCATTCGGCAACCGGCGAACCAGTGACGGAATAGTTGATCAATGCGCTGCCATAGACAACGCCTTGGGACAACGAATACAGATGAAAAATGTCAGATTGGACGCTTCGTTCGATCTGCTCAATCTGAACGGTGGCTGTCCAAGTTGGTTCGCGTAAACGAAACGCTTGCTGCAAGTTGGGAGTTGCAACGGGAAAATAGGCCAACGGCTTCTCAATTAACAACTCGGATTTTGAAACGCTGGTTCTTAGCCCAGCGGCCGCCGCGATACCAACGTCACCTCGCACCGTCTTAGCATCGGGAAATTGTATTGTCGGCAGGTCCCATGAGCTCGGCAGGGCGGGTTGATTCTTCTCTAGTCGCAACGAAACTAGTTGCCGGCCCTGGACCTCCTGAGTGAATAGGAATCGGAGGTTTCGACGACCCGAACTAACTTCACTGGCTACGAGAAAATCTCCGACCGAGCTTCCACTGGCTGAGACAACCGAATAGTCTTCTGGAATCAGCACGTTGAATTGTCGAATCGAAGCTTCACGAATATCAAGTTCAATCTCCGCAGCGATTAATCGATCGCTCTCCGAGAGTTGGTACAGAGCACTGTGCGTAACGCTTATCTCGGGCTGAATTTGACTGGCAATGATCGTGTAACCGAAATCGTCGGCGGAAAACGATAGGCAAAGACCTGACATGAGCTTGAATAGCCTGAGCAGGATACTGATCTGCGGCTAATTGGCTTAAGCCCCGAATCGCAGTGGGCTCGATCCGAACCGACGCCGAGCTTGAAATACGAACGTGACCCGAACTGCGAATCGTTCCCTGAGGTTGTAGGGTCATTGCTTCAGCGCGCACAGGAAAATCGCTCAGCACAGTTTGACTGCGAACGATGAATGGACTGGTGCCCGTGATGGGTTGGCTGAGCGTCACCTCAAGCCGTCGTGCTTCTCCTTCAGCGACGACCTTCCAAGCTACAATGTGATTGCCTTCAACACTAACGATTTCACCTGGGCCACGAATAGCAATAGATAAGTCGCGGATCTGACCTTGAAGCATTTTGTAGGTTAATTTGTGCTCTTGCCGCATCAATCCAGGGCCGACGTTGGATTCGATCAAGGATGTTGTCGTGAAGAACGACTTGCCCTCGTCAGATGAACCTCGGGAACTCTTCCAACGCAATAGAACACTGCCTGATGCTGGTAAGAATCCTTGCCACTGATTGTCATTCAGCATCGGCACTACGGCCTGATTCCCAGCTTGAAAATCGATCTCCTTTTCTAAGCCCTCTAATCGAATTGGAACAACCGCCCCACCTGCCACTGAAAAATCAACGCTATTCATTGCACCCTCGACAGTTTTGACAGGAGCAACAAAATCGAGCGTCAAAGCAAATCGTCCTGCTTTAGCAAAGGTTATCTCATAGGCCGGACCAGTATCAGTTGATACAAGCGAGACGCGATAGTCGGGACTTTCAGGAACTTTGCTCAGAGCAGCGCTACCAGCCAACCCGCGAATCTTTGCACTAGCTTCTTGGACCACTGCCGTACTGGTTAAACTGAACGTCATCGACTTGCCGCCTTGGTCCAGCTTTCCCGTCAGCGAAGAATCAACAAGCTCTACGACCGGTGGCAACGCGCTTTGACGATCAAGCCTTAGCGTTAGACGGCCTCCGCTTGATGTTTGAAGTCGAGTGAGTTTGCCGCTTGAGACCAGTGGAGCGAAACCGGAAGCCTCGATGACTTTACCCGCTAAGTTTCTGGCGAATTGAATTTCAAGTTGCGAGTCGAAGCCTAATGAAACACCAGGCGTCAAATGAGCCACATCGACTTGGGTTGGCAATCGATCCACATTCGTTCGGAGTTTGACTATGGCTTTCTTGTCCTGTCCGTCGGGTTTAACAACGATATCCAAAAATCGTTCGTTACCCAATGTTCGGACCGCCCACGAGAGAACGCCCTCGCCTTCGACCTTCAATACGTCACCGCTGCCAGCCAGTCCAAAGCTGATCGTCTCACCTTTGCCTTGTACCACGCGAATCTCTACGTTGATCGTCTGCTCAATCGCTTTCGAGGTGACCTCGATTTCAGCTCGGGACTTGCTTGCGTAAAGAAACGCAATGGGTCTGGAAGCGAGAGGATTGAAAATAATTGCCGGACCGAGTCCATTGGGCAACAGAATCTGCTGCGAGTCGCCAGAACCGACAACACCATCCGTCTTCGAATCTTGCTTCGTTGGGGCACCATCCGTAGTTGTCTGCGCAGCGGGCATTTGACTGGGCTCTTGAGCTACCGCAGTTTGGACGAGGCAAATCCAGAGAGTTAACAGCGTCAAAGTGATTTTCAATAGGTTACGCATGATGGACTCTTAACCGTTTTGGTACGATTCGAATGGTCTTGGTTTTAGTAAGTTGGCCACTCTTGGCCACTCTTGGCCGACGTTGGGATTATTAGGTTGGCCACTCCTGGCCGACATCGCCTTTGTGTAGGTTGGCCACTCTTGGCCGACATCGCCTTTGTGTAGGTTGGCCACTCTTGGCCGACATTAATAGTTACGTTGGCGGGCAGGAGTGCCCACACTACTAGCTTGCTATTTGCTGATCTGCCTCAATTGCTCAATCATCGATCGCAACTGCTGAGTGCGAGGATGCGATGAAAACGGCTCGGGTAGTTTTGCGACCCACTTTGACAATTCATCCAAGTCGACATTTTGAGCTAACGGATCCGACTTCAGTTTGACTGCCAGCAAGGATGCAGCAGCAGCTAACTTCATCGTTGTGCTTGCGCTATCGATGCGAGCCGGGTTGTCTTCGTAGGCGATCGGCCAGCGCCGTTCGATCATGCGACCGGTAGCAACGTCGCGAAATCGAACGGAAACGCTGCCGATATCGCCCGAGCCGTTTTGCAACGGTTCGATTTGATACACCGCCACGCCAGCTTCGGACGCAGAAAGCTCTGCTGCATCCACCTTATCGTTGCGAAAATCTTCTTGATTGAGTCGATGCTTTTCAAAGCCCAGCAGCTTGAACTTGCCCACGCGGCCGGGGTTGAACTCAACTTGCACTTTCACATTCTGAGCGGTCGGACGCAGGGCTCCTGCAATCTGAGCTGCGAACTGAGCGTCGATCGACTGAGGTGTATCCAGCAGGTAGTAACGGCCGTCGCCTTGTCGCGTGAGCGCCTCGAGCACTTCGTCGTTCAGATCTTGAGCGCAAATTCCAGCAGCATCAAAAGCTATGCCAGAATCTCGTAACTCCGTGACCAGCTTGGACAGAGTGGCTGGATTGGCGTCACCCAAATTCACGGCTCCATCGGTCATCAAGACGATACGATTCTGAGCTGAATCAAGCTTCTGTTCCAATGCTTTCTCTCGAGCCAATCGCAAGGCGGCTTCGATATTGGTGCCACCTTCGCTGGGCATGTTTTCAACCAACTGCAACAGCAACTCGCCTTGACCGCCAGACATTTTGTCTGCCAACAGTCGAGGCGAATTAGCGAAACTGATCAACGTTATCTGATCCTTTTCTGTAAGCTGCTGAGTCAACGTTTGGAACGCTCGTTGGATCGCTTGGCGTCGATCGGCTCGCTCCATTGAACCCGAGTTGTCCAATAGAATTGTTAGCCGAAGCGGTGTATTCTTGGAACGTCCCAGCGCGGCGGTTCGCATGGAGATACGAAGCAAGTTGCGTTGCATCAAAGCTGGATGAATGGCCTGTTCGATAGCACAGGCAACCTTCTCGTCACTGTTTGGCAATGGATCGCGGTAGTCCATCGCATTCACAAACTCTTCGACGCGAATCGACGATGCTTCTGGCAACTGTTGTTGAGCCAACGCAGATGCGGCGAGCTTGAACGAGACATCGCTGACATGTAGGGAGAAGGTCGAGAAGGCATTGTCCTTGGCTGACTCTTCCACCAAAGAAGCCGGAGCCGGCTTCGGTGCTTCGGTACTTTTAAACTGTGGTTCGATATAACCTTTCCTTGAATCCACAGCTTTGTAATCACGACTCTTGCTCGCCAGTTCAGGGCTGGGAGCCAAGGACTCGCGCATCACATCTTTGCCCTCGCGCTGTCGCGTAATTCCACCGAGTTGAACTGTTCCACGATTGGCTGACACAGCCCCTGTTTCGCCTCGCAATCCTTCACTGGAAATGCTGTTGTCGAACCAATTCGAATTTCTGCGATACATGTGCAGGTTCAGTCCAGCCGCCGAGTCGCCAGATTGATCCGCTGGATTGATGAATCGGAAGTAAGGAACTGGCTGAGCCTGTTTGAGTTCCTCCACATAATCATTTGCCTCAGCGACTTGCTGCTTCAAATGTTCTGTCAGTTCCTGCTTAGCCTCGTCACTAGGAACAACACCAAAATCAACATTGGGTCTTACCGACTTGCCAAGTTTCTCCACTTCTTCCTCTTGTACAACAATCCGTGGGGTAATCGACAACATTAACGATGTATCTGATCGCATTCCATGCTCACCAAGAGAAAGCTCTTCCCTCTTTTCAGTAGCAAGCCCGGTGGCAAGACTATTCTTCTTACTCGGAGTTTTGACGGAACCAGCAGTTCCCTCTGTGGTGAAAACATCTGTGCGACCTAGCTGTGTTGCCTCTCCAGCAGCTTGACCTTGGAAGCTCCAATAGTTTTCTGAGGCGCTTGGTGTTGACTGTGGTGAAACAGATTTTCGTCCCAAAATAGTTCCGAGGTTAATGTCCGACTCGCCTTGGCCAACACTTGCTGCTCCTTTGAATCGCCAACTGTCAATTGTGTTTAAGTTGATTATTCGCGGTTCGCTGGGTGTTGCAGGATTCTTATTCTGAATCCGGGATTCAAACTCGTCGGCGTTGCGTTCTCGGCGTCCTTCCAAGATTGGCTGGGGCTTTGGTGCGCTAGCCACTCCACCGAATGGGGTAGCAGCGATTGTGTTTGAGTTGTCAAACACTACGTCCAGGTTTGATGTAAACGGGAGTGGGTTAGATTCGGTCGCGCCTGCTCGTAGACCGACAATTGTTCTTGAGCCATTATCTTCAACCGTTGGTAACGCTGTATTCTTATCCTGAATGCGGACTTTAGAATCTACGTCCATTCTTCCCGCAATTGCTGCGAGTGGTTCGTTCGAACCGGGCTTCGGTTCTAGAATATTTTTTTTGCCGCTATCTCCGGCAGTTGGTGGTTCCGCAGCCTTTTCTTTTGATCTAGCAAACTCACTTTCATGTCGAACTTCAACTCGTGGCGGTTCGCCAATAGAAGGCATCGCCGCTGGAACGTCTTGAAGCTTTAACCGACGCTCGGAAGCCTCAAGCTCTTTCAACTCAATTAGACTTCTTCCAAAATCAGCATCTGGCTTCGGCGCTTCAAACGACTTTTGCAAGTCCGCCAATTTGTCTTCGAGGCCAACTGCCTGTGGAGCGTCGAACATAGGTGTTGCGACAGGAGGATCAGAAAGCTTGCCGTTGCCAGGTTGATTTCGAGTTCCGTCGAGCGTGTCACCTCCGGCAATGCGGTCGCTTGCAGCGTCGATACTACGTTTGGATAGGTCTTTCCAACCTTTTGGAAATTGGTATGCGTTGTCATCTGAAGTTGGAATCGCAGATCGATCGAAGTCGATCACCGCATCAACAAAGCCCTCCTCCTTCATAGACTTGAAAGTGCCAAACTCACCCTCGCGTCTCTTGTTGCGGGCTGCGTTGCTAAGTAGTGAACCCATTTCGGAGTCAGGTGAGAGTTTCTGAACTTGCTTGGCCACTACTTCCGCTTGGTTGTACTCACCCTTGTCCATAAGGTCGTTGTAAGTTTCGACCAAGGTGGCAATTTGAGAATCTGTCTGAGCACTTTGCATTTCAGCCGGAGACTTAGTCACATCCCATGATTGAGTTGACGAATTACTTGCATTTCCTGCTCCAAAGCGATCCTTGACTGCTTCACTTTCACTAAATCGACCGAGTTGACGAAAGCGCTCCGAAGCGATTTCCCCAGAGGGCTTTCGCTCAAAATCATCGACGCTTGAATTGCGACCTTTAATCCCCACGTCGCCTAGTAACGCGTTTTGGCTTACCTGCTGTTCGTTTGGGCCATAGGTTTCGTTCGCGCCATAGAGATCATCCAATAAGGAGTTTCCGAAAAGTTCGCCACTCGTTGACGCTCGCAGAGCGTCCAATTGCTGAGTTGGCTTGGAAGGTAGAACTGTAACTTCTTTAGTTCCTGAAGGAGCAACAGGAACAGTGAACGTTCGATTGGTTCCTCCCTGGAACTTAACGTCATCCTTGAGGAAGTACGTTGCTGGTTCGCTTGACGAGGCAGTTGGTGGAACAACAACCGTATAGTTTCTCTCCCCGAACTCTTCCGAAGCCAATCCATACTGCGAACCCGAAAACTTGCGTGAGATCCCGATCGCTCTTGCTGCATCTCGCGCCGATTGCATCGATGGCAGGATCAAAAACAAACCCAGCAGTAGACAAGCACTTACAGCAGCGAGTTCCGCCAACCGTCGAGGCGACTTGCGCCACCAAGTGATTTTACGCTGAACGCTGGCTGATCCGACGATTGGTTGTTGTCGAGTCTCTTCCGCTTGGCTTACAGAGTCTGTCGCATTGCTGCTCGCGTTGTTTGATGCAGAATCAAAGGAGCCAGTTGCATCGCCCTGCAAAACGGCCAACAACTTCTCACGTCTCTCGGTCGACATTTTCCATGGGATTGACCCTGAATCCGCCGACGAATCGGCATCGGTGTCAGCCTCCGAATCTGACTCTAACTCCGAATCTGACTTAGGTGCGAAATCGGATTTCAAGGGGAACTCACCCGAACCCACCTCTTGCAGCAAGCCGTGCAAATGCTGTAAATGTTGAAAATAAACCGCAAGCTCCGGTCGCTGCTCCATCATGGCCTGCAACTGATCTCGCTCGAAATCAGAAGCTTCACCCATCACCAAGTTCAACAAGCGAACTTGCAATTCTGGATCGATCGAATTGTTACGGAAATCTTCGTTCATCATCTACTCTTCGACTTTGGTCGATAACATGGCTGCCGCCAACTTTCGAATCACTTGATGCAGTCGGTAACCCACATTGGTAATGGTCAAACCGGTACGCTGGCTGATGTCGCGGTACTTGAGATCCTCGAAGTACTTCAATTGAATCAGCCGTTGATCCTTCTCTGGCAATTGACTAACCAACTGCCGCAGTTCTGCAACCGTCTCCATCTTGGCAATTAACTCATCGGGCGTTACGTCGGATGACTGAGTTAAATGTCCTTCACCAAATTCACTGTCCGTGGAGTCGGCATCGATAGATTCACGCCGGCTCTTCCGCAAATGGTGGAACGCTCGATTGCGAACGCTGCGGTAAAGCCAAGGCCGAGGCTCATTCACTTCATTCCACTTTGCGTGCAACTGAAGGAACACCTCCTGCACAATCTCCTCCGCCACGGCTCGTCGACCGGTTAGCGAGAAAGCAAAGCGCAGCAACCCAGACTCTTCCGACTCGAAAAGTTCGCGCAGCGTCACCCGGTTAGGCTCCGCTGAGTCTTTCGAATTAGCGTCCGGAGTCGATGTCAACATTGCCTCGTCATACTCGCGATCCAATATTCAACAGCCGCCACGTGTTAACGCGTTAAGGCTACTCTGAAGTCATCAAAACCGGACGCTAACGCGTGGCGGCTAGTATCGTCGTACACCAGTTAGACCATTTGGCGATCTGTTTCTTAGGATCTGTTTCCGATTTTTCCTGAAATGGCCCGTAACCCTCGATCTGGCGTCTGTTAGCAAGGTTTACTCAAACCCGAGTTTGGCCCTTGGCACCTCTTTCTGCAATGATAGTCGAGATTAGCTCGGGCTAGGCAAAACACTGCAATGATTGCCAGTTTCACCAGGGTTTTTGCGGAACACGGTTGAATGAGTTGACTTCAATCCGCTGACTTGCCATACTCGAAAGCGTTGATTGTTTAGCCGTCAGCCGCAAGCGCACGCTACTGCATGAGTCAGCCTTATGGGTTTCCTGCGGCATCGGCGCGAATAAACACGTTCGTACGCCTTCGGCTGACGGTTAAACAAAGCACCTTCCACTAGCAAGCATTCGATGAACACTCGAAAAATTACTTACTGCTTGCTAATGCTATTCATCGCGTTGGCGGGACCGAGGCCAATGTTTCACAGCCATGATCGTTTGCTTGATCTTGGCAACTCCACTCGGCAATTGGCTCAACACCTTTCATCACATCATCGGTCTGACTCTGCACCAATATCCTCGAATCAATTTCACTGCCATTGGACGTGCGGCGACTACTGTTGTGCTACGAACTGCGCAGCCTCGATGGTGAGCGACTCGCAGTCATCAGTTGCAATTGAGCCTACTGACCCGTCGTTTCAACAACTTCTGGTAATTTTCGATAGAACGTTGATCAACTACCTGCCTTTTGACAACGTCGATAGTTTACAATGCTGGTTCGAATCATCATCGTTCGGCCCATTCGAATCATCGCGAGCTCTCCTACAGCATCTATGTGTTTGGACTTGTTAGCCAAACCTCTTACAGACTCTCTGTATGCTGCAATCTAGTGCATCTTTGCAACCAGATGTCGGCATTGATTAGCTTCAAGCGCCAATTCGCTTAGTTGTATTCATCTGTTCGAAACGCAAACCGGCCCGCCTAACTACCATGACATTCAACCACATTTTGACTCGAATCAAACCCCACACAACTCGCTCAAAGATCTGGTTTACTGGCCTTCTGCTTGGAACTGGGACTCTCGCAATTGCGGGCTATGCTTGGCACCGCACGCACAACGAGACAACGACGTCACCCGAAAAGCTCTCCAGCGTTGCCAATAAATCACAGGCTCCTGCGGTGGAGCCATCAATGCCCTCCGTCATCACTCAAAGCAATTGGCAAGCCTCTGGAATTCAACTTCAGCCCTTGCAAAAATCCCCATTCAGCGAAACCGTTCGACTCACCGGACGCATTTCGCTCAACGAAGACCAGATCTCACACGTTTACCCGATGGTTGAAGGCAGTGTGGACAAAGTCATGGTCGGACTAGGGCAGGTTGTGAAGGCCGATGAAGTCCTGGTCATCGTCCACTCACGTGTCATCGGTCAAGCCAAACTCGAGCTATATCAAGCTCGACTGGCTCACGAAATGGCGGTGGTCAAAGATCAACTGCAACGCGAGGTTGCTGAGAACGCTCGAAAGTTGCTAGTCGTACTGCGTGAGCAAAAGCCGATCATCGAAATCGAAGCTGAGTTTCGCAATCGCAGCATGGGCGAGTATCGAGAGCGTCTGTTGTTGGCCTACTCAAATTACCTCAAAGCCGAAGCCGATGTTCAGCGTCTAGAGAGCATCGCCAGCGACGGAGCGATTTCTGGAAAGCAGTTGCAAGCTGCAGTTGCTACTCGTAACGCTGATCAGGCGACTTTCCAATCGCGTATCGAACAGGTCGAATACGATCTGCGAACAGCCTTGGTTTTATCGGAGCAGAGTGTTAAAGAAGCAGCTACAAGAGTTGCCGTAGCGGAAACAAACTTGCGCATTCTTGGTTGCGAGGAAAAGGATATCGAGTCGATTGATCCCAAGTCGCAAGGTCAAGCGATTTCTGATTACACCATTCGAGCACCTATCGACGGAACTGTGATTTCAAAGGACGCTACGCTTCGCGAGCAAATTCGTCCGGACGCACAGATCATTCGCATCGCCGATCTTTCGACTGTTTGGATCACGGCGGACATCTATCAACAGCATGTTCCACTGTTAAGTTCCATTGCTGGCAAGCCAATCAAGGTGCGTAATGATGCTTGGCCCGATCGCTCTTTCGAAGCCAAGATCTTCTACACCGGCGAAATCATGGATGAAGCGACTCGTACGATCGCGCTTCGAGCTGTTGCGGAAAATCCAGAACATCTGCTCAAGCCAGGCATGTTTGTAACCATTGAGTTAACCGGGCAAGCCAACTCGGAACCAGTCCTGCAAATTCCTTCTTCGGCCGTGCTGGAGCATCAGTCAGCTCAATTTGTTTTCGTCAAAGTTGCTGATGATCAATTCCAACGTC
>JAXMBP010000085.1:0-17463 GCA_046349795.1 Pirellulales bacterium | reverse complement strand
AGGTCCGTTCCCTTATTCGATCGAATCAGCGCATTAATAACATCGATTGAATTATTGATAACCTGATCTGACCTATACTGGCAGAAGACTTCAAACGAGACGAAGCGGCTCTCAAGCATCCTCGATATGGAATCGAACAATCTCTTTAACTCTCCAGTATCGAATTGAGTGATCCCTGGAATAAGCGTCGGAGCCAGGAATGCATCAGGACTGAATCTGGAGTAATCAATCAATGATCTCACGGAAGCTGCTACAGAATTAGACAATTGCGGCAAAGCCAGTTCCTCGATTGAATCATTTGAAACATCGACGTTGCTGTTCCTTTCGTTGGCTATCTTTAGGAAGTCGCTGCTGGAATGGATTAGAATTTCCTTGCCGACGCAATTCAAGAATTCCTGCCGCAACTCTGGCAACACAACGCTTTTCTCAAAAAACCAATCTTCACCGTTTTCATTAGTGACAAAAATCACGGAAGTCTGATTTTCTTGAGCATATTTGATAGTTGAGATCCAGTTTATGTAGTCGCCAAATTTGCATTCCGAAGGATTGTTGGACTTTATGTCCAAGAAACCGGGCGGTACTTTCTTCCTGTAGCGTTCCAGGGCGGTTTTCTCAATGTCCACTTGGTCCTTTAGGGGTTCACCGATGTTTTGGATCTGTTTAAAGAGCTGGGTCGAAAGTGTATCATTTCGGAATAATCCGCGTAGCCATTTCTGCGTTTCCTTAACGTCGCCGATTAAGGCATCCATTTTCTTGACATCTACGTGGGGTTGAGATCGAGATGGTCTCAGCTTTTCTGATAGCTTGTGTAGTGAATCGATCACTTCGGTGCATGTGCCAATTTGATCACTAATTACCGATAGGCGGTTCGCAAAGAACTCTTTCACTACATTTTGGGGTAGCCAGATCCTCGTCGCATATGAAGTCACGACCTCCATCAAATCGCTTCGCGTTTTCTCCGTGACTCTGTAAATGTCAAGCAAAACATTGGCATCGAACACTATCGTTGCGTTGTTCCAGATCTCCGTCAATGCTTCTTCGGAGGTGGAACACATGTGACATTCAAAGCCATTGATCATAGTCTGGACCTCAAACCGCGAAACCTGGAGTTGTCTTTAAGTATACACCCGACAGTGGAGGCGGCGCAGAGACGCGCCTGAATGATAAGCGATAATCCTTGCGTTTATTCATTAGTACCGCAAGATTAGCGACGGTCAATGCAGATGACCCACTTGCGGTAGTCCGCTCCCAGGCGAACATTCCTATTTGGCAGAAGCTCAGCGAACTGAGCTTCTGCGTTGTTTAATCTTCGAGCTCTACTATCCAGTAGGCTTCGCTAATGAACTTGGACCAGCTCTTCACGCGATTCATGCGATCGGCGTAGATCGGCTTCCAAGCTGGACGCACAGGCTCCTTGCGGAGTTTCATGTGCGCCTGAGCCGGAGTACGGTCAGCCTTTCGCGAATTGCAGTCGATGCAAGCCAATACGCAGTTCGTCCAAGTCGACTGTCCACCTTGAGCACGCGGAACAACGTGGTCAATCGTGAGCTCTTCGCTGCCAGGCTGCTTTCCACAGTATTGGCAGGTCATCTTGTCACGCTTGAATACGTTTCTGCGGCTGAAGGTAACCGTCTGCGTTGGCATTGCATCGAACTTGGTCAATGCAATGACCTCTGGTATACGAATGCGCTGACGCACTGATTGGATGAACGGCTCGTCGCGATCCGGTACAAGTCGGCTCCAATCGCTCCAGTCATACAACTGGTAGTCGATCGGGTCGACGATCTTGGCCGAGTCATTCCACAGCATGATCAAAGCACGCGCAACCGTCGCCACGTTGATCGGCTGCCAGTTACGGTTCAGCACCAACGTTGGACGCTGAAGCGTAGAGCTTAGGCCGATCGGCATTGTGTAGTTGTCGAGGGTTGCTGCGATAGTGCTCATGCTTAGTCCATTCCGATTGCCTTCGAGACGTTGTTAGGTGGTTCTGTGACCAATGAGATGACAGTCGCAGCGGCTGCTACGTTCGGTGATGGACATCGCTTTGTAAGAGTTTCGTGGCGAAGTGGCAATTTGGTCTTGGTAGAGGGGGCTGAATATGTGGACGACAGGTGGAGTGGAAGAAGGTATGATCTTTCTTACACAGCAGCTGCGCACTTCATCTGGGAGAACTTTAGATGAGCCGAATTTCAAGAGAAAGAATGCAGAAGGCCCTTGAGCAAGAGAAGTCGATCGCTAAAGAGGATCACGCGAAAGTTAAGGCTCTTGCTGGTCTCGTAAAGTCGCCACGGAGCTTCATATTCAAGACGCCCGATGAATATTCAATGAGGGGTTGGCACGATCTCGTCATTCCCTCGGACGATGGAGTACCGTTGGAAGCATGGTACATTCCTGCCATAGGCGGCGAGAGTGACAAGCTGGTGATTTTTAACCACGCCTTGCCAATGTGTCGCGCTGGATTTCCTGGCCACTTTGGTGAGCCATGGAGCGGATTTGATGACGCGGAAATAGACTTTGTGATTCAGTACAAGCATTTGACCGATGCTGGATACAACGTGCTAACGTACGACTTCCGTAACCATGGCAATAGTGGTGCCGCGAACAATGGAGTCTGTGGAATTGGTCAATGGGAGTGGCGAGACTGCGTAGGCGTCAAAAAATTCGTCGACCAACATCCACGATTGAGCAAAATGAAGGTTGCTTTGTTTAGCCAGTGCTTAGGCGGAGTTTCGCAATACGCAGCGATTTCTAAACATCCAACGATGTTCGAAAACGTGCGTTGTATGTGCAGTCCATTGGTCCCCAACATGACTGCAGTTTTCGAAGCTTTTTCAAAACTTCAGGGCATAAGTCAATACCAAGAGCTTATTGATCTCGAACTATTGAAGTTGGGAGGATTTCCAGCTGCCGACATGGGAGGTTATCTTTGGGCCAGTGCTGTCACAGTGCCGGTTTTGATGTGGCAAGTGCGCAAAGACATTTGGACCAACCCCGAGGATGGTCAAAAGACCTTTGACTTATTGGGAAGTTCGGAAAAGGAACTAGTTTGGATTGAGGACACAACTCGGCGATTTAGGGACGGATACAACTGGTTTGGCAGAAACCCGGAAAAGGCAATCTCCTTCCTCGATAGTCACATGAAGTAATTGTCGAATTGGAGTGGCGTCAAACACAGTATCAAATCGGCAGTCAAGTGTTGTGTCAAAACGATCGACGAAGTTATGTGTCAGAGGATTTACGGCGCTCTATCCAGGCTGAGCTACGGCGCAGTGATTTACATCAAAGTCGCGCCGGTGGGATTCGAACCCACGACATCCGGCTCCTGAAGCATGTACTCCAACTCGGCAGTCGATCGTTGTCTCCAAATGTTTCTATCGCAGCGGAAGGTGACCAACGCTGCGCGTCGGTGCCCGGAGTCGAACCCTCAAGGCCTGTCTTGCAAGCTCGGCCGGCTTCCAACCGGGTCCCGTCGCCATTCGGTTTGCCCTTCCGTTATCTGTTTCAGTAGCTCGACCAGGAATCGAACCTGGAACTTCTCGTTAGAAGCGAGAGATGATGTCCGCTTCACCATCGAGCCATGTTGTCTTCGACAATTGATTGAGCCAACGGAGCGGAAGGCAAGGGAGTTGACCCCTCACAACTTTTACGTTGCACTGTTTAGCAAACAGGCCCGGCAAACCATATCCGGCTACCTTCCGAGTTTCTGAGTGGAGTCACCGAGATTCGAACTCGGGTCCTTGCCATGCCATGGCAATGTCTTCCCGCTGGACCATGACCCCATTCCATACAGAGGTTCGTTCGAGAATCGAACTCGATCTTCGTTCTTACCAAGAACGCGTGCTCCCGGAACACTTACAAACCATTTCATCAAGTGATCGTAGAAGGAATCGAACCTTCGATTTCATGCGTGTCATGCAGGCGTCTTAGCCGCTGGACCATACGATCATCGAACATGTGGTCGAGTCAGGAGTCGAACCTGCAGAATCACTTGGCTCTCGACCAAGCCGCTTTTCCGGTTTGCGTACTCAACCAATCTGGAAAATGGCGGGTCCAGGAGTCGCACCTGGCCGTCCGAGCTTATGAGGCTCAGTTGAGCGCTGGCTCACCCGCAAGTTGCAAGCCCCGGAATCGAACCGGGTTACCGACCTTATGAAAGTCAGCTCAGTACCAACTAGCCTGCAATGAGAGTCACGAAGAGGAGAGTCGAACTCCTACGCCTTGATGGCACGACGTTCTGAGCGTCGTATGTCTACCAGTTCCACCATCGTGATTTAGGAGTGACTCGGACCGGAATCGAACCGGCGAGCGCCAGCTTGAGGGATTGACTGCAAATACCAACATCGCACCGAGCCAAGTTCACATCAGTGGGCCGAGAAGGAATCGAACCTACATTGCTCATCGAGGAGCGACTGTTTTACAGACAGCTTGGACTCCTAAGTCCAATCGACCCAAGTTTTCGACAGTGACGCAGGCGGGATTCGAACCCGCAATCGCGAAGGTTTAAGCTTCGCCGCTGTACCTGTTCGCGTACCACGTCGTCATTTGTGGTGAGGGTGGGAGTCGAGCCCACAAACACTGAGGTTCGGGCACCACCGACGTAGGGGTGGTCGCAGCCGCTATGCCAATTAGCGCACCGCACCATGCTTAAAAGTAGCTCGCCAAGGAATCGAACCTTGTCTAACAGTTTCGAAGACTGTTGTGCGAATCCATCACACTCGCAAGCCATGTTGTTTCCATCAGTGTCCATGTCAGGAATCGAACCTGATCTTCGACCTTCGCAGGGTCGCGTGCGCATCCACTACACTTCACAGACATAATCACCCAGTGGTGCAGGTGGGATTCGAACCCACAAACACTTGTTCCTAAGACAAGCCGCTCAGCCGTTGGCGTACCACACCAGTAATTCAAGCGACCCATACCGGATTTGAACCGGTGATCTCCGCCGTGACAGGGCAGCGTCCACTCCTTGCTGGACCGATGGGCCATTAACGATAGAGGCGCTAGTGAGATTCGAACTCAAATGAGCATGTTTTGCAGGCATGCCCCGCACCAAGCGGATTAGCGCCATTTCTATTGAGTAGTCCTGGACAGACTCGAACTGTCGATCGACTGGGTGTAAACCAGGTGCCTTCGCCGCTGGGCCACAGGACTATTTGTTTCATTCAAAGCGGAAGACCAGGGACTCGAACCCCGAAGCGTTACTAGCGCCGACCACTTTCAAGGTGGCTTCCTAATCCAGCCGGATGTCTTCCATACGAATAAGCGCCCTTGACGAGGATCGAACTCGCCACGACTTGATCGACAGTCAAGCTCCACCACCAGATGGATTCAAGGGCTTCAATTTTGAAGGGTGACCGATCGGAATTGAACCGACATAAACTTGGTTCACAGCCAAGTTCCTGAACCAATACAGGACGGCCACAGCACCGGAGGCAGGAATCGAACCTGCGAGCTTCTGGTTCAGAGCCAGACGCAACGACCAACAGTTGCTACTCCGGAGTATTGATTTGTTCTTTCAGCCCGGGCGGAAGGAGTTGAACCTTCATACCACTGCTTCAAAGGCAGCTGGCTTACCGTTAGCCGACACCCGAATATCATTCATCAAACAGAGTGCCATGTCGGAGTCGAACCGACCTCGCCGGATTGGAAGTCCAGCACCTCTGCCGCTCGGCCAATGGCACATTCATCTAAGACAAGGCGGAAGGAGCGAGAGTTGAACTCGCAAGGCTTTAACGCTCGCTCCGCTTCGAACGGAGTGCCGTCGCCAATCGGCTTGCCCTTCCACACAACAAAGCTCCGGCAGCAGGAATCGAACCTGCGTCTGGGCGATTAACAGTCGCCTTCCCGTACCAACACAGGACCCACCGGAATATGTTTCATAACAGTCAGGATGGTCGGATTTGAACCGACGATCTCGTGCTCCCGAAGCACGCGGAGTAGCCAGGCTTTCCCACACCCTGATAACTGAAGAGCGCCTAGTGAGAATTGAACTCACGTTTTCTGCATGGCAAGCAGATGGGTTACCACTACACCATAGGCGCCTTTTGTTGGCTCAACCAAATTGTCAAAGATCAAGAGCACCGAGTGAGAATCGAACTCACGCAGC
Source organism: Pirellulales bacterium (assembly GCA_046349795.1). Classification (GTDB taxonomy): domain Bacteria; phylum Planctomycetota; class Planctomycetia; order Pirellulales; family Pirellulaceae; genus Aureliella. The sequence goes on along the minus strand of JAXMBP010000085.1, from coordinate 11,357 downwards.
CGCTTTACGAAAGCGGTGTCATTCCACTAGACCATCAGTGCTTATTCATTCAGTGGGATCGGTGGGTATCGAACCCACATCGGCCGGTTTAAGAGACCGGTGCATTACCATGTCTGCCACAATCCCATTTGTGTTTTGTCTTCCAAGTCGGCGTGGAAGGAATCGAACCTTCTACTCACGTCTTATAAGGACGCCGCTCTCACCACTGAGCTACACGCCGTGATGAGTGAGGCCGGTGGGATTCGAACCCACGCTTTGCGTCGGAAAACAGTTACTGCAAAGTCCGCTGTGCTGCCGCTACACCACAACCTCATGAATGGTTATGGCTATGCGTTTCAAGCGACTAAGTAATTGCATCGTGTTCTCCTTTGTGTTTAGTGGTAGCCCTGAGAATTGAACTCAGCGCGATCCGCTTATCAGACGGATATGGGCTCCAGCCCTCGACTACCATCACTTCAAGTCGGGCACCTCGGGGTCGAACCGAGATCCTCCTGCTCCCAAAGCAGGCGTGCTCCCATCTGCACCTCTGCCCGATTGTTGTTTTGTCAGTGGACCTGCAGGGAGTTGAACCCTGAAGCCTTGAGTGCAAGTCAAAGCGCCGACCCGTCGGCAAGCCCATTCGTATTTGTCAGCGACTCGTGTGGGATTTGAACCCGACCTAACTGGCTTGAAAGACCAGCGACCTCACCAGAAGTCGAACGAGCCGTAATTGGTTGTGTAGGTGCGCACCTCTAGCGCAGTTGTTCTCATGTGAGTTTTTGCCAGGTGCGCATCCAGTGGACTGGGAGGTGCTCGAACCCTCCTCTGCGGTTCTTCAGACCGCCGCTATACCGTCTCAGCTACCAGTCCATCTGTATGTAAAGCGTTGGAAATAGGCACGAAAAAACCCGGTGTCACTTGGGGTAACACCGGGTTCGCCAACGTTGCTTCGTTAGTACGGCCGAGTGTTACCTCCGATGTGGATGCAAGGGGAGCGTATTCGCGTCTTGCGACACGATACAACCCTCATATCCATTAAATCGTTCGGTACTCAGCCGTATTGAAGTCATGATCTCGTATCCAATGGTTGATTGCTTTTCAGATTCCTTGTTCCGCAACCGTATTCGTCGCGTGCTGCAGATATAGACGCTCTTCTCTTGCATTGGTTCGCAAGAAAATGATTTTTCTTGGAAAGCGTCTACAGGATCAAATCGAATAGGATCCCGCGATGTACTCAGCCAATGAAAAACTTTTCATCGCTGTCATTCAGAACGCCAATAACCACTATCGTCGACAAGGTCGCGAATGGGAACGTGGCTGAGGGTTGCGCCGTTAGGAAACCGAATAGTAGCGGTCTCGCCAGTGATGCTTACCAGCAAAGCTCGCGAGCCTTGGGTGTAACGACGGCTGAGTGGCACTTCCTGGCCAATCTTGGATTTGATGGCTTCGATTTCATCCCTGGTTTCGCCCTCGAAATCAATTGTCTTCGGCTTCTTTCTCATTCTGCATCCTCATGAAGCAACGGAGTTTGCATTTTCTTCGGACACCTTTGGTCAAATCACAGCCTGTGCGCGATAAAAAGTCCGACTTCGTGCGGCAGATTTAGGTCGATGTTGTAGGCATGGGTTCGTACGAGTGCGGATGCGAGAACCGGATTTTGCTTGCGATAGTGCCATTCGCCTCGAATCCAACCGATTGAACGCATAGCGCCAAGCCTGGCTAGCTCTGGGAGGATGGCGTATTCCGCGCCTTCGCAGTCGAGTTTCATGAGATCGATTTGCTCGATGCCCTCTTCGCGCAAGATTGACCACAGGTCTTCTGTCGAGATTGCATCGACCTGAATGCCGAACTCGCCTGCTCGTGGCTCAAGAGCATTCCACAAATCTGGGACGTATTCGCTAACTCGACTATGGGAGACTGGCGACGCCAGTAGGCACTTTCCACTTTCGCGTGCGACAGCCGCGTTGATGAGTGTGAGGTTCACACGTGGAATGTGCTTCGTGTTTCTTTCGAGCAATTGAAAGCTCTCGGGATGCGGTTCTACTGCCACGATTCGAGCATCGGGCCAGTAGTGATGGCAGAGAAGTGTGAAGCTGCCCACATGGGCTCCGATGTCAACGACCGTACGGACATTGTGCGGTCGAAGATCATTGATTTGGTATTCGTCGTGGAAGACCGCGTTGGCGAACTGCGCGCTTGCCGGCTCAATCCAAAAGTCTCGCCCGAAGGCTTGGTAGCATGCTGCGTGAGGCATCGTCTGGGCTCCTTGCTCTATTGGTGAATGACGGTCTGCACTAGCTCTCTCGCTAGCTCAACTCGCTTGGAGTTCGGACAGTTTGCCAAGTGAACGATCTTTGCAGCTGGCAATAACTCGTTGAATCTTGGCATCCAGTACTGGGTATTGAGCTCTGTTGGTATTCGAAAGAACGGATACTTCCTTGCGCTACTCTCAATCCAGAACTGTTCCGCACAGTGTGATGGCAGGAATGGAGCAAGTGGTGGTTGCCAAATGTCGGCTTGATCGCGATCGCATAGCACGATACCTGTGTTCCATGCCGTTTCCATTCGATCCATTGGTCGACCTTGGGAGCCGAGGATTGCGGCTCTTTCTGACCAAAGCCAATCGTAGTTTGGCAAGTGCGGCCAATCGTATTTGAATCTCTAAAGTGCTATCTCACCAGGTACAGCCTCAGTGACATCGTAGCTGAGGTCCTAAGGTGGCAAGTTGATGGAACTAGTTGCTTCCAACAACAAATATGTTCTATGCATGGGCACCTCAAAGTGCTAAGCGTCCACCAAAGAACTCTTCAATTCTCGAGCGACTCATTCCGTCAGTTTAGACTCGAACGAAGGTCTTTACCCGGCGGCTCAAGCAAATCTTGGGCTCCGCTCCCTCACGTCCATAGTTTGGACAGGTACGGACGAAGTTAGTTGGCAAAAATTTCAAGAATAGTTTCCACGCCCTTAAATTTCGTGCCTGGAGTTGGAAACAGGTTTCTTACGGGCTAGCGAACGAAGACATACACTGTCGTGGTCGTAAGGGTCACGTATGTTTGATGGCTTGCCTGACAACGGTCAAGCTCATCAATAGCTGGATTTGGTAGAATGGCGGCTTGTTCGAGAACCACTTTCTCTATACCGCTCTGAGCTAACTCTTGGAAGAACCTTCGCAACCGACGATCTATATCCTTGCTGGGCCGAATGGCGCTGGCAAAACTACTTTTGCAAATTCATTCTTGCCAACGTTCGCCAATTGCCGCGAGTTTCTCAACGCTGATCTGATCGCTGCGGGTTTGGCTCCGTTTGCTCCCGAGACGCAAGCCGTCCGCGCTTCCGAGCTTTTGCTAGGCCGGATCAGGGAATTGGTTGCGGCTCGCGCTACATTCTCGTTTGAGACGACACTGGCGGCGAGGAGCTACCATACTTCCATAGTTGAATGGCGTCGCCTGGGATATCGCGTTGTCCTCTACTTTATCTGGCTTCGTTCATTCGAAATGGCGATCGAACGAGTCGCTGGCCGAGTGCAACAGGGAGGCCACTACATCCCTGAAGATGTAGTGCGTCGAAGATATGAGCGCGGGATGAGGAATCTCTTTGAGTTGTACGCACCAATTGTTTCCAATGTCTACGTGTTCGATGGAACAGCTTTCCCACCCATCTTAGTCGCTGAAATTGAGGATGAAAATTCACGGGTTCTCGACTATACTCGATGGGAAGTTATTGTACGGCAAAGAACGGATGCATCCCATGATTAGACACAACGATTCGGTTTCTCTCGGTACAAAAGCAGAACTCGCATTCGAAGACGCCTGTCGAAAAGTCATCGAGCGAGCCCGCGTGTCAAACACCAAAATCGTTATCTGTCGTGATGGAATCGTAGTAAAGTTGACGCCCGACGAAGCTGAGCAAGAATTGGAAGTTAATCTCGCAAAGCGGCAAGATAAGCTCCCCGAAAGCTAAAAACCTCGCGTCAAAGGTGCACTCGGCCTGCGCACATTTTGATTGGCCGGCACAGTTTCTTGGCTTCCGCGTTGTGTGTCTTGGAGTGGAAGCATCTAGTTTGGGAGCGTAAGCAACGTGCTGTTGCTTTGCCAACAGAGCCAGTAACGATTTCACCAAGTTCGTGGACTGTCCGCAATTGTCGTTTAATTAACACCCAGGTTGCTAGCGAAGAAAAAACAGCGGAACAAACGATTCTCTGCTTTACACACCAATAACTGCTTTTCGCGCACTATCTACAACTCGCCATGCTCCCGATGAGTTTTTCGCACGGGGAGGAGCCGGTCTCGATACAAATCCGAAACGATATCGGTACACCGGCAAAGAACGAGATGAAGAGAACGGACTCTATTATCACGGCGCGAGGTATTACGCGTCGTGGTTAGGGCGATGGGCCTCTGACCCGAGAGCCGACGCTAGTTTTGATGTTGCAGTATTTGGTTTTGGCGCGAAGCCCTGTTCGTTTATTAGGCCCAGCCTTGGTAGGGCTGGGTAAGTAAATCGCGAGAAGAACAAGGGCCAACGGCCCGACAGTTTGAGCTCAAACCGTCGGGCCGTTGGTCATTCTTATGTTTCTGCTTTGTCCACCAGCCCGATGGGCTGGGCTGAGTAAATTACTGGGCCTTCGTCCCGAAATCCCAGAAACTGTGCAACATCAAAAGGCGCTAGCCGCGGGTAGTACTCCAGAAGACGCGAAAGAACCCGTGGCTACGCCATCGGCTCACTAAAGCTCGAAAGCACTGCGTCCGCATGGAACATGCTGGCGACATTCGTTCGCAGAAAACTGGCGAGGGCACTGGAACGCGAGACTGCTGTCAAACGCGGTGGCGGACGGACCAGAATATCGCTCGATGATATTGAGACGGATCTAGGTACGAATCCTTCCGTGACCGAAGCCAATGAATTATTAGATGAGATCCATTCATTGCTAAACCCGGATCATTCGCGACTTCTCGAACTTCTCTTGGAGAACAAGACTCAAAGGGAAATCGCGGAACAGCTAGGAGTCGATGAGCGGACGATCCGCCGGCGCATCAAATCGATGCAAGACATCGTCAAAGGGCAACTGGCTTCTGTCGATGAACGAAATGGGGCATCACTCGATTCGACAATTGAGACCATCAATCTTCCCAACATCAGTTACCGACAGTTTGTACTTGGGAAGCTCGTTGGCAGTGGGGCACTCGGATTAGTTTATCGAGCAAGACTGCAGTCCGACGGTCAGGTCGTCGCTGTGAAGTTCATGCACAGGCATCTATGGACCAACCCTGATAGCAGACTCTCGTTTCTGCGAGAGATCGACCACGCATCGAAGATCAACCACAGCGGCGTTGTAAAATATTTCGGCTGGGGACAGTCGCCACATGGCGGCCCTTGTCTTGTCTCTGAGTATGTCGATGGCCAACCGCTCACCCACGTCAAGCCAAACGACTCGGAGATTTCAGTGCAGTGGCTATCTCAGATCTGCAATGCCGTTGCAGCCGCACATCAAGCCGGAGTCGTGCATGGAGACCTAACTCCCAACAACGTTCTGCTTGATCACAACGGACGAATCGTCGTTACCGATTTCGGTTTCGCAGCCTACTCGCAAAAACCAACAACAGACGACGCTGCGTTTGAGTCTATCGCATCACCTGGTGGAACGCTTGGCTTTGCGGCTCCCGAGCAGATCTCACCTGCCTTCGGTACGATTGGCTTTGCTACCGACATCTACGCGATCGGCGGATTGGCTTTCTATCTGCTTACAGGTCAAAGCCCTCATGATTCCAGTTTATTGCTCGCTACCGTTGCAGACGAAGATTTGATAGTACCCAACGCACCCGTCACGCCAGCAGAGGCAAAGTTGGTTGCTGTTGCCAAATTTGCCATGAAAAAAAGCAATCATCTCCAGACCTCATTCAGTAGCTGAGTTAGTCCCGTTACTTTTCGACTAACTGCAACTATTTCTCCTATTCGCTTCGTCAATTCGTCCTCTTTGCATGTAAGAGCAACGAAGCATTGTCTGGCCAGTCCTATGTACTTGATTGAAGCGGGTGACTGAACGACTTATCCAAAAGCTTAGGCAAATCGCAGACGTCGATCCGCATGAAAACTCTCGGATTTTGACAGGTTGATCTCTCGGTAATTTGTAAGGCACTAGACGTGCTGAACGCTTGAACTCGCTGTCTGTCTCGGCAATGCTAGTCGCGCCCCATACACGGCTGCAACTGGTACAGCGATCACGCTTATGACCTTGAACCAGATCGGGTACGGTAACATAGAGATATTCATCGCGACACCTGCAAGCAATAGAATGCCCAACGCGGTAGATGAGTAGACATTGCCAATTCTTTGTGAAATCCAAGTTCCTGCGGCAGCAGTTAATCCCCAAGCGACAACTACACCCGCAAGTATCCAGTTTGGATACTTTTCGACGTGAATACAGATCTCCTCTTGTGTACCTTTAAAATCACTTGGGAAGGGATGAACAACATTACTGAGAATTTCGACCCCAATTATCAGTCCAAGTGACGCAACCAAAGCCAGAACAAAAGCGGACAATGTACGAAGTGAAGTGTAGATCATTATTTTTTCATCTCAACTAATGCTTTTCGGCTATTTGTATCAGGTTGCCGCAAGTGTCATCGAGGACTGCGGTTGTTACTGGCCCCATCGAAACTGGAGGTTGCGTGAAATGGACGCCTAGCCCACAGAGTCGTTCGTACTCGGATTGAACGTTATCAACACCGAAGGTCGTCGCAGGAATACCATCGGAAAGCAGTGCCTCTTTGAATGGCTTGGCTGCAGGATGCTCATCTGGCTCAAGCAAGAGTTCAACGCCCTCTGTATCGGCTTTGGATACGACGGTGAGCCATCGATGAGGCCCCATCGGAATATCCTCTTTCTTTCTAAACCCAAGTGTTTCAGTGTAAAACTTCAGTGCTTTTTCTTGGTCATCAACCATCACGCTCGTTACTACAATTCTCATTTTTCGCTCCTCGTTGATGCGACTTTTAGCCATCGATCGACGATCGACTCAAGTGGTTTGGTATCCAAATAGTGGTACTTGTAGCGACCTTCTCGCTTCGTCGAAACAAGGCCGGCCGATTCAAGGACATCTAGGTGTTGGGAAATTGCTTGCCGAGTAAGTGGCAGATCTTGAGTCATGGTTAAACGCGAACAGATTTCAAACAACGTCTGGCCGTCGCGTTCTTTCAATACATCGAGAATGGCACGCCTTGCAGGTGCGGATAAAGCCTCAAATATGTCTGCCATGACAACATGATAGGCAAGCGACCGCTTGCCTGTCAATACGCAACTGAAAAAGAGAGTTAGAGTTCCTTCCTGCAGCTTTTTTTCTGAATCGCTTCGTCCACTCGCCTAGCTTGCGTGTAACCCTACAGATAGAGACCTGTTTCTTGCGGTCTCGCTCGATACCCGGTTGTTAATCAAATCGACGGCTAGTTCGTAGAAACTGGTGATTTCGGGCTTCACATTGCCTCTGTCGGTCAAGTTACTGGTAGAGCACAGATGCCGTACACTTTCAGTATTCAGCGGCGAAGGGCGAGGGACGAGCGTAAAAGTGGTTCTCCCTCGTTATGAAGTGCTCATCGGTGGCGCGACAGAGGCCACAATCATTGCACGTATTGGGCAAGGCATTGTCTCAGCGGTGGGAATGGCTCACTCGCACTCCGATGTGCTGCGTGAACCGGACTGGTTTATGCAGCGTTATCGCCCGGAAACACCGCGTAAACGCCCACTTCCTTATCAAATCGAGCATCTGCTTTGGATTGGCATTGCTTTATCTGCTTTACGGGCCTATGTTTAATCAACACACGTCACAAGTCCATTGGTCGGAAAAAATAAGATGCTTGGCTTCCTTACCAAGTGGTCCGATCACGAGATTTTTCCTGAGCTAGGCGCTCAGGTTCTCGCAATGCGAATAGAGTTTTTCGCACCTCCAACCGCTGCCAACTATAGGTCTAGTTGACCCTCTGGAAAAGCTGCTCGCGTTGTAATAACGCATCCTATTCCACTTGCTGATTGTGGATAAGACCACCATGCAAGCAGTGTAGGTTTTAAAAATGCGCTTTCAACCTAAGCCATTTGCACGTCCACCGAGGCGATTTGTTGCCGAAGGAAATTGTTAATGTCTACAGCAGACTTGGCTGATGATTAGGGCCAGTTAACGACGAATTGCAATTCCAACCGTATGTCGCAGGGAAGCGTACACTCCCCAAAAAATCCATTCCAGCCGAAAGCTAAACTTGAACAACTTCGATTTGATGAATCTGTTTCCTCCGCTCCAGCGAGCTGTTAGGAGCGAACTACCAACAACCAGCAACACCCATTCAAAGCAATTGCATTCCCCCGGCAATGGAAGGCTTGGACATAACAGCTGCGCCCAAGACGAGGCACCAATAAAGACTGCAGCCTTCGTTCTACCCATCCTAGACTACATTGGTCACCAAACGACCGCCTGCAGGCTCTTGAATCGACCTTCAGCTCTTGTGTTGGTACCGACTCGTGAGTTGGCAATTCAGATCGCTGACAGCTTCTGCCGATACAGCAGTTCATCTGGAGCCTGATGCCATGCTCTTGTCTACGGCGGCGTAGGCCAGAATCTGCAGGTTCGCGCGCTTTTGTCGGGGCGTTGACGTATTGATCGCAACTCCGGGTCGTCTGCTCGATCTGATGGATCAGCGGCATATCGACCTCAGTATCAAAATGTTTGTTCTTGACGGTGAGAAGCGGATCGGATGTTAGACATGGGCTTCCTGCCCGTATTGAAAAAATAGTCGCCGCACTTCCCTAAGAAACGACAGTCTCTGTTTTTCTCGGCGACTTTGCCACAGAATACGTGCTCTTGCGGCTCAACTCTTGTTCAATCCATTCACCGTTACCGTAAATGGCAATTGCAATAATACTGAGCGGATTGCTCAGACCGTCAAATTTTGTACAACGCGGAAACAGAAAGCGCTTATCTCACTGTTGGGCGATGATGGTGTCAGTAATACCATCGTTACCACGCTCGAACCAAACGCAGCAATAGCGCAAGCCAAAGTCACTCGATCAGGCGGGTTTTCGGGCGACAGCCATTCACGGCAATAAGTCGCAGAATGCTCGACGAAGGCGGCACAGAGCGTTTCGCCGGACATGTATCGGTCCTTGTAGCCACCGACGTCGCTGCTCGCGGTATCGATGTTCCGGGAGTAACTCATGTAGTTAACTGATTTGCCAGTCGAGCCGAGACCAGTTATGTCCATCATGATAGCAGAACAGGACGAGCTGGCGCCAGTGGAATCGCCGTTTCCTTTTGTTCACCTGATGAGTTAAACGAATTGCGTTCTATTGAACAACACCTTGGTAACAAGCTCGAGGTCGCTAATCCAAGCGAGCGTTTTATGCCAGGCGAAGTCGTACAGAAGAGGAGCGTCATGCGGCGCAATGCATCTCAGACAGTTAGGTCAAATTCCACGAGATTGCGATCCAAGCTCGATGTGGGAGACCAATGCGGTTTCAAAACAAAAGGCAAAGCGAGTGTACCTTCGAAGTCGAAGGGGCGCCTGAACCATCAGCGCGCAACAGCTACCTGAATGGTCATCGGACTATGTCGTCCAGATTTAAAGGAGTACTGACATCACCAAGAGCAAGAATCAAAACACATTCGCCAAGCGAGCTCGGGAAATGGAAAAAAAACGCAAAGCCGAAGAAAAGCTGAACCGACGGATAGAGCGAAAAACGAGCTCCGAAGATGGCGACAGTAAGACACTGCCAAAAAATAAGTCCGACAATAGTAACTAAATGCTGAGACCGCCGGATTAATTGAAATAAATAGAGTTTCGCAAACACTATGTCAGATGGCCAGGGCGAGTGTTTGCTCTAATTGACTGGCTCAACCTTTAGTTTCGGAGAAAATCCATGGAACATGGCACGATCAAACGCATTACCGACAAGGGATTTGGTTTTATTACAAAACAAGGAAGCAACAAAGATTTGTTCTTTCACAGTTCTGCTGTGAACGGAGTCGATTTCAACGAGCTGCGCGAAGGTCAAAAAGTTGTCTTTAAGATCGGTCAAGGCCCGAAGGGTCCCGTAGCTGAAAGTGTACAACTGGACTGCGAGTAATGCAGGCCGCGCAGACAAGCAGTTCCAGGGAGATCTCTGGGCTCCTTTATCGCTATTTACAACGATCTTTCTGTTCACTGTAAAAGTGCAATATGGCAGTATCAACTGAAAAAGCCCGATGGAAGAAATGGGCGGATTGCCTACGTCAGGAGATGATGGTTGCTTTAATACCTCAAGTGACAAAATCTATCGAATCAATTGCTGCCGAAACCGGATCAACCAAAGCGCAGAAGACCCTAAAAAGCTTGGCGTTTTGGCGATCTTGTAAGTCCGGGGCAAGTCCAAACGATTTTCTCAACGTCGCGGGGTTTGAGATTGAGTTTCAAGAAGACGAAGGCAGAAGTGTGAGTGAAGTGACTCTGAAGCTGAACTCAACGTGGCTCAGCATTATGCAGAAGGTGCTCGATCGTGCTGGAAAGAAATCAACTTCATGACTCTAATCGCCGACGCCTTTACGCGCAGGGTAGCCAAACAGTAATGCTCCAGATAAGACGTGGCAAGTAAATTGCCGTCACTTTGCTTGACTGTAGCAGCTAGTAGACGATTGCGGCCAAAAGGAAATAGATATGTCGGGCGCGAAAAAACTTCTGAAACTTTCGCAATCAACAATTCGACTCCGTGTTACAGCAGATTAAACGCATCCTATGGCAATCGCTCTTTCATGGTCTCAACTTCAAATTTGGGAGTTGGCAACGATCCTATCCAGAAACCTTCACCGATTTTGGCAAGCTGCTAGATTAGAAGTGAAGTACTTCGATTCTCTTGCTCAAAGACAACTAAATCGCGTTGGCTTGAACGTATCGAATCCCATCTTCGACTCTGTTTTCGACAATCTCGTAGGCGTGCTTGAGGATTGGGCCGGTGGGCTCGCCTGCCATCATTGCATCCACATCTGCGTCAGAGGCGACTTTAAATCGGTAACCAATTTTACCATGCTCAGTGGTCCAATAAAAAGGATTGGCAAGGGGCCCTTCGTAGATCTTGCCGTCAAGACTACCGCCGACGAATGCAAAACGAACAAATATCTCTGGTTCGTCGATAATCGACAATCGAATCGAACCAGTCTCTTGCGGAGGCTCTCCATCGTAGAGCGACTTGTAAAAGAGCTTTTGCAGATTTCGGGGTAATCGATAGGCAATCCGAAGAAGTAGTCGACGTATGAACCGAATAATCATGATAGCGTTCCAATGACCGTCGAACAAAGCGAGCGAATTCGGACAACTTCAGTAAGAACTGAGAGCAGCAACATCGTGATTGCTTCATTACATTCT
>JAXMBP010000084.1:0-18482 GCA_046349795.1 Pirellulales bacterium | reverse complement strand
GACGTACCGATTGCGGAACTGCCATTCAAGCAGTTGGGCGACTTCGAGCTGCTACGAGAACTTGGCCGCGGTGGCATGGGTGTAGTTTACGAGGCCATGCAGACGTCAATCGGTCGTCATGTCGCGCTAAAACTACTTTCCCTTAGCAGCGCTCTGAATCCCAAGCAGATAGCGAGATTCCATAACGAAGCTCGCGCAGCCGGACTACTTCAACATGCAAACATAGTTCCCGTGTACAGTGTTGGGACACAGCAGGGTATCCACTACTACGCAATGCAGTTGATCGAGGGAACTTCGATCGACCAGTGGATTGAGCAGCAACGACAACTTGAGCCCAGCAAGAGAACGGAATGGCAAAAGATCGTTGAATGGATTGCACAAATCGGCAATGCATTGCATGCGGCTCACGAAGCTGGAATTATTCACCGCGACATTAAGCCGTCCAATTTGCTCCTCGATACATCGAATCGCATTTGGGTCACGGACTTTGGACTAGCTCGTTGCACTCAAAGTAGTTCTGTAACAGCCACTGGAGACATGGTAGGTACCGTTCGCTACATGAGCCCCGAGCAGGCGTCGGGACGCAGTTCGCTGGTGGATGGTGGAGCTGACATGTATGGATTGGCGGCAAGCCTGTATGAGATGCTAACGCTTCAGCCTGCGATCGAAGGTGATGATCCTACAACGATTCTCAAGCGAATTGCAGATTGTGCGATCCGGCCAATTAGGAGTTTGAGACCAGATCTTCCGCGAGACTTAGCCGTAGTGATCAATAAGGCAATGTCCTATCAACGCTACCATCGCTATGAAACTGCTCAAGATTTCGCAGAAGACCTACGCCGAGTCCTCGACAACAAACCCCCGATCGCTCGGCCTGTCACTGCCTTTGAGCGAGTTATTCGTTGGTCGCTTCGACATCAACGCACCGCCAGTTCCGTAGCTGCAGTGTTGGTTGTCTTTGTGCTCGGCCTGATTGCCAGCTATTCGCTGAATGCAGCGCAAAAACGCAAGACGGAAGCGTTTGCCGAACTCAATGCAAAAAATGAACGGATGGCTCGAACTGCTTTTGAAACCTTCGGATTCAAAGTGGCAGAAATCCTTGAGAACATTCCATCTGCAGAGATTGAACGACGACAAATTCTGGAGGAAGCTCTTCGTTATCACCAACAATTTGCCGCAATCGCTCAAAACTCCCCAGATACCCGTCGTAGTTTCGCTTCAACACTGGGAGTCATCGGATCTCTGCATGGAGAGCTCGGAGCAAGCGAGGATTCTGTAACTGCACTTCGTGAATCACAAACTGTATTTGCAGAGTTGGCCAAGTTACAGCCCCGCAATGCTGACATCTTACTCGATTGGTCAGTCAGCATGAACAACTTGGGTCAGGCACTTCATCGCCATGGAAAACTCAGCGAAGCAGTTAGTTTGATTCAACATGCACTAGAGGTTCAGGAACGATTAGCGACAATGAATGACAGCGACGACTTGAAACGTCAATCGTCGCTTGCATGGGCTAATTTAGGTTTGCTAAAAAATGACATGGCAGACATAGTAAACGCAGAAAGTGCTTATCGCAGATCGATTGCCTTGCTCACTGACCTAGACCAGACCTATCCAGATTCGTCTTACGCAGTACAACTCGCGAAAGTCGAATCGGATCTAGCCGCGTTGTTAGCAAAAACTCGATCCGGCGAGTCAATCGAGCTAGCGAAGAAGGCTCTATCTCGCGAGTTAAGTAAGCTAGAGAAAGATCCGAGTCAAGCCAAACTGTCCAAGCAGACCGGCTCGACACTTAATTCGTTAGGCTCGGCACTGTACGAAGATAAGCGGTACCAATCCGCCTTAGAATACTATCAACAAGCCGAAGACATTTACCAGCAACTTGTCAACCGATGGCCAGAACAACCCGATTATCGCAGCGATTTAGCTGCTAGCTTGAACCAAATTGGACTGACCTTGATTAGACTTAATAGAATGAACGATGCTAAAGTAGCTTTCGAAAAGGCACTAGAGCATCAAAATGCATTGGCAAGTAAATTCGGTCGCGACCCGGAAGTTCTTAGCACAACTGGTCGACTGCTGTACAACTACGGCTTTTTGTGCGAGCACTTGGGCTTGAAAGAGAAAGCGCAAAGTGCATTTCGAGACTGTTCCCAATACGAAAACCTGGCTGTTCAGCTAGCACCCGAAGTCAGACGATATCGCGATTTGTTGGAAAGTCACAAATCGAAGTTGCAGACTGCTAAGAGTGATAAATGATGAATAAGCAATTGAAATTTCGCAGATTGATCACAGAGTCACTGGAACAAAGGCAACTGTTCGCAGCAGATATGTTTTTTGGATCTGATACTTGGGCTGGTGGCACGGGCAGTCGGCAGCTTTCTGATGCTGGACATTACGGTGAACTAAGTCATTCGGATTCAGATAACCGCGATTGCGATGACCGATTGAATTCATCAGAACAATCAGCTCTATCAGCGGATCGTTCTGCTTTTTCAAAATCCTCGGAACAAGCTGTTTTCTCTTTTCGCTCAAGCTTTGGCTCGCGCCACGGTCACGACAGAATGATGGGAGAAGGCGAAGACAGCCGGATTTCCCCACCGCCAAAGTCAGCCGAGAATCTCAGCAACTCCAATTCCGTTTCTCCAACATTTTCAAGTACCGGATCTGGTTCTGGATTTGGTGCTGGCCCGAATGCAAGCAGTTTAGGATCAAACCTAAGCTCTGGGGCATCAACCAATCAGCTCAGCCAAACAGCGCTGGGCTCTACAAGCCTTAGTCAAGCTCCTCGATCAACGAACGAACAATCCATAGACCAAGGAGGAAGAATTGAGTCTTCGAATCTAGGAGTATCTCAAAACGCTAGACCAGCTTTTGCATCAGGGCAATTCGGATTTGTCTTGGGCAGTCAAAACCAAAATGCCTTGGCTAAACCTGAACCCGTCGGAAACAATAATTCTGCTGTAACAACACTTGTCTTTGCAATTCGAATTGGTGAATCCACAACCACCGCCCCGCAAGCTCGCTTCAACAATTTGAATCCCTCCCAGTCCAACTTGAACCAGCAGTTCGGCACGTCCCCCGCTACCAAGCTAATTGGAACTATTGAGACCAGTACCAACGCACCTGTTCAGGATCGTAACCACAACTCTGTTACAGTGCAGACTATTCAGCAGCAGCACAGCTCCAACATCCGCAGCTTGCAAACCTACCTGAATAGCTCCACGGATTCGTCAAGTTTGACTCGTAACACCAGCCAAGAAGCTAGTTCAAGTAGCCTAGGATTGAAGTCTAGTACTTTGTTGGATCAATCGATTACAAGTGGACTGTCAAAAGAAACTGGATCTGATTCAATTGTTCGTTCTAGCGCTGGTGCATCCAATCGCAACGAGTCCTTCGAAGACGAATTGCTGGGAGATTCGAACCTTAGCAACCGGCTAGGAATGATCAATCGACCTTGGAAGATCTCTGAAAATTCGCTGAACAGAATTAAAAAACTCTCAAAATCCAATGAGGGATTGGCCTCCGATTCAGCCACTTCCAACGACATCGCAATTGCCGGTTTATTTGAGGAAGGTGGTCTTTCAGAGATTGATTATCGAAGAAATCCGATAACGCGTATCGATCAGCCTTGGAATGCGTTTCAGACATCTGTGAGACTTGAATCCAAGGTCGGTGCATTTCGTGTCTTTGATGTGATCGATGACGAAACGCCCGCCGTGATCGCCGAAGTTGATCGATCCATAGGCTTGGAAAGTGTCGCTCAGCGCGAAGGTGCAAAGGCCGAAGTGATTGTTCTAAATGCAAAGACGGAACAGGTCGAAACTTCAGCCAAGTCCGCGATGAACAAGCCTCTTTTCCTGACGACCGTATTGGCAGTATTCTCGGGTAGACTGCTTCGTTCTCGCCGAAAGCAGGCCGCAAATGATTTGTCAAACAGCCGAGATTTGGCGAGCTAGATCGTCTAACCTTTCCGCTAAAGATAGTTATCGACACTCGACCGGGTTCAGTAGCCCATTCTAGTGTTGCTTCTACAACGAAAGCAGTTTCTTTGACCTACTAACTCACGAGCGACTACTTAGTCCAAGGTGTTTTACCCCAAAGCAACTGACTCGTTCTCCTAGATAAGCTTGCGGATGCGAATTAATTGTCGTAACCTACTCTCTCGCAATTCTAACTCGAACTAGATTTGATTCTCCTATTCGAGCGGTGTGCGCAAGCCGCCCGGTTCTTGCATTTACTTTCGTTCCGTTCCAGCTTACATCGATCAGCAACATGATTATTCGCGGCATTGTTCCACCAATAGTGACACCACTAAGTTCTCCAGACAAATTGGATTCGGCCGGCCTAGAGAACATAATAAGCCGTTTGCTCGACGCTAAGGTTCATGGACTTTTTGTATTGGGAACTACCGGAGAAGGTCCTAGCCTTAGTGGCAAATTGCAACGTGAGATGATTGCGGCCTCACGTCGCCTGACAGCCCATGCAAATCTTCCGATCTACGTTGGCATTACCGATACTTCGATCGTCGAGTCGGTTCAGCTTGCGCAATATGCTGCAGAACTTGGTGCAACGGCTGCGGTGGCCGCACCTCCATTCTATTTCCCAGCCGGACAAACCGAACTTCGACATTGGTTCACTCTGTTAGCAGATCAACTGCCGATGCCATTGATCCTTTACAACATGCCAAGTTGCGTAAAGATCGATATCGAACATGAAACGCTAAAGGCGCTGTTGGATCATCCCAACATCGTGGGCCTCAAGGACAGTTCGGGCAATCTCGATTATCTAGCTGAGTGCGTGAAGATCAGCAAAACTCGACCTGATTGGCCTGTATTGGTAGGACCTGAAGCGTTGCTAATCGAAGCATCGGCTCTTGGAGCGGTGGGAGGAGTAACCGGCGGAGCCAACCTCTGTCCTCACCTGTTCACTCAACTTTTTGATGCGATCGGCGCCAACGATCAAGCAAAAATGCAGACACTTCAACAAATTGTCGTTGAGCTGCAACAATTGTACGCTTATGGCAAATACGGTTCATCGTACTTGAAAGGTCTAAAGTGCTCGCTTGAACTAAGCGGTTTATGTTTAGGCTTGCTCGCAGCACCTTTCGATGCATTCAAGGAACCCGAGCGAGAGAAAGTGCATCAATGGCTGAGCAATTTCCGTCGCCACGGATACTTGCCCTGATCGGCAGTAAAGCCTGTTTGACTGTGTTTAACCGTTAGCCGGAGGCGTACGCGTTTCCACATTGATGCAGCAAGTTGACGCATGATCCATACGATATACAACAATCATTTCAGTACAATAGCGTACGCCTACGGCTAACGGTTAAACGAATTGATACCGCTGTTTATGCTCTCGACTACTTCTTACGCATCTCTTCGGTCAACTTCTTCCAACTGGTTAGCTCGATTTTCTGACCTTCGATCCACTCCTTCAAGGATCGATTGCTGAATAATTCGAAGTCTTGGTTGCGTCTTAGATGACTGGTCGTTATTGCCGCCAGTTCGTCGCCTTCAACCGCCGAGTGAATAATCAACTGAGTGATTCCCGGCGTACTCTTCTCAATCGCATCTCGGTATGTTTTCTCACGCGCGGCCAAATCATCATTGCCATAGAATTGCAGCAGCGTATCAAGGACTGGCAGCTTTCGCTTATCCATCTCAGCGACAACCTTTTCCAACGCTGCATTTAAGTGTGGATAGCCCTGCTGTTGATCTCCGTCTAATCTTCGAAGCCAAAGAATCGGCTTGTCGTACTCCAAAGCCAACTTGACGTAAACCTCTACGATATCAGGTCGCGCCATGACGGACCCCATGTGCGTATCAAAGTGGCTAATCGGGATACCCAGTTTCTTGGCTAGCTCTACCTGAGCCCGCAGTTCGATTTCGACCTCATCCGCTTTAGCATGCTTGGCAATCTTATCGACCCCGCTCCACATGTACCCCTCTTCGTCAACCAAGCTAGGCACTCGATCGCGCCCAGCCAACGGCCCCCAACGCATCGTGTCCCATTCACAGTTGAGTGTGAAGTGAATGCCGTAGCAATACTCAGGATGTAGCTTGGCATAGGTAGCGAATTCACGAGCCCATTCGCAAGGCATCATGATCGAGGCCGAAGTCGATGCCCCGCTTTCCAAACTACGCATGGTCGCAACGTTGGCCGCATGACACAGTCCTGCATCATCAATGTGAACGATCAACTTTCGCGATAGTTTTGAACTCTGCCCCAAACTTGAGTTAGCCAAGTTGGCAATCAAAAGCAAAACCAACAATAACTTCATTTTGCCCAACCAGAAACTTCCAGGTTTTGAACCGTGGATTGTGCTCATTTCGTACAAAATCCGACTCCAATAAATGTTCTAATGCGAATAAACTAACGGTGTTTCGCTCCTGCCAACTAACTAACCACAAAACTAATTGGATTCAATTCCAAACTCGATGAAACGCAAGATACTGCTCGCGCAACTGCCCATTCCACCGGCTGGACCAACCAAAATAGTTGGCAATATACCGTTGGCGGCTGGTTACATGATACTCTACGCACGCAATCGAGGTCTAACGGAACACTATCAGTTCGAGATCCTTCCGAATCAGGTGGTTGATCAAGCTGCTGATCAAGCGATCGCTGCTGAGATCTTAAGCCGTCAGCCTTGGATGGTTGGCTTTACATGCTACTTATGGAACATCGATCGAACATTGTGGATCGCGAGGCAGATCAAACGAGCCGCCCCTCACATCCTTATCGTGGTGGGTGGACCGGAGATTACAGCCGACAACGCTTGGGTGTTGGATGTTAGCTTGATCGACTTTGCAGTGATCGGCGAAGGTGAACAAACTTTTGCTGAGTTGCTCACCAATCTCAACCAAGCCAGTTCGCACTCAGAAATCGCGGGGCAGATTATTCCTGGCTTGTGGCAAGCATCTAACCCTAAGCCTCCACTATTTCGAAAGCCCTTGCCAGACCTGAATGAAATCTCGTCGCCTTACCTGGAAGGCATTTTGGACGCAGCCGACCAACGGATGCTTTTGCTCGAGACGATTCGAGGTTGTGTTTTCAAATGCAAGTTCTGCTACTATCCAAAAAGCTACGACGCATTGTACTTTGTCAACGAAGAGAAGATCGTTGCCAACCTGCGACATGCTCGCCAGCGCGGAGCCAAGGAAGTTGTCTTGCTTGACCCCACGTTAAATCAACGTAAAGATTTTGACGGGTTCCTCCAGTTGTTGGCTCGCGAGAACCCTGGTAGGCAGTTTGAATATTTTGGCGAGCTTCGAGCAGAAGGCATCAAGCCCGAAACAGCTCAACTGCTCCGCGAGGCCAACTTTACAGAAGTGGAGATCGGTCTTCAGTCTGTTGACCCAACAGCCCAATCGCTGATGGATCGTCGCAATAACATGAAGGCCTTTGAGCGCGGCGTTGAAGCCATGCTGAATGCGGGCCTGAGAGTAAAAGTTGACCTGATCATCGGGCTTCCCGGCGACACCGTCAGTTCTGTGCGTCGTGGCTTTGAGTACCTAAGCTCCTCGAGCCTGTTTTCTACTGTGCAAGTTTTCAACTTGGCGATACTGCCTGGTACCGCGTTCCGAGCCGAAGC
Source organism: Pirellulales bacterium (assembly GCA_046349795.1). Classification (GTDB taxonomy): domain Bacteria; phylum Planctomycetota; class Planctomycetia; order Pirellulales; family Pirellulaceae; genus Aureliella. The sequence continues at coordinate 10,885 of JAXMBP010000084.1, read as the reverse complement.
ACAGTCGTTGGGGCTGATTTTTCAAGATCGCCCTCCCTACTATGTAATCGAAAGCCCCACGCTAAAGACGAACGACCTTTATGAACTAATGGCCGAAGCTCAGGACGTTTTCGAATCGGAGTGGGACCCATTCCCTGAGCCGAAATTGAGCTTCGCAGCAAGATCGAACTGGACAGAGCTGATCAAACTGTCCGTGGATCGTGATTGGCAGGTCGATTCAGTGCTTACCGATAATCCTCCAGCCAAACGAAGCCAAGCTTTCACTCTCTGGTTTTTTGGTAACGACTTTCGCAGGTCTCGAACAAAAATGGCCGAGCTGATCGAGACGCTGTTAACGGATAACCCACACTCGACGCTTCAGATAGTGCTTGAACCTACTGAAGACGCACATCAAATTCCGGTAGGATTGCCAGCCAAATTACTCGAGGCCTGTTATCAACGTCCTAACTACTTAGATCGCTACTACAGCCTGAATCCTAACGGAACGCTTGGATCAAAACGAGTGTTGATACTGACACCCGCAGCGTGGCGTTCGGGCATCGACGCCGACTGGCTGGAACAGGTTGGTCAGTCAGCCACAATTGCCTACCATGGCCAGGCGATTGACGAAGAAGATTTAGACTACTTTGAATTGTCGTTGAACATTTAGTTCACTTCAGCTTTTTGTCCACTCTCCGATTGCCATCATGAACGAAGTGCCAATTAACTCAGGCCGTCTCAGCTCCAGCAGCAGCGACTCGACAGCAACAGTGCAACAGCTTCGCGATTTGGTGCAACAGTTTGTCGACGAGCGAAATTGGCGACAGTTTCACAACCTGAAAAATCTTTCGATGTCTTTGGCGATCGAGGCTGGGGAGTTGATGGAACACACTCAGTGGTTGACTTCCACAGAAGTCGAAGAAGGCAGTCAGATTGATCGTCAAGCAGTTGCCGAAGAGTTGTGCGATGTGCTCAGCTACACTCTAGCTATCGCCAACACGTTGGATATTGACTTGACTTCAGCGCTGCAACAGAAGATGGTGAAGAATCGAGCCAAGTATCCAGTGGATTCGCCAAGAACAGTTCAGGGGTTGCCCACTCGTGCGGAATAAGTCTCAGGCGTTTGGTCTATGAAGTTTCAAGTTTCCATTCGTCGATTGCTTTTTGGAACGTTTTTTGTTGCCCTGCCGTTTTCGACTTTTGGACAATTCGGATTTCAAGGAATCCTAGTATCGTTGTTAATTGCAATTCCGATGTTTGTTGCATGTGTAATTGCGTCACCCGTCCAATTGAGGTCAATGTTCGGGGTGATTCTATACACCTGTATTGGAGTTTTCATCTGCCTATTGTTTCCTACGGTTGGACGTATATCTGACTTCACTGGCCGGCTTATCTTCAGTGCAATGGTTGGATGCATTATTGGGATAATTCGAAGCGAAATGATATATGCGCGAGTCAAACCGGTTGAAGGTTCCCAGGACCAAAAGGAACACATCAACTCTGACGCCTCTTAGGGGAATTCGCAGAATTCCCTCGTTCCAAGCCTCTGCCTTGGAACGGACTGTCTTTGAGGCTCCGCCTCACGATCCCGACTAAACTAGGTACAGACCTTCGGCTCTACCGAGGCAAGCTCGGTAGGGGCCGGGCGCGTCGTTCTCCCTGAATCGGCAATCGCGCAGAGTGCTTGCAAGACAAGGAAGAAAGTAGGTAGCGTACGCCTGCGGCTGACGATTAGACGAAGCACTATTCGCCAACTATTCGTTGACTTGCCCCTTGATGGTTCGCTGAGCGACCTCCCAGGCTCCGGCAAGATGCTCCATGTAAGCTTCGGGCGTTAGCAACGATTGGGCCGAACCCTCTAGCTCAAAGAGCCAACCATCTCCGTACTTGTCCAAGTTGATGCCAGATGGATCGTCGAGAAGTTGTTCGTTACAACGCGTTACTTTGCCAGCGATCGGACAATACAGACTGCTTTCCGCCTTCTTGCTTTCGATCGAACCGATCTCCTGACGCTCTTTCAACTGCATCTCGGGCTCGATCGTCAAATCAAGAAAATAGACGTCCTGTAACAGGCGAACGGCATAGGCCGAGAAACCAAATCGAATGCCGTTTTCCAAGGGCATCGCCCACATGTGATTGCGAGCGTAAAGTCGATCAGTTGGAAAGCGGGCTTCGAACTGCCCCATCATGAATACCAACTCGGTACTCATGTGTAACGAACTCCCTGATGCTCTGATTCAAAAAATGCGGGCAACAATCCATCGACCCGAAGCAGCCCCTCCATGGTCAACTTGATCCGATTACCATCGTGCTCAACCCAACCCTCTTCGATGTACTGTTGCCAAACTGGAGCGTATTCGTTCCATACATCGATGCCGAACTTGTTTTGGTAGTAGTCGATTTCAACATAGCCGCGTTTCAGCAGCAGAATCAACTCGCGAATCATCCGCTGACGATCTAAAGGTCGGTAGGCTCGTCCCAAAGGCAATTCGCCTGCATCCAAAGCACCGATGTACTGATGCCATTCGGGAACATTTTGGTAATGAACTCCGGAGATGTGACCGAAGGATGCAATTCCAGTCGCCAGTAGGTCCGACCCCATAAACAGGTTATCGCGATAGCTGAAGCTGACCTTGGTTGGATCTTTGATCATTGTGTATGCCGAGCTTTGAACATAGCCAGCAGCAGCAAACTGCTCGAAGGCATACTTCACCCAAGCTCGCTTGGTTGGCCAATCCGCCACCGGCGACTCGGTGTGCTCCTTCAATATGCCTTCGGAGATCACCGTGTTGAATGGCAATTCCATTTGGTAGATGGTGATGCTCTCCGGCGAAAGCTCAAGCGTCTTTTCAACGTTGAATTTCCAGTTATCCCAGGTCTCTCCGACCATGCCTGAAATCAAATCGATATTGACGTTAGGAAACTGAGCCGCCTTGATCCATTCCCAAGCTCGATAAATCTCTTTCGATAGATGTGCCCGGCCGTTCTCCTCAAGAATCGCGTCCGAAAAATTCTCGACGCCAAGACTCAGCCTAGTTACTCCCAACTCTCGAAGCGTATGCACCTTCACTTCGCTGAGCGTACCGGGTTCGCATTCAAACGTAACCTCTTCGGCCTGATCCCAACTGATATTTGCTCGCAGTCGATCAACCAAGCTAGTCAGTTGCTTGGGTGAAAGAAAACTGGGAGTACCACCACCGAAGTAGACGAAACGAAACGGTCGCTGCCCCATAACTGGAAGCTGGCTGACCAATTCTATCTCGCGGCACAGTGCGCCAACGTAAGTTTCGATTTCATCAGCATTCTTGCCAGTGAAGACCTTAAAGTAACAGAACTTACAACGCTTTCGACAAAAAGGTATGTGCAGATAAAGTCCCAGCGGAACTCCAGGTCGCGGAGGCTGAGCCATTACCTGTTTGACCGCGTCCAATTGATCTTTCTGCCACCGTGAATAAGGTGGATAGTTGCTGATAAAGTAACTACCAACTTCGGTCTTAACTGTATCTGTAGACATTCTTCGTGCCGTATCTTACTTTTAGTATTTGTTACTTCGCGCCCAGGCAATAAACTGTGCCGCGATCCGATGCCAAGACAATTCTTCCATCAGCCACAGCGGGCGAGCCTAAAAAACCACCCTTCAGTTCAATCACTGGCAGTTCGTCGCCGGTCTTCAGTTCATATCGATAAACTCGGCCATCAGAGCCAGCCACGATAGCATGGTTGCCAGCGATTACCGGCGAGTTGTCGGTGCGCCGCTTAAGGTTCTTATTCCAAAGCACCTTACCCGACTCTACATCTAAACCCAGAACTTTTCTACTTCCGCTGACTGCTACCACAATTCCTTGCGAGCTTGCGACGGAGTTCTTGAACTCGCTGGCAAGCTCTGGTTCATCAAACTTCCAAGCAAGTTTGTTACTCGGAGTTTCGAAAGCCCAGATCTGTCCCTTGTACGTCGGAACCAAAGCTAATGTTCCGACAACGCAAGGAGTGCTACCCGTTGGTGCTTCAATTGGAATCTTGTCAACTACCGCCTTGCCAGTTTCTACGTCAACAATGTGCAGGTGTTGATCGCAGCCACCTAAGAAAGTTAACTTTCCTGCCAGAGTCGGCCCGCACTGAAGCTGGTCCCCCGTTTCGTATTGCCACTGAAGCTGACCATCTTTCTTAGAGACAGCGAAAAGACTGCCGCTTTGGCTGGTCACTAAGACGTTGTCGCCATAGAAGTTAGCTCCAGCATCGATCTCACGTTTGGCATCGTAAACCCACTTTTCATTTCCATTGGTAGCGTCCAATGCGTGCAACTTGCCATCAGTGTCGCCGATGTAAACTGCGCCCGCATCAAATGCCGGTGATGCCAAGAACGAAGCGTCAAACTTCTTTTTCCAAAGTGCTTCACCATTGTTGAGTTTCAGCGCAATTACATTGCCGTCAGCATCGGCTGCGAAAACGGTGCCCTCTGCGATAATGGGACCAGCGTCAAATCCTAAGCCTTTGATTTCGTATTCCCACAACACATCTATTTTTTCAGGCAGCGAAACTTCCGAAGCACCAGTACTGGCGTGGTTTCCACGCGGCAAAGACCATCCTGAATCAATAGACAAAAACGATAGACAAAAGGCTGATAGCAGAGAACCCAAAACGAAAAGTACTTTCATTGTTCAGCTCCTCAACTTGCTTGCTTGGCTAAAGTTCGTTGATATAGCTCGCGACAATCATCAACCGTAAGTGCGCGAGGATTGAATGAACCAGTCCACTGAGCGGTTGCATCTGAGGCTAACGCGTCGAGCGATGCTTCGGTGACACCCAGCGCCTGCAATTGAGTCTCTAATCCGGCCAAGTCCACGAGTGTTCGAACTAGCTTCGCCATAAGATCGGCACTGCTGGCTGCAGGGTTTTCAGCCAAACACTTCTGGCCTAGTGCAGTATGCTTGGCGTCATCCCAAAGTTCATCGTAGTGACCGTTGACCAAAGTTGCATTGAATCGGATCACCTCGGGCAACATCACACCTACCGCTTGACCATGAACGACTCCGAATTGAGCCGTCAGCGGATTCGCCAACGCGTGCGCAGCCCCAAGCATGCTGGTCTCGATAGCCAGGCCCGCGAAGAAGGCTCCCAATTGAACTTTTCCACGAGCTTCCAAATTTTTTGGGTCGCTCACCACTGTTGGAAAGCCATCCACCAATAACTGCCAAGATTCGCGACTGTAGCAAGCACTTAGCGGATTTCGTTTTTTGCAAACATAAGATTCTATTGCGTGGCTGATTGCATCGATGCCAGTGAGTGCTGTTACGCGCGGTGGTTGTGTAACGGTAAGTTCGGGGTCGAGCAGAGCGATTTTGCAAGCCGCTCGTCGATCACCGCAAGCCATCTTCTTTTTCGTCTCGGCGTGCGTAATTAGAGCAAACGACTGAGCCTCGCTGCCAGTGCCAGCAGTCGTGGGAACGGCGATCATAGGCAGCATATTGGCGGTTGCCTTGCCAACGCCCCAATAATCCTCCATCTTCCCGCCGCAACTGTACAGAAAATTGATACCCTTGGCGCAGTCCATCGAACTGCCACCACCAAGCCCAATGAGTAGGTCCGGCTTATAGTTTTTGGCTACGGCGAGTCCTGCTGCCACATCGATCGTAGAGGGATTTTCGTGGACTTCGTGAAAGGAAACCATTTCAAGACCAGCCGCGCGAACAGCCTGAGCACCTCGCTCAAAGTGTCCAGCCGCAACAACTCCAGGATCGCTGACGATCAGGGCTCGACTGGCCCCCAATTGTTTGGCCAGCGTACCGAGCTTCTCGATCGTCCCGGCCCCGAAAACCAGTCGGGTCGTGTGTTCGAAGTCAATTGGTTCCATGAGTTCCACAAATGGCGGGATGTGGTGGGGGTGGGATGCGTGGACCAATGTTGAAGCATGTAGTCGGTACATCATCGGCTGATCGGCCTTCTATTGTAGTCGAACTACAACGCCGAATCATACCCCTAACGAACCCATGGAATGATCGGTTAGCTCGCTAGATTTTCACATTTTTCCTGAGCAATCGTGGCCAGAACGCTAGAGATCTCGTCATCCGTAATCCCATATCGCTTTAGCAATTGCATCATGACTTTGCCAATTCGAACTTCACCAACTCGCTGATTTCGATCGATTGCGACGGCTGGAACCGTTACGGTTGCTTCAACTTTCGAAAGCTTAATGGCGGCTGGCGCAACTGCGTTAGGCTGGCTGGAAGGAATTGCCACCACAGCCACAGGTCGCTGAGCTAGAGGTTGCTGAGCTACAGGGCTAACCAATTCCGCGCGAGCTTGAGCTGATTGGGCTGTTCGGCTTCGATTGGTGGATTTGCGATTGCTTTTCACAGCAACTTCGGACTGCATCCAAGGGAAACTCAACTGTTTTGGGCAAGCAACTGCAACAATCGACATAGCCTAGCCTTTCAAAACCTGCATGAAAAAGGGGTCTCGTCGCGGTCGACGATCGACATGCATTCAGTTTCGAAGGAGGCTGGACACGTTAGGTCACAGCATTTTTGAGCAGACCAAAATTTCGATTTTTTCTGCAAAAACCAGCTAATTGCTAGCAGCCCTCAAGCGTAACGGCGCGAGCCGTACGGTTCTTCTCCAGCGTAACCGCGCAAGCTACTAGGTCGTACGTGAGATATGCTTCCAACTTGCCATTACCAAAATCTCACAAAGCCACTGTCGGCTAAAATCTCCAAGGTAACGACGAGAAGCCTCAGACGTTTCGTTAAACGGCCCCTCGGACAAAAGGAAACACGATGAGGCTCTCAGCTAGCGCCCAATCAGGTTTACTCGCGGTCAGGGTCGCACAGCGATTGCTGACGAGCATTTGCAGCATTTGCGGGGAGGGTGAAAGGGGATGTAAACCGTAGTGGACGAGGTTACGAGTCCCATCGGCTTTCGTTGTCTAGCCGAAAGAAAACCTCATACGTGAGGAGTTTCGTCGCACTCGATACGCAAAAAACCGCTTGTCTGAAGTGAACTCAAAGATTGGCCACTGATTCGCAACACTCAACGCAGGCGAGCGAGTGATGACTCTTCTTTAAATGGCAGAGTAGCGGTGAAGACATCCTTCGAGTAGTTTTTTTCGACCAGGGCGATGTTGAAGATTGTCTTGTGATAGATCCACTCCGATCCCCTGGTCGACCCAGCACCTATGCGACCGTTGCACGTAAATCGACTCCATTGGTTGATTGGGACTTGAAAGACTTGGTGAGACCTTCTCGTTGGCGCACCACAGTGACTCCAAGACCAAACAAATCGAATGTTGAGCGAGCCGGGATGTTGATAGATGTGAATAGGGTCAAGCGGTATCAGTTGGCCAGCCGCTTCAATCTTGAGATCTTCAAGGCGGCTCCAATCCTGCCACTCGCAGTACTTTACGTCGTGGACGATGTAGCTTCCCTCTCTAAGCTCAAACGTTGGAACTGCCAAGCTGTTAGGGATCGAGTTCCGAACGGTCGCTTCGAAACCTCCTCGCGCCCTTTTCGTCCAATAGCATCTGATACGTTGAACAACAATCATAGAATCAAATACAGAACTTTGGTAATTCAGATGGAAATGAGTATAGCCGACTATGCTTTGAAGTTGCTCAAATCGACCGCGAACTTCAGCTTGGTTTGTGGTACCATTGAGTGTCCCAATTGCCGCTTGTCCTGCCTATCAACGAGACTCCTCGCTGATCGCCGGGATACGAACCCGCCCGCACACTGACGAATCTACAGTGGATACGTCATTTTGCGGGAGGGTCGGTAAGCGAGTAATGCGAGCTTTCCAGGGAGGGCGAAAGATACGATCGCCCTCCCCGCTAGGTTCGCGGACCTCACCTAGCGACCCTCCCGCGAATTCGCGTACTTTTTGTCGCTGACTTGTGCGCGCTGGAGGGTCCAGTCGCGCGAACTATCCTTCCCTAACACCTATCGACTCCCACCTCAACAAGCTCATCATGTCATTCTCCTACCGAAGATTTACAGAACTAATTCTCAGCCCTCGATTTTATCTGACGGCAAGTTTACTCATTACTTCGCTTTTTGCTTCCATGGCCTCCGCTCAGAACAATTCATTGACCAAGCCGCTGGTCGCCTACGTCGGCACATTCAGCTCGCCGCTGAAAGATACGCTTCCGACTCAAGTCGATCTACCGCCGGGTAACGGTCGAGGTATCCACATCTTTCATGTAGATCGAACGACTGGGGCAATGAAGCCGATGGGTACGTTCGATTTAGGAACGAGTCCCAGTTGCTTGGCGGTGAATCAGGCTGGCACTCGATTGTATTCGGCCAATGAAACGGATCGCGTGGGGCCTTCCAAGTTCGGCTCGGCCAGTTGCTTTGAGATCGATCGACAAACTGGTATGCTCAAAATGCTCGGCACCGTCGACGTAGGTAGCCAAGGACCAACCTACGTCAGCCTGTACCCGAACGAAAAATTTCTACTGACGGCTAACTACTTCGGCGGTTCTGTTACCGTGTTGCCAGTGAAGTCAGATGGCACGCTGGGCGAGAAGATTCAAGTCGTCGAGGATCAAGGCACAATTGGCCCAACTCGCGCAATCAACGCTCCTCCAGGTAGCTTTGCATTCAGTGGACACGATCGAACTCACGCTCACATGATCCAGCCCAGTCCCGATGGCAAGTTTGTTTTGCATGTCGACTTGGCTCTCGACAAGATCTTTGTTTCCAAGTTCGATTCGACTGTCGGCAAGCTTTCCGCCAACAGCGAAATCAGCTTGCCAGCCGGTGACGGACCGAGGCATTTTCATTTTCACCCCAACGGAAAGTGGATGTACTGCGTCCAAGAAGAAGGCTCCACCGTGGTGCTCTTCGATTGGGATGCTGCCGCAGGATCGTTGAAAGCTCGACAAACTATTTCCACTTTGCCCAGAAGTTTCCAAGGCAGTAACTTTTGTTCAGAGCTACTTGTCTCTCACGATGGCAAGTTCGTTTACGCGGGCAACCGACTGTATGACACCATCGCTATTTTCTCCGTCGGCCAAGATGGCACGTTAAGTTACGTGGGCGAAGAGTGGACGCGAGGCAATTATCCTCGCAGTTTTACTTTCGATCCAACGGGCAGCTTTCTTTACTGCTGCAATCAACGCGCTGACAATGTGGCAACATTCCGAGTCGATAAAGCCAGCGGCAATCTGGAGTTTACCGGCCAGTACACCTCCGTTGGTAATCCTTCGCACATCGTATTTTTGGATCTGAACAAATGAGCATGAGAGTTTTAAACTGTTTGGCTCCAAAATTCTCTGTGATGGCGATAGCTGCTGTAGTAGTCTGTTGCTTACAAGCTTCAACGGCCTGGGCTCAAGCCGCTCAAGCTGAATCACCAGCTCTATTACCTTCGCTCAAAACTTTGGTGGATCAAGCGAGTTCGGCCAATAAACAGCAGGCATTTACCTTTGATCGAACGGTCTTCTCTGCTGACACTCGCGATTTGCCGATCGGCGTTTTCGATTCAGGTATTGGTGGGTTGACTGTGTTGGAAGCCATTCTCTCACTCGACCAGTTCAACAACGACACATTGCAACCAACACCTGATGGCAAGTCCGATTTCGAAGGCGAGAAGTTCATCTACTTCGGCGATCAGGCTAACATGCCCTACGGAAATTACGCAGCCGCTGGCAAGGAAGATTACCTGCGGGAACTGATTCTCAAAGATGCAATTTTTCTTCTCGGCAAACGATTTTGGAGTTCTGGCGCGGTGAGTCCTAGCTCAGCCGGTGCCAGTTCAGTGAATGCCGCCTCCGCTTCGACCCATTCAAAGAACTCGTGTCAGCTCAAGTTCGACAAGCCTCCCGTCAAGGCAATCGTTATCGCTTGCAATACGGCAACCGCTTATGGACTCGAAGACATCAAGGCGGCCTTGAAGAGCTGGAACATTCCAGTGTTTGTTGTTGGAGTCGTCGAAGCGGGGGCTCGTGGTGTTCTCGAACTGCGCAATCAGAGCGACAAAAATCAAGCCGACACCAATCAAAGCTCAATAGCCGTTCTAGCCACGCTGGGAACTTGTAGCAGTGGAGCCTACCCGCGCATGATTCAGGCCACATTGGGCCGCGCGGGCAAAAAGGTTCCTACTATTGTTCAACAAGGTTTTGTCGAGCTTGCAGCGGCCATCGAAGGCGATTCTACCGTTGCTGGCCAAGGATCTATCGATGACTACTTGGCTCGAGATCTCCGCAAGATGCTCGACGATTATCGCAAGTCCGGCGGAACGCAGCCGATTGGGACGATCATTCTGGGTTGCACGCACTATCCCTTAGTACAAAGCGAAATCCTTGGCACGCTTAGCCGACTGAAGAACAGCGACGTCGATGGCAGCAAGCCTTACCAAAAACTGATCGCCGACAAGATCGATCTGGTGAACCCTGCTGCACTAACCGCTAAGGAGCTGTTTCGTGAATTGGCTCGGAATCAGTTACGGGCTACCGTGAAGCCTTCGCTAGGCAATGAAACGAACAGCCCAAAGATCTCAGCCAGCTTCTTTATGTCGATTCCCAATGCAAGTTACTCGGGAGTCAAGCTGAACCAAGAAGGCAACTTGGAACAGCAGTACAAGTACTCGCGATCCGCCGGACAACTCAGCGTTGAAGACACGATCAATGTTCCGATGCAGGACCGACTGCTACCACCATCGAGTTTGACGCTGATGAAGACTCGTTTGCCTCACGTTTGGAACTGCTTTCAAGCCAGTCAACGATAATGCTGGCCAGTTTTGATTGTTGCTGCCACGACAAGTCTGAATGCGGAAAATCTGGCAGCTTCACTCGCTGAACATTTTCACCAAGCCGCTTGACATACGATTCGTCAACGATCACTACCTTATCCTGACCACCTTCGATAAGTAGAATTGGGTCGCGGCAAAATCTCAGAAAAAACTTGAGTAC
>JAXMBP010000083.1:0-20309 GCA_046349795.1 Pirellulales bacterium | reverse complement strand
TCGACGGAGCGTTTCAGATAAGTGCGGCAACGATTGGCAGATTTGCTCAAGAATAGGGTGATCGCTGGCGGTTACTTCGCTTGCGATCGATTTCCAAGACAATTCGGAGATTTCGCGATTTGGATGCATCAGTCCACTACACAGAGTTGACAGTACGATGGATCGCCCCGCGCTGTTTACTTGCGAGCGCAAGAGTCGAATTGCTTGCTTGGAGTGCCCAATTCCAGCCTTCGACAGTAGCCCAGCGAGAGACGGTCCCACGACTTGCCATTCAAGACGGTTCGCAGTTGCCAATTGCTCCAGCAGTTTAAGAATCGTTTCATAGGCCAACGGTTTGGCTTGATCGAGCACTGCAACCAGATCGCTTTGAAATTCAAACAGCTCGTCGATCGTTGGCGCAAGGTGGCTCAAAATTGTTTGGCAACCACGTGTGTGGTTTTGATTGTTGACTTGATACATTCCATGTAATGCGGCCTGAATCCAAGCCAGTCGGTTTAACTTACTAGTAGCAGTCAAGAAATCGACCATTTGACAACCCACGGCTGCGCCTGCTGTAACTGACCAATTCTCAACGCTTAAGATGCGATGCAACTGATCGACCAATCCAGGAATTTGATCGATGTAACGCTTCCAAATGGCATTGTCATCTCCCTGAAATGCAGAGTTTCCGATTAAGCCTATCGTCTTATCGTCCCATTCGTTTAGGATCAGACCCGCAATGGTAAGCTCTGCCCAAGTCACGAACTTTGGAATAGTATTCGCCAACAGGTTGCGGTGGATGGCGCTGCCAAGCCAAGTGGCGGGGCGCTCGCTGAGGATCTTTACCGATTCCTTGGGGAAATCTGCCATGCATACATCCAGCGCGTACAGCAATTCCTGCTTGTTGCCGATTGCAATGTCGAGCAGTTTAGTTGCATGACTAGTTTGTTTCCAATGCTTGGCAGTCTCAAAAGTGTAGACCGTGCCATACAACTGATGTTCTTGAAGATACTGCTTACGCAATGAAGAGCGTTGAGCTTCTGATGCTCCAGTAAACAGTTTAGCAATGACTCCCGGCCAGCCTTTTTCGGAAGCTTCGACAACCGATTGCAGGTTTAGCGGCGGTGTTTCAGTTGGCTCAGGATTTTCTGCTCTGTTGACCTCCTGCTGTTCATCAGCAGTAGCCGCATTCATCCACTGCTGAAAAAGATCTCTGGCCTGTGCAATATCCGACTTGCCCTGATTTGCACCGATAGTTGGCGGAGTTTCAATTGCGGTGACCTCTCCACCGGAATCACTCGATTGATCTATGGTTTGAACTGTAATTTCTGGTGGTGTTTTATCGGCGCTGGATGAGGCGGTAGACTTTGAGGCGGAAATAGATTCGTCGACGTAGCCTTTCTTCCGTTTTTCACGAACCAATTTGTCGTGATGATTTCTAGCTTCAATCGAGGATTCAAACGATTTAGTCTGCGTTTGACCCTGAGTGCCTGTTCGTCCGAATCGAACAGTGACTTCCGAGTCTTGAAGACTGATTTCCCAGAACTTATCAGAACCTTCGTCTTGGTATTTCAGCCGCAGTGTTTCAACGTTACTCAGTTGGTTCATGAAGAGTCCTACTTGATAAAAGTCGAACTGCCAATACATGCTTGCACTGTCCGCGAGAGCCTTGATAGCGACTGTACCATGGGCAGGTGCAAGAATCACCATCGGGCGTCAGCTTCACAAAGTACTGGCAATGATCTCCCTGTACCTTGGCTTCTGTCACGTCGCCTTGGGAACGAAGCAGTTCAACTCGCTCGTTATCCAATATTCGATTGGCATGGCGATACCTAGGCTGGAACCGTTCAATTTGACCGGTCACAAACGGGAGTTGTCGTTGAAAGTAGTAGCCCGAGGCTGCATCGAATCCCGCCAATCCAACTGTGGCCAGTGCCGCAAAAACAGTCGTCACCTGGCTGACTCGCAGGCCCAATTGCGAGGCTGCCTCGGCCGGGTCAAGATTCTCGCGAGTTGTCATCCAATTCCGCACGTGATCAAAATTCTCTTTCCAGTCAGACGCTGCAAGAAGCTCGGCCGCTTGCCCTTCGCCGGAGAATCCGCGTTGCACTTCTGGACTGAGAATCATCCACAGAGCTCCTGCTTTGGTGTTCAATTGCCAAGCTGTCACATCGCTCTCGTCTTGGTCTCGCCATACATCGACCGAATCAGAAAGTAACAGTAAGGGCGCAATCAGTTTTAGTCGCTCCAAGCCCGCAATGGCGATCGACTGGTTACTGGGCTTAAAGGTTGGCCGAAGAGTGTGATTGACCAGTTCCAAATGAAGCTTTCCATAGCCCGTTTTGGTGATCGTCTGGAACAGCTTCGTAAGAACGATCGGTGAGAGTGTCCAAAGATGTTGCAGTCTGGATTGATAGACTTGCACCTCTCCAAAGCCTCGTACCCAACGATCCGGCAATTGCACCTTGCGTTCAAAGACGCGTTTGTTGTCCGTGGCTAGCTCTACACCCTCTCGCGACACGCTTAGCTGAGCATCTCCAAGTTGCCCAAGTCGCGCGAGCTGGCCTACCATCTGAGCGTTAAAGTCGACGTTGGTTGTTCCTGACGTTTGGCTACATTCGTTGAAAGCTCGGTCGTCCAAGTCGACACGAGCATAAACACCACAACAGCCACTGAAGGCCTCCCAACGTAAGCACTGTTGTTGGCTTGTAACAACGGGATCGCGCATAGGAGGGCGGTTTTGATGGAATTGCGACTGAGTCACCCTCTGCAAAATCATCAGCATTTGACCAACCAAACGCGGCTGCCAAAGTTTGGCTTTGAAGAAATAATTCCCGTTGGCAGGCTTAGCAGAGCTTGCACAAGTTAAACCGCTGCCGTCGACATACGACTCGAAGTGGTAGTCGTAGAGCTGTTCAGTGGATGACAAGGACGAGGACATCTTAGGGCGATTTGGCTTGCAGGAGTCTTAAGGTTTGGAAGAAGTATACCAGAATAGGAAACAGTATTCCAAATTCTTGAAGCATCAGCCATCCTGCTTATTTCAAAGGGGCGCTCAATACGCTGATAATACTCTCGCAAAATAGACATGTCACGCCAAACAGAGTACTCAATGCTAAACCTGCAGGAATGAAGAGGCTTCTGCTTGCAACAAAACGGGAACGCGTACGCCTTTGGCTAACGGCTAAACACACTACCATTGAATCAACAATCCGTTTGCGATTCTCGTCTCGATCTCGAGGATCGGCTAGGCTAATCTGTAGATGATCTCGGTGCATTCGCAGTAGCGATCGGTCTCGCCGGAATGACGGCGACCAATTTCAACAAAGCCGTTCTTTTGAAGCACGCGAGACGAGCCGATGTTGTGCTCGGCAACATAGGCAAATAGAGGTCGATAGCTCACCAACGGAAGCAGTTGCCGAACAGCTTCTGTCGCAATACCTTGGCCCCAAGACTTGGCATCGATCCAGTAACCCATGCAGACTTGCAGCTCGACGGGAAAGGTAGAAATCGAACCCACAACCATATCCTTGGCCAAGATGGTGCGAACGGTTAAATCGGTCGCATTAAGTATTTTCTCCCAGCGCGCGTTGAAGGCGTCTTCGTCTTGCGGCTTCATTCCCGCAAGTTGATTTGCCACGAGATCACATTGGTGTTCGAAAAAATACTCGAGATCGCTTTGGACAACGTGTCGCAAGCGAACGACCGGCGCCGGAAGAAGTTTTAGTTCATTCGTCACGATAACACCGTAGTGGGATTCGCTAGAATTCCGATCCAAGGTGGGATTCGCAAGAATTCCTCGTCATCAAAGTAAACTATTCGGCTCGGGTCTGCTAGCAGCCATTTCAAAAACGATAACGAGTACCAATTCGCTAAGCAGAATTTTCGAAGTTGATTTGCGGCCGACTGCGGCTAGCGCCTTTTGATGTTGCAGTTTTTGGTTTTAAGGGCGAAGCCCTGTTCGTTTACTTAGCCCAGCCTTGTGGGGCTGGGTAAGTAAATCGCAAGAAGAACATAAGAACGGCCCGACGGTTTGAGCTCAAACCGTCAGCCGTTGGCCTTACTGCATTTATGCCTGGCCGTCCACCAACCCGATGGGCTGGGCTGAGTAAATTACTGGCCTTCGGCCCGAAATCCCAGAAACCGTGCAACATCCAAATTGGCGCCTGCGGTTCAAATTCTGAACCCTGGCGGGATCAGCTACGGGGATCAGCTACGGGCTTTAGTAAGCGGCTAACTGCAAACGACCTGAATGCTCGGTGATTAGCCGAAGGTTGTTGGCAATCGCTTCGTTGAGCTGCTCAGGTTGATATCGCCAGCCCCAGTTGCCAATCGCTTGGCCAGGAACGTTCATCCGAGCTTCATTGCCTAAGGCCAAAACATCTTGTAGCGGTACGATCGCAGTGTGACTGGCTGAGCCAAACACCATGTTGATCATCTGCCAATGCGCAGAATGCTCATCGGTATCAGAACTCAGGAAGCGGTCCAAAATGTCGCGATCGCCGGTCGCAGCCTTCTTTTCCTGTCGAGCGTGATACCAACCCATCAGCGTGTCGTTATCGTGAGTGCCGGTGTAGGCCACGCTGTTGGCTGGGAAGTTGTCTGGTCGATGGAATCCCTCGGCATCATCAAAGCCGAATTCGAAGACTCGCATGCCAGGAAATTCGAACTCGTTGCGCAGTTGGTGGACCTCTTCGGTAATCAGTCCTAAGTCCTCGGCCACGATTGCCAGATCACCGAGGTGACGACGAACGGCTTCGAACAGTTTTGAACCAGGACCCTTCACCCATTGACCGTTGATGGCGTTTTCGGCCGATGCGGATACTTCCCAGTATGCCTCAAACCCTCGGAAGTGATCGATGCGCAGCAGGTCGAACATTTGGAAAGCTGCTCGAATGCGTTGCACCCACCAGCGATAGTCCGTCTCAGCCAGGCGATCCCAGCGGTAAAGCGGATTGCCCCAAAGTTGTCCTGTCTCGCTGAAGTAATCTGGTGGGACTCCAGCGACAACAGTCCGGCGACCATTCTCGTCTAAGCTGAATAAGCTTTGGTTAGCCCAAACATCGGCGCTACCGTGTGAAACGAAGATTGGCATGTCGCCGAACAATCGGACTCCGCGCGAGTTCGCATAGTCCTTCAACTGTTGCCACTGCTTGAAGAATAGGTATTGAGCAAACTGCTCTCGCTCGATTTCTCGCTCCAGCGTTTTCCGCCAGTGAATCAACGAGTCTCGTTGGCGCTGCACTAGTCCGATATCCCAAGTGACCCAATTGTCGTTTCCGAAATGTCGAATCAATGAAGCGAACAGTGCGAAGTCGTTCAGCCACCATTGCTGCGTGGTGCAGAAGGCTTCGAAGTCGTCGATCAGCGAGCACTGGCTGGATAGCCGGAATCGCTCGAAGGATACGGCCAGCATTTCGTTCTTGATTTTGGTAGCCGCTTCAAAGTCGGCTTGCGAGCCGCTTGGCACTTCGTCCAGTTCGGCAACATCCTCTGGCCGTAGAAAGCCATCCTTGAGCAGCTTTGTGGGGCTGATCAGTAGCGTGTTTCCGGCAAAAGCTGAGTAGCTGCTGTAGGGCGAATTGCACTGAATCGTTGGGCTCAGTGGCAGAATTTGCCAAATCGACTGCCCAGCATCGGCCAGAAAATCCACGAAGTGGTAGGCGTTCTCTCCAAGATCACCGATGCCATACTCGGATGGCAAGCTGGTGATGTGTAACAAGATACCGGAGGAGCGAGGAAATTGCGGCATGAATATTCTTCTGGGGCTTCAAGCTAGAATCTGCAGAACACCGATAACCGTAGCCTCTTCTCTAAAGCGTTAACTTGTCGAATTGAGGTCACTCGAACTGAATAGTTCTACCGGTATTTTTGAATCTGGAAAATATTCGGCCACTACAATCGACAGGATTGGCTAGGATTTCCTAGCTGGTCAATCCGTCGATTCCGATAACGTAGTCTTTAACGCGCCAATCGAGTCACACCCCAAATCTCATCTGCATACTGTTGAATGGTTCTATCGCTGGAGAACCATCCACTAGAAGCTGAGTTGATGATACTCATTCGATTCCAATTATCCTGATCCTTGTACGCTTCGTTGACTCGCCATTGAGCGTCGATATAGCTACGGAAGTCGGCGATGGTCAGCCATCCATCTTGATTGCTTCGAAGTCCGTGCGTCAGCACGTCGAAGATTCCTGGTTCGTGAGGATTGAACCTGCCGCTCTCAAGCAGTTCCATCATGAAGCGAATGTCAGGATCTTCTGCGATGATTCGGTTTGGATCGTAGTGCATCCGAGTCTCTGCTACTTCCGCAGCATTGAGTCCAAATAGGAAAAAGTTCTCGGGACCGGCCTTCTCGCGAATCTCGATATTCGCACCATCGAGAGTTCCGATTGTGAGGGCTCCGTTCATCATGAATTTCATATTCCCTGTACCGGAAGCCTCTTTGCCTGCGGTCGATATCTGCTCAGACAGTTCTGTACCTGGGCAGATCACTTCCATGGCCGAGACGCGATAGTTCGGGAAGAAGACCAGTCGCAGCAGATCCGCTGCCTTCGGATCGCTATTAATAACCGCTGCTACGTTGTTGATCAGCTTGACAATGACCTTAGCCACATAGTAGCCAGGAGCCGCCTTGCCGCCGATCAGTATGCAGCGAGGTACCATGCCGGTTGTTTCACCTTTGACAATTTTGCCGTACAGGTGAACCGCGTGTAACACGTTTAGGAGCTGTCGTTTGTACTCGTGAATACGCTTTACTTGTACATCGAAGATGGCGTTTTCTGGGAAGACGACACCAGTGTTCTCCTCAACGTAACGAGCCAAGCGACGTTTGTTGAACGCTTTGACCTCACCCCACTTGGCTCGGAAGCCTGCATCCAGAGCGTAAGGAAGCAGATGCTCTAAGTGGTTCAAGTCCGTTTCCCAATCGCTGCCAATGACAGAGGTAATCAGGTCGCGAAGCTTGGGATTGCAGTGAGCCAACCAACGTCGTTGAGTCACACCGTTGGTCTTGTTGTTGAACTTACTTGGCCATAGTTCATGGAAGTTGTTGAATAGGCCTGACTTCAACAGTTCAGTGTGCAGTTGCGCCACACCGTTAACTGAGAAGCTGCCGATGATCGCCAAGTAGGCCATGCGGAAGTGAGGATTATCACCACCTTCGACAATCGACATTGCGTCGCGAATTTGAGTGTTACCTGGCCAGCGTTCTTCGACCAACTTGAGGAATCGACGATTGATTTCAAAGATAATCTCCGTCAATCGAGGTAACAGCCGGCTGAATAGACTGACCGACCAACGCTCTAGCGCTTCAGGTAACAACGTGTGGTTTGTGTAAGCCATACAGCGAGTCGTAATCGCCCAAGCCGCGTCCCAACTCTGTCCATATTCATCCATCAGCAGTCGCATCAACTCAGGGACCGCACATGCTGGGTGCGTATCATTGAGTTGGAAGCAGTTCGACTCGCCGAACTTTGAAACGTCGCGACCATGAACCTCTACCCACTCGGCCAACACATCCTGCAAGCTCGCCGAAACCAAGAAGTACTGTTGTTTCAATCGCAACTCTTTGCCGTTTTCGCTGGAGTCGTTGGGGTACAGAACCATGGTGATCTTCTCAGCCATGTTCTTGGCTGCCACGGCTTCGGAGTATCCACCAGCATTGAACTCGTTCAGGTCAAAGGCGTTGGTAGCCGCTGCCTTCCATAGTCGCAGAGTATTCACTGTGCGATTCTTGTAACCAGGAATTGGCATGTCGTATGGTACTGCCAAAACGTCCTGCGTATCCACCCATCGACAATGATGAACTCCATCGGAGTCATAGTACAGTTCGCTGCGTCCGTAGAACTTCACGCGACGCGTTGATTCGCTTCGTTCCAATTCCCAAGGATTGCCGTCAAGCAGCCAGTGATCTGGATCTTCAACTTGACGACCGTTCTCGATGCGCTGATGGAACATGCCGTACTCGTAACGGATACCGTAACCACGAACGGGCAACTGAAGATTAGCGCAACTATCCAAGAAGCACGCAGCTAACCGTCCAAGACCTCCGTTGCCAAGCCCTGCATCGCTTTCTCGCTCGGTCACTTCTTCCAATTGAGTACCGAAATGCTGCAGTGCTTCTCTGGTGGATTCTTCAAGATCAAGGTTGTACACCGAGTTGGTAAGTGATCGACCGATGAGAAACTCCAGCGACATGTAAAAAACGCGGCGCGGAGCCTTAACCTTAATTCGTTGTTCGGTTGCATTCCAAGAGGTGATCAAACGATCTCGAACTGCAATCGCCAACGCGCGGTAGATGTAGCGCATGCTGGCAGACTTAGCCGAGTGGCCTAAGGTATAGTTGAGGTGGCGATGGATCTCACAATCCAAACTCAGAAGACCACAGTTTGGAGCAATATCACTATCTGCAACAATTGGATTCATTCGTATGACTACAGCGAGAGAAATTTTTTCATGGCAACTGCTAGCAAGCCGCGTTAGCCTGTGACCTAATTGATTGTCGGCATTTTTGCCTTTAGGCTATGCTAGTTTTACACCGCCTTTACCATCTGAAACAACAGTAGTTCGAAAATAAGAGCCATCCATTTGGCTAATTCCGCTCATGGGCGGCGAGCAAGAAAGCTGGATGGAAGTAGCCGCCGAAAGCTGAAGTACACGCTGAGTTTCATCAGTGCTAGCATTTATGCGCTGAATTAGGCCGCAGCAATCGTGGTTAGGATATTCGTCAGCCCTACATGCGAGCTTCGAGCTATTCGCTTGAGTTCCCTCGTTCACGCCAGACTGGAAAAGCACAATGGACAGCAGACAAGTTATTCGCGAGACCTTGGCGATGGCAGACCTCGTCGCTGGAGCTTACCTCAAGGATCTAACCGATGAGCAGTTGCATGAGCGTCCGCACGCCAACTGCAACACGATTTATTGGCAGCTAGGACACTTGATTCTCTCAGAGCACAATCACATGTGTCGCATCGATGCTAGTGCGATGCCCGCGTTGCCAGAGCAATTCGCTGTACTGTTCAGCAAGGAGAATGGTTCACAGAACCTGACCGCCGACTTAGTGAGTTTCAGCAAACAACAACTGCTTGAACAGTTCAAAAATCAGCGACAGGCTACGCTCAAACTGTTGGATCAACAGTCCGACGAGATGCTCGACATTCCATCGGGCGTTCCCTATGCTCCAACTCGAGCAGCACTGTTTCACTTGCAGGGCTCGCATTGGTTGATGCATGCAGGCCAATGGGTAATTGTGCGAAGAAACCTTGAAAAGCCTGTAGCAATTTGAGATTCTTAGGGCTTGGGAAGCTCTTCGACGCGAGGCGCGACTCTAACTTTGGGATTCGACTTGTCTGATTGCTCGTTGGCTTGCCTTTGTTCTTCGGAAGTCCGTTGAAGCTCGCTCCATTGAGATCGCAAAGGTATTGCGCCATAGCCGGAAGCGTCGTTTGGCAACGGAGCTGGCTCTCCCGAGACAAGACTAGGTGACACCGGACCATGTGACATATGATCATGTGGGGTCGGGCAATTCCATGGCGGCGACAACGGCAATGCTCCTGGCCCTGGCTGGAACATCGGTCGCGTTGGCAATGGATGAAACTTTAGTCCCTGTGGGCCATCGGGAAGTTTTTGGTGCTCTTTCCACTTATGCAGACAACCTGGCAATGGAATCTGAGGCAACATCGGCTGGTAATTGTTGTCGTCGCAAGGATCGTTCACTTCGCAATTCTCGCAGATGGAATCGTTAAGCACGTCAGCTTGCCTTGGTTCAATACAGCCGCAGCAATTGTCGTTTCGCACGCTCAAAGCCGAGCAGCCAAAGAGGCTCGAACAGCAAAAGCAGATCGCCAGCAGCTTGAAATTTGCTGCTTTTGAACCAACTTTTCGACTCGGAACGCAACCTGACATGGCTTACAATTGCCCTGAGAAAAATGGAGGCCCTGAACGGGCGCACTTCCTTACTTCAATCTTTTATCGCCAACTTAGCCTTCATTGCTTTTGGGAAAGTTTGACGGTTAGGCGCTTTTTGCCGACTACAAATGACAGCAATCGAAACATTTAAACTACCTCATTTGCGAATCGGTAACCTGGACATTGGATTCCCCTGTGTGCAAGCAGCCCTCAGCGGCTATAGCGACTGGCCCATGCGGTTAATTGCCAGAGAACATGGTGCTAGCTATTCGCTATGCGAGGTCATGCTCGATCAGTTCTTGGTGACTTTCAAAGATCGACATCGCAATCGCCACTTCTTGTACAACACCCCGGAGGAGCAACCAGTCGCGGGACAATTGATGGGAGCTGAACCAGAGCAATTCGCTCAAGGTGCGCTGAGGTTGGTCGAAGCGGGCTTTGCAGTGATCGATATCAACTTTGGTTGCCCGGTGAAAAAGGTGCTCGGACGTTGTCGAGGTGGTTTTCATCTCAGCCAACCTCGCGTCGCCTTGGAAATTGTTCGTCGAGTTCGCGATGCAGTGCCAAGCGAAATTCCCGTAACGGTGAAGATGCGGCGAGGCTTAGACGACTCGCAGCAGAGTCGCGACAACTTTTTTGAGATCCTCAGTGGAGCCTTCGAAGCGGGACTGGCGGCAGCTACTGTACACGGGCGAACTGTATTGCAACGCTACATTGGACCAAGCCGTTGGGAGTTCTTGAAAGAGGTTAAAGCAGCCTATCCTGACAAAACCATTCTGGGCAGCGGCGATCTTTTCACGGCGCACGATTGCATTCGAATGATGCAAGAGACAGGCATCGATGGTGTGACGATCGCCAGAGGCTGCATCGGCAATCCCTGGATCTTCCAGCAAGCTCGCGCGTTGGCTCAAGGGCTGCCGCTGCCTGAGCCGCCAACATTGTGGATGCAGAGCGAAGTGATGAAGCGGCATTGGCAGTTGGCCGAGTCGATTTATGGGCCCGAGCGAACCCCGACATTGATGCGAAAATTCGGCATCAAGTACTCTTCGAACCACCCTCAACATCTAGAAGTCAGGCCCTGTTTTGCCAGAATTCGCTCGCACGAGGAGTGGCTAGCGGTTCTATATCGCTGGTACGCCGAGGACGGGCCTGGAGCATACCCCTCCGCAAATTCGGAACCTGACCAAGCCGAAGGGTGCGAAATTGGCTGAACTAGCTCAGAATTTACTCCCTGGCCTTAGAAAAAGTTGACACTGGCCCCCTCGACCAGATACCCTATAAGAGTCGGGAAACTGTTTTCCGACCGACATTCAGCGGGATTAGGCGAATTGAGGGTTTTGCTTAACGTAGCTGATCGATCGCTTTTCCACGTTGTTGGCGCGAAGTCCAGTCTGTTGAGCTTCGAGAATTTGCACCAAGTCTTGGCGCTTTCGTCACCTTCAAAGATTCAAGGGAGTCCGAACTATGCGAACATGGTTACGATACACAGCCGCAGCCGCAATCGCTCTACAAAGTTGGTCGCTATCGATAGCACAACCTCCCGCTGCTGCGCCGAAGGCTCCGCAATATGTCGACAATGCACCAGCAGTCGACAATAAGACGATCGTGGCAGCGCAGACTTATTTGAAAACTGGCTCAGCAGGTGAGGCCAATGGCCCAGCGGCCCTTACAGCCACGGTTCGCTATTACATGGCAAAGTTCACCGAGATCTATGACAACAAGATCCCTCGATATCAAGATCCCAAGAACGCTATTCAACAGATGCTGACCTACCCCAACACTCCGCCGGAAGTGCGACAGGCGTTGGTAAAGGAATTGCAAACCTTGGCGGTTAATTACATCAACAGTGATAGGCTCGAAGATATTCCTGCGGCCAAGATCAACGCAATCTATGTTCTGGCTGAACTGGACGAAGAACGGGACATGAAGAACAGCGTGCGAAAACCGCACAGGCTTTCGACCGGTGCGCTGCTCAGCATACTGGGTGACGCAAACAAGAAAGAGTACTTGAAGGTTGCAGCGATGAGCGCTCTTGAGCGCCACATTCGTGATGGCGCAAAAGAGGGTGCTAAAGATTGGCCACCTGCAATTCGTGATCGAGTCAAGACTGTTGTTCTGCCATTCGCAGTGAATAAACCCAAAGACGACATGGATCGCCCCGTAAATGTTTGGCTCGCGCGCCGAGCCTTAGACAACCTGCGATTTCTAGATGCCAACGAAGCGATTGATGCCGCCTTGGGTTATCTAGCAGATCCAAAAGAGATGCCCAGCCTGAGAACTTCGGCGCTTGAGTATTTGCAGAGTCGCAACGTCGCCAAGTTTGATGCAGCTCAACGCAAACTTTATGCACTCGGGTTCGTTCACTACCTGCGTTCTCAAGCCGTCGACTGGTACCAGATTGAATCCGACCACAGCAAGCGAAAGGGCGGAGCAAGCTCAGGTGGTATGGGTGGCGGCAGCATGGGTGGTATGGGCGGCGGCATGGGCGGTGGAGATGGATACGGTGGTGGAGAAGAAGGTGGTGGTTATGGCGGTGCCCCTGGTGGTGGCTTTGGAGGCGGCTTCGGTGACAACGAAGGTGGCGGAGGACGTGGTGGTAGCGGTCGGCCTAACGCATCGAACAAGCCCAAGGCTAGCGAAGTTCAGGATTGGCAAACTCGATTGGCTCGTCGCCACTTGAATGAGTTTTCTCAATTGGCCCACCGAGCTTTGGATGGAAAGCGAGCCAAGGAAGAAAACGCCACGTCAGCCCTTAAGCTCCACATGACCGCTCAGGATGTTAAATTCGACGATGATTACAAGTTCGACAAGCTAATCACGGCCATCGAAGATTTCCAAAAGGCGATGAACGACATCAACAAAGTTCGTACCGTAACTACGCTGATGCAGGAATGCAAAAAGCCGATCGAAGAGATTATGGACTTCGCCAAGAAGATGCCAGGCTTCTTGGAGAAGTATCCTGAGCTGAAGAGTGATGAAGACAAACTTCAAGAAGCTGAAACCAAGGATGAAAAGAAAGACGACAAGGGAGACGGCAAGAACGGCGGCGACAAGGGTGAACCAGGCGACAAGCCAAAACCTTAATATGTATCACCCCGCTTGCTAATCCAAGCAACTTCGAAGAAAACTTGAAACGCCACGAGACCTGTTCTCGTGGCGTTTCTTTTTTACGCAGAGGCTAGGCAATGACAAGTCGATATCGAGTAGCTGGGATCTCCTTCGAGCACATGCATATGGGGGACAACTTGAAAATGGCTTCGATGCATCCTGATTGTGAAGTCGTAGCCATTTGTGATGCCGAACCCTCGCGAATGCTGGACGCTCAGGTAAGCCTTCAACTCTTCGATTCTCAGGTCTTCACCGATTGGATGGAATGTGTTGAGAACGCTCGACCAGATTTTATCATTCTGTGTCCAGCTACCGGTGATCATGCACTATGGGTCGAACGACTTGCTCCTCTCGGACTTCCGTTGCTCATGGAAAAGCCGATGGCCACCTCGCTGGCTGACGCAGATCGCATGATCCAAGCCTGTGCTCAACATGATGTGACGCTGGCCATCAACTGGCCGCTGGTTTGGGTTCCCAGCCATCGAACAGCTAAGCAACTAATCGAACAACGAACCATTGGCGATGTCATCGAAGTTCACTATTACAATGGCAATCGAGGTCCACTGTGGCATACTGCTGAGAAGCGTGAAGTCACCGCCGATGAAGTTCAACGACAAAAACCAGCCAGTTGGTTTTACAGCAAGTCTCGTGGAGGCGGTTCGCTGCTGGATTACTTGGGCTACGGAGTAACGTTGGGAACTTGGTTTATGAACGGTCGCAAGCCTATCGAAGTCACCGCTATGTGTGATCAACCTCGCGGCCTAGAAGTGGACGAACACTCAATCACGATCGGCAGATATGAAACCGGCTTGAGCAAGTTTGAAACACGCTGGGGAACCTTTACCGATCCGTGGACGCATCAGCCTCAACCCCGTTGTGGCTTTGTCATTGTGGGTACCAAGGGCACGATTAGCAGTTACGACTATTCCAATTCAATTACAGTCCAAACTTTAGAGCATCCAAACGGAATGACTGTTCCTGCGGATTCACTTAAAGCTCCTAATCAGAATCCAATTCAGTACTTCGTTCATTGCCTGCAGAATTCAATACCCATCGAAGGACCACTTTCACCTGTGATGAGCCGCATCGGACAACAAATAGTGGACACAGCCTATGCCAGTGCTCATGAAACGAACCCTGGCGTTGTTAAGACGCTAGCCCGTTTTCGACCAATCGTAGCGGACAGGGTTACGGTCCCTCGCACTGGGCGCACTGGGAGTGTTGCGGGCAGGAACATCATTTGTGTCCATCAGCAATCTCGTAAACAGGTAGTTACTCATCCAAACGATCAGCCCTAGTTGATCTGCGGGCATGTCGCGTGAATTTGTTGTGATGGTTCGGGGCTGGTGTTGCCACAGACGAACTGGCAATTCTTTGACTCGGCTCGCTCAGCGGTTCAAGAGTCTCCGTATTCGCAGGCTATCGCGCGGATCCTCCAGCACCTTAACGCGGCTGCCAGCTTCGATCGGCTTTCCATCGAAACTCTGAGCATTGAACCTTTTGTGATCAACCTGAACCTGGCCGGTGGGAAGCAATGGCCAACGATTGATGACTACTTTGCCAACCAACGACTTCAGTTCATCTTTGTCACTGGCTGAAGTTGTCGACTGTGGCTTTAGTAGAACTCGACGGCCAATCGGCGTATGCAGCCCAAACCTTTAGAAGATCCGATAACGCAGAACGGCGAAATCAAGCCATCAACATGATCAAGCCCGCATTCACGCTCGATTGAAAAGCAAAAACAACAGAGATGATTGCCAGAATGCCACTACAAAAAAGTAGAATTCCTCCAGAGGGCACGAATACGTCGATGGCAAACAGTAGTAGAGCAATCAGATACAGTGATATTGCGTAAACCAGCGGATCCATGTTTAGCCCCTCGAGTTCGTGGCAACATACATTGTAATTGCTCTTGCGGTTGTTGCCGGGATACGATCCGTGATCCAGTCGCACCGATTGTTCAGTTAATTTTCAATGGAGTCATGCACCGCGTAGAACTCCCTGTGACGCTAAACTCAAAAGCAAAAAAATAGGTACTCGTTGGGACGGTTAGGAAGCGGGAGTGATTCGATCCAGGTTAGATTGACTCCTGCGTTCTTAAACACCAACATCGCATCAAACCAACCGGGTCGGTGGCTCAACAGATCATGAGCAGCACGTCTTATCGTTATACCCGTTAGCGCGCTGTTGATTTATCACCGATCACAGCAAGAAACGGGTACATTCCTGACTGTTGTCTTCCGCGATGTTTCAGCCAGCACTCTGCAGCCGCAATGAACGCCAGCTTCACGGGACGCGATCGCCCGATCGAATCACTTGCAGCCGCAATGGCTGCCTCGCGGTGCTGGCTACCTCGACTAGTTTGGCATTGGGCAGGTGATTTACGGCGGTGGCGACATTGTGAAAGTGGTTGAACTTTTGCTGTGGACTTCACGGATGCTATTCCGATCACAGCACCAGCAAACAATGATGAATCAGGAGGAGTATTTCTTTAAAATTTGAACCGGTGATTTTGCGAACATACCCAGCGTGTCGACAATGCGACCATCTGTGTTGTTCTCCACTGGAACCACAGCATAAGTCGCCTGCTTTCAGCAGACATCTTCCAGGCACTGCTGATCGTATTCTGAGCACAAGATTCCGCGCCCAAGCCAAAATACTTAACGGCTGCCAGACGCTGACTATAGATGGGACCAAGATAGACGATCGATTCTTCAGGATGTGCTAAGCAATTGGATAGGCTGATGCCATGCTTCAACCACTGTTGTACCTGCTCGATGGTGGAAGTCGAGTGAAACTGCTCCTTCTCAATCAGCCTTTCCAACTCTCCCAGCTTGAATAGCTCATTGTTACTTGGAAGCTTAGTCACGGGCATCGACAACAACAGTTCGACTCGATGCAGCAACAACTGGATAAGTTGGCGATCGATCGCGGACAATTGAGCTGCAATGTCATCACGGCTGGAGTTCATGAAGCGAATTTCTCTCGTAGCTGATCCCGCCGGGGTTCGGTCGCAGTTAGGGTGCACGGTGCTTAAATCAGTAGCTGATCACGCCAAGGTCAGTCATCATCCGCTGTTCTGCACCTCCGGATCAGAATTAAGCACCATATCCGTTAACGTGCTTTTCGCCAAGCTCGCGTCAAATTTGAGAGTTTCGCGGGAGCGGCATCCCGTTTTCGTGCGCTCAAACGAAAAGATGTTTTAAATTGGGAGCCTCGCGTTACCATTGCCGCTCTTCCGTCCAATAAATCTGATCGACATAAGGATTCCGCTGCCTGCCACAAGCGGCACTTATTCAGAAGGTGGCTTCGAAATCTTCTAACTGTGATTTGGAACGCTTCTGTTGTTCACGGACATGTCTGCAAAGAGTGGCCATCCTTCCACTTGATCTGTAGCTTTCGCCTCTGGAAAAATGGCTCCGAAAAGGCTTTTGGCAGCTGATTGCTGTTGATGCCGCAAATCTATAAAATTGGGCAAATGGCAGCAAACTACCTTGTCGGACAGCAATCGCTTGAGGCAAGGCGTGTCACATAAACAGAAATCGGCAGAGAAGGAGCGCTCTAACAGCGGCTCAGGCGAAAATCCGTGGAATCGACCTCGGAACTACTACCAACTCCTGCCGTGCGGTCATGGAAGGATCTGAAGTAAAGGTCATTCCAAATGCTGAAGGCAACCGGCTAACTCCCAGCGTTGCTTAGCTTTCACCGACAAAGACGAAATCATCGGTGAACCCGAAAACGCCGGCAGTACACCAGCGACCGCTTTGCCGTTCTACTCGGTCAAACGTTCATGGGCCGTCGTCATGCGGTCAAGCCGAAGAGAAGATG
Source organism: Pirellulales bacterium (assembly GCA_046349795.1). Classification (GTDB taxonomy): domain Bacteria; phylum Planctomycetota; class Planctomycetia; order Pirellulales; family Pirellulaceae; genus Aureliella. The sequence goes on along the minus strand of JAXMBP010000083.1, from coordinate 3,482 downwards.
GTTCCCTACTCAGTTGTGGGGAGCCAGCGGTGAATACGTAGGGTGGTATTGGCGACAAGCAGTTCACACAAAGAAGTTCAGCCAAAAGAAAGGTTCTTCGCAAGCTGAAGGAAGCGGCTGAGTCATATGGGCGGCATCGCGTTAACCGGGCAGTGATCACTGTTCGCCCTGTTTCAATGACGCTCAACGTAAACCACCAAAGACGCGGGTCGATCACTGGCAGGTGCTCGTATCATCAACGACAAACCGCAGCCGTTATTCCCGGCTTAGACAAGCAACGTGATCACAAGATCGCCGTCTTCGACTTGGGTGGTGGTACATTCGACGTGTACGTTAAATTTACCGCTGACCAGCGGCTGGCGACAATCAAAGCAAAGTCTTCGAAGTTATTTCAACAAGCGGTGACACTCACCTGACGGCGACGATGAGGCGTTGGTGAACTACGTTTCCGACGACTTCAAGAAGTCTCACGGTATCGACCTGCGAAAAGATCCAATGTCGTTGCAACGACTTCAAGAGGCTTGCGAAAAGGCCAAGAAGGAACTCAGTAGCGTCCCAGAAACTGACTTGAACCTGCCGTTCATCACTGCAGATGCATCAGGTCAAAAGCACTTGCAAATGAAGATTTCGCGAGCTGAAGTTCGAAGAGCTGGTCGACAGCTTGATCGAGCGTTGCCGCAAGCCAGTGTTGCAAGCTCTGGAAGATGCCAAACTGAAGCCAAAAGACATTGACGAAGTGGTTCTCGTCGGCGGATCGACTCGTGTTCCCAAGGTTCGCGAGATCGTTAAGCAGATCTTCGGCAAGGATCCTCACCAAGGTGTGAACCCTGACGAAGTGGTCGCTGTTGGAGCTGCGATTCAAGGTGCCGTTCTTGCCGGCGACCGCAAGGACGTTCTGCTTCTGGACGTTACCCCGCTGACATTGGGGATTGAAACTGAGCATGGTGTAATGACACCGTTGATCGAACGCAACACGACCATTCCAGCCGAGCGAAGAATACCTTCTCGACTGCTGACAATCAAACTGCCGTGCCATCCGCGTGTTCAAGGTAGGCAAGAATGGCTTCGCACAATCGATTGTTGGGCGAGTTCAACCTCGAAGGCATTCCAGCCGCTCCGCGCGTGTACCGCAGATTGAAGTGAAGTTCGACATCGACCAAGGCGGTATTTTGAACACCGGCTCGCGATCTCGGAACAGGCAAGCAGAAGCATCCAGGGTGCGACTCGAAGGAACGGCTCGGCCTTATCGAAGGACGAAATGATCACGAAGAAGGACGCTGAAACGCCGCGAGAGGAGGATCGACGTCAATTCGAATTGGCGGAAGCTCGCAATAAGGGCCAGCATTTAATCTATCAAGTCGAAAAGGACATGAAGGAGAATACCGAGAAGCTTACCGACGCAGATCGACAGCCTCTGAACTCGGCCATCGACAAGTTGAAGTCAGCTGTGACCGACACCGCTCGAGCCGATCGAGGCCCCGCGACCACCGAACTCGAGCAAGCCTATCAAGGCTTCAGCAAAACGCTGTATGAGAAGACTGCGGCTAGCGGCGGTAGCGGAGCAGATGCGGGGCGATCAGCCCCGGCGCCAAGAGCCGCCCGACGACGGCCTCTCGACGCCGAGTTCGAAGTGAAGTAAGTTCCTCCAAATAACAACTTTACAAAAACTACCAAAGCCAAGCAATCCAACCGATTGCTCGGCTTTCTGTTCCAAGTGCAAGAACTTTCAATGCCACAGTAGTCCGCGGGACGCCATTTTTCCTGGCATCGTAAAAAAAACACTGCCGCTCTAGTTGCACGCCGTGAGACGCTCGTCAATGATCTCGACCAATAGCAATTCGTGAGTTGCCTGTCAAGTTCCTGGGATCTGAGAATAGCAAAACGCGTCCATCGTCTGACGATTGAACTGAGCCGAACTCAAATCCGGCTTTGCAGAGTAATCTCTTGCAGCCTCTATCAATTCCCGGATCATCGAACTCTGTGTCTCGGTGCCTCTGTGGTTAGTTGTTGAATTCTACTGGCACTAAAGTCGACTAACCACAGAGACGCAGAGGCACTGAGTGAGCATCTCGCTAATTCAGTCGACAGCCTGAACAGCCGCATCCTCTTCATGTTTATCCGATTGGAATGTACTCGCATTGGGAAAGTGGAAAAGCCCCATCAGGCCAACGAAAAGCAGAATCAGTCCCATCAGTACTGCGTTCGCCGCCCATTCACGAGCATTTGCACAAAGAGTTACTGGACCAAATGGAACTTTGACCTGCCCGTACATCGAGGAAAGTTGCTGTATGGTGAAGGTTTGAGATTTGCTGCCGTCGCTGTTGTTGTTTAGTGGACCTTTTGAAATTGTCTTGGGTGTAAAGTCTGACGAAACTTCGATCTGGCGAGCAATCTTACGCGATGCGATGGCAACAACACTCAACGGTATCGCTAATGCTATGAAGAAAAGCCAGACAGGCGTTTGATAGAATAGAGTCATGGTTGGTAAATCCTGGAGTCCGCAGGTCAACATATATGTGAACAATGGGCATTCGATCTAGCTTTGAGATTATATAGGCTGAAGACTGCTGCATCCCGCAACGCTATCTTATTTCGTTATTCCCATGCATCAATGATCTAACCTCTTCAATTCGCGAGTTTCAGAACATGGGAACGATTAACTCTGAACCGTGACCGGTTCAGCTACGGAGATTGCCATTAGCGATAATCAGCGGCTGATATCTGGTGACGCTTCAGGAGCTTATGAAAACCTTGTCGTGACATGTTGGCTTTTTGAGCCGCGTGAGTAACGTTGCCGCGACTGTCTTCTAATAGTTTGAGTAGATAAACTCTCTCAAGCTCAAGCCTCTTCTCTTGCAACGATGAATCAACGCCTTCAGATAACCCAAAGGCTTCCGATGTCGAGTATTCGAGCGAGGTCGTGGTCGCGGCAACGGTGGCAGACGTAATAGCTGCCGTGCGAGTAATCTCGGCTGGCAAATCATCGACATCGATCGACTGACCACTCGAAAAGGTTGCAGCCCTGATAATAACGTTTCGTAGCTCGCGGACATTGCCGGGCCATTGATAAGCTAGTAAGGCTTTCTTGGCGGAAGCCGTAATTGACAGATGATCGTGGCCATGTTCCTTGAGAAAATGCTCGGCCAATAACAGGACATCCTCTCCACGATCTCTAAGCGGAGGCAACGTAATCGAAAGCACGCCAAGTCGATAGTAAAGATCATTTCGAAATCTGCCTGCCATCGCCTCTTCTTCTAATCGACGTTGCGTCGAAGAGATGAAGCGAACATTGATTCGAATCGGCGAGGCGCTACCGACCGGCGTAAACTCTTGGTTCTGAACGACTCGGAGTAGTTTTGGTTGTAGGCTCAGCGGAAGCTCGGCAACTTCATCCAAAAAGATACTGCCTCCATCAGCCTTCTCTAACAGGCCAGGGTTTCGACTCTGCCCCTCAACGCTTCCGAACAGGTCGAGAGCCAGTT
>JAXMBP010000082.1:0-21386 GCA_046349795.1 Pirellulales bacterium | reverse complement strand
ATTCGATTACCAGTTGCATAGCCAGCAGATCGTTAGGGGAGGGTGACTGCTCAAGCACGATGGCATCAAGCGTTGGTATGTTGGCTCGGACTGCCGCTAGCAAACGTCGATGCCCATCGACTAAGACGTAGAGATCATCCTTGCGATAGACGATAATGGGTGTTAACTGTTTGTAGCGAATCAAGCTCTGTGACAGTCGCTCGACTTCGCTTTCCACGATAACCTTGCGTGGCTGAAGAGGGTCTGGTTGAATGAACTTGATATCTAATTGTGTTATTTTCATGTTCGAGCTTTCCTTTGTTTTTAGGAATTGAATTGATTAGCGGTCGAGTTCGCGTTCTTCTTGAGACTTCTCTATTGTGTGAGTGTGATCGACCTCATGGTCGCGGCGTTGACCAGAACCATAGGGCAGGAAAGCATGACCGCTGAACAGTGCTGCAGCTAACTCAGCAGCGCCGTGGTCACTGAGTCGACCTATCTCGGCCTTAACATCACGGCTGATCTTGTCGAAAACCGATTTAGCTTCATCGGACATGGTAGTACCTCCTATCGATTTGGTATGGTTGGTAAGGAACAGGTGAAGTGGGAACGTATTTCTGTCGGTAGTGGATCAGCCAGCTCATACCGATCACGGCGGCCAGTGCTATGCAAAGCACCATGCAGCTCTTGAACAACATGCCTAGGCCGCGACCGATTGAGTTGCTAGATGCCTGAGGCGAGGTTAGCCAAGGTTCGTCGTAGTAGCGCATGAGCCAGGTCGCGATCGGCCGGACACCCGGGGTAAAAGTTATTGCCCAGCGCGGATCGAGGGTCAGCACTTCTTCGGGCTTAAGCAACCTGCGAGCGTGTTGTTGCCAGTTGCGACTGGTGGATACTGAACGACTTAATTGCTCTGTCATCCCATAGGATCGCTGCCACGACGTGCTATCCGATGAACCTCCAGAGTCGACAAAGATGGTCTGGTCTCCCAGTCGCTGGCTGATCAGATCGGCTGTGGCTGGGTCATTGGTGCCAAAGAAGGTTTGGCTGGCATTGCTCAGCAATGTCTGATCCTGACCGTTGGGAAACATCGTCTTGAGCTGACCAACCGACTGAAAATAGAATTGAAATCTGCATCCATATCCGCGATACATCACGACACCATCCTCGATCGCTTGCAGATTTCCTAAGACGGGCGCCTCGTCCAAAACGAAGTGAACCAAGTTCTTTTCATCCAGGCCCTTGCCAACTATTACGCCGAGTAGACAGGTGATCCACATTCGGAGCAGACCTGGCAGTGCCCTCATGTGCTGAGGAGGAATGATCAAGTAAACCGTCACTTTGCCGGACTTCAGTTCACCTGGATTGAATGTGCTGCGAACCGAAATATTTGCTACAGCAAGCGTGCTCAAGAATCGCAGGTGGCGAACAACCGTCGTTAATACAGATGATCGCTCCTTGCCTTGTAGGTGCTTGACCTGATGGCCAAGTCGAGCCAACATGCCACCAAACTTGTTGGATTTCTGCATGGCAGCGCAGGCCATATCCAACTTGTCTGGATCGCTAACGATTTCGGCTACCATCTGCAAGTTCTGATCGATCGTCTCGCCGTAGACCACTACAAAAGCAATCACGGCAGTCAAAATCATCTCCGCCATCATCGAAATTAAGCGTCGATCATCAAAAGTCGAACGCGGATTTCATGAAGCCTGTGAGGACCTTAGGCCCAATCGCAAGATTGTGCTCCACGGAGGTGAGGATTCCTATCCAATTGGATCCACCATCGAAGCCCTGTCACTCGTGGCCGCCACCGATCAGATACGAGCGGCGTTCTGAACTGTAAGATTCAAGGGAACGTGTCAATCGCTGACGGCATTGTGTCCATACGCTCAAAAGCAATGACTCACCATTCCCCACAACTGCGGTTCTGGAAGATCGCTGCAAAATCGATTATGATAGACCCGACAATTTGAAATCTTGCCGTGTACCGGCATTGCTTCGCAACAAATCGCCAGTTTGTGGTCCTCGGACCTTCAAAACAGAAGCAGAACGGTGCCCGCGCTCCCGGAACGGAGCGTCGGGTCACTGTCTGGTCTGGGGGCGCTCTGGCGAGCGTGGTGCGGGCAGACTTGGCTTCGGCGCTCTTTCGTGAGGCTTCCTTCCAGGTCATGCTGCTACGGCCCAATTTGGGACCTCGACCTGTGCAATCGCAAATTTATCTCGACACGGCTCGCTTTGGCCAAATTCTTCCAGAGTGTGCAGAAATGCTGCGAGAATTTGCTTCTCTGTTGGAATCAGAGGGCCAATTCCCATTGTTCAATGAGTTTCTACACCATGGCAGTGCCGCTTGGCCGCAACGATTAGCCAATCGATTTCCCATGCTGACTCAATGGCAAGGCCTTTCGAAGCTCAAGCTCAGCGTTCTGGCATTATGTGATACCACGGCCCCCGCATCCGTTCTATTTGCCTCTGCTTCTCGGCACTTGGCTCGGGTAGCCTTCCAAATGCTGAGCCTGCGATGCGAGCGGGTACTCTGTAGCGATGCAGATTGGCCTGAATTTCAGTCAATGCTGAAGAAGCAATTGGCTCAATCGAGCGCTAGTTCCTACTTCGTTACATTGGAAGATCCCTGCAGTCCAGATTCAAATGAAGACAGCCGATTAAAGCGAATGTTACAGGCTTTTCGCGACCACCGATGTGATGGAGCCCTAATTACTCCAGTTTCTGCCCAAGGTCTAACTAATCGAGTCGTACCCTTTCTAACACAAGTCCCAAACCAGGCTAATATAGTCATTGATGGTTCGCAACAGGCAGGTTATCTACCCATCGAACTCGGACCTGAATTTAGAGGCATCTTTCTAGCGGGTACTCATAAGTGGCTTCGAAGTGGTGTTCCGCTCTCGTTCGGCGTGTTCGTCCACGACAGTGATGCGACACAAAGCCATCGAAACATTCGAAATGCCATTCAGCTAAGCATGGTCGACGACCCCATGCTGTTGCAAACATCTGAGGTCGGCATTACGAGTCCTCGGCAAACCATGAGGCTTGAACCGCTAATTGCCGCTCATATCTCAATTCAAACGGCTCTCAAACACTCTATTGAAGAGATGCTAAAGATTCGACGCCTAAATGCTCATCGGATTTGCGATATCCTAGTTAATCTTCCGCTTGGGATGTCATTCAACTGCCGCAACGGAATCATTGAGTTACGGTTGGAAAGCACTAAAATCTCTGCCTACGAAATTCAACGCTATTTTGCAGGTGAAGGCATTACCATCAGCGTTTGTAGCGACCATACGCTACGAGTTTCCTGCCCAGCCAAACCACTTACCGAAGCGGAAGTCGATCACCTGTGGCGTGTATTTGGCAAACTTGCTGACCAGTACTTGGCAGCTCACAGCTTGGCTTCAGAGGGCGACCAATCGGTCGCATAAAGCATTAGCCGTTTCCACTTATCTCGATAGAGTTTCACATCTAGCGGATCAAATGAAAGCCGAAATTGTATGGTACGCGAAGAAGTGTCATCGGTGGCTAGTATTCCTACTGCTATACTTCCATAGATGCCGAAGTCATCCAGTAGGTCGTCTTCCCCGACCAACGCCTGTTCATCGATACAAAGCAGACGTATACCAGCCTTATGCTGTTTGAACATCCGGTCCGTAATCTGCATGGACACTTCAGGCTGATCAATTGAGTGACTTCGTTGAATGATGATTCGTGTGACTGCTACACCACTTTCGGCGAGTTCACAGTTGATACGTAGGCTCTGAAGGCCCGGTTGATCCTGCCAATAATTGCCAGTACGAACCCAGGCCACAGAGCAGTATTCCGTTAGGGCTGATTCTTTTAGTACCGCCGCATAGGCTGAGCGCCACGCCTCTGTTCCCAAGTAATCGAGACGTTGACCTGCAATATTTCGGAACTCAGAATTGAGGCTGGTCAATCGCTCCCGTGCCAATCTCCTGAAAATTGAACTGTGAGCGTCATTGATGGTTCGAATTGAGGCGATGAATTCATCGTAAGACTTACGCAACGCTGAATCCGCAGTGAGTGAAGTTACCATACCCAACTGCGACAACGCGGCAACAGATTCTCGGCTGAATCGATCGAATTCTTGCATGACGGTGAGGGTCAATCCAGCCATGATGCTGACAACCGTTCCGAGCATGGCTATCTGAATGGGCAGTGTGCCATAGGGCTGCCAGTAATCCCATTGCCATTGAGCCCAGCAGCGACGCTCCTAGAAACCATCGATCGAACAGAATTGACGTCTTTGCCATCCCTACTCCTATTTACTCCTGCACAAATCCACCCCTTTGCCACTATTATTGCAGCGTTGCGATATGTGCCCAGAACTCAACAAGTCCCACTTCAACAATATTGGTACATCTTCCGAGCTCATTACAGCGATTTTGATCACGCAGCAACTGAAATCTCTGATCTCGAGAAACGTTAAACAATGTAAGTGTGAGCTACGGTCTAACTTCCAGGACGGTTCGTCCTTATGCACTAACTCGACCCTCCGATGTGCTCGCTACCCAGTGCTTGTAGCGTTTCGGAGAATTTACGTTGGGCTCGACCACAGGCACCGCTTTGTTGTTAGATCAGATAATTCGCCGCGTACTAACCGCATTTCTTGTAATGCAACCAGCCGAAAAATAAAGCGCAACAATTAGAGTAACGCCAGGCCACGGAGCGTTGTTCAATACTTATTCTTGAGTCTGGCTCAAGGTCAAAATGAAATTCAATCCGCGCGCGGAATAGCAACCGCCTGCAAGGTTACACCATGCAGCATAGCGCCTTGCTCACATCTTGTGAGCAAATTCAAGATAGCTGATTTATAGGTGCGCAGGCCCGCTACGACTGCCGAGGCGACAATTGCAACCACGTCGGTGTTCGTTTCGCTAGCTACATCCCAACGAGAATAGCCTTGCTAAGATCAAAGACACCACGGACGACAATGCTGTTTACCGCTACAGAATTTCCGTGACATTTTTGGTGAGGGTAAATCATTGTTTCTGTGAATACCGCTTTTGAAGTAACTCGCGTCGTAGGTATTCTTTTGACCCATACCTACAAAATAGTCAACACCGCAATACCTCCAATGTGCCCACTAACGTCATACACCGCGTTCCCGAAGGCGTAGTGCTCCAAGTTCTTTCGTTCAAAATCAACTAATCGTGCATATTCAATTGCGTCATCTGTTATTGGGCTTATTGGAACCATGGGTATTGCACCAATCTCATCGAAAAGATTGTGAACCGATTCCAGACTCCTCGCGAATAACCTTTTTAGGGCATCGCGTCTCTCGCTTGAGGAAGGACCATGTACAAATATTGCAATACGACGGGATCGATGATCGCAGCGCGCGAGTACTTTGCATTCGCCAGTATATAGAACAACCCCGTTGGCCCAACAAGTTCGCTGATCCGTAAGATATTGGTTCATCTTAACGATAAAACGAGGCATCAGTCCCCTTGGAAGGTTTTCATAGTCGTATCTAAATCGCAGCACGCGTGTGTCGTCACTACTTTCCAGACCGGCATCGATTGTGTTTGGCGATAACTGCTCTGGCATCAACATGGGCATTCTTCAGCGCATCAGGGATTTCGAAACTCAAGCCGCATTGCACTGTTTGGTCGACGATGTATTGCCAACTGTCTTTCCGATACATTTTTTGCGAATGAAAAGATCCAAGAAGCGTTTCTAGGTCGTCGACACGAAAGACGCTCTGACCGCTTTACTACACCGAGCGCGGCCAGCTGACGCGATATATAGCCGTCGTAAGCCAGTTGGGGTCGAGCAGAGTAGTTTGTTTATAAAGGAACAACTCCAATGTCCGAAAGCAGTTGGAGCAAACTACGTTGTTCGTTGCTATCGCTGACAGGACTTGCGACCTCGTGGCAGATGTTAACGAACCGCATAATATCGAAGTACTGCTCCGCCTTGGCAATTTCACGCAACCGCTCTTTTATTTCGAAGTAGCTAATCGGGAATTCCGCATTGGTCTGAGGGATCTCAAGACGAATCGTTCGAATAATTGCTAATCGCAATTCATTGATCCCTTTTCCGCCATCGGGATCTATTTTCGGGTCACGGCAGGATGTTCGTATGAATTCTCGTATCGGATACGATTGTTTGAGCGATGCCTCGTCCAGCCTCAATTCGCGGTTGCCTTCGGACTTGTTGATCACAACAAGTACTGGTACGTCAGTTCCGCCACGATTTCGGATGGCCCGCATCCAATCGTGAACGATGTTTTCTGCGTCAATGGTATTTTCGCGCCGGGCTTCAAGCACAATCAAATATAGCGAGCGTGACGTCAAGAAGAGTTTGTGAGTTTCTCGAGTAACCTCCTGACCACCGAAATCCCACACGTTTAGGCTAAGTGACTCGCTGTTTTCGACCGATCCAGATGTGTTCCATTGGCTGACCTCAATTCGATCCTGAATGTACAGCCCTGGAGTCTTGTCGGTATCTCTACACGGTCTATCATGAACTAAGTAGTCCACAAGAGCGGTTTTTCCGACTGATTCATTACCCACGACAATCAGTTTCGCCTCATTTAGTTTGCGCCTATTCTCCGTTCCCAATCTACGAAAGTAGGCTCGCAGCGAGGCAGCTTCTTGCCTTCCAACGACGAGTTCAGTTGGCAAATTGATCAAACGATTTTCTGAAAACTCAATTGTTTCCAGATTAGGCAGGCCTTCCACTAGGGATCGAATTGCATCGTCTGTTAGACGGTTTTTGGAAAGATTGAGCCAGCGCAGATTAAAGAGCTTTTCAGTGATTGCGGCAGCACCGTCCGGCCCAATTCTGTTGTAGCTAAGGTCAAGCATGACGAGGTTGGGGAGATTTTCGGCGATCGCGCGGGCACCGGCGTCATCGATATAGTTGTGGTTTAGGAACAGCGTGTGCAGATTAAGAAGCTTTTGCGCGATATTGCGAACATCGGAATTTTCGATATCAGCACATGGCAAAGCAAATCGTCGAAGGCTTGGAACTGCAACAACGTCAACGAGATTTTGCCACGAGCCTGAATCTTCACGATTGAACACCTCGTCCGGCTTAAACCCCGCTTTCAAAAAAATGTAATCCGAAAATTGCGGAGGAATTATTGCGAGTCCTGCGCAACGTTGCCGGTTGCATTCGTAGAGCAATCCTGGAACATCGCTCCGCGTTATGGAACGAGCATTTTTGTTAGAGTTGGACATTTTGAAATAGCGACTCCCTACCACTTTCTCTGCTAGTTAGCGACCGAAACTCTGGGAAACCAGGAACTGGCAGTATACCCGCACCCGACTGCCTAAAGTTAGAAGTCGGAACGCCCAATTCGGCAACGCCGTAGCGTGCCCAGGTGGGAGTGACCGAGGAATGTGGTAAACCGTCGATCGGACGGTTCGTCATTGTGTAGTTGGAGACTAACCGCGGTATTTTTGGCCACGATGATGTGGTTGATAACTTGGATACCCAAGATCTAGACCGAGCTCGACGTCGCGCTCGAACCCGCCAGCCAATTGGCATCATCACCAAAAACGCAATCGTCGCCAGCAATGTCGATTTCCTCGCGCAACTGGCCGGGGGAAAAAACAACTCACCGAAGTTTACCTGGGCACGCGCGTTTTTTCCAAAAATAATTGCGGAATTTCTTGTCGGCGGCAACTAATAGTCGTCCAATAGCAGGCGGAGATCAATCCGCCTGACTGCACCCTATGCTTTTGGAAAATCAAATGAATCGGCTAACACTCGCTTTTTCGTTATTTTTTTTTTGCTTGAGCTTTCAATTTACTCCACGATTGCTCAGGAGGTCAGTGTTGGAAAAACGCTCAACATCCACTCTGATGTTCTTAAGGAAGATCGCCAATATCGCATTGCCTTGCCTGAGAGCTATGCATGGGCGACAGATCGCCGATATCCGGTTATTTACGTCCTCGACGGCGAATCGCAGTTCCTTCACACGTCCGCGTCGTTGAAGTATCTCGCCGCTCAGAGAGAAATTCCGGAGCTCATCGTGGTTGGAATCGACAGTACCATTCGAATTCGGGACTACTCGCCAACGGACTGGAGCGAAGTTTGGGTCGGCGGTGGAGGCGCAGGCGCTTTCAAGAAATTCATCGCCACTGAACTCTTGCCAACGATTGAACAAAAATATCGAACGGACGGATTTCGCATATTGTCAGGGAGTTCCGCAGGCGGTCTTTTTGCCATTTATTGCGTAACCACAGACCACTCCCTTTTCCAGGCTTATCTAGCGCTCACTCCCAGCCTCGACTGGGATCATAACTGGCCGCAACGGGAACTGGAAAAAACGCTCAAATCACACAAGGATGTGAATGCCTTTCTCTATGTGGCCAGATCCGATGATACCGGTCGCGCGCTGGAGGACTTTGAGAAACTCGTCGATACGCTCAAAATCAATTCTCCTAAACAATTTCGTTGGAGCAGCAGGGCATTCCCGGAGGAAACGCATTCGGCTGTGCCCTTGCTCGCGCAAATCGACGGGATTCGCCAGGTCTATCAGGGCTACAGATTTCATAGCGACCTGGTAAGCAAAGGACTTCCCTACGCGGAGAAACACTTTGATGACGTTTCGAAGCGAGTCGGTTGGAGACTGGAAATCCCCGAGTCCGTAATTAACGAGTTTGCATACGAAGCTCTTTCACAGGGAAAAACGGAAGAAGCAATCACACTGTTCAAGCGCAACGTCGAAAACAACTCCAACTCGGCGAATGCATACGATGGCCTGGCCGATGGTCTTGCGAAGGCAGGACAATGGAAGGAGGCTGTTCAGGCCTCCGAAAAAGCGCTTTCACTCGCTGTGCAATACTCGCACCCCAAGCAAGCTTACTTCCTTCGACAAGAACGGAAAATGAAAGACCGCCTAAAGCAAACTTCGGGACAATCGAAATAGGTTTCCCGTTGAGAACAGACCGACACTCGATTGAGTGCACCTCGCTTAGCCTGGCCCGTCGCCAAGCGCAGCGCAGGTTTCAGGGACAATTTCCTGTGATGCTCAAACATTACCGGAATTTGGTAAGGGTTGTTGACTCCAAGCGGCAAATTAGAAGAGTTCCAACCGGGAGATCTTCTGATGTAATTTCGTAACGGTACGTATTGAGTCCGTCTAACAAAGTCCCTAATGCTGAAGTACTCACTTGACTATCGGCAGGCTGCAGCTATACTGAAGCAATAACTTCAGTTTCAGAAGGGGGCTTCAAATGACAAATACACGGTTATTGCATGATACGTTTGTACTAAAGAGAGAGTTCTCCGTTTCGAGAGAGAGAGTTTGGAGTGCGATATCTGAGTTGCCTCTAAAACGCAAGTGGTTTGCAGAAAGCCAGAATCACGCTGTCGAGATATTTGAATCTGACTTTCGAGTAGGTGGCTGCGAGACTTTGACTTATCGACTTGGACAGTCGATGCCTTTCTCCGGCTCATTGCTTCAGAATCTTGGCACGTTTCTAGATATTGTTCCTTGCGAAAGGGTCATAATGTCCCAGCGGTTACTTTTTGAGGGAATGTTGATTTCCGCCGCGGTTGTGTCCTTTGAAGTCGTGGCAATGTCGAATGGCTCAGAGCTAGTTACGACCTTTCAAGCGGCCTACACTCAGCAATCCGACGGGCCTGCAATTAGAAGGTCGGGTTGGGAAAAGTTGATGGATCTCTTGGTGGGCGTGGTCGCTGAATAGTCTGGAAGAGGTGCGTATCAAATTTCGAATTCCGTCGTTCTAACTGAATGAGGCTAGTAATGAGTTTTGTTTTTTGGAAACGTTTGGCCGTATTTCTGTGCATGCAATTTGCTGTAGTGATAAATCTGTACGGTCAAGAACATCCCGCCGAGAGCTTGGCTGTTTTCGAGAGTTGGATTGGAGACTGGGACGGATCGGGGTGGTCAATTGATCGGGATGGGAAACGCGTGGAGTTCAAGTTAGTCGAACACGTTAGATGGCGCGTTGGAAATACCGTGGTTCTACTGGATGGTACCGCAGTCTCAAAAGGAACAGAATCGATCGTCCTTCATGATGGACTTAGTATCGTGTTCGTCGACAAGCAAACTGGGAAACTGAACTGGCGTGGGTATGAATTAGGGCGAGATCCGTGGGATTCACCAATTGAAATATTAGAAAACGGCGTTCGTTGGCAAATTCAAAGCGTGCTGCCGAAGGCAACTGTCCGATTTACATTTCACGTAGATGGTAAGACCTGGAAGGAGATTGGCGAGGTGAGCACGGATGGCAAATACTGGCAGAAGATCATGGAATGCCAATTAGCCCGAACTTTGTCTACCTCTTCCGATAATTCGCCGCAGCCTAACAAACTCAAAACAAAACCTGACTAACTCCATGAACAGAAAGAAAGTTCAATTAGACAAGATCTTTCATGCTCTCGGGGACCCGACGCGTCGATCTATTGTCGAGCACTTAGGCAAACGCTCAATTTCCGCTTCGAAACTTGCAGTTGCCTTGGGTATTACGGTCACCGCAGTTGGTCAACACCTAAAAATCCTAGAAAATTGTGGGTTGGCTGCCTCCGAAAAAAAAGGTCGCGTACGAATTTGTCGAGCTGAATCCTCCGGAATTCTCGCTTTGGAGAATTGGATTCACTACCAACGGACGGCCTGGCAGGAAAGAATGGACCGGCTTGATGATTTACTGAACGACGAGTCCTAATTTCGGATGTCAATACGATGGAGAGGCTCCACAGTACTTGACTTCCCCAGGGTTTTCGAAGCCGGCAGAAAAAAGGAAAAGCACCTCATCGCTGATATCAATGGTCGGCCTTGTCGAAATCGATTCCAAACCTACGCGAAACTGAAGCACATGGGCAGAGTGATGCTTTTTTGAATCGCGAAAGGCATGAAACAACTTGCTGAAGTACTGGCAGCAGAAAACGGGCCTCCGGCAAGAACAGCGATTCGATTTGATTTTCTGCTGACCTGCAAATATGCGTTGGGGTCGAAGTATGGGAAAGATCTCATCGCTAACTTTGCATTCTAATCGATCTAGCCCAACAAACTGGGCCAATACCGCAACAGAATTCTGGATCTGATTAGTACTCTGATTCCGTTGCTTCCGCGCACTCAATCCGCTTCTTCAGTACGGCCAAGTAATTCCACTTTCACTAATTGGAATGAGGCAATTTAGAACGGCAATGGCTTTCAGTTGGCGATTCTTTGCTAACAGTTCGAAAGAGCCATCGGTTTGATAGCTGGCGTTACTCATCCTAACCATCGCCGAGGTTGCAAACATTGCGAGTTGTAACCAGCGGTATCCATGACTTGAACAATTTTGGTAGATGATTAAGCGTCACCATTCCAAATGATTCTCAAGCCGATCCATTCGATTCTCCCATAGCTCGCGCAGAAATTCGAGTCTCTACCAATCCATTTTTAGCACCGCGCAAACTTCAAACATTCTGCTCAACATGCAATACTCGACAGCATATCTTGCCAACTCTGCTGAGCTTTCCGACATAGTAACGGTCATAATCTCATGTCGATCAAGCTCAACGGTTCGTTTCGAGACACCGATTCGTTCTGCAATCCATTTGTTGGACTTGCCTCGCAATAAATCGCTGAGAATCTGCAACTGTCTTTGGGTGAGCGCTGAGAATTTCCCATGCAGGAGATCCCACCTACCAATGTTCTGATTTCGTTGCGATGCCAACGAAATCGCCTCCTTAATCTGGCCTAACAAAAGCTCCCCGGTTAATGGCTTTTCCGCGATCGCAAAAGCACCCTGTTTGAATAGGGCAGCTGCCGTTCTAAGGTCTTGCTCTCGGAGACAAAAGATCATTGCTGGCATTAGTCGCCAGTTACTTTGATTGAGCAGGAGAAACATATCATCCTCGGTGGGTCCGTAGTCTACCACAACGCAGGCAGGTTTAGTTTCGCGAATAACTTCAACGAGATCCTGCTTAACTGTGTCAAGTCGATCGGAATTGAGTTTCATAGATTCAGTAATTGCTCGGACCCCGGCAGCAAAGCTCAAATCGCTTGAAACAATTAGCACTTTGCCCGACAACATAGAGTTATCTACCATTCACTCTCAGCGCTTTCTGCGGGCGACCGCTAAGGAAGTTTTCGACACATTAATTGCCACGATACAAGAAAATCAGCAGTCACAAAGTCTTGTTTTTCGGTTTTAGGTATCTTCCGCAAGCGGTTGCGGAAAGCCGCAAATAGTCCAAAAAACATCGAATCCGCATTCTGATCCATCCGCAACTGATCTTGCGGAGTTCAGAATTGCGTTAGTTCGCCATAAGGGCAATTGGCGAAGCACATCATTGCCAGAACCTCACTCAATCTGTTTGCTTTGAACATGATGCACATTCTTACACCACTTAACTTGGCCCTGCTATTTTCTAAGCTCCCCAACGGTGAGTACATTCCGAGTCACGTTTTGGGACTTGGGTTATTAATTGGAGTAACAATTGGCTTGAGCATTGGATTTGCTTTGGGTAGGCGACCTAGAGCAACTAGGAGTCGACAAACAACAACGACGCCAAGATTGATGAGTGATTCTCGGGCGATCGACAAAAACCAACTGCAAAATGAGATAAGGCGTCGTACTGAGACTGAGGCCAAGCTATTGGAAAGCGAACAGCGCTACAAATCGATCGTTGAAGACCAAACTGAAATGATTGTGCGTTTTGATCAAGAAGGGAAGATTACCTTTGCCAACAAGGCATATGTAGAGCGCAGAGGGTTGCCAATGGAGCAACTACTTGGATCCGATGTCTTCGTACCAATTCATCCAGACTATAGGAGGTTTGCCCTAGAACTAGTGCAGTCGACGTCGAATCAGAAACCAGTGGTTCACAAGGCTGTTTTGAAAGTGTTAAGGCCTGACAACCAATCTGACTGGGCAGAATGGGAAGGGCGAGCTTTATTTGATCAAGCAGGAAAGGTCGTCGGCTATCAAGCAATTGGGAGAGTTGTGACTGAACTAGTTCGAGTTCAGGAAGCACTTCGTGCTAGCGAAAAGAGATTTCGGTCCATAGTGGAAGATCAAAGCGAGATGATTCTCCGCTTTGACCGGGATGGAACTATTCTATTTGCAAACAGCGCGTATTTACGCGCCCGCGCAATTAAGAAAGACGAATTACTGTATCGGTGTGCTTTCGAATCGTTTGAATCCAAAGACGTCTCAACGATTAGAGACACGTTAGCTATGGCCAATCCGACACACCCTTCATCATCATGGAGAGCTAGAGCCGTGCAGTCAAACAGCACTGAAATGGCCTGGGAGGATTGGAATTGCCGAGCCCTGTACGACGAGGCGGAAAGCTTTGTGTGCTTTCAAGCTGTAGGGCGAGACGTCACCGCCTTGGTACGTTCGGAAATTGCTTTGCGTGAGAAAAATGAACAGATTAGACATGTTGCTAGGTTATCCACTTTGGGTCAAATGATGGCTGGTATTACTCATGAAATACGTCAGCCACTCAGTTCGATCTCTAACTTTGCGTTCGCTTGCAGCAACGCATTACACTCGGATAGATTTGATGCTCTTAAGATTCAGTATTGGAATCGAGCGATCATTGAGCAGGTTGCTCGAGCAGACGCAATCATTCGGCGTTTGGGTGGATTTGCAAAGCGCTCCGGATCAGAACCCGAAGCTGTTAACGTCAATCAGTCAATTCACGATTGTCTTTCAATGATGGAGCACTCCATTGGTAAGCATAGCATCAGTGTGAAACTGGATCTTGATCCACAAAGCCCAAGCGTGCGAATCGAGAGGATTCAATTGGAACAAGTTTGGATTAACCTACTAAAAAACGCTTGCGATGCAATTCAGCTCAGCCAATCATTACAGCGTGAAATCTCAATTCGGACTCAACTAGTTGACCACAAAATCGTTGTCGAAATACGCGACTCCGGCCCCGGCATATCACCTGACTCTTTAAAAAACCTTTTTGAGCCCTTTTTTACTAATAAATCCGACGGAATGGGATTGGGACTAGCAATCGTCAGATCGATCGTGGATGAAAACGATGGAGACATTGCCTTCGAAAACCTTTGCCAAGGGTTGCTTGTCAGGGTAGAATTTGATTCGTTTAACCCACCTCAATCCTCAGATTCACCTAGCGAATGATTGTTCGCATCGTTTGAACTGCCTGAAATCTTTCATTCGAATCCTATTGGCCGGTTCATTTCTAAATATTCAATGACTGAACACCAACAATTCGTTTTCGTGGTTGACGATGACCAACCATCGCGAGATTCGGTTGTTGCGCTATTAGAACCGATGGGGGTGATTGTTCGATCGTTTGCTAGTGCCAAAGAATTCCTTGATTCCTATTCTGGCGAGCGACCAGGATGTGTTGTCAGCGATTTGCGGATGCCGGGTTTCAGCGGAATCCAAATGATTGAGCGTTTACGGCAACTCGATTGCGACATTTCTGTCGTCATCATAACTGCCTTCCCAGATACTCGCTCTACGGTCACTGCTATTAAATTTGGAGCAGCTACAGTTCTTGAGAAACCCTGCAATCCTCAGGAGCTTTGGGACACGATCGTTCAGGCAATTGCTTTTGATGAGACAAACCTACGTTCTAAGCTCGATCGAGAGAATGCAGGCAAATTGATTGAAAAACTGACGGCTGTTGAAGTGGAGGTACTTGAGCAAATTTCCGCTGGTGCCGCCAATAAAATAATTGCGAAACGTTTATGCGTTAGCCTGCGAACCGTCGAAGGGCGTAGAGCTTCAATTTTGTCGAAATTGAACGTGCGATCCATCGCCGAAGCTGTGGTTCTATGGACAACAATTAGGAAAGCGTCAAACTAAACTCAAGATTTTTGAAGGTTTTGCGCTAAATCGCAATTAGAACAGTTCGATGTCGATCCGAAATAGGTAATGTCGAGGATGAAAGTCCAAGACTCAAACCGGAGGAAGGGGGCGAAATTGGGGCAAAGTTCCGACTCCCTTCCTCCCTTTGGTACTCATTTAGCCTGTGACTTATCGGCTAAGAAGGGTGCGATGCTCCAAGAGCAATCACAATTGTCGAGAACTCGACTGGTAGTCTCTGTCTTTTTCGATCACCGGAAAACGCAATTTTTCTAACTAGATTCCCCAATCGATAGTGAGGAACCGTTAGGAAGTTGTGCTGTGCTGCGGAATCACTGCGATTCGCTTACAATAATCTCACCCGCATTAAGGCGACTATCAGTTTCTACTTCCGTAAGCGGATAATACGATCTTACGATGCCCATAAGGTATAACTTCGACAAACAATCTGAATTGGTGATTGTTGTTGCTACGGGATTCGTCAGTGTTGGGGATCGGCGGGCATTGGTCGACCTATTGATTAACGACAATTCGTTGCCGGAAATCGTTCCCGTGTTAATTGACGTGACAAGAATCGTGAATCAGCCTTCACCCAACGACGTGAAAATGATGTCGATTCTAGTAGAAGTGATTCTGCGAAGATTCAAAGCAAAGGTTGCGTACTATGTTGTGCAGCCCGGCTTCGTCACTCCTTACATTCTCGCAACTCTTCAGGCAGATTGCGACTCATCCAAAATCCAAACTTTCATGGACTACGAGGAAGCTTTGAGCTGGCTCGTTTCAAATTAGTTGACTTGAGAAGTTGGGTGGTAAATCGTATTTGTTTTAATGAGCCTTCCAGTTTTCAGGTTCAAATGGCCAGTAGGTCTGAATTCTACATCCACCCAACGGGCTATCAGAAACCTGAACATTGCCGCCATGGTTGCTGTCCCGCCACCATGGGCCATTGTCCGGCCCTTCAATCGGGAACTTCACACCAGCCTTCTTCAGGAATTTCTGTGCCGCCGTGATTCCTTTGTCCTTGCCGTTGGTCACGGGGGTCTGTGGTTGTCGCAAGATATCCATGATACGTTCTCACTCGTCCTTGGATTGCCGTAATAGTTCGTCGGGAACCGTCGCCCGCGTTGAGGCCGGAGTCTATTGGTTGGATGCTGGCACGGGACTGCTGCTTGGTCATGCCGATAATCGCAGACGCTAAGACGATGGACGGTGGTTACCCTTTTTCGAAATGGTACGAGCCGGCGCTGACTATGCCGTATCATGTCCGCTGCTGGCGAGCATGTTATTGGCGGGGCGCTTCGATGGCGAGAAGAATACGGCACCAAAGTCATGGTCGATACAAAGTATGAGCGGGACCAGTTGCAGCCTGCAAACGATGCGAAGACTTAGGCGCCGACTACATCTTGGCTTCGAAGAACTGGCCGTCGAGTCAACTCGCAGTCCACTGGACTATCTTGAGTCTGTTCGCGACGCTATTTCACTGCCATTCCAAGTCGTCGGAGGACTGTCGATCGCTGACTGCATTCGAGCATTTGAAATGGGAGCTCACAGCCTCGCGATAGGTTCTCCCTTCGTTCCAGGCGATGCAGGAAGTCAATTGGTAGATGATCTAAGGCGTATCATCCAAGCTGCCAACAGTTCAACTCAGCGCGACTAAACAACTAAGCTTTGCGGTACGAAGAATCAGACCCACTTATTGCTCCAAAGGCACACGATTACCTGCTTCATTCTGCAACCTCTTTGAGAGCTCCGTAAGTCGGCACTCGATTCGAAGCATGTGTTCTTTGGATGTAAGCTCAGCAGCAGCAATTCGGTTGTGCAGGCTCCAAGCAATGCAGATTCCTAGCAGCGGAAAAACACACAGAGAAGCTGCTACCGAACTAGACTCGTTCACGCCCATGCGGAGAGACAGCACTGTAATAAGAGCTATTCCTAACGTGAAGCCATCTGCGAGTTTCCAGTAAGATTGCCATAAGAAGCTACCATACCAAAGTGAAGCTGCAATCCAAAGAGCTCCTCCTGCACAAATCGTCGTGAAAATTGCCCAGACAGAGTAAATGAACGGCCCAGGATCGAAAAAAATCAGAGACCGAAGGCCAACGGTAACGAACAGGATCAGCAAAACAAGCAACGCTACCAATCCAACCCTGCTTCTTGGTGACAATTGATGTTCCAGCATTGGCGTAAGTTTGCTGCGATACAAATCTCGTAGCTCTGACGACATTTCCTGTACATCGAGTAACTTCTCGCGGATCATGGGTGAACGATCAGACATTTTCTTCTCCTTTGGTAATAATTTTGCGAATTGCCAATTTGCCATAGTGCAATCGAGATTTGACCGTACCAAGTGAAACACCGGTAAGCGAGGCGATCTCCTCCAAAGATAGGTCACGGAGAAGTAAAGCGTCATAGCCTCTCTCTGTACTAGTGGGAGTTGGTTCAGAGCATGATGAACCAGCTCAACACGGTCATATAGAGCTGCTTCATCAGTCCCTGTTTCGAGGAGTCTTCAAGTGCATTCAGAGGCGCTTGCGGTTTGCCTTTCGGTCGCTCTGATTCGGCTGATTGCAGTATTTCGAGCAACTTGATAAAGGAACGCGGGGAACGAACGAGGGTCTCGAATTGACCTAATTGATCGGAAGACTTTCAACCATGTCTCCTGAAGTGAGTCCACGCGTGCTTCGGTAGTAACGAGTCGCCGCAGATAGTAAAAAAGGTTTTCCATCTCAATTATCGATGCAAACGCGGTTCGATCCCCGAGCTGCCAGCGTACAACTAATAATTCACTCTGAAGTAGTGTTTCATCTGACACGCGGAATTCTCCTGGCTGAATCCTAGGACGATCAGCACAGGTAAAAGGTTCAAAAGTGGTAGGAAATTCGCCCGCCAATGATTGGCTTCGCGATTGGCAAATTGCTCTCTACGATTGCAGAGGTCGCAACCCAGGACGGTTCGTCCTGAGCACGCAAACAGCAAATTTGAAGTGTCGGACCGAAGTGGGGCGCGCTTTGCATCAAGGACAGACAATGCAATTAGTTTCACAGAAGAATCGTAGTGCCTCGTCGAAGTTATGTCCTACGTTTCTTGATATGGGTCGCACCATTGGACTATTCCGCGTCGCAGAAAAAAATGGCTCCGACATCCGATCTGTCGCCAAACTGAAGGCTGTAGTGTGATCGATCCATCATCCGCGTGTTCGATCAGTTTCCACCTTGGTTTGGCGTCGGCAGAAGGCTCACCTGTAGAACTTGCTTAACCCGCAAGGGCAAAGCATCGCGACGAACCAAACGTGCCTACCCTCGCCCAATACATAGACGTTCTTTGGATCGAGCTTGTCCGGCAATTCCTCGATGTGAACGGTGTGCAGCGGTCGAACGGATCGAACAAACCATGACTGCAACCATCCCCGGATCCCAGCAAATAGCCGCATCAAACAACCCCTCCCTCACTTAACTCCGGCCTGTCCAACAGCGGCATAACGTCGCCCCGGCCAACTTCTTTGGCCAGCACAGGGCAGACTTTCAAATCCCTTTCAGCATCGATGAAAACGTGCGGCTCATGCACCGCATATCGTAGCGCTGCATATGCATCGTTATCGTCGTATCGAAAGCGATGAAGTCGAGCCAGTAGCTCATTGGCTGCCATCGACGCCACCATCGAGTTCACGCTGATAACTGCTGGGCGATCCTCCTCTACGCCCTTGATGTATTTCTGCAATAGTTGCTTCTCGTACTCAGCTGGATCGTCGCGCTTCATCAATTCGGCACGGACATCTTCCGAGTCATAGACTCCCCGCGACTTTAAGCTTGACTTACCGGGCTGAAGGTAATGCACGGCACCGGTAATTTGATCGACCCCGCCAGCAGGTAGTGCGCGAAGTTGCACGCCCATGTCGATATACGGCAACGTATAAAAGGTCGCGATACGATTCAATATATCACGCGCGGCGAAGCTGTCCGTACAACCAAACACCATATCACATGACGCTACGGCGCGCACCACGTCTGTCGTGCCCAAGTCTTTCGCCAATGGCAACACTTCCGTCCCCAGTCCGATATGGCCGATCGCGTCGGCCAACACCTCGACCTTGAATCGGCCAAGATTGGCGTCGACGGCTCTCGTCATATACATCCGGTTGAGATTCTTCCATTCCGACCGATCAGGATCTACCAGCACCAGGAACCCAACACCGAGCCGAACGAGTTGCTCGACAAGCGGCGTACCAGTGCCGGAGCAGCCGATCACCGCAATCCGCATCTTGCGTAAGCAAGTGACCGTCCCCGCGCCGAACACTTGCGCGTGCCGCCGGGCGAATTCAGGGACATCTCGACCAGAGTCGGGATACCACATGTTCATATCCCCGCCGACCATACTGACGAGACTCACGGGCTGGAAATTACCAGTATCATCCAGCACCCGTGCGAACATGCGATCGCACGGCAGCATCACCGCGCTCACGTGGGGCTGCTTGTCTTCGAGCATCGTACAAACCGATCTGAGGAAACTCGCGTCGGACTTGTCGTCGTAGCTCGAGAACGTATTCATGCCGCCGGGATGGCTATGGACTTTGAGAATGGCCATGCCCCGCTTGGCGGCTTCTTTGATCAGGTCGTCAGCGAACCACGTCGGCCATGTAACGGTCACCGCAGTTCGCTTGCATTCGGCATGCGGGATCAACACGATCTTTCGCACCATGAAAGCATGTCGACCTCGACCACGCAGTCGCCCGCACAGCACGAGCGCTGCGGCCTCCATGCCGTCGCCCGGAAACAAATGGGCTTTGAGCTGCGCGTGCTGCGCGCCCGTCAATCGAAGAACGTATTCCATTTCCCACCTTACCGTTTCAGTTCGTCAAGGAGCCACTGCTCGATACGGCGGTAATGCACCGCCAAATCGTCAATCCCTTCGCGCCATTCGTAGTGACGCGACCACTGCTGAAACTCCTTGCCGTCGATCTGAAGCGGAGTCAGGTTCGGGATCCCGGTACCGCTCTGCTTGGACAGATGCGGAAGGAAATAGGCCATGTCAAGCTTGGCTGGCGGATAGCCACCCTCGACCTTGATGGCCATCGTCGCCCTACCGACATTGAAGCCGGGCGGGATCGGATCGTCGTGAATCAGCAACCAACGAACCTGTGTCTGCTTCACCGTCTCCCAGACCAGTCCCAGCGAGTTGAGAAACTCGGCATCTTCTTCGGGTAAGTCAAAACCCCGACGGGCGGGCGGCGCCTCCTGCGCCGCCGTTTCCCCGTCAGTTTGAGCCAGTTCCATCGTGACGAACCGCTCGACACCCTTCAGCCGCAAATCAACCTTCTCGACGTCGGTGACCTCATCCATTTGGCCTCCCCGCAGCTTCTGGTGGATGCGCCACTTGTCCGCCGTTTTGGCGACCAGCGCCAGCAGTTGGACTTTGGTGATGAACGGTGAGCTCACCACGTAGCGTTCCTTGTCGATGCGAATGCGATATCGCTTCGCTCGGGGCACCCGCTTGCCCTGCTTCACAAGCTCCTCAACATCCACTTCCTGTTCTTCAAAATCATCGTCTGGCTGTGTAGCCATCAAAACCTCCTAGGCCTCGGCCCGGTTGAAAATCTTCCCATCAGGAATTTGCCGCACTAGCGGGAAACCACTATATTGATGGGCTAACCCCTGCCAGCAATGCGCTGCCAGCGACTTAGACCCTAATGCCGACGAGCTGCCGGTTTTTGCCATCCAATCCACAAAATATTTTTTTGTGGCGATTTTGCAGAAGGAGTCGGCAATAATAAGTGGCGTTGGACGCCCGACAGCCTCCTGGGAAGGAAAAAGTGGACGAACTAGTCGCGCTTACCGATGAAGAGCAAGAGACGCTACTGGAGCGGTTGACGCACCATGCGCTTTGCAAAATGCGTCGCTTGAGTTGGCGTGGAGCGCGAGTTGTCCGTGGCGGCTCGGTTCCCAAAGGATATGAACCATACGATTTTGCGTTAGACGCGATTCAGCAACTACTTGACGACACTCGGAGTTGGAATCGCGAGGTGTATCCAACGCTGGAGTCGGTGCTGCGGTCATTCATTGATAGCAAGATTAGTGGGATGGTCAACCTAACCGAAAACAAGCTGGACCGCCGTCTGACTCCCCAAACGGGCTCAAAGGGACAGTCGGTCGCGTCGTATGAAATTCCGGATACCGAGTCAGATCCCCTTCGCCTGTTGATCGACATGGAACGCCAGCAACAATTTCATGACGCCGCGATGAAAGAGTTCGACGGTGATAGCCTGCTGGAGAACCTGTTCATGTGCTTTGAAGACGAAATAACTAAGCCGAAGGACATTGCCTCGTTTCTCGACATGAAAGTGGAAGACGTGAACAACGGACTGAAACGCCTTCGTCGCGCGCTTAACAAGTTAGACAAAAGGTTCCTGCCCGGGGGTGCGAGGGCAAAGTCATGAACGACGATATTCGATACAAATACCCAGTTTGGGACCACCTTTTCAATCTGCTATATCCCTGCGATGAATCAGTGACAAACGAGGAGGTCAAAGAAGAGCTGGCGCGCCACGGCATCGACATGAAACCCGCATTCCAAAGGCTCCATAAGATGATCGAGGCTCAACGGGCGAAGGCCCAATTTGCATCG
>JAXMBP010000081.1:0-23469 GCA_046349795.1 Pirellulales bacterium | reverse complement strand
AACCACATTTTGTGCGGGCACTCAGGCTTTTTGACCGCAGAGTTTAACTAGCTTTGCTTTCAAACGCGTAGGCTCGATCTAACTAGCAGAATTGTTAGAAGTTTTAAAGCCCGCATGACCGATCAACTCGGTGTCTTTCCGCACAGCCCTTCTCCTGACCCGCTTGAGGGAGTACGAACATGGCCAGCTTCTGGCAGCGTCTAATAAAGTTCTTTTCACTGAGCAAAGCCACACGATCTGCAATTCGAAACTACACTCGTCGAAGAAATCGACGTCTGCTTCGACTTGAGTCGCTGGAGGTTCGTACGACCATGGATGCGGCGATCGCTGGGGTGGTCTATTTCGATGCAAATCAAGATACAGTGATCGATGCATCCGAAGGACTTGCTGGAGCAACCGTGCAGTTGTTCAACGACTTGGGGACAGTCGGTCAATACGACTCGGGAGTGGATACATTAGTTGCAACAACAACCAGTAGCTCAAGCCCAACAGCGCTAGGAAGCTATCGTTTTACAGTTTCGACTGCGGGAAACTACCTGGTTCGTCAAACGCCACTTTCTGGTTACACTCAAACGACTTCCCAACGAAATGTTCCGGTGACCATTTCCGCTGGTCAACTTACTTCTACAGTGGTGGTTCAGAACGTAGACACCTTTGATACAGATGCTCAAAACATTTCCGTTCTAACCACAAATCCGATTTCAGACTCGGTTGCGACTGGCATTGGTGGTGAACGTGATATTGTTGCCAGTCGAAGCTCGGGAGCTGGCGACTTTGCTATTTCTGTCGATCAAACTAACAATAACCTTCTGAGAATCTCAACTGATGGTGGAACCACAGGTACGGCGCGAGTTATTTGGGACGGCGATGGAGCATCTGACGTCGACCCGCTGACCGCTGATGGTTCTTTTACAACTCCCGTTGACTTTACAACCAACAATGCAGTTGGAATTCGACTGGATATGCGAGTTGACCTCAACGGCGCGAGCGCTGAGGTGGTATTGCGCAGTGCATCAGGAAGTTCAACATCTGGGCAAGTCGCGATTCCTCAAGCAGCCACAACTCAGCCAGTTTTATTTAGCTTCACCAGTGGAACGAATGCGATCACCGGTACTGCCGACCTGACGGCCATCACCTCAGTGGAATTGATCATTCGGACAAATCCAGACGCAGATGTCGACTTAGATCAGGGCGGCGTCTATCGATTGACGAGTATTCCAGCCAACCTGGCGAATACACCTGCAATGACTATTGGAGATCAAGTTTTCCTGGATAGGAACAACGATGGAATCCTGAATGGTACGGACAGTGGAATCAGCGGAGTGACCGTACAACTTTACGAGGACACCAACAGTAACGGAGTTCTAGACTCGACAGAGGCCAGCGCGCAGACACCTACGTCTACAACGACCAACGCCTCTGGATTGTATTCGTTCACCAATCTGGCTCCTGGGTCTTACATCGTCTTAATTCCAAATTCGCAATTCGCTACAGGCCAACCTCTAGCAAACTTCATCACGAGCCCTGGCTCTGGACCAGTTGATACAAACAACCGCGACCAAGGCGTTGTTAGTGGTAGCCTGGGTGTTGCGGCCGCAGTAGTCCTTGCGTTGGGAACCGAGCCGACCAACGATGGTGATAGCGACAACAATACCAACCTCACCGTAGATTTTGGATTCACCAATACCGTTCTTGCCCTGAACAAGACGGACACACCGGACCCCGTAACAACTGGTGGAACGCTAACATATACTTTGACTGCGACCAACAATGGTCCCTCAAACTCAACCAACACTGTAATCTCGGATACGCTACCTGCCGGTTTGACACTTCAAACAGCAACCTATACGGTGAACGGGGGAGCGTCGCAAAACGCGACCGTCGTTGGCTCAGCTATCTCAACTGGCGCGTTTACTTTGACTGCGACGCAACAGGCGGTCTTAACTATCGTGGCCTTAGTTCAATCAAGTTTCGTAAATAACACATCCAACACCGGCTCAGTGGTTAGTACCGAAGTTCCGACACCAGTTCAGTCCACGGTGACCACGTCCCGCAATCCCGATATCGACCTAGGAATTACAAAGTCAATTGTCGGAGGTGCGACGACCGTCGGTCTCGGCGGAACCTTTACTTATCGACTATTGCTCCAGAACAATTCCTCAACCACTGTTACAGGAATTGAAGTGACTGACAATCTACCAGCCAACTTCAATCCGGGAACGCTTCCTTCAGGCGTAACGCTCGATGCGTCCACGGCTGACCCAAATGACGTTATATGGGCGATTCCATCGTTGGCAGGGTCAGGGCAGATCACAGTTGACATTCCAGTAACGGTGGGAACAACAGCTACGCTGGGCACGACGACTAATACAGCCATCATTGACGTTACGCCAACTGGCCTGGCAGGGTTCAACGATACCAATAGCGCCAACAATACATCCAGTGTCAACATCGACGTTCAACCTCGCTACGACTTGCGAGTTACCAAGTCTGATGGGCTCACTACGGTCGTACCTGGACAAACGATTACTTATTCCCTGCAAGCGATTAACGACGGGCCGAGCAGCGCGACAAACGTCGTTATCAGCGATACACTGCCAAGTTCGCTGGAGTTCATCTCGTCATCTTCTGGTTCCGTTGCTAGTGGAGTCTTCACTGCCAACGTTGGAACGTTAGCTTCTGGAGCCTCGTCAACTGCAGTGACTATTGTTGCCAGAGTTCGCTCCTCAGCCACGGGAACAACTTTGGTAAACACTACCACAGTTGCTGCAGACACGCCAACTCAGGAATCAAATACCAACAACAACTCTGCCACAGATACAGATACACTCACGCGAACTGTCACATTGAATGTCAATAAGGACGACACTGTTGACCCAGTTGCTCTGGGCCAGTCATTCAACTATGTGATTACGGCTTTTAACTCGGGAAATGCAGACACCTTGAATTCAATTGTGACAGACGTTCTCCCTGCAGGCGTTGAATTCGATAGTGGAACTTTCACCATTAATGAATCTACTGTCAGAACGGGAACTGTTTCTTTCAATTCAACCACCCGAACGGTAACGGCCAATCTAGGTACCCTATTGCCCGGAAGCACGACCACGAATCGAGCCCTGATAACGATTGTTGTTCATGCATCGACAACGGCCACACCTGGAACAGTTACAAACACGGCAAGATTAGTTAGTGATGACAACACAACAGGCGTCACCAACGATGAAACAACGCAAATCGTTGGCGTGGCCGACCTGTCCGGTAGAGTGTATGTGGACGCGAATAGAAACGGTGTATTCGATACTGGAGAGGCCGGGGTTCCGAATGTTACCATTAATGTTACTGGTACTTCAGCGACGGGTGCTGCTGTAAACCAAACCACAACCACGGATGCTAATGGCCTCTACAGCTTCCTCGACTTGCCAATCGGCACATATACAGTAGTTGAAGTTCAACCAAACAATTATCGCTCGAGCGCAACCAACGTTGGAACCATTAACGGCACCGCTTCGGGAACTGGAACGGAAAATCAGATCGCTACCATTAATTTAACGGGCGACTCGATCAACAACGCCTTCGGCGAATTAGCTGTCTTATCGAAGCGACGATTCCTATCCTCATCGACCTAGTCCAATCCTTTGCCGATCTCAACTTTCGAGACAATGGCAGATCCAGAGTGACTTGCAGATTCACCTACATGCCTTAGAATTTCTAGGACAGTAGGTATCTGACTCGAACAGTGGATTTTGTCACGAGCATGCTTGATCAAGCAATGTTAATTGAGGTTGAAGGCGATGACGCTGGTCGCATTTTGCACAACCTGACGACGAACCACGTTCAACTACTGAATCCTGGTCAAGCTCTGGAGAGTTTCGTAACAGACGTTCGCGGCTGGGTTGTTGCACACGGAGTAGTTTACCGATCAACTGAGAATCGATGGTGGATAGTAGGCCAGCATCCTTCACCCGCGAACGTAGCTGCGCATATAGATCGCTACATCATTCGAGAAAAGGCTCAGGTTCAGGATAAGTCTCCCACCTTTTCCATAAGTGTCGAACTGCCTGGTACAACGTCCGAACTTCAAGCTGAAGGATTGGTCAGAATACCGTTTGACTCTTTCGAACCAGAAGCTTCGCTGAATGTACTCCCTAAATCTACGGAAGTTTTTCAGCAAGATGTTCGTGACTGGACTCAATTAAGAATCGCTCACTTCTGGCCTCAGATGGGACGTGATATATGGGAGAAGTGCATTCCTCAGGAACTGGATCGATCTGAGCAAGCAATCAGCTTTACTAAAGGATGCTATTTGGGCCAAGAGACGATTGCTCGCCTTGACGCTCGAGGGCAAATTCAGAAGAAGCTCTGCCTATTAAAGCTGGATGGTTCTGTTGCACCCGCCGATAAACTTCTGTTTAACGATCAAGAGGTCGGCCACATAACTTCTGTATCCAACCTACCGCCTGTTTCACTAGCGCTAGCCGTTGTTCGTCGCGGATTCTTTGACATCGATACGCGACTCACCTGCAACGGACTAGCTGCCCAAATTATCGAAAGTGCGTCGGCGTTGGCCTTGCTGAGCGATGAATAAGCAATGTACGTACCAGCACATTTTGCAGTCAATGAAATCGAACAACTCTTAGCCTTCGTAGCGATGCATCCGCTGGCCACGCTAGTTGTACACGATACTTCTGGACTCGCGGCCGATCACATTCCGCTTCTTTATCTTCCTGAGCAGCCCAATTGCCCCGCTTGCTTCGTTGGTCACATCGCAAAAGCAAATCCACTTTGCCCCAAAGCTGAAAATGGAATCGAATGTTTGGCTGTGTTTCACGGTGCTCAGCGCTACATTTCGCCCAATTGGTACGCAACGAAAAAAGATCACGGCAGAGCTGTTCCTACTTGGAATTATGAGGCTGTCCATGTTTCCGGGAAGCTAAACGTCATCAACGATCGTCAGAGACTTCGGCAAATTCTTGAACTATTGACTTTGCGACACGAGACATCTCAATCATCACCTTGGACGATGAGCGACGCGCCTGAGGAGTACATCGAGGGACTATTTCGATCCATCGTCGGAATCGAGTTGTCTATCAACAGCATGTTGGGAAAGTCTAAACTCAGTCAAAATCAGCCTGACGAAAACCGTCGAAGTATCGTTGAGAGTCTTAACGAGTCGAACGATTCACAAGATAAGAAAATGGCTAAAGCCATTGATCAACGAAAAACGTGGGTCGAAAAAATCTAGGTCTATCAACGTGTGTCGAATAACGTGCTCTAACCGTAGCGTTTTGGGCAATTTGCGTCGATTTGCCGCTCAAACTCGGCAGTAATTCTTCGACAAGTGTTCTACAATAATTGTTGTCCCACCGACGATCGTCGATTTTCTAGCCCTCCACGATCAAGCTGCTCAATCTCGACTCGCGCTCCGCCATTGTCATACCATGTACTGCTACCAACGTTCGCTGATTTTGTTTCTGGCCTTTTTAGGCTATGGTTGTAATCTTGAGTTACGACATTGCTTCTCGCAGCAATCTGAATCTCAGGCAGTCGACTTCAATCGTGAAGTTCGTCCGATTTTGGCTCAGTACTGTTTTCGCTGCCATGGCACCGACGAAAACTCGCGCGAGGCGGGCTTGAGGTTAGATCAACGTGAATTCGCCATTCGTAACGCTGACTCAGATAAACCAGCAATCGTTCCCGGTTCACCTGACAGCAGCGAACTGATTCATCGCATCTTTAGCGATGATGACGCGAATCGAATGCCACCGACCAGCACTAAGACGGTCATGCCGGAATCGGCCAAGCAGATTCTCAAAAAATGGATCCAAGCCGGTGCCGAGTATCAACAACATTGGGCCTATATAGCTCCGAATGCAACCAGGATCGACTCAATGTTGAGTAGTCGCCCACCTGAAGTTGCGAAACTTCATCCAATTGATTTCCTTATTCGAAAAAAGCTGGCCGAATCCGGCTTACAACCTTCTCCCAAGGCCGAGCGTTATACGCTTGCTAGACGCCTTTATCTGGATCTGATTGGCATTCCACCCACGGCGCAGGAAGCCGACGACTTCGTAGCTGACAAGGCCAGTGATGCTTATGAACGATTAGTCGACAAGCTTCTCAACTCGCCTCGGTACGGCGAACGCTGGGCCAGACGTTGGCTAGATTTGGCACGCTATGCTGACACGAACGGTTATGAAAAGGATCGGCCTCTGACCATTAGGCCCTAACGAGATTGGGTAATTCAGGCGATCAACGATGACTTGCCCTACGATCAATTCAGCATCAAACAACTTGCGGGCGACTTACTAGAAGATCCAACTCCAGAAGATCTGATCGCCACAGGCTTTCATCGCAATACGATGTTGAATGAAGAAGGTGGCATCGATCCGCTGGAGTATCGATTCTATGCCATGGTCGACCGAGTTGGAGTGACGGGAGCGGCATGGTTGGGTCTTACATTGAACTGCGCGCAATGCCACACTCACAAGTATGATCCAATTCCTCATGCCGACTATTATCGTTTGATGGCTTTACTGAACAATGCCGATGAACCGACCTACTACATTCCGTCCAAGAACCAAGATCAGCAGGTCGAAGATCATCAACGTAAGGTTGCCAAGTTGACTTCCGAGCTAATCGAGAAATTCCCTGGTGGCTCAACTGCGTGTAATTTAGCTTTCCAGCAATGGCTCAGGTCCCAAGCAAAGCTGCAATCCACCTGGAAAGTTGTGGTACCAAGCAAGATCTCCACCAATCTTCCTCATATAGTTGTACAACCCGATGGCTTTCTATTGGGCAGTGGTGATATCAGCAAAAGCGATGTTTACGACCTATCCTTGAAGGCCCCGATTGGCAGTGTTCGATCCATTCGCATCGAAGTTGCTTCACATCCATCGCTTCCTAACGGTGGCCCAGGCTTAACAAACTATGAAGGCCCAATCGGCGGCTTTTTCCTCAGCGAGCTTCAGGCATTTCAAAATGGCCAGCGCGTTCAGTTCTCGAAAGCGATTGCCACCAACGACGCCGAGGAAGATGCAATCAACGACGCGGCTTCCAGCAATAAGAAAGCCAAACCGAAAGCTAAGGACAAGAGCGCTAAAAAGAACAATGCAAGCGCCGCCCTGGATGGCGAAATGTCCTCTGGCTGGCAAGTGCTGGGCGGTCATGACGTTGTTCATTCGGCGGTGTTTCATTTTGCTCAGCCGGTCGATTTGGAGAGTGGCGTCGACCTGAAGTTGCTTTTTGAAAAACACTTTGCTTGCTCGCTAGGTTTCTTCCGTATCTCCGTTTCTACGGACGAGTCCGCTGCGCCTACGACGCTTCATGCAAAGTTCGACAGTGCGCTCAGTCAGCTTCATACGATCCCGGCGGAAAGTGAGACGCTTAAGCCGTTCACACCTGATCAACTCTCGGAACTAAAGCAACTGTTTCTTGAAGATTGCGATGAATTGGGTGATCAAGCTCAAGGCCTGGCAGAACTAAGACGCAAACCTCCGCGTGGACAAGCCACGTTAGTCATGCGAGAGCGCCCTGCCGAGAATCCTCGTCCAACAAATCGGTATCACCGCGGCGAGTATCTTCAGCCTCGAGAAACTGTAGAACCCGGCGTACCTCAGATGCTGCCACCACTTAAGGGCGAAGCGAATCGATTGCAGTTCGCGAAATGGCTTTTCTCACCTGATCATCCGCTGACAGCTCGAGTTGCTGCGAATCGACAATGGCAAGCTTTTTTCGGAAATGGCTTAGTCAAGAGCTTGGATGATTTCGGATATCAAAGCCAATCACCTTCCAATCAAGATCTACTCGATTTTCTCGCAATCGAACTGATGCGTCAAAACTGGTCGATGAAGAAGCTACACCGCTTAATCGTCACCAGTGAAACTTACCAACAAAGTTCACGAGTAACTCCAGAGTTATCGGCCCGTGATCCAGAGAACGTGCTGCTTTCGCGCGGTGCCAGATTTCGACTCGAAGCCGAGATTATTCGCGATTCAGCCTTGAAAGCAGCCGGAGTTTTATCGGCGAAAATGGGCGGCCCAGGAGTTTATCCACCTCAGCCCGCTAGTGTAACCACGGAAGGAACATATGGGCGTGTCGATTGGAAGACCAGCGAAGGCGAAGATCGTCATCGTCGATCCATTTACACCTTCATGAAACGTACGGCTCCGTTTGCCATGGCAACAACCTTCGATGCGCCCAGCGGTGAACAGTGTCTGGCCAAACGCGATGTTTCCAATAGTCCGCTACAGGCGCTGACACTTCTGAATGATCAAATGTTTTACGAAGCTGCTGAAGCGATGGCCAAAGCCGTCACGGCTCAGTCCGAAGTCGACTCTTCAAGGATAGAGAACATTTTTCGTCGTTGCTTGACTCGGCCTCCTCAGCCAGATGAAATGCAACAGTTGCAACAATTCGTCAACCTGCAACGAGAACGCAAAGTCGACGAAGCTAAGGTATGGATTATGCTCTCACGCGCTATGATAAACTTGGACGAGGCGATCACACATCCATGAGTACACTACAACAAACTCGACGCCATTTCTTTCATGACTGCGGTGTTGGCTTGGGTAAACTCGCACTAGCATCGCTGCTGACCGACGGCGTAGTTCGCGCTGCATCCACTTCAGATTCTCCCGACGTTCGCAAGCCTCATTTCGAGCCTCGTGCGAAAGCCGTGATTCATCTATTCATGGCTGGAGCGCCCTCTCAATTGGAGATGTTTGACAACAAACCGATGCTGGCTCAACTGGAAGGCAAACCGTTACCGCCTTCTATCATCGGCGGGCAGCGTTATGCATTTATTCGGCCTGATGCAGCAGTCTTAGGACCTCGCTTCAAGTTCGCCAAGCAAGGCAAGTGTGGCGCCGAATTGTCAGAGATGTTGCCTCACCTTGCGAAAGTTGTCGATGAGATCTCGATCGTGAAGTCCTGTAAGACTACGCAGTTCAATCACGCTCCAGCCCAGATCTTTATGAACACGGGCTTTCCCCAACCTGGCCGACCTAGCATGGGATCATGGATAACCTATGGGCTGGGAGCAGAGACTCGCGATCTGCCAGCATTTGTTGTTATGAGTACTGGCAGTGGAATTAGCGGTGGAGCAGCGTGTTGGAGCAGCGGTTTTCTGCCAAGCATATATACAGGGACTCGCTTTCGCAATTCAGGTGACCCGATTCTCAACTTAAGCTCACCTGCAGGAATCGATTCAGTCGCTCAGCGAGACTCGATCGACCTGATTAATGCAATGAACCAACGTCGATTGCAATTAGATGGAGACGGAGAGATTGCCACGCGGCTTTCGAACTACGAAATGGCTTTTCGTTTGCAGTCGAGCGCACCTGAGTTGATGAACCTAAAAGAGGAATCCGCAGCGACTTTAGAGCTTTATGGCTGCGAGCCTGACAAGCCATCCTTTGCACGAGCCTGTTTGTTAGCCAGACGCATGGTGGAGCGAGGAGTGCGATTCATCAACGTCTATCATGAAGGCTGGGATGCTCACAGCGATGTGTCGGGCAACGTAAAGAAGAACTGCGAAGCCACAGACAAAGCCTCAGCAGCACTGATCCAAGATCTACGTCAGCGAGGACTACTAGATAGCACGTTAGTTGTTTGGGGCGGGGAATTCGGACGGACACCCATGGTTGAAGCCAGTGTGTCGCTCGGTCGAAGTCAAGGTCGCGATCATCATCCACAGGCGTTTACCATGTGGCTGGCAGGTGGTGGTATCAAAGGCGGCGTGACGCTTGGTGCGACCGATGAGATGGGTTTTCATGTGGTCGAGAACGAGGTTCGAGTATCGGACCTGCACGCGACCATCCTGCACTGTTTGGGCGTTGACCACGAGCGACTTACATTCCGCGCCGCCGGCTTAGATTTCAAACTAACCGGCGTCGAAGGCGCAAATGTGATCAAGCAAATCATGGCCTAAACGTGGCGTACGCCCTTGTTGGCCTGAAAGGCAGACGGTTTACTCAGTCCCGGCCAACGGCCGGGGTCTTGGGTGATTACATCGGTGCGAAGGGCTGACGGCCCGTCCGTTTTTGATCTTGTGATGCTATCCCAGCCCGTTGGACTGGGCTGAGTAAACGGCTGACACTTCGGGCCGAAATACAACTGCGAAGATTTGCGCAAGCTTGAACGTCGCAAGCTGGAAGCATACGCCACCTAAGACCTATCGCGACAAG
Organism: Pirellulales bacterium; assembly: GCA_046349795.1. GTDB lineage: Bacteria > Planctomycetota > Planctomycetia > Pirellulales > Pirellulaceae > Aureliella. The sequence goes on along the minus strand of JAXMBP010000081.1, from coordinate 13,285 downwards.
CTGGCTTCAAACCCTTCGGTTCCCACGTGATAGTTATGACACTGAGTGCAACCCTGGTTGGCTCCGCCTGATCGATGGCACGCGTTGCATTGAGACTTCTCGATCGTCTTGAACTCGCACTGGAAATGCTGCTGAGCCGATTGCTGATGCACAAAGCGGGTCAATACAGTACAGAGCGATTTCGAAACTTCGGAATAGCTTTGACTGTGCGAAACATCGAATTGATGACAGTGTTTACAATCCGATGTCACGGCTAAAGTTGTATGTGGCTTGTGATTAAACTTGGTGAACTGCTTGGCTGTACTCGGTCGCCTTGCCTGCCAAATCTCCAACGTGCTCTCATACGAAATGTTAGAAGGCAGAAGATGGCATTCGGTACAGCCACCAACAGCCTCTATGCCCGGCTTCCAATTTGGCACATGCCATGACGCTGGCGTTTCGGCCTGCGCTTCATCTCCCGAATTCAGGCTTTTCGTCCGTCCACTATCTAGCAACGCCGCAAACTGAATCCAAGCTGCCAAAACAGGATCAGCGTGTCCTGACGGCATGTACTTTACGACATAAAGTTGCGAATCCAAGTACCAACCACCTTCAGCAACGACGCTAGTAGAGGCGAACTTGGACTTAGCTGAATTGCTTTGACCTGCTACGTTGCCACCTGTATCCGTCGGCGCTAAGCCGTTTTGTGCATTTCCAACGGCTTCGGAGCTCAATGCCCTTGTATCCTTGGAACCGCCACTGTTTGATTGCTTTGGAATGGGATTCGAAGAAGGTAGCCTTAATAAATCATCAGCAGACATCTCGGGTTCGTCTTCAGCTCCTAAAGTCCAGGTCCGCTGTTTCGACGGATCAACTTGAGGTTTTATAGGCTTGGGAGGAACAGGATTGTTCGGTGACGGCTGAGTTGCAGGTCCTTGAGCTGGCCTAGTTGGCTGAGCTGCACCAACTGGATTCGATGGTGGGGTGCCTGTTTTAGTGTTATCACCAACTTGATTCTTAAAGATCAATCCTTGCGTAGAGGAACCTCTTAGCAACGAATCAGGATCTTCATCTTGATCATCTTTAGAATCAATCAATAAAGGCTCTTGCAAATTGGAGACCATTCGAACAGAAATGCGGCTGGGCTCTACCTGAGCTACACCAGTTCGACCGTTGAACCACAGCGATTCAACCTGTCCAAATAGATCTGGAGGTAATCCAGCCACCATGTTCTTGATTATCTGTTGTTCAATCACCTTCGGCTGCCGACCTAGAGCTTGAGTTGCAACCGATGTTAAGCGAGTCTTCCAAGCATCTTGACCGCTTAGCGCAGTTTCGCGGAATAGTTGGCGAAGGCCTCGAGCGATATCGCGAGCCGCAGCCTGTTGTTTAGCATCGCGAGGTCGTATTTTTCCCAAATCACCATCAGGAAACTGAGTTAATGCCTGCGCTACATTCGGATCACTCGACAGCAACAAACGCATCGGCAGCGTTATCTTTCCATCGTAGCCGTAAAGAGCACCTGCTGGCCAATTGTTAAGTTCTTGACCAACGGCCTTCAAATCCGCATCGTTTAAACTTGGCAATTGTAAAACTGCCCAACCATCACTGATCGATGCCCTCAATGGCTCTTGATGGCACTTTGCACAAGCTTCTTGGAAACTCGCAGTACGGCGAATGTTAGACTGGTTCTCGGGGTCTAGTTCATGGCAGCTTTTGCAATCGAAGCTCGCATTCTTTTGACCATAGTATTTTTCCAAATGTGCGCGATGATCAAACGCAATCCGTCGCGCTACTTGCTTTGGGAAGTTACTGAACTCAGGGTGACTCGTGCTAAAACTCTTAAACTGCTCGGCATGGCAACTTTGACAACGAGCGTCCGTGATCGCCTTGACGTCAAAACCGGCACCATGATGCTCTGTGTGACACTGAGCACATTTGGTCGAGTTTGGCTCGATGGGATGTGCCCGTTCGGCAACCTTGTCTGAGCGCAGCGATACAAGCCGAGCGAATTGATCGGTTGTCAAGTCATGCGGTGAACCTTTGATCGCATCGGGCATGTGCGAAGTATGACATTTCATGCAAAGCTGATCTTGAGTCCCAGTAGCCGCAGTGTTTCCATGAGCACTGGGATGGCACAAGCTACAGCGATCGGAAATCAGTGTATTCTCAAGTATCTGGGAGTGGCTCTTGGACAGAGTGCCGGGCACAAAGAACCGTTCGCGGCTGGGCAAAGCCATGCAGACTAACAGGATGCCTCCTGCAAGAATGGCCAAGTTCAGTGCTAAGATGTTGCGAGAATACCAGTGCGACTTTACTGGAATACACGTTTGATATTGCTCAACATTCTGATCTGAACACGATTTCTCTTTGGCGATCGAACACTTCGACTCATTTGGACAGCCATGACAAGCGTTCTGGCATTTGAGCTTCGCTTCCTGAGACTCTCGTCCGGCCTGGCAGCACTGACCATCGGCAGTTGGACCCGGCACACAGCGAACTCCGATATCGCTAAATCCGCACTGGTACGGACTCAAGGGATTTGGCCTTGGCTGATTTACATCGCGATCCAATGGCATGGTCATAGGATGGCTCCTGAAAATCGAAGCACCAATACCACGTGCACTCCAATCAAGATCAACATCGTCCAGGTCAGCGCGAAATGGGCAGCATACAGGAATCGAAGCCGACTCTGCAAAGCAAAGTGGAAGTCCAAATCATCTTTGGACTGAACCATTGCTGACAATCGCCTACGATGCTTGAGTCCTTCACCAGCAAGATAACGATCAAGATCCTCAAGTTCACGTAACAGTTGTCGACGCTTGCTTCCTGTCGGAATCAAACGATACAGTTGCCCGCGCGGGGTTTGAAAGTAGGGCAACAATCTTCGCTGATAGTACTCGGACAGTGTGGCGCCTTCTCCCAACCGCGTACTGCTCATCGCCACATCGTGAGCGTCTCTTGCCACGGCGAGCTGAAGTTGCGGAATCTGCTCGATAGCATAATCCTGCTTTAGTGCAGCGAGTTTTGCTGGAGTCAAACGACTCATGATTCCGAGCACGATTCCACTTACTGCGATGAAGATAAAACAAGCGGCCAAACAGAGTTCGAAAGGTCCTTCAATGGGCCAACGAATATGCATGGCGAATACAACGCTCGCAAAAATGCCAGCGTACATGTGCAACTGCAACCAAGCTGAAACTTTGCCAAGTCGGGATGACACCGTCCGCTTGCGAATCGTCAGAAGATAGAGACTCAGCGTGGCTACAAGCAGTACGGCTCCAGTGAAAGTGCTCTCGTCACCCAGCATCGAACTGACCTTGCTCATACCAAACCAAGTTGCCGACCCAGCTATCAACGTCGCAAGAATTGACCGAACGCGTTTTCGAGTGATCATGCTTAGCCTACCTTCCTTGAGACATGGCTGCTCAATTGCTGTACATCTGATAGGCTAATCCGAACCAGTGCATCGTGAGGGCATGCTTGTTGACACGAAGGCTGGCCGCTGGCAGAGGTACACAGGTCGCACTTGGAAGCTTGAACCAAAGTCTGCCCACTGGCTGAATCAACCAACAAACGACCTCGATCGTCCTTACGCTGAACCATTCGAATATTCTCGTAGGGGCAACTCTCCGCGCAGCTCTTGCAGCCAATGCATGTCGCGCCATTGATTTGAACCAACCCAGATTGATCGTCTCGGTGGATAGCTCCAGTTGGGCAACCAATCATGCAGACCGGATCTGCGCAGTGCATACAAGCCTGAGCAAATAACCAATTGCCATATTGTGGACCTTGGCGAATGAAAACCGGTGTACCGCCATGTGTCGTCGCGCAAGCCCGAACGCAATCATCACAACGAGTGCAACGATTCAGGTCGATCATCATGGCTTGACTGCCATTGATCAGACGTTGGTCAACCAAAAACTCGAGCAGACCGGTCTCAACATCGTGAGGCTCTTGAGTCAGAGGTGCATCCAAGACCGGTTGACCAAATTCATAGCGAGGTGCTTCAATCGGCTCCGGCAGGTCCGAAGATCGCACAAACGGCAGCACATGTTCCAACACGATCTGCTTAGGTATTCGCAGTACGTCAACATAACCAATGGCTCGAAGCGATTCTTGATAAGGCAGCGGTGGAGCATGTTGACTTTGCCCTCGATTGTGTGCAATTTCGTGAAGCCCAAAAACTTGCCCTTTACCCAGATAGGCCAACGTTCGATGCCCTGCGCCTTGACGCCGACTTAGTCGAGCAAAACCACTGCGTACAATCCAAAGTGCAGTGGCATATTGACCTTCCTCAGCCACTAGCGGCTCTCCAGCAATTCGAACACTGGGCGATGCACTGGACTGCTTGCGATACTTGGCATACCACTCCAGGTCGCCAAATTGCTCAAGCTTCGTGGCTGCTACGACTTGATCGAGGTGCTCTTCGGGAACAAAGCGAAATAGTTGTGATTCGCGCAAGTGAGTTTTTAGAACTTCGCTTCGATAGCGTTCATCCAACAACTCGCGAAATCTTGGGTCCTGTTTCAGAAGCTTCAATCCTTGCCAGCGAATCTCTAAAATTAGACAATCGGTCTCAGCCGCAGCCGTGAATTCTCGAGGCGTGCGAGTAACCGCAGCAATCTCTCCAAATAGCTCGCCAGGTCCAATCGCAGCAGTTTGATGTGTGGAAAGCACACCAGGAATGTCCTGCAAAAAGATTCGCGAGCCAGTCGCGCTCGATCGAATTTGAAGTTGCACGGGCTTCTCGTCACCGCCCGCTTGAACGTTTCGTTTTTGTGATCGCTTTCTCTGCCGAGCGCGACGGTCTTCGTCCTGATTCTGTCGAGACTTACCCAGTCCAAAGATGTTGAGCCAACTAGATCGCTGCTGTCGATGAGCTCTTCGACGCTGCAGTTCTGTATCGGTGAGCAGGCGATTGAGGAAGACTCGAACGGTTCCACTGAGTACCAGATAGGCGCTCGCGCCATACTGTCCTTCTTGGAACACGAGGTCACCGGCCCCAAGGTCGAGCAGACGGCAATCATTACGTAGTATTTCTGCTAGCGGTGCATCGCGTGAGAAACGCTCTGCATCCATCTGCGAAAATGGTGGCAACTTGAGCAACCAAGACGCTTTACTGGCGTCCATGGTTGGATCCAAGGGATGATCCCAACGATCCGGGCGAGTTATCGTGACTGCTTCTAAAGACATAGTTTAAGTTCTTTGAAAGCCTACTTCGCAGGAGTAGTTGGTGGTGTTGTTGGTGGTGGTGTTGTCGGTGGTGGTGGTGGTGTCGGTGGTGGTGTTGTCGGTGGTGGTGGTGTCGATGGGGCTGTTGAAGCAGGTGCAGTAGCTGGTGGTGCAGTAGAACCTGGTGATGCGTTAGCAGGTGGAGAGGTTGCAGTTTGACTTTGCGAGATTGCGGTAGGATGTAGATTTGATTGATCGTGTGAGGCGTGCTTCACCAGCGGCGAGTCCGGCTCGAAAACGCGACCAGACAGATACTCCTCTAAGCTCTCGTCGTCGGTAATCACCGGCGAGGTTGAATTGGGGCTGACCCTAGTACCAGCAAACTGTGTTCCACTTCGGATAGTTCCGCGCTGAAATGGCCCAATGCCAAGCACCCAAGTCGATTTTGAATCGCTATTGGATTGCGCTACCCCGCTTTGCCAAACTGGCTGTCGCGACTTGCGATCGTAAGCGAACACGGCCACTTTGGCCGCGCCAAGTCGATCTTCTTTTCGAGCAACGGACAACTCGGGAATGGCGGGAATCATCGCGGTTCCTGTAACTGCCGATGAAGCGGAAGATAGTGCGCTGCTAGCTGGTACACCGTAAGTCACGTCATGGCCATCAAGTCCCAGCGCACCTACTCGTGGTTCGGCAATGATTTCGGCATCGTCTTTGTTGTCGACCAGATGAACTCCAAAGGCAAACATCTGCTGGCGAATGGAGCTGACCACATAGTTGGAATCGATAGTCATCGGCTGAGGTGTCGGTGATGCAATTGGATTTGGTTTATTCACATAGGTCGTATCCAGAAACACTTTTTTGTTCGTTAGTGGACTGAAGTCCAACTTGGAGATCGTTGCGTCGATCGCGTTGCTCATCAACAACTGTTCGGTCGCCGTGTTTTGCTTGGTCGAACCACACCCCAAGCAACAACTCATCAGCCACAGACCGGTCCAAAGCAGCGGCCGGCCATGAGGCGCGAACGATTCTCTGAAGGTTCTTTGAATGCTGAACATATGGCCGAATGCTTGCGACGGGTAAAAGGAGTTAACGGACTTTAAGCGCAGGACTGCCCGACAATCTTGATTGGCTATTACTTGATTTTGCAGCCTGGTCGCAAGAGATCTCTTCGCTTCGATAGCTATCATTTCCCGCGACGAACTAGACCGAACTTTCGCTTCAGTTTCACAAAACCAGAGCAACTCGATAGAATTGCTGGTACCACAGTAAACCAAGCTCGAAATACTCCTTTGAAGGGAAAAATTGCGATGGCCGCTCTACTTGATACCATTTTGGGTGGCTTAATGCATCGCTATCGCGAGCGAGTTCCTGATGTGGGACGTGTAGTAACGCAGATGGTCCAGCACGGCATCATCGGCCAGGAGAGCGATATTGAAAACGACCACATTGCCTTTCGAACGATGGGCGTCCCTCAGCTCGGCATTCAGTCGCTCGAAAAGATCTTTCTCAACTGCGGCTATGAGCGTCGAGATCCATACCATTTTGCTAGCAAGAAACTGGACGCCTTCTGGTACTCGCCGCCAGAATCTGTCTATCCACGAATCTTCATCAGCGAGCTTCGCGTCCAAGATCTTTCGGATGAGGCACAAAGGATCATCCATTTCTACACCGATCAAGTACAGCGAGATCCGGTACTTGAACTTGACCTAAACAACGGACTGCAGGTCGATGATTTCTTGCATCGCCCGTTATGGAGCACGCCTAGTTGGCGAGACTACGAACGGTTGCTCGAAGAGAGCGAGTATGCTGCCTGGGTCATTTACAATCGTTACTACCTAAATCACTTTACGATCAGCGTTCACAACTTGCCACGCCCATGGAACACCATCGACCGATTCAATCAGTTCGTCGAATCGATCGGGGTACAACTGAATGACGCGGGAGGTAAGATTAAGACCAGCCCAGACGGATTGCTCATTCAAAGCTCTTCTGTAGCTCAGTTGGTTGAGGCAGAGTTTGTTGAGTGCGATGGTTCGAATAGCGTTCATACAATTGCCGGATCTTATGTCGAGTTCGCCGAGCGTCGTGCGCTACCCGAGTTTGAAGCCATGCCGGAAGTTGAGCTTCAACGCAAGCATCGCCGTGATGGATTCGAAGCAAGTAATGCCGACAAGATTTTTGAAAGCACCTTTCGATCGCAAACTGGCATGTAGAAAGTCTTTATCGAGGATTCCAGAAGCTATTTTTCAGTTCAAGTCATCAAAAGAGGCGTCCTGTTGATTGGCATTCTTCGGCATGTAACGCGAACGGAACTTGTCAGCCATAAGAAAAACTCCAGCAACCACTGCACCACCCAGATATCCAGCGAAGGCCCCAAAGACTAGCGAAAAGCAAAAGGTCGAAACTAACGCAACTTCCCAGTTGCTACTTCGCAATCCTGAAAGTCCAACTACGATCATCAAGGCAAACGGGCCAGCAACCAGTGAAGCTAGTCGAGGGTTGTTCGAGCCGAACAACCACATCTGAAAAACGCTTCGATCAATGTCACAAAGCCGCTGATAAACAGCGTCAAATCTGTGGCATTTGCATCCAGAGCCGGAGCCATAAGTCCCAACAATGCAAACAACAATGCAAACGCAAGCGTGATTGCTAACAGCGTGAAAAAGATCGAATACTCTGGGAGCACCGTAAGCCTTGGTTCGACTGGTGGCACTGTTCAGTGAGTCGAAAAGCGTTTGGAAAGGATTTTCCAGTTGCTGCTGAGGATACTGAGGTCGACTCTGCCCAACTCGATACTCGCTTGCTACGATCGGAGGCTCATTAGCAGAGTTGGTCTTCTCCTTGCTATTCTTTAGTGGCTCAAAGCTGAATTCATCGCTCATAGTCAAACCCTCCACTATTCATATTGGGCTGACAAGCTCAACAAATCAAGTAGCCTTGTTCGAGGATTCATCGGAGGAGTCCGACTTTGTTGAACTTGGACTTCGCCCAGCATCTGCCAACGCTCGACGAAGCAAATATTCGATGTGAGCATTTGTAGAACGCAATTCAGCATCTGCCCAACGCTTCAGCGGCTTCCATCAAAGCGGGGTCCATACGTAGTAGAAAGGAGTCGCGTTTACTCATGGTTTGTCAAATCTCCGTTTCTCGACGGTGCTTTGATAACTGACCTCAAAACGGATTGAAATCCAAACAACTATTTCAGTCGCTTGGATTTCTTGATGATTGCTTTTGATAACTGTGTGCCCAACCTAGTTGTACAGAGTGCCAGTGTTTACCACAGGCTGTGCGTGCCGATCACTGCACAGAACGACCAACAAGTTCGAAACCATGGCGGCTCGACGCTCGTCATCCAACTCGACGATCTTCTTATGGGAAAGCTGCTCCAGCGCCCATTTGAACCATCGTTACCGCACCCTCAACAATTTTCGTTCGAGCAGCCACTACGGCCTGAGCTTGCTGACGCTGCAACATGGCTGCAGCGATTTCCAAGCGTATGCCAGGTGACTAATTCGCGCCTCGATAACCTTTACACCTGCCTTGTGTAGCCGTTCTTGTATGTCTGCCTGTAACTGCTGAGAAATCTCTGTAGTACTACCGCGCAACGAAACTTCGTGATCCTCGCTATCGTAGGGGTATCGAGTGGCCATGCTACGTAGCGCGGCTTCGCTTTGTACGGCGACAAAATCTTCGTAGTCATCCACTTCGAAAGTAGCTTCGGCAGTGTCGACGACCTTCAAACTACCACCGCAGAAATTTCAACTGGGTTACCGTCTCTGTCATTCACTTTCGATGGACGTCCATGCGTACGCGAGCGAGGCTGAATGACTTGCCCTGTAGTTGCATCCTTCTGCTCGTTCTTGGTCGTCGAACCGGTTTCGAAATTGCGTATTTTCAAGCTAATCTTCTTACGACTGATGAACGGGTTCATCCAATAGAATCCTGATTGTGTGACGCTGCCCTTGTAGACCCCAAACAGTGTTAAGACTCTAGGTTCGTTTGGACCAACCGCAGTTAGGCCACACAACAGAACGATGCAAATGACGATGGCCAAGACGTGGCCCACAATCAAGATGGGCGTAAGTGGAACGCCAATAGCTTCGGCCCTTGAGATCACCAGAATCCCCGTCCCCAACAATGCGAATATTGCTAACACAATAACTGCCAACGGCATCCAACCTGATCGTGGAGCAACAACCTTTTCATTAAACACGAGACACCCCCAATTTCTACTAAAAACCTCTAAATGTGCTATTAAAGTGATATCACTACGATATTAGCCGAAAGACTCCGGAGTTTGGGCGCAAAAAAGCGGGTAATCACCCAAAAAGGGCAACGTCGCCCCAGCAGATTACTGGCAACATTCGTGCTACTGAGAGCTCTGATAATTTGAGGCAGTTGGATTCTCTTACGGCGAAGTCAGGAATATCATGTTGCATCCCATCTTGTACCCCTGTGCCGTTCTACTAGCAGACTTAGTTTTCATAAGTTCAAGTCATGTCCAATTCCATTCAGCAGTTCCTCAATTCAAGCTCGTTTGCTGTGGCCGGAGCCTCTCAAAATCCAGCCAAGTACGGCTACAAGGTGTTTGTTGCTTTGAAGAGTTCTGGGCGACAAGTCTACCCACTCAACCCTGTCGCCACGGAGATAGCTGGCCAGCCCGCGTTTGCGACTCTTCAAGATCTGCCAGTACAGCCTGAGGCTCTTTCGATAATCACGCCACCCGAAGTGACGAAGAAAGTAGTAGATAGCGCGATTGCGGCGGGCGTTCATCACATTTGGATGCAGCCCGGCGCTGAAGAGCCTAGCGCCAGCAAGGCTGCTAGAGCCGCTGGAATCAATGTTATCGATGACGGAAGTTGTATTCTTGTCTCACTTTCGCTGGAAGCCAATAAGCGCAAGTCGACGAATTAGGCTCTTGGGTGAAGGGCTGAATCTTGGGCCCTCCCGTGCGCTGAATTCAGCTCACGAACACTCAAACTAAACCCGGGCAGGGTTCGACAGCGAGTTCAACGAGTTAATCGAAAGTCTTTTCTCCTGCTCGTGCTCAGCGCAGCGGTGCTCCTAATCGTGCTCGCTCTTCGGGATTTGAAGAAAGATTACGATCAGGAGCAGGTGCAGGTGCAGTAGCTACAAAGTCCTACTTGCCTTTTGCGGCCTTCGCTTTATCGCTTTGTAGCTGTTTAAGATAGGACTTCAGTTGAGGTACTTCTGGGGAGAGTTCGACTGCTTTCTTTTGCAGTTCGATCGCCTTGTCTAAGTCTCCCTTCAACTCCAGCAGGTGAGCCAAAGTATCTAGAACCGCTCCATCTTTCGGAGCCAGCTTCACTGCCTTTTCAGCAGCCTCGATGGCCACGGCAATAACTTCCGCAGGGACTTTTTCCTTTTCCTGAGCGGCTTCAACGACGCTCCAAGCAAGGCCATTAAGTCCTTCTGCATCTTTGGTCTTTCCGATCAGATCTCGCATTTGCTTGGCTGCTTCGGTCGGATCAGTATCGATCAGAATTGAAATTTTGACACCAGCCAAGCCAGCCTTTATTTCAGCGTCAGAGGCTGATGCGATCAGTTCTTCGATCTTCTTCAGCGCCTTCTCAGGCTTGTCGCTTTGAATGAAGGCGAAAACCTCCTGCAAGCCAGCCTCCATTGCCTTTCGCTATTCTAGTTGCTTCAAGTACTTCTTGCGATCCCATTTGCCATCGACAACTTGCTCTAACGGTTCATCCATTTCCATGGGGTGGCCGATCCATTCAATCACACCATCTTTGCCTACGATGAATGCTGTGGGGATACCGCCCTCTCCAGATGCTTCCATATAGTCGCGATAGACGGATTGATCTGGATCGGTGGTTAAGCAGTAGCCAGCAGTCAGTTCGGCAAACGTCTGCTTTTTGCCTTCGGCTTCCTTTTGAGCATTCGGAACGGATCGCTCCAAGAACTTCTTCACTGAATCCAAATCTTCATCGCTAACGCTAATAATCTGCACGCCCTTATCGGCGTATTGCTTTTGTAATTGTGCAATGTGAGGCATACTAGCGACGCAAGGGCCGCACCAAGTAGCCCAGAACTCAACGACGTAGACTTTGTTGGACTGAAAGGCTTGCACTTTAGGGAACTTGCCTCCGTTGTTGCTCAACCAATGCTCAATATCCAGCTTGGGAGCCTTCGACCCAACCGTGAGATCAGCCTGTGCAAACTGCGAAACGGTTAAAGCCAAAACAACAAAAAGAGACATCAGGCGTACGGAAAAAACAATCATCACTTTCCTTTTCGTTTGGGACAAAGAGTATCTGGCAATGGCGTGCAAGAGCGGGCTCGCTAATCCAGACTTAGAGACTTTTCATTTTAGTAGAATCGCTAGAGAGTGATCAGCCGAGCTTTAGAGTAGGCTGTAAAAAATAGTGCTGAAATCTGAGTCCAGAAGGTTGGATTTGTCGAGCCAGCAGACGAGCCTAACGGGGCAAGGTGCACGTTTCCGATCTCAGCGTAACGGCGCGAGCCGTGCAGTTCCGACTTCGCTTCAAGACGCGAGCTTGGACACGAGCCGTGCGGTTCCCCCCCTCTTCGCTGACGATTATCCCTTGCGACGTAGCAGCCAAACCTTTACAATTCGCTGCTCGAAAATGCTGAAGGATCGATTTTTGATGGCCGTTCGAACTTAGTTCTAGGCGGCATTGAGAATCGCGTCCAGGCAAATTCCGGAGGGTATGCGAATGGCTAGCGGCATCATTGGAAATGATGTGCCCCGTAAGGGGTTGCGGGTTCGAGTCCCGTGCCCTCCGCTTTTTCTTCTTGCTTATGGCTGGTTCCGCCAGGATTACCAGGCCTTCTTTGCACAAACCGCAGCTAACGTTGAATCGAAGCATGTTTCGAACCACCGCAGCTTTCACTCTTTCATTCCTATTGAACGGCGGTCCTTTCTAGCACACTCGTTGTGGCGATCTATCTTCACTGGCCTGCTGCTCGATGAGTATCATCATGAATTGATGGTCTTAAATCGCTGCAAGTGATAGCCCCTGGGCGAAAATCAACCGCGGACTGTTTATATTCAAGCAGGTCAGCACTGTGCCGAGAAAGGCTGTCGGTTTGCTACAGACTCGCCTTGGTAGATTTTTAGTTCTTGATTTGGGAGAGAAGTAAAAATGCAAGTTGGATCAGACACTTATGGTAGTGTAAAGAAAATCAAGGGAACACCGATAGTCACGAGCTTTGTGATGTTACAAATGTTACCCGTGTACCCTCGTAAATCCTATTACTATTTGGGAGAAGGACAAAGGTCCTTCGAGGGAATTCCATTTTTCGCTGAGCATGAAAAAAGACAGTTCTTTGGAATCCCTTTGGCATCAATCGACCGAGCATCGGTAGTGTTAGCGTATGTCCGCGGACTATGCGGAGCAGCTACGGTGATCGGTGCTTTAATTCTAATGATGACAGCAGTCGGTTATTTGAACTCAGAGATCATGAACGAGCGGCAGAAGTCGATTACCCTAAACTCCTTGTACGCCTTTGTGTTGGGTGTAGCCGTGGGTACGTTGACCTACCTAATTCCATTGGTTGGCAATCGCGAACGCAGGATTCGTGAGCATTGCTTCGCATTACTAGGCATTGCCGTTGATCCGGCGTCTGTCGAGCATGAGACCAGTCAGAGGATCATTGATTTTGCTCAATCAACTTGTTTGGAAAAACCTGGGGTCTTCAACGATCAACTTCGTGAGTTGGTGATTACTCGCGCCAAAATGGCTCAAGCGGTCGTTCGTCATGAGTACGAAACCGCAACTGACAGGATTCTCGATGAAATCGAGCGTCACGGGAAAGGCAAGAGGTTGCAGTAGCAAAGTGTCATATTCGGACTCCCTTGATTTTAGCGTGAACGAGGTCGATCGTCCGGTTCGTTCAGCTATTAAAGTGCAAGCCGCTCGACCTCGCTTTTGACGGGGTACGCAAGTGCTGCATGGAAGGTACTTAGATGCGATGCTTCTTCAGGTTCGATGTCCCTCGGGGTTAAATTGCAAAATCAGCCAGGACACTGCCATCGAGCTTGGTCATCTTCAGTCGCAGCGAATCTTTGGTTGCTTCGCCCTGGATAAAAGTGGCGAACTTGGGGTTGGGTGCACCACCGATTAATTGTGCG
>JAXMBP010000080.1:0-23472 GCA_046349795.1 Pirellulales bacterium | reverse complement strand
GTTAGCTGCGTGGTGTTGAAGAACGCTAGGATCAATCCCCAAACCGTGCCCAGCAGACCAATTAGCGGTGTAACGGCGGCAGCTAAAGTTAACCAACGAACATTTCCGTAAAGCCGATCAGCCTCGCGCTGAACGCTCTCGGTTATCTCGCTTTCTACCTCGGCAATCGGTCTACCAACTTTCGATAACATGTCGACCAGCACCTTCGCGGCGGAACTTGGAACCAATTCTGCCGCTCGATAAAGTTCAACCGGAGTTAATGGAGCCTCATTATCGATTGCTCGCCGAATTTCGCGTTTCAATCGACGCGGAAAGACCTTGCTACTGCGAAGGGCGACCCATCTTTCAAAACCGATTGCTAACACCAGCAAACTCATGAATCCAATTGGGATCATGAGCATTCCGCCATCAATCAACAGTTGAAGAAAGTTCATTCCTCCGGGCCCGCTTTTTTGTGCTTGTGGAGTTGATGCAGGCTGATTCGAAGCCAAAATCTGTTCGATGTCGCCTTGGGTGACTTTGGGCTGACCATCTTGTGCGTTTGCAAGCTTCAAGTAACTCGCTGGACAGACTGTCGACATTAGAAGCAAGATCAGAGGTAGCAAAACATTTCGCATAGTGATTGGTCGGCTTGAGATGACGGAAATTCGACCCAACTGAATTTGTCCAGATGGATAACGCGGAGCCCATAACTTTCTAGCGTCTGCTACTCCGCCACGTAAAGTTTTTCGGGAGTTCCGTAAAGTTATTTGCTATCGGAAACTGGGGCGAATGAGAGGTTTGAAAGCGTCTCGGTAGGTTCACCCAATCGCAATGCTTCAAAACCGGCCAGCCATCTTCACCGCAAACAACAGAACAACATTGTACCCGAAACTAAATGTCTAAGACCATCTGCCCACCTGAGATTTTCAAGCTTGACGAATCGCTTGACTTGGGCTGGCAAGCTTGGTTTTCACGTTCTGATGCGGTCTAGCACTGGCTATACGGCTTCTTTGCGATGTGCATCCTATCACCGTCGTTTGCGACGAGCATACATCTTGACTAACCGCCAATGTTTAGCGTCGCTTTCTGGAAAGCGACTCTTCTTCGAGCTGATTGAAGGCCGCTAACCAACCTTGCGGTGTGGATTGTGAGTTTAATTCCTGCGCTTCGCCTTCGCCTCCAGAACCGGATCGTTCGTTCAGTTTATTGATCACTCTTAATGCATCTATGGCGGACAGGAAGTTGTCGCCCGAGGTGTCAAAGTCACCGCTGCTCAGCAAGGAGAATGGCCGAACCAATGGAAGCGACTTGTTCGAGCCTGAATTGTTCAGCACATCAATGATTTGCAATGCATCGCTGGGCGCGAGTATTCCGTCACGATTCACGTCAAAGAAGTTGGCAGGATTTTGCCACGCATTAGCAGCTACAACCAGAACACTGGCAGTCACGTTTGCTGCACTGGACGAGTCCGAGTTGTCTATGATTCGAAGTGGAACTTGTAGCACTTGACCGCCAAGATTGCCGCTGAGGACTTCCGTCGGCTTTAGTGCTAGCCGACCATTGCGAATTTCGAATCTGGTATCGCTAGTAGTTACGGTATAGCCCGTGGCTGATGGGTCTTGATCTTGAACTGCAAAGTCTGTGTTCACTGGCGTACCGAATCGATTGGTATAGATCGACAATTGAGCAACTCCCGATGGCAGATCGTTGACGTTGCTCAGCATAATCGGAATCGTGCTAGAAACAGTGTGCCCACCAGCGATAGTCTCGGTCACTTGAACTTGTACCGAGTAGCTTGCCGAGGACTCGAAGTCGAAACTGCTAAAACTCGTCGTGTAGAGATTTCCGCTGGCAGCATCAATCGATAGCCAGTTGGCGTTTCCGCCACTCACCGACAGAATCTCAAACTGCAGCGGATTACCATCCTGATCGCTGGCCAGTACTTTTCCAACCAAAGTATTGGCTGGCAAATTCTCAGAGAATCGCAAGATCTGGCTGGCATCAATTACTGGAGCGAAAAAGTTCGCGGGTACGACATCAACAATGTATTGCGCGGTCGTTGCAAAAACCGGAGTGCCGTCGTCATACGCTTCGACGAATACTTTCAACTGGGGCTTGGCATTCAGATCAAGATCTTGAGCTAAACGTAGCTCACCGGTAACAGAGTTAATCGTGAAAAAGCTAGTATCACCGCTTCGCAACCTATAGCGAAGCGTTTGCATTGTATCACCGTCTGTCGCAAACACCGTATCAACTGAGGTGCCTGCCGGCGTTCCATCCAACAACGAAAGCCGTTTGCTTTCAACTTGCGGATAGAATTCATTAACATCCAAAGTTGTGATAACGGCATCCAAGTTGCTGGAAAGCGAAGGCACACCTAGATCCGACGCTCGGAAAGTGACGTTGAACTGTCGCTCTGACAAATCTTCAAAATTGAGTCCAGTGTTGAGGAAAACTTCACCATCTCGAATCACGAACCGAGAATCGGAACTTGTCCAGAAAATTGGGTCACCGTCTGGATCAAAGCCAGTCACCAGACCAATACGAACTCCAAACTGATTTTCCTTTACAGAACCTCCGACAAACCTTAATTCCCCTGGAGGATCGTTCACATTGATTACGTCAATGACGACTGGCAGCGACGCGCTCAAGCCACCTTGATCTGTGACAATTAATGACAACTGAAGTGTTCGTACATCGAAAGGTCCGGGTATACCCGACATATCGCCGGTTATAGGATCAACACTTAGCCAGGCTGGTAAAGCAGATCCATCGGCTTGACGTGCCGCATAGGTCAAGACTGTATCATCAATGTCGATAACCGAGCCGCTTGGAATTACTGCATTAAGCAGGTCGTTCTGTAGTACGCTAAAGCTAAGGTTCGGCACTTGCGGTCGTGGCGCATCGTTCACCGGAATAACATTAACGAACAGATTTGAAGCATTTTGAGATACTGGCGAAGTTGGTCCAGTTAAGCCAGATGGCAGATAGACCATGTTAGTCGCTGTACTGAAGTTGCCGGTGTAAGTGTCATCAATGGCTCTAACTTGCAATGGCGTCGCCAGACCGTTGAAATCGGTTCCAGGGATGAAACGCAGCTTGGCGGTAAGACCTAAGGCCAGTCGAGCACTATCACTTACCGCTGGTAGATTCTGCCAGAATGTAGATGTGCCGAAGGCGATTTGCCATACACCTTCCGATGAGGATGTGGTGTTCGAAATTACGGCAACACCTTTTAGGCTCGAGTTTGGATCGGGGTCAGAAAAAACGCTCGTGAAAATCTCTGCAACGCTTTGCCCAGCAGAATCAGTTGCATCCTCAAGAATCGATTTCATCGAAGCAGTTTGCAACGATGGAGCGTCATTAAGCGTGATCACGACGATAGGGATATCACCGATTCCGGTTAGTGTTCCTTTGGTCAATGCAAAGCGAACGCTTCTCGATGTAGTAGATGGAGCATTTCCCGTGGCTTCAAAGGTGACACTCTTAACCAACTTCTCAATCGATTGGGCTGTTGCCGCAGATGTAAACGTCCAAGCTAGATGGGTTGCCGTCGAGGCCGTGCGGACGGCGATCGTTTGTCCGCCATCTTGAATATTGCCGGAGCTATCAACCAAGCTTGCCAAAGTTCCATCAAAGGCCAACCTATCAGTTGCTCCTGGCGTTGGTACTATGGTTACATCTAACTTGCTACCTGAGTAGCCACCCGGAATTCCATCGAACACTGTGGCTGCGTTGGTAACTTGCACCGGTGCAGAATCTTCGGTGTATGTAACTGCCCCTGGCGGCAGAATTAGGCCCAAGGCAACCGGCATTGAGCCGGTAATCATGTATTGTCCCACGCTCGCATAGTCGGTGTATCCATCTGGAGGATTGGCAGTAGGATTGCCGAACCCAACTCCATCAACGGCAACATAGTACACACCCGCATCCAACTGAAGATTGCTGAAACTCGCGCGCAGTCCAGTTGGATCTGAAGTTGCTATTACATTGCCCAGTGAATCGTACAACGTGGCGCTGATGTCTAGGTTTGCCCCTTGATTGTTCGACCAGTTGTTTGAGTCAAACAATGATGACTCTATAGTTTCTGAATAGGTGCCCGAACTGTTGACGAATGTCTGAGTGATGTAAGGATTAAAATTCAGCGAGACCAAACCTGTGCCAGTTTGAAAGCGGAATATGTCCACATCGCTGCCTTGAGTGATAACACCAAACTGCGAGACGTTGTTAACTCCAGCATTGAAGTCAATTGAAGAGCCCAGATTACCTGCACTTCCCAACGAATCCGCCTCGGCATCTGGCACAAAGCCAAATCCATATCCTGTCATCACTGTGAGATCGTTAGGGCCTTTGCCATAATTCGCCCCGGCCGCGCCATTGCTAGAAGCAAAGTAAACTCCGTTATCCCAGGTGGTAACGTTGGTGTAATAGCCCGAGCCCATAATTGGCCCCCAACTATTTTCACCTGTGCCGTGGCCGTTGTAGTATTCCTGACTGGGCTGCGTCGGGTGAGCGCTGGTAGTTCCATCGTGAGACAAGCCCAATGAGTGCCCAACTTCATGGCTGGCGGCTGCCGAAACTGTAGCTGCGGTACTATTGAAAACGTAACACGGTGTATCGGTACCACCCGGTGTATTGTATCCCCAATTGAAACTACCGATGTAAGCCACTCCACCTGTACCCGGCGCTGGCGTAGTATCCAAAGTGATAACAACTCGAATGCCCCACTGGTCGTCCGCACTACCGGTGTTCACCAGCGCGGCTTCGCCAGGATCCTCTGTCGTAACGTCAACGTCGAAGGGAGCGTAGTCGGCAGCAACCCGTTGCCACGCGCCTTGGATTCTCAACAACTCGTTGTTGGTAAAGGCGGCGCCATTGTTGTCCGGGTCCCAAGCCGGTGAGGTCAACGGAGAATTTGGACTCCAAGGAGTGCCCACGGCGGTGAAGCCATCAAAATCTAAGTAAATCTTCTTAGTCGCTGAAGGTCTGCTGTGGAGGAATAATGTGTCTGCCAAAGCAATCGTTGGACTGTCGCCTTCGCCGGTTCCACCCGGCAAACCGTTGGCAAGCTCGGCATAGTAAGCTCGGTCGGCGGCTACCATTTCGGGCGGTTCGGGCGGCATCGACCCCAACTGCAGATCGGCGGCCATCAGCCTTCGTTCCTCCAAAAATTCGGCCCGCAAACATCGCCGCAAATTCTTACGCGATCCAGATATTTTCAAGCTACGGGCATCGGGACTCTGCATTTGGGGGGAACACCTTCGCGGAACTACAAGGACAGGATTGCGCACTTCAGCACATTTTCTACGCTAATACGATTTCAGAGAACTTCAACGATTTGATCACATCTCCGCCAGAGCTTCTCGCAAAATAGCTTCTATAGAAGTCGCAACAACGCTGAAAAATCCTCAGTTTGACCAGGAAGTCTTGAATGATCTGCTACTTACCCGGTTTGAGTACAAGATTTTCTACAGGGATGTAAATCGATCAAGGTTATGACCCCAGAATTCGGCTGAAACAAGCTATCCTAGGGGGGCGGAATCAGACTTGGAAAGAGCGATGAGGTGTCCGTGCTGGTCGGTCACTACAAATAAGGCTTGAAGAAAGTAGGGACGAGTCTGAAAAGGACTCGTAACTCGGTCCACTACGAAGATGCTAGCTTTGGCTATTGCCCGCTATTTTGCATCAGATGGCCCGCTAAAAGCAGCAGCCATATTGAACTCAAAATGATGACCGAGGCCAGCGTTAATCGAACCCAAATCTTGGTCGAAGGACTTGCCCAGACCTGGTGATGGATGGGATTTGCTATTGCTTGCAACATTCGCTGCCGATGCCTAGGCTCGTCCGCTAGAACTGCTCGAGCTGGCTCAAGCAAACCAAACTGAACCGTAAAATCCAACGAGCCGTACAATCGGTGCTTTTTACCGACAGGATCAACTCCCATGGCTTCAAAAAACCAGACCTGGCGTCCAAAGGCCGTTTCCGATTCTTCGTTTAGAAAGACACATCTTAGGGATTCAATTCGAGATTCTTCCGGGCAAAAATCCCGTCTGAGAAGCGAACTCCTGGCTTGGTCGGTCACAGCCTGCCAAACCTCTTTCGAGAACTGATAAAAGGTCGCTTCAGTCATCCATGCACCCCATACACAAACAACTCAACCACAATGCGATAACAACAACCACCACCGCTGATTATTGTTGCCATTGCTCGCACTATAAATCGTTTCCGTAGAATGTCTACTATTGTTATCGGAAACACAATAGTAGTCTGGCACGATTTTTTCGAGTTTGCTTAGTCAGGCCAAGTTACCTCAGGTGCCCCACTCCTTGGAACATTGGCTGGCTGAGAGATCCAGCGTAGAAAATTGGGAGCTACTGCCCCCTTAGGCCACCTTCGCGGTTGGCTTGCCAGATCCTGCCCGAGTTAACATCTAGAGCCGTTAACCACCCGCCGCCATAACAGAAAGTATCGATGCAAATCAGATGACCTACGTCAAAGATTTGCCCGCCCCGGTCATGAGTGTGACCAACGACAACTCGCTTGCCGGAAACATGCGGCTGCGGAGTCGATTCGGTTAGCTTCAGCCAACGCAATTGAAAAATCCCCTGCTTTTCCAACGGCAGAACAGGGTCATAGTTGGCGTGAATAAAGATGTGATTGTCGGTCTCGTAATAGTTGACCATCGTCTTGAAAAACGCGTGATGCGACTCAGGAATGACCTTCAAGTCGCCAACAAAACCATAGGAGTCCAGCGTGTCCACGCCGCCAAATTGAAGCCAGCGGTGAGGCGGCAACTTTTCGCGTAGCACATTCAGCATCATCTCCTCATGATTGCCCTGTATGGCAACCAGCTTGCACTGCTTGGCATACTCGATCAGCAGGTCAATCACGCCCTTAGAATCAGGTCCACGATCTACATAATCTCCCAGGGTTACAATCGTATCTTCAGCGGTAGGAGATATAGCTTCCCAAAGCGACTCTAGGGCTGCGCGGCAGCCATGAATGTCTCCGATTGCAATTAGTCGTCCTGTCATTGCGAGCTACAGTGTATAATCGTCGGATACGAGTGATTGAAATCGAAATGGAGTGTTTTTGCTGGTAAAAACCACACAAACACGAAGCAAGATCCTTGGTCCAATCCATCCGATAAGGACCTAAGGGGTCTAAATAGTAATCGGATTCTCCTGTCGTTTGAAGAAACAGTTGTGACCTACCCCCCAAGCATTTGCCAGAAAAGTTTGCCAGCAAGCCGTGCAATCGGAGTTTGCAGGCCTCACAAACCAAGAAAAAGGCCCATTTGCCATGTCGATTCTTCAAGCTGCTTGCACAGCTAGCGGTTTGATCAACCAGCAGCAATTGGAGTATTGCCTGAGGGTTGCCAAGCACCGACAAAATCAGCAGGGCGTGGCTGTCGATACGCTGATCTGATCGCCTGCTGGCAGATATCCTGATCGAACAGGAGGTTCTCACTACCTACCAGGCAGACCAATTACTGGCCGGACGTACGAAGCTAAACCTTGGCCCCTACATCGTGACCGACTGGATTGGCCAAGGTGGAATGGGCCGAGTCTATAAGGCCGTCCACCAGGTGATGGGCCGAGTCTGTGCAGTGAAGGTTCTGCCCTTGGAACGAGCCACGAATGAGGCTCGACAAAATTTCCTTCGAGAAATCCGGATGCAAGCCTCGCTCGACTGCCCCTACGTGGTTCGAGCTTTCGATGCTGGCCAAGATGGCAATGTTCACTATTTGGTCACCGAGTTCATCCCGGGAATGGACCTGCGTCGGTTGGTAAAAAGCCGGGGAGCGCTTCCGGTTTCCCAAGCTGCCAAAATCATCATGCAAGCCGCCTTGGGTTTGGACTACGCGCATGGCAAAGGCCTAGTCCATCGCGACGTGAAACCCGGAAACATTTTGGTGACTCCTGAGGGCGAGGCAAAAGTATCTGATGTGGGATTGGCCGGATTCGCCAACGATTTGGTCAACGATCCTCGTGCTGGGAAGATCGTAGGCACCACCGACTATCTCTCGCCTGAACAGATTCGCACTCCGCTAGACATTCAACCAGCCTCCGACATCTACTCGCTGGGTTGTACTCTGTATTACGCACTCTGCGGCAAGGTCCCTTTCCCGGGCGGCGATACCAAATCAAAACTTCGCCGACATCTGGAAGAGACTCCTTGGCATCCTCGCAAGTTTGCTCCCGACGTGCCCGAGGATTTCGTGGACATCATCGCTGATATGATGGAGAAGGACCCGAACAAACGCATCGCCAGCGCAGCTCAAGTGGCAGCACGGTTGGAGCCTTGGGTCAGCGACGATCAGTCGGTCGGTTCAGTCGGACTAGCTCGTTCACCTTGGATGGCGCCTCCACCACCTCACGACGATAGCAGCGATAGCCTGCTTGGCGACCGTAACAGCATGTCCTCGGAACTGCCTGGATCAACCGATGGCTCAGCCGCTGAAACTCTACGACAACCACCACCAATCCCATCTGACGATGAGATCTTTACGCCCGTACTACCATCAGGTTCAACGGCTAGCTTGAACAACGCAAGCAACATCGCGGCTCCACCCAGAACCAGCACCGCTATGATCATTGCTTTGACGGTTGCCATCGTCGTGCCCCCTGCCCTGCTCCTGGGAGCGATACTTGGTTACATCATCGCGTCGAAATAGCCCATGATTCAGTTCAATATCTATTTGTATGCTCTGCCTGATCAGCCGCTCAAGCCGCAGGGTCAGCTTGCCACCTCAGGCCGTACATTGCAAACTTGGCAAGTGGACAACATCGATCGACACATGATGCCGGTGAGCTTTGAGCAGGTTGAACAATGCATGTCCAACCTGCCCCGCATGTTTTTCGAACTGGACGGTTCGTTCGTTTGGCGCGGCAGCTCACCAGACTCGGCAGACTCATCAACCAACGGGTCAACCAACAATTGGCAGATCGACGGAATGGTCTACGATGTCGCTGGTCAAGTAGCTCGTATTGAACTTAAAGGTCACTGTCCAATCGAAGTTTTTGTACAACTGCTGTCCTGCATTCAGCCCGCAGACAAACTCTTGGCCTACTCGTTGGATCATGGCTGCTTCTTTCGAGTCGGCGAACTGCTGGAAACCAACTGACTGCTTAGACGGAATCGAGCATCCTGAACAGACTGCAAAGAGCCAACTGATCCGCTGCGCCTGGGACTAAGAGCCAATCACCATGACTGATCCAAGCCAACAATTGCGACTCGATTCTCTTAAGCACAATCGGGAAGCTTGGGATCGGATGGTTCAGGCCGATCACGCGCTGACTCGTCCCGCCAAAGATGATGAGCTGGCCAATCCGCTTGCGACAGTGGATTCCGTCGGCTGGCTTGGCAAATCGATTGCTGGCTGGAATGTGTTGTGCTTGGCTGCTGGTGGCGGACGTCATGGTCCGCTCTACGCTGCCGCTGGCGCTACGTTACCGTGGTCGACATTAGCCCCGCCGCGGCGGCTCCGGATCGCCAGTTCGCTCAAGCCAAAAACCTTCAACTGCGCACCGTCGAAACTTCGATGGACGATTTGAGCATGTTTTGGCGATAGCGGCACGATCTGGTAATTCACCCTGTCAGCACCTGCTACTTAGCCTCACTAACCAATCTCTTTCTGAGGTGCTCGGTAACTCGGCCCGGCGGACTTTACATCAGTCAACATAAACAACCGATCAACCTTCAAGCGTCGCTCGACACACACCTTAGCCAATGCGTCATCGAACACGCCTGTTACGATCCGCGGCAGTCACACCGGCTCGGCGGCAAGTCTATTGCGAGAACCCGGCACGCGCGTATGTGCACAGCCTGGCAACGATCCTTGGCGGCATTGCCGAAGCGGCTTTGTGATTGAAGACTTAACCGAGCCTATCATGCGGACTCGAAATCACCAGCCGGCAGCTTCGGACATCGCTGCCACTACATCGCCCCCTACATTCGCTTAAAGCTAAACGCCTCGGCTCAAGTCGCAGCAGTGGATTGATTGTGGGATTAGACTGACTTCGAGCTTGGCAACGTAAGGCTTATCAACCCGAATCCGGCGTTCGTGACCACATCAAAGGGATGAGGTTTTCGGCTTTAATCGCGGAGCAGCCAGCGGGTTAAACCTGGGACGCCAGTCCCAGGTGTACCCGGTCGTTCGCGTCGGTAGTCGCGGAGCGACGATAGGTGTGACGGATGCCCCACGGTGGAGAACCTACCCATTTGTCGCGTTGGGATTAGTCAATGCGTTTCGTGCGGAAAATCGATCGGTTGTTGCCCCACATTCCTGTCGTCGCTCCGCGACTATCGGATGATTCTGGCGATGATCCCTGGGATTGCATCCCGGGCTATCACCTGCCGTTGCTTCCGCAACTAAGCATTTTCAAACTCCGAGCACCCCGCGTGCCCATGCAATTCACCGAGATCTGCTCATTCCGGATCCGGTATGACCTCACCGCCGTTGGCTGTACCCAATGATCCCCACGCCGTAAGGACTTGGGGGCTGATTTGAATGATCGGTCACAAAGGAACAGGCGATTTCCTATCACCGAGGTCTAGATTGTGAGAGATAAAGCGAACTGCGCCCGTCTGCCATTGACACGTGTACCCCACCTACGTGGAAAGCTCCCACCGAATAAAACCCAATCGGGCGTTGCTTCGGCTCCAAAGGCTACTTAAACTATTCGG
Source organism: Pirellulales bacterium (assembly GCA_046349795.1). Lineage (GTDB taxonomy): Bacteria > Planctomycetota > Planctomycetia > Pirellulales > Pirellulaceae > Aureliella. The sequence goes on along the minus strand of JAXMBP010000080.1, from coordinate 12,801 downwards.
ACCCAAAATCGTATTGACCAATCCAAATAGCGCTGCCCCATCCACCCAATTTCCTCCGCGACCAAGTTCGGTCAACTTCACCGATTCATCATACTGATTACCTGTACCAATCGTTAATGCGGTGGCTGGAAGCTCTGAACCATTCTACGAGTTGTTCAATCGCACACTGTCCCTCAAATATTCGTCCATCTCGACTACCTATTTCACAAATTGCCATGGTCCAGCTCAATCCATCCTTGATGTCACTTAACTTTGTGTTGTACCCAGGAGCAAATACTCCGCGTGGATGAACAGGTTTGTGGATACTTCGTGCAAGATCACCAATACAAAATGCATAGTTCTTGGGCGAAATCTTGAATGGCAGTTTTGGCGCACTTGGACAAATCAAGTTACTTCGAGAGAACTGGGAAACCCACGGATTGTACTGCTCGATCCAGGGTGCTGGTCCCATCGGCGGGAACTTTTCATCGCCAGTCGAAATTCGGTCGAAGAGATCGCTTTCTCGATGTATGGGATAAGTCGACAAAACCATAGTCGCCCAAGGTTACACGTTAGCTCAGTACCAGTCGAAGTTCCTCCCATACAGTTTGGCAAAAATCGAAAGGTGCTTTCATATTCAAGCAACCCCTTAGCGACAGTCTTGAGTCGATTGCTGCATTCGGCTTGCTGCGAGTCGTCTCGACAACTTCGAATTAGGGGAAGCCCTAGACCCGATAGGATCAAAGCCACGCACAACAATGCGACAAAATCTCGTGTGTTCAACAGGGGTGGGACTAAGATCATTTTTTCCATCATCGGAACCTTGCATTTGGATCGAACCGGGCGGTTCTGCAAACATAGTATAGTGTGGGACGCTCAGGTTTGTTTGCCAAGCGTAACCGAGGAAATACAAGCGAACGTGAGGCAGGTGTTAGGTCGCGGTGATTTGTAGCGTCAGTAGGAACGCGCCGCCTTCGGCTAACGGCTAAACAACGCAACTAAATTACATCGTCGTCCCAGAAGTCTTGGCTGCAGGCGACGTTGATTGGTGAAGGCACTTCGAGCTCCAGCGACTTGCTTGAATAGCTTTTTCGGCAAGTCGTCCATGAAGCTGATCGACTCAGTAGTTCTCCATGAACTCCAGTTCTGCTTGGCCACCAAGTGCTTGCTAATAATCAGTTCGTCTTTCGCGCGCGTCAGCGCTACATACAACACGCGACGCTCCTCTTCGATATCGTCGGGATCTTTCAGGCTGCGTGAGTGTGGATAGTTGCCCGATTGCGCCGAGATCACATAGCAGACTTTGGATTCGGTTCCTTTGGCACTGTGCACTGTAATCAACGTCAGCACGTCATCCTCGTCGGCTTCGACATCGGTAGCCGACACTGGATCCAACGAATAGGCATCCAGAAAGGCTTGGATCGACGCATGCCGAGCGGCCAAGCGAACGATCAGGTCACAATCTCGCTTGCGCTGATCCCAGTTGTCGTAGCGACTAGCCAGCATGACTTCGCAAGCCCTGATCAACTGCTCGATACAACTGACCGGCTTGTCCAAGTTCTCGACGACGATCTTCAGCGGCGCGACCGCTTCGGGATTGCCGATGAAAATACCCAGGCGTTCGACCGCAGCGGCGCTTGATTCGCAGACTCGCAACTGCTTGATCATCTTGGTCGCAGTCACTTCACCAATCCTAGGCCACATCGTCAAGTATCGCATCCAGGCCAGTTCGTCTTGCTGATTCACACCGATTCGCAGGGCTGCCAAAAGGTCTTTGATGTGAGCCATCTGCAACAGGCCAATACCACCGATGAATCGATAAGGAATCTTGCGACGTATTAGTTCCGCTTCGACGGGCCGAGCCGAATAAGCGGTGCGACAAAGAATCATTTGATCGGCCCAAAGTATGCCTTGATGATGCCGAGTCACCGCATTGTCGACAACCCAATCCGCTTCATCCGTTTCCATCTCGAATGTCGCGAACATGGGCTTGTTGCCTGCACCTCGAGCCGCTCGAAGTTGTTTGTTGTACTTTAGCGAAGATTGCGACAGCAGCGTGTTGCTAACATCCAAAATCTCTTGCGTCGAGCGATAGTTCAGCTCCAGCTTCAAGACTTCGGCGTTTGGCAGTCGCTTCTGAAACGAGTGCACATTGCGAAAGTCCGCGCCGCGAAAGGCATAGATACTCTGCGCGTCATCGCCAACGCAAAACAGATTCACGTGCTTCGCCAAGCTTTCCAAAATCAGCCCCACTGCAGCAGATTGGTGTTCCCGCATCTCGTCGACCAGCACGTGATCGTAGGCCGCAATACGCTCGCACACTTCTGCGTCTTTATTCATGACCTTGGCGAACCGATGAAGGATGTCATCAAAGTCGACGTATCCAGCATTCTTCTTCCGCTCTTTGTAAGCCTCGAAGATCTTCAGCACCAGCGTAATCTGAGCCTTCTCCAGCTCGGTGTAGTGCTCCAGGTAGTTTTCTACCGGGTTGATTGGTGTTGCGAGCGTACGAATAGTAGCTGAGCAGTTCGGACGATTGCGGCAAGCTGTTGTCCTTCTTCTTACCCACCACTTCGGCTCGAACCAGCTTCGTAGCTGCGATTGATCATCGGCATCCATTACCGTGATCTCGTCCAAGCCAAACCAACTTCTGCGGGCAGTCATTTCACGCAAGCAGAAGTTATGGAAGGCTGCCGGCGACGATGCCCTTACGAGCGTCCCCCACGGACTGAGACAATCTGGCCTTGATTTCGTTAGCATCGGCGTGTGAAGGTAATGATGGCGATGCGATCTGCCGGACAGCCGCGGCTGAATCAAGCGAGAGGCTCGGCTCGATGATCGTCCGAGTCTTCCCGGTTCCTGCACCAGCCAGGACGAGCAAATGCCTAGCGGTACATTCGATCGCTCGAATCTGCTCGTCGTTGAACTCCATTTTGCCTCCATCCTTGCTGTTCGAACTAAGACGATCCGGGCAATCGCGGACAATGTTAGACTTGCCATATTACATTCCAAACACTGTCTCAACATTACCTCGCAGAACTTGCTTGCCTAGCTCAATAGCGCGAGTCTCGCTCCAACCGCGATCGATGACAAACTGATTTGCCAGCACATCTGCCAAACAGCCTGACATGGCGAACTTCGGCAAGGCGAACTCCAGTTTATACATATCGCTGTAGTAACCGATCACCTTATTGCGAGGAACAGCTTCCCATGCGTCCAGCTTAAATCGCGACTGATGTAAGCCGGAGTATTGCTATACCACCAGTGCCCATGACAAATGACATTGGGGAAGATCCAAGCGTAGCTAACCAGCTCTTGATTGGTGACGCTGGCCAGTACGAAATTGGAAACATCACATCGGTAACGCATTAAAAAAGTTCTCGGTACTGTATCAACGAGACTCGACTGTCATACAAGTCTTGGCCTTGGTAAACTCCAGCGGGATAAACTCGGCGATTTACACCGATCATCAAGTCAAACGGCAGTTTGAACCTGCGGCAGTTCTCGGCCAATTCCCAGAAAGTCCAGTAAGCCATCAAGTCCCGATCTTCTTGAGGCGTTGATTCACCGAGAGTGAGCAGAGTGCTAAAGGCCTTCTCAGCATCGCCATCGGAAATCGGTTGCGGCGTAAACCAGGGTGGCAAGCTGATCGCGCAGGCTCGAGCGCCATTCTTGGTAAAGTGAACGAAGCGTTGCTCAATAGCAGCTCGCAAATCTGCCAGACTCGCCATGTGAACCGAAGAGCACTTTTGCAATCGCTCGTGCACTTGTGGTCGGCACAAGTGAAACACTAAATCGTCTGTTCGCAGACACGGAATGTAACGCTCTGTGCTAAAGCCTTCCAAGGGATCATCGAATTCGTTGGTCAAAAACACGGCTTCGATTTTCGATCGCCGCAAAACTTCGCTCTCCCAATCCGGCCGAGCCATCTTCGTGGCAGCAGCATCATAAAGCGTTTCCCAGTTGCTCTGATCCAGTCGATCGATATCCAAATCGAACAGCTCCTTTGCTGCTTCCAGCAGCCAGCTAAACTGAACGGTGTTGTCGATGTGTCCGATCCCTTTCACAAGTTGCTCGACGCGCTGCTTGGGCGACAATTCTGGATTCTCGATATCCGTCTGAGGCATTCCTGCCGAGTGCACTAATTCTGTGTAATAGTGATAGCCCATGATGTCGGCCAACGTATTACTGGCGGGGCTGAGCGGGTTAATGTGCGTATGTGGATCGATCAGAATGAGGCCGTTGAGTTGATCGAAAATCTGCTGTTTGAGTGATGAAGACATGCGTGTTTAGTTGAAGCAAAAGTATTCTGAAGATTTAGACAAGTCACATCAATTTGCCGGATATTTTCTGGCAATCAAGTTGGAAAGTTCTATCCGCGATCGATTCGAAAATCTCGGAAGCACAAATTTACTACGCGACCGACTGGCTGCGAGGGCCTTACAGAGCGTAAAAACAAAAAAGTCCCTTTTGCCGAGAAAATCTTGGACAAACGTCAGAATTGGAGTCGAACTGAAGCTCAACTACCCCGAACCGGCTAGCAAAACTTCGACCTTTGCTTTTTTATCCAACTTCCGGGTAGAATAGAGTGCCTTCATGGTTGCCACTCCAACAGTTTTTTTCCGGTTTCGATCCCAGGGACAGCTTCATGCGACAAACTCCTGAAAACGGTGAGGGTCGGGAAGAGAACTTGCCCATCACCCACGATTGGTCCACGGAAGAGTTCGCGAACCGCGAAACTTCGTACTCGCCCCAAGTGTCCCACAACTTGCAAGCGTCAGCCCAAATTAAGCCAACAAGCGTCGAAGAAGTAGAGGATTCTGAAGCGGAACTTGATGAGCTAGCCCAGAACCAATCTCGATCAAAGGTTTGCCATAAGAGTGCTCAACCTTCTCCTAACTTGATGCACATGGCCGGGTCGACTTTCATCAGCTTGATGATGGTCCTGGTTCTACTTGCCGCAGCGCGTTGGATGGTTCCATCGCTTGTCGAAAGCCTGAGATACAGTTGGCACTCTGGACAATTAAGAGCCGAATACGAAATGTCCAGCCAACGACTGCGAAACGTTTCGTTGGACTCGCTGTCTGATGTTTCACAGCTTGTAAGTCAGCGTCTTGGCGCCAGCGTGGTTCACGTCAACCTTCTTCGCGATCAGGATTCAATCGACCAATACGCTAAGCTACTTGGCAGCAACAATCCCAATTTGCGTTACGAAGGTCAAGGAAGCGGGTTCATAATCGAAGAATCCGGATACATACTTACCAATCATCACGTTATCGCTGAAAGCGGACGTATTGAAATAACACTGTCCGATGGACGCCAACTACCAGCCGAGATCGTCGGCTTCGATGCCAAGACCGACTTGGCTGTGCTGAAGATCAAAGCATCTGGACTATTACCTGTCGAATGGGGCAACAGCGAATCCGTAGTCGTTGGCACTCCAGTCTGGGCAGTAGGCAGTCCGTATGGCTTGCACCAAACCGTCACGTTTGGAATCATTAGCGGCATGCATCGTTTGGACCTGCGTGGGACTCGTTATCAGAAAAACATCTACGGAGAAGAAGCTTATGGCGACTTGATGCAGAGCGACGTGGCAGTCAATCCTGGCAACAGCGGCGGGCCACTAGTAAACGCTATGGGACAAGTCGTTGGAGTGAACGCTGCCATCCTTGGTGAGAGCTATCGAGGCATCAGCTTTTCAATTCCGAGCAAGGTTGCTAAACGAGTCGCTCAAAGCCTTATTCAAACGGGCGAAGTAGTCCGAGGTTGGCTTGGCGTGCGCATGGAGGAGTTGAGCAACGAAGATCGCTATAACGTCGACGGCAGCATCAATCCTGGAGTACGCATTATCGGTTTCGCAGATCCTTCGCCGGCCAAAGACGCTGGAATACAAGCGGGCGATATTATCGTCGAGTTTCAATCGATGCCGGTTACCAGCCAATCAGGTTTGATGAATTTGATAGGTCAATGCGATGCTGGTTCCACCGCCGATCTTACCGTACGACGCAATGGCACTCCGGTTCAATTCAAAGTCACTCTCGGCAAACGCAATAACAAGATCTAGCGGGTTCTCATCTCTAGCGTAACCGCGCGAGCGGTACGGTTCTTCAGACTTTCAAGCGTAACGGCGAAGTCCTCGCATTCCGCGTTATTGGATTGCTACGACGCACTGGCAAGCCAGTGGCACCCGGCGTGAGGGCGCAACCCGCCCAGCCAATGCTTTCGCGGATAGCCATTCACGGGACTCATAACTTCGTCCACTACGAAAAAGTCTGTGGCACTCCGCACAAGTCGTACTTTCGACTAAGCTACTTCGTAACCTCTGCTACATACGCGCGAATATCTTTTTCAAGCGCAGCGAGTCGCTGATTCAGTTTTTGCTTAGCAGCAGAAAGATCTTGGCTCTCCGCTGGTGGACAATAGCTGAACATGTAGAACTTGACTTTCGGCTCTGTCCCCGATGGTCTTACCGCAAAGTAGTTTCCATCCAACTCTAGATCCAGCATGACCATGTCGGCTGGCGGAGCGTCGAGCAGCTTGGTGGTACCGTCGGGCAGTCGAATTGTCAGTGACTTGTAGTCGCGAACCTGCGCGACGTTGATGCCGCCCAGGCTGGTTGGCGGACTCCTGCGGAAGGCCTCCATTAACTTTCGCATCAAGGCCATACCTTCGCTGCCTTCCATTTGCACGTTGACTAAAGTCTCAAGGTGGCAACCGTGCTGCTTGAGCAATTCATCCAAACGCTGATGTGGCGTTTTACCTTGGCTCTTCAGTTCGGCTATCAACTGCGACATCAATAGCGTTCCCGCTGCACCATCCTTATCGCGAATATATTGCCCAATCAAATAGCCGTGTGATTCTTCGGTGCCGAAAACGAAGTTCTCAGCACCAACCGCATCCATCACGCCTGCAATCCACTTAAATCCAACGTGCAAGTTGCTTTCGCTACGAACCGAGTAACTTTCAGCAATGCGACCGGTCAGCTTTGTTGTCACTAATGTAGTAATCAAGTACGACTTGGGATTCAGCTTGCCTAGCTTTTTGAACTGCAGACAAACATAGTCAGCCAGCAGAGCACCGATTTGATTCCCGGTAAGCGTTTCCCAAGGACTACCGGGCTCCAACGATAGGGGCACAGCGCAGCCGATGCGATCGCAGTCGGGGTCGGTAGCTATGATTCCATCCGCGCCAATCTCTTTAGCTCGAACGATAATCGCATCAAACACCTTGCTGTTTTCAGGGTTACTCACATGGCCGGGCACGTTGGGAAAATCGCCGCTGGGTTCTGAGTGAGGTCCAAAAACTTCGACATCCTTGAAGCCTGCGCCTTGGAGCACTGGAATCGATGCAAACGCGCCGACTCCGTGTAGCGGCGAAAAGATAATCTTAGCATCGCGAGGTCCGTCCCAAGCATAAGCCAGGACCTCCTTCAGAAACGCTTTGTCGATTTCGTCGGTGCAGATCTTCACCTTACCTTCCGAGAGTGCCTTTGCAAAATCAACTGTCTTGATTTCATTGACAGTCATAACGCGATCGATAATGGCTTTATCGTGAGGTGGAAGAACCTGTCCACCGGTAGACCAATAGACCTTGACTGCGTTATCAGACGGCGGATTGTGACTTGCCGTTACCATGATGCCGCAATCGCACTGTTTATGGCGGACGGCAAACGACAACTGAGGCGTGGCGCGATACTGATCCAAGAAATAGACGTCGAAGCCGTTGGCGACCATGATCGACGCACATAGCTCGGCGAACTCACGCGAACGATGTCGAGTATCGTAAGCGACGGCGCAGCGAAGTTGCTTCGAAGAACTACCGGGCTGCTCAAGAATGTATGTCGCTAAGCCTTGAGCGGATTCCCCAATGGTTCGCTCATTGATTGCGTTAGAACCAAACTCGTACATGCGTCCTCGGCGGCCACCTGTACCGAACGGAATGATGGTCCAAAAAACGTCGTCCAACTTTTGCCATAGACTTTGCTCAATGTGGTCGACGATCGACGCTTGATACTTGGCATAACGCGGCTCAGTCAGCCAGGTTTTCAAGTTTTCAAACGCGGCAGCGGTTAGTTTTTTGTCTTGGACGGCTTGTTGAGCCAACTGTAGAGCTTGTTGAGGCGTCATAGTTCGTCGTTTGGGTCTGTGATAGTTGAACGAATTTTGGGCGCAAATTCTAAGCCATTCTCGGTGCCTCGCATAGACAAGGCTCTCCGCCTCTGCGAGGCCTTCATAAGCCTAACCACAAACACTTTACGATCACCAACGATGAATTTTGTGACGGCAGCACAAAAAAGCTCGGCTGAAGACTCGCACGTGCCGAGGCCTTCCACCGTTAGCCTCTGTCACGTTCTCTTGAACATCTTGTCTAGCTGTTCTCTGCTGAAAAATAAAGCGGTGGGACGACCGTGAGGGCAATGATGCGTGTCCTGGAACATATAGCGCTGCTCGAGTAGCGAGGTAATCTCTTCAGGACTCAAGCGATCACCGGCTTTGATCGCGGCTTTGCAGGCGATCATATGCAGCAGTTCATCGAGCACCTCGCGGGCACTTGGCTCCTTGCCGCCGGACATCAAGGGCTCCAACACTTGCCGCAAGACTTCCGCTGGTCGCATGTTGGCAAGCATGGCAGGATAACTGGTCATCAATACTGTGTCGCCGCCGAAGGCCTCTACTTCAATACCAATCTTGGCCAGTACCTCGCGGAATTCGATGGCCGCTGCAGCTTCAGCGGGTGTTAGATCGATTGGCTCGGGCAACAACAACCGCTGGCTCTCCAGGCTCTTGTTGGCGGTTCGCTCACGCAACTGCTCGTACAAAATTCGTTCATGCAATGCGTGTTGATCGACAACAACCATCCCCTGCTCGTCTTGAGTCACCAAATAGCGATTGTGAACCTGGATTCCAAGATGACTTCGACTAGGCGTATCGTGAGCCGTATGCTGCTGAAAAATGCCACCGGATGAACTAGCGGAGGAACCTGTGTCGAAGTCAGCTTGACTCTCTTGCCCTCCAGCCAACCAAGTTTCAGCACCCTCAGGCAAATCGACTGCATCTGTTCCCAGCGTCGATCGCACCGGCACGGGCGGAAAGTCCATCAATCCACCTCGGCCGGTGCCAGGCCCGCCCAAACTTGACGCACCGGAAAACGGAACACCTGTTGACGATGTCGCTGAAGATGCTGTGGCGGTAACACCTTGCGAATGCAGTAGAGCCGTCGGCGAAGGCAGTCCACCCAGAGACGCACTTCCGGGAAATGGACGAAACGGCGGGATCTCGGCCTGTAAGTCTAATCGCCCCGTCGTCGGCACTTGAGTCATTCGATCCGTGTGATCCTGCCAACGTGATTCATCCGCACTCGCGGGCATCGTGGCATCGGCCGCAACACCCGCTGCTGATCCAAATCCACTAGAAGCTCCAGTTCCGATGGGTTCGCGTAGGCCGGCTGGCAAGGGACCGGGAACATGTCGAGCTCTAGCAGTTAGGTCGGTCGTCAAGAATTCGTGTCGTAGAGTTTGTAGCAATTGGCTGTAGAGCTTACCGCCTTCTAAAAATCGAACTTCCATCTTGGTTGGGTGAACATTCACGTCAACCATCGTCGGCGGAATTTCAAGTCGCAGAAAACAGACTGGAAAGCGCCCGGTCATCAACAGTCCGCGATAGGCTTCGCTGAGAGCATGCTGTAGTGATCGATCGCGAATGTGACGACCATTCAAAAACAGATATTGCATTCGGTTGTTGCTTCGACTGACGGACGGATCAGCCACGTAGCCAGTCAGTTTGACGCCATCAATCTCGCTTTCAATCGCAATCAGCGAGTCGGAAATCTCTTCGCCGAAAAAGGCTCGAATCCTTGTTTTCCAAGAATCGGTGGGTGGCAAATCGAAGGTGACGCGAGAACCAGTCAGAAGCTTGAACTGCACCTGCGGAAAGGCCAATGCGATTCTGGTAAACGCCTCGGAGATATGACTGGCCTCGGTTTGAGGCGATCGCAAGAATTTCTTACGGACCGGAGTATTAAAAAAAAGATTGCGAACTTCAATTGTTGTCCCGACGGGACAACCTGCCGGAGCCACCTCTTCGCGCGCACCGCCGCGCACCTGAATCTCAGCACCGACATTGGTGTCGGCTGTTCTGGATCGCATAGTCATGTAACTGATTTCCGCAATCGACGCCAGAGCTTCGCCGCGAAAGCCCAACGTATGAACATCGAACAGATCATCGGCCGTTTCGAGCTTGCTGGTTGCGTGACTGGCCAGCGCCAATGGGATTTGCTCGGCCTCGATTCCACATCCGTTATCGCTAATGCGAATCAGTTCCATGCCACCGCCTTCAATGGTTAGCTCGATCGAAGTGGCACCCGCATCGATGCTATTTTCCAGCAACTCTTTGACGACGCTAGCAGGTCGCTCGATAACCTCTCCAGCAGCAATCTTGTTGACCAGACTGGGAGGAAGCTGTCGTATGATGGGCATGTCCGTTACCTCGGAAAGTGTTTCTTGTATCGATAGCCGTTTACTCAGTCGATAAATCGACTACTCATCAGGCTCTACTGAAGCATTAGATGCACCTGGATTCTGATCGTGTTCCTCGTAAGTCTTTAGCTTTCGATAAAGCGTGCGAGCCCCTATCCCCAACCGCTTGGCAGCTTCCTCGCGATTGTTGCCGGTCAGCTTGAGTGTTTCTTCGATCGCCCAACGCTCGATCTGATCCATCGTTTTCCCGATCAGCCCCGACGACTCAATGCTCGGAAGTCCGTTGGCATCTAATATTGGAGCTACAGAACTGGAGGCAGCAACATTGTTAGCAGCAGGCGAAAAGCTCAAATCGTCCGGTTGGCTTAGCTCAGGAGGCAGATCGTTGATGTCTAGCACTCCATCGGTATCCAGCACAACCATCGTCTCAACAAAGTTACGCAACTGGCGAATATTACCTGGCCAATCGTACTCAAAAAATCTGCGAGTCACCGCAGGTGAAAAATGTGCAGCCGACTTTCCATGCCTCTTCAAGAACATCTTGCGAAAATGATCCATCAGCGGCACGACATCTTCTCGTCGCTCATGCGCATGGCAGATGCACAGTCGACAATGTTCAAGCGATAGTACAAGCATCGTTTCGAAACGTGCCCTTCTTCGACAAGCTTTTCCAGAGGCCGATTGGTACGCCTTGTCAATCATTGCGTTGACTTTGATCGACTTGTTATCTCCAACGCGAGTGATCGATGCTCCTCTAAGACTCGCAGCAGCTTAATCTGAGTACTCATCGGCATATCGCCGACCTCGTCCAGAAACAGCGTACCTCCGTCGGTGTATTCAAAGGCTCCAACGCGATCGCTGGCCGCATCGGTGAAGGCACCTTTCACGTGGCCGAACAGTTCGCTCTCCACCAGTTGTTCGGATACAGCACGCACATTCAGTGCTTTGATTCGCTTTCCTTTGCGAGGGCTGTTTTGATGAATGGCCTGAGCGATCATCTCTTTGCCAGTACCACTTTCACCGGTAACCAATACTGTTGCGTCGGTTGGTGCGATCCGCTTGATTCTCTCAATCACATCCTTCATCTTGGGACTAGCGAAGATAATGCCTTCGAAGCCGAAGGCCTCATCTAGTCGCTGACGAAGTTCTGTGTTGGTCTGACGAAGTTGGACCGCTTCGATCGCCTTGGCCGTAACTGCTCGCAATCGATTAGGCGTGATCGGCTTTTCCAAGAAGTTGAAGGCACCCTCTTGCATTGCCTCGACGGCAGTAGGAACTGTCGCATGACCGGTTACCAAAACGACTTCACACTCTGGTAGTACTTTTTTCGCCTTCTGCAAAACCTGCATTCCGTCGGCGTCGTTCATTACCAAATCTGATACGACAAGATGGAAATGGCCTCGGTCAATCTGCTGCAGGCCCTCAGGTCCGCTGGTGGCCACCGTGCAACGGTAACCAACGCGCTCCAAGCTCTCAGTCATCGCTCGCGCGTGAGCCTTGTCGTTGTCAACGATCAGAATGGAATATTCGCGCGGATCTACAGCCGGCTTTTCGCTGGTCGAGTCAATCGTGTCGGAATCTGTGAGTTGATCCTGGCTCATCGTTCGAAATAGTCAAAAACGGTCGTCAAAAAAGTCAATCCAAGCCATAAAGCTGAAACAACCCAATTAGGGTGGGCAGTTTTCGACTATCAACTATACTCAACTGTCCAACCCTCGCGAGGTCATCTGTGTGCCGAGCTGGTTTTTCACTGCTTTTCGACGCTCCTTTTTTCGAATCAACCTGCCATGAACCAAGTTTGCCGCGGAGTCCGTGGAGCAACCACCGTAACTTCGAATACTCGCGAAGAGATCCTGCGTGCGACTCGGCAGATGTTGGCTCTGATGATTCGCCGCAATGGGATCGAGCCGACCGACATCTCTAGCGCGCTCTTCACGGTAACCAACGACTTGGACGCGGAGTTCCCAGCCTTGGCAGCTCGACAACTTGGCTGGCTGGAAGTTCCGATGCTATGTGGTTACGAAATCAGGGTCCCCGGATCACTTCCGCTATGTATTCGAGTTCTGGTCCACTGGATCACGGACAAGAATCAGAGCGAAATCGAGCATATCTACATTCACGATGCAGTGAAGCTACGGCCCGACCTTTCCAAGCTTCCGCCCGTCGACTGGACCGAGCTTGAAGGTTGGATCCAGCAGAACTTGGGAGTTCGTTAGCAAACAGTAGCACAGATCCTTTCGAGCGTTCATCGGAGTCTACTTCATCGCCGAGAACGCCTGATCGCGCACTTGTTCAAAGTACTCGTCGTAGTTCTTTCCTGTGAACCTGTAGCAAAACGTCAGCGTCCG
>JAXMBP010000079.1:0-24104 GCA_046349795.1 Pirellulales bacterium | reverse complement strand
AAGGCTGATTCGGAAGCTAGTCACGAAGGCAACGGATCTGCAGTGCCTCCACCGAAGTTTCTGAGCCATCAAAATCGAATTCAGGCTCGCAAGCGTACCTAACTCTACAGACTATTCATAATGTTCCAAGAATCTTGCGAAGTTGTGTATGGGCTGGAGACATTTTGCGAGAATCCAGAAAGGTTCATTAAGCCATCGCAACGAATTGGACTACTGCTAAATCAAGCTTCTGTTGATTCAAATCTTCGACTAGCAGCAGATGTTATTGCAGAATCTTGCCCTGGCCAGCTCCGTTGCTTGTTCTCTCCGCAACATGGGATATGGGGCGAGCAGCAGGCAAACATGCTTGAATCTCCTCATGGTACTTATTCCAAGCTGAATATCCCTGTCTTTAGCTTGTACAGTCAAACGCGTAAGCCCGATCCGGAAATGTTGGAAGACATCGACTGCTTGATTGTCGACCTGCAAGACGTTGGTACGCGCGTATACACATTCATTTGGACCTTGCTCGAAGTCTTGCGAGCCTGTGCAGAACATGGCAAGTCTGTAATCGTCTTGGATCGTCCAAATCCGCTTGGCGGTCAGGTTATCGAAGGTCCTTTGCTCGACATCAACTTCATCAGTTTTGTCGGTGGTTGGACTATTCCCATGCGTCACGCCCTGACCATGGGTGAAATAGCCATGCTGCTTGTTGCGGAGCTGGCAATAGATGTCGAATTGAGCGTTGTGCCCATGCAGGGCTGGCGTCGATCGTTCTACTTTGATCAACTGAATCGACATTGGATGTGGCCATCTCCAAACATGCCTGCGTTTACCACAACATTGCTGTACCCTGGGCAAGTGCTTCTGGAAGGGGTTAACCTGTCCGAAGGTCGTGGTACAACGCGTCCATTTGAAGTAATCGGAGCACCTTTCGTCGATTCCGCTTTATGGCTGAGGCTATTGAGCGAGTTCGACATGCCTGGAATTAAATTATTGCCAACTCGCTTTCAGCCAACCTTTGACAAGTGGAAACAAGAAGGTTGCCTAGGATTGGATATTCGCATTATTGATAGAAATCAAGCCCGGTCTTTTTCAATGACCATCGCCATGTTGGCAACAGCAGCTAAACTGTTCTCTCAGTTCGCATGGCTTCCTCCACCCTACGAGTACGAGTACATCAAACCGCCGATCGATATCCTTTATGGCAACAGTGAATTAAGGGAGACGATTGAGTTGTATAGGCGCGGGGAATGCGAACGATCCGTTGTCGAACAACTTGCCGTTGGCCACGAAGAGTTGTGGCGACAACGAACAGAGGATTGTTTGATATACAACTGATTCATGTCCCGCCCCATCGACCGTTTTGCAAAACATACAGTTGACTATGAGTTCGGAAAAAGCCCCTATCGATATCTCGCAAGCTTACACGTTCTGTCCATTATGCGGAGCTAAGCGAACGGTCTTTGAGCCAATGAAGCCCTTTCGATGTGATGCTTGTGGACACACCTCTTTTTTTGGACCTGTCACCGCCGTGGGTGGTGTAATTCTGAACGAAGTTGGACAGGTGCTGTTGATCGAGCGGGCGCGTGATCCTGGAGCTGGCAAGCTGGGTATGCCAGGAGGTTTTGTTGATCCATACGAAACCGCCGAAGAAAGCCTACATCGCGAGGTCTGGGAAGAGGTAGGATTAAAAATTGAAGGGCTTCAATTCTTGATGACACACCCCAACCGGTACACCTATCATGGAGTGACCTGCCCAGTATTGGACCTGTTTTATTCGGCTCGAGTTTGTCATTCGCAAGTTGTCTCTGCAGCGGCAAGCGAAGTCTCGAAATGGATGTGGACTGAATTAACTCCCGGCGTACTAGATCGAATGGCATTCGAGTCGAATAGGTTAGCCTTGGAGCACTATTTGAAGCATTGGTCGCAAACTAAGTCAAAGAATTAGGATTCTTCGGATGGCGGTGTGTTCGGGTTTCCAGCATGGTAAGGCTGAGGATTGCACCGTTGGAGTTTGATGGCGTCCGAATTTTCATCAGAGTTTCCCTGCGGCAAATCTTAAAAACTCAAAACATTTACGGCTTGACGCCGAATACTGTCCATCTTGCCAGGGGCCAGGGGGTGTCTCTGCAGGGCTCAACGGTTATCATGTTTAGGACTGAGCGACCGGTCGAGTATGATTCCATCAATAGCTTTGTATTGATGCAAGAATGTTAATGCGACCACTGGCCAAGCTGCTGAGGAAGAGGTAGCTGTCATCTGCATGGGTGGCGATTTTCGTGGGCCGAGAAAGTCCTTGACGGACTTAACTCTCACATCAAATCAGTAAACGTAATGACAAGTCCCGATTCGACTTCACATAATCAGGACCCAGAGCAAACCGAAGGAGTCGGTCGTGATGGGTTGGATGTAACCTCAAACTACACTGGCAGTGGTGCAACGGATGCTACCGGTGCGTTTGATTCAAAGACGCGTCCTCTTGCCGCTGATGCTACAGCAGCATTTGACTCCAGCGGCGTACCAGGCTCAGGTTCAGGATCGTTCCAAGAGCGAATGAGATCATCGAATTCCAGCGCGCTGATTGGTTCGGTTATTGGTGGCTATAAAATTGTCTCTGCCTTGGGCCAAGGCGGCATGGGGAGATTTTTCCGAGCCGACGATTCGTCGGGTCGACCAGTTGCTATCAAGTTGCTGTCGCCCGACCTGGCTCGGTCGAGCGAAGCACTAGCGCGCTTCAAACAGGAAGGCTTGATTGCCAGTCAGATCAATCACTCTAGGTGTGTCTTTGTACACCGTGTTGATGAGGAATCGGGAACGCCGTTCATCGCTATGGAGTTGATGACGGGGCAGACTCTCAAGGACCTGATCGTTCAAAAAGGCCCACTCCCCTTTGCCGAAGCGGTCAGGCTGATTCTGCAATGTATAGAGGGTTTGGTTGAAGCGCATTCGCGAGGTATGATACATCGTGATATCAAGCCAGCGAATTGCTATCTGGACACTCACGGAAACGTCAAGATTGGCGACTTCGGGTTGGCTCGCTCGCTGGTGAGTGATTCCGAGTTGACGCAAACCGGAGCCTTCATAGGTACACCTTTGTTCGCTTCGCCCGAACAACTGCTTGGACAAAACATCGATGTACGTTCTGACATCTATTCGCTGACGGCAACTCTCTATTTCTTGCTTGCCGGCAAGGCTCCGTTCGAATCGCCGCATGCTGCTCAAGTTATTGCCAGAATTGCTTCATCCGATCCACCTCCTTTTTCAACCGTTGAAATTGAGGTGCCCGAGGAGCTGGAACGAATCGTCATGAAAGGGCTCTCGCGAGACCCTGCCACGCGATACCAGTCGTTCATCGAAATGCAGACCGAGTTGATGGCGTTGTTGGCACCGAAGCCCGAAACTGCAAATGTTGTACGACGAGTGATCGCAGCATTGGCAGACCACTTCTTGTTGTCCATTCTAATAGGCACGATGTCTATTTTGATTCTACCAAAATGGATCATGGAAGGGGAATCGAAGTTACTCGCCAATCTGGTCGGCGCTGGCGTCACAGCCATCTATTTCTTGTTCGCCGAGTCATTATTTTCAACCAGCTTGGGAAAGGCGGCAATGAGGATTCATATTGCCGATGCGAGAACCGGTCGTCGACCAACTTTGGGACGAGTTTTCGTTCGTGTTCTATCATTCAGCTTTGTAAGTGTGGTCATCGAGCTTGTTTTCTTTGCGATTCTGTATGTCACTGGTTGGATACGATCTGACATCGTTCAAGGCTTAACCATCGCATTGGCTTCACCCTTGACTTGGTTGCTCTATTTCGTCACTTGGCGAAGTAAGGGGCGACGTCAGATGTTGCATGATTGGTTGAGCAGGACAGAGTGTTTGATTCCTGCCCCACCCGTCATCCAGAACACCGAGCTAGACATTCCAGAATTTGTATTGCCAGTCGTAAAGTCGCAACATCCATTGCCAGAAACTCTCGGTCGATTTCGTATACGAAATCAGATTGATGTACCAGGAGCAGATGACTCGATTCGTTGGCTAAACGGCGATGATCCCGCCTTGGAACGTAGTGTCTGGATAGCTGTCACCAACGACACTGAAATAGATTATGAACAGCAACAGTGCACCAAAGACCCATCGACTCGCCTCCGCTTTATTGAGCAAAGTGTAGAAGGATCGCAGCGCTGGTACGCCTATGTTGCTCCCGAAGGCATCCCACTAAAGGAATGCCTTGCGCACGGTGTCCATTTTGCTTGGCCGGTTACCAGCTTTGTCTTTCGCCAGTTGCTCAACCATTTTCATTCGGTCAAGAATACTAACCTCGTGGCCTCAGTTTCCAAGCTCAGCGACTGGTGGATTGATCGAGCTGGACGGCTAAGCATTGTCAGTTTGGACTCAGCAATACACAACAATCCTCCGGCGGCCTGCCTTGAACAGATTCAGGCTGAGAATGCGACGAACTATCGCGAGCTAATCCAGTCAGTCAGCTTGTTGGCACTGCCGAAAAATCATCGCTTACGAAAGAAATTTTGCAAACAGAAAACAGGTGAGTATTTCTGTTTGTTGGCTCGCGAGGCTCTACCGCCTCTTCGATCTTTGAACTTCTGCGAGTCGATTGCGTCCGGAAAGCACATGCCATCTTTGCAAACGCTCGAATCGCAACTCGTACAACTCAATCGTGGCTCACATGCTGTGACCTCAAAGACTAGGTTCTTTAACTCGATCTTGTCGGTCGCTTTTTCCGTTCCGCTTCTGTCTGCGGTCGCCTTCTTGTTGTTGTTTCCGCCAATCGTTCACATTATCGATGTACGCAACAAAGTACAGATGATAGCTACCTTGAATTACGTGGCACAGGCCGATTCCGCTCAAGACAATTGGTGGGACGGTGCTAGTGGAGAACAACGTGCATATTGGACCAGCGATGTCGGACGCCAGAAGCTGGCGGATCTGGAAGTCAGAGCCAGAAAGAGATTAACGGACGTTTACGCGAATCTCGGAAAATTCGAACGTTCCATAGTAGATAACATTCCAATGAACTCTGAAAAATTGTTAGAGCCTCCAATTTACAAGCTTCCGAACAATTCACCTGCAAAGGCAAGTCAGGACAATCAAAAAGATTCTGATAACGCAACCGTCGAACCGGCTGAGGTAACCTCCTCCGAATCGTCTGGCAGTGAGTCACTCAATAACGATTCTCCAAAGCCAGGCGAAGGCCGGATCAGCAAACTAAATCGACCTCGACCAGGATTGAATTTCTCAGTGCCTGGGAAACGCCCAGTGTGGTCCGAAGACTTCGATGAAGCTTGGAATGAATCGCTTTTGAATGAGACTTTAATGATCGCCAATTCAGATGACTTGGAGTTGAGCAAGAATGATCGGGTGAGCCAAAAGTTGATCTATGCTGGTGCGGGAATTGTCGGGTTACTAGCTCTGTGGAACTGGCTCACCTTTGGTGGAATTTCAGCACGATTAACTGGAATCTGTTTTGTAAATCGAGATGGCACGAGGATGGGAATTCTCAAGAGTGCATGGCGAAGCCTGATCGTATTTGCACCGGTGTTAGTACTGCTGGTACTGCTAGCCAACTGGCCCATCATATCCATTCGTGATCTTTGGTGGACGAATCAGATCAAGCTGTTGCTAATATTCTCTCCGCTTGGCTACCTGGCATCGACTTTGATTTGGAACAACCGCACCATCACTGATATTTTTTCGGGCACAACCTCAATTCCTCGGTAATTGCGACCTGCTGATCCTATTTTAGCTAGTCCTCAGTTCCTCAACTGGCATTTGCTCCGAAGGTATGCAATTGCAAGTCTATTGCAAAAGCGAAGCTTTCAGATACGATACTGGAGTTGGTTGACTGGGCGGTTGGTCACCCACTTTAGCGTCAGAATGATGCTCGGCTTCAGTGAAATCTTGGTTCAACAACGGCATATGGCCTGAAATCTGATGCAGTCAATCGAGCCAAAATCACAAGGATTGGACATGCGAGTTGCCTTGTTGCCTATCAGCCTATTCCTCGCGACCCTCTTTGTTGGTTGCGAATCAACCTCGATCAAACCTTCCAAAGACGCTCAGGGTCGAGTTCCTGTGGTCGCTACAAACAGCATTTTGGCCGACTGGGTGAAGCAAGTTGGCGGCGAACAAGTACTGGTGACAACCCTGGTTCCGGCTGATGGCGATCCACATACATTTGAGCCAACTCCCCGGGACGGACTTACATTGACTAGAGCAATGTTAGTCTTTGAAATTGGATTGCACTTTGAGGCCTGGCTTGATGATCTATTCACGGCCAGTGGTAGTGTAGCAGTTCGTGTCGCTGTTTCCCGAGAAATAACGCCTCGTAAAGCCTTCTGTGCCTGCCATGGAACTAGCGAGGATCCCCACGTTTTTCAATCGGTTAAGCATGCGAGATCCATGGTTCAGGTTATCGCAGCAGAACTTAGCAAAGCTGATCCCGAACATGCCGAGCTGTATTCGTCACGATCGAAGGCCTACGTTGAAGAATTGGAAAGTTTGGATAGTGAGGTCCGATCGTTATTGGCCGAGGTTCCAGAGGGAAATCGATTTATTGTTACAGCGCACAACACATTCGGATACTTCGCAGAAGATTATGGCTTTGAGGTTCTGAGTTTGCTGGATTCATTAACAAGTGAGGCTGCCGATCCTTCTGCGATGAAGATTGGAGCACTCATTCGACGCATACGGGAACTCAAGATTCCTGCTCTATTCGCAGAATCGGTTACCAATTCCAAGCTGGTGCAGCAAGTTGCCCGCGAATCTGCCGTGAGCAAGGTGGAGATGCTCAACTCAGATTCACTGGGGCCGAAGGATACACCAACGGGAACCTATGTTGGCATGATGCGTTCCAACGCGAAGAAAATTGCGGAGTCGTTGCGTTGAGTGCTAATTGTTGTTCTGAAAACCATCTAAAGCTGACCGATGGCATTGCTGAATGCGATCACAAGTTGCCACCGTTTCCCTACGGAGGACGAAGTCATTTAGGTCCACAACAGACTGGGCCAGCGTTGGAGTTCAATGGGGTTGCGATAAGTTATCCCACGACCAAACGGCTAGTTATTGGTGATGTGAATCTATCTGTATCGAGGGGTCAGCGAGTCGCATTGGTTGGTCATAACGGAGCCGGCAAGAGTACACTACTGAAGGCCGCTGCTGGTCTGATCAAACCTGAAAGTGGCTCGATTCGCGTTTACGGAAATGCAGTTGGTTCTTGCCATCATCGAACCGCATACTTGCCGCAACGATCAGACGTAGATTGGCATTTTCCCATCAGTGTGTTTGATCTGGTAATGACTGGACGCTATGTGCACTTGGGCTGGCTGCGTCGCCCAAAAGTTGCTGACAATAAACTGGTTCTAGCAGCTCTAAATCGATTGGCAATTGCTGACTTAACTGATCGTCAGATTGCCGAACTGTCGGGGGGGCAACAACAGCGAGCACTCATCGCTCGAGCCCTGGTACAACAGGCTAGCCTATTCCTTCTGGACGAACCGTTGAATGCTGTAGATGAGGCGACACGTGATATCGTTGATAAGGTCTTAGGCGACCATGTCAAAGTTGGCGGAAGTATTCTGGTTGCAACTCATGACCTTGGCCGCCTCTCAGAATCTTTCGATGTAGCTGTCTATCTTAAAGAAGGCCGCGTTTATCAAATCGAGCAACTTCCTGGCGTTCGAAGTGTTACAAGCGTCGTAACTTCCGATGGCGTTCCCGCGGTAACTCGAGGTCCTCGCTGATGGATTGGTTACTTGAGCCGTTTGAGTTAGCCTTCATGCGACGCGCATTGCTTGCCAGTCTGCTGGTGAGTGCTACCTGTTCTTTGTTGGGCGTCTACATCGTATTGCGACGAATGGCTTTTCTAAGCGAAGCTGTAGCTCATACGACGCTGCCTGGGATTGTCATCGCCTACTTCAATAAATGGAATCTCCTTGCTGGCGCAATCCTAGCTGCAGTCTTGACGGCTTTAGGGATTGGTTGGCTTGGTCGAGGACAAAAGCTACGCGAGGATACTGCGATCGGAATTGTCTATTCCGGAATGTTTGCGCTGGGGATTGTAATGATCAGCAGCAGCAAGAATTTCATGGACTTTAGTCACATGTTGGTCGGGAATGTGTTAGGTGTAACCAACGAGGATCTGCTCGGAATCGCAGTGGTTTGCATAGTGGTCTGTAGTAGCTTGTTAATCGTTGGAAAAGAGTTGCTGTTAACGACCGTCGATCCGTTGCATGCACAAACCATTGGATTATCTGTTCAGCGCATGCGCTATGTTTTGCTGATATTACTAGCCCTTGCAGTCGTAACAGCTATCCAAGCCGTTGGCGTTGTACTAACGACCGCGCTGATGGTGACGCCAGCCGCAACCGCAACACTGGTGACGAAACGATTGAAGTGGGTCTTCGTTTGGTCGTTGCTGTTTTCATTTGCGGGTAGTATCACTGGTTGGTATGTTTCTTATCACTTTGAAGTGTCTGCTGGTGGAGCAATCGTGCTGGCCTGCACATCGCTTTTTGGATTGGTCTATGTCCTTCATCGATTGGGCGTTGCATTCAATCTGCCCAGCAAGACGGTTTGGGATATTGCAATCAGCGATCAACAACCAGATTCGTAAGAAACGCCCCCGCAGTGCCCGTAGTGGACGAGGTTACGAATCTGGGGATGAGGTTACGAATCCTTCGCGCGTTGAGTTGTGGTCGTGGCGAAGTTTCTTGGGACTCGTAACCTCGTCCATTAAAAAAAAATGCTCGGGAGTGGTCCCGAGCATTTCTCGTTTGCAACAATTGGTACTACTTACCTGGTGGTTCAAGCTTGCTCGTCTTACCACCGCCTTCTCCTGCCTCGCCGCCACCGGCCGGACCGCCGCCACCCGCACCTCGGGTCGAAGGTGGAATGTTTGGAATGGTAGATGGATCTGGCTCTTTCTCCTTAGGAGTGCAACCAGCTAGCGCCAAAACAACAAGAAGAAGTAGGGGAGATTGTTTCTTGAATTTGGTCATTGGAAGACTTTAACAAAACAATCAATAGCGAGACAAAAAAGTGAAGCCAGACCGCGCTACCTCGGTCTGGCTCACAGGTCATTCTAGGAAAGGTATCTACAAACTAGTCGTTTGCAGTTTGAACTTCACCGCCACTGCGAGTTGCCATGGCTTGGATTGGAGTCGGTGTTGCAGTCGGTGTTGCAATTAGGTCAACCCAAGGACCTGCAGCTTGATACGAGAAGAACCGAACGCTACCATCTGCCAACGCCCAGTTTCCACCGCCAGAGTGCAAGCTCCAGAAGTGATAGCGATGCAAATCAC
The DNA here is from genome assembly GCA_046349795.1 of Pirellulales bacterium. Lineage (GTDB taxonomy): Bacteria > Planctomycetota > Planctomycetia > Pirellulales > Pirellulaceae > Aureliella. The sequence goes on along the minus strand of JAXMBP010000079.1, from coordinate 14,802 downwards.
CTGGATCATTGACCTTACCTGGACGGAAGTAGTCAGGAGCATTGGTTGGAAGGTCAGGACGCTCGTTAACACCCAAAACAACGTCAGTTGCACCGAAGTATGGGAAGTCGCCAGAACCAGCCCAAATCCAACCGTACACCAAGCTCTGGGATGGTGGTCGTTCACCAATCATCAGAGTGTTGCTGGTACCGTCAGTGATGTGAGCCATCTTTACGCCCGAATTGACGAACAGAATTCCGTTTTGTCCTCGACCTGGTGCTTCAGCCCACTGAGTCGTTCCAGAGACGCCCAAGTAGCTTGTCAAAGCTGCGAAGTCGTTAGGGTCTCGCTGACCACCACGGTGATCCGATGGACATACATAGGTTGGGTTGATCACAGCATTCAATCGGTTTAGCGGATTGGTTGTGCTGGTGCCTGGCAGGTATTGCCACCATGGCCAAACGGCCAAGTCCCACTTGTCATAGAAGCTACCCGATTCGATGAATGGGGAAATCTTCAAAGTCCAGCTCATGAACGCACCTTCACGCGGATAGATCGGCGATGTGGTTCGCATTCCACCCGGTGGATCGCTTCGCTGGTAGGATGAATACCAGGTCTTACCAATCTGGTGAGCCGATGGGAAGCGCTTGTAGGTGTCGTGGTGATTATGCATCGCCAGAGCCTGCTGCTTCATGTTGTTAATACACTGAGTTCGGCGAGCCGCTTCGCGAGCTGCCTGGACGGCTGGCAACAACAGACCAACCAAGATACCGATAATGGCGATAACCACCAAAAGTTCAACGAGCGTGAACCCGTGCTTGCTACCTCGCAAGCTCATTGAATTTCGCAGCATAGGCTGCCTCCTTCAAGAAAAGTAGAAAACGAAACAACGAACGATAAATTTCCACTCGCCGAAGGTCGCAAAGGTTTCGATGAATCATTTGTTTTTCTAATCGAACCTGCTACCAACAGTTCGTGAAGAAGCCGTAACCTGACAGTTTTGGAAGCATTTGTCAAATTTTTTCGGTCAATTTTTGCCCCAAAGACGTCCGTAAGCCTCGAAATTAGACAGTTTATGGCAAAACGAACTCCGGTCAGGCTAGTTTTTTGGCAGCCTGCCTTCCTGTGAAAAATTCAAGAATTTTTGGGATTTTTCTATTTCGCAGTGAACCTTTGATAACACTTCGGTGTTAGCTCAGCCTGTATTTGGTGCCAAGAAATAATTTTTTCTGAATTTCCCTAGGTCGGCCTCCACATCAGGCTCATTCCGAAAAGTTAGCCAGCAAAATCGCTTCCAACGCGACGAACCCCCGGGTCTAAAAGCTAATCCGCTAAAGCTGACTTGTTTGTTGTGCTTCTAGCCGCTCGAATCCGAATACGGATCAAGTGGCGGTCTAAATGCATCGCTGTAAACAACCTCTAACAAGTTCATTCAGTTAAGCAGAATTGAAGTGGCAACTATCAAACGCATTCTTGTTTCTGGTGGCGCAGGTTTCTTAGGCTCGCACATCTGCGAGCGCTTGGTAGCTGAAGGTCACGACGTAATCTGCTTAGACAATTTCTTCACAAGTCAAAAGTCGAACGTCGCTCATTTACTTGGCAAACCGAATTTTGAATTGGTACGTCATGATGTGACGCTGCCGATCTTCTTGGAGGTTGACGAGATCTATCACATGGCCTGCCCAGCCGCACCAGGTCACTATCAATTCAATCCCATCAAGACGATGAAGACCAGCATTCTGGGTTCACTCAACATGCTTGGCATGGCCAAACGATGTGGAGCCAAGATCTTGTTGGCAAGCACTTCGGAAATCTATGGTGATCCTGAAGTTCACCCGCAGCCTGAAAGTTATCGAGGCTCAGTAAATCCAATCGGTCCACGCGCTTGTTATGACGAAGGTAAGCGCGTGGCAGAAACACTGTTCATGGACTACTATCGCATGAACAAGGTTAACATTCGCATCGTGAGAATCTTCAATACCTACGGTCCACGCATGCATCCGTACGATGGTCGAGTTGTATCCAACTTTATTCGACAAGCTTTGACCGGTCAGGACATCACTATCTTCGGCGATGGCAATCAGACAAGAAGCTTTTGTTATCGGGATGACCTGGTGGAAGGCATCGTTCGATTGATGAATTGTCCCGATCGATTTGTTGGACCTTGCAACATCGGTAATCCCGGCGAGTTCACTATCAAGGAATTGGCTGAACTAGTGATAGAACTTACAGGATCAAACGCCAAGCTAGTCGAGAAGCCTCTACCTGTCGACGATCCAACTCGCCGACGTCCAGACATTACCCTTGCCAAGAAGGAGTTGAATTGGCAACCTACGATCACTCTTCGCGAAGGACTGATGAAGACGATTGACTGGTTCAAGTCGATCGATATCGGCCAGTATCGTCCACCAACTCCAAACTTCAGCTAGGTTCGTAGTGGAACTCGCCAGAGTTCAAGCGGCGGTGCGCGAGTTTTGATGTTGCAGTATTTGGAGTTAAGGGCGAAGCCCTGTTCGTTTACTTAGCCCAGCCTTGTAGGGCTGGGTGAGTAAATCGCGAGAAGAACAAAGGGCCAACGGCCCGACGGTTTGAGCTCAAACCGTCGGGCCGTTGGCCTTACTATGTTTCTGTTCTGTCCACCAGCCCGATGGGCTGGGCTGAGTAAATTACTGGGCCTTCGGCCCGAAATCCCAGAAACCGTGCAACATCAAAATGCGCGAGCACCCCGGTTCTAATGTAGCGAGTTTGACTAAGGTTAATGTGAGTAAAGCTTGGGGAACCGTACGGCTCGCGCCGTTACGCTTGAATGCACGCCACTACTTATCATCTTGATACTGAATCTGGCTTTGGCCCTTGGGTAGATTCATACACAAAATCAAGCCTTGATCGGACTCGAACCAACTGCCTGAATGAAGTTGGCTCTTGTTGCGGACTTCGTTAAATTCAAGCTTGCTACCATCCTCGTGAATGGCGATAAGCTTTCCTGGGTCAACATCGCATTGGAATGTAAAGTTCGCACATGAGATTGGCGCTTCGATGCGTAGCTTGTCGGAATCCAGCTTGAACCGAGTCCATGACTTGGCTGCCCAATATCTGGCTATTTCGCTCAGCTTCATCCACTGCGTCTGCTCGCCGTAGGTCGACTTCAGTGTACGAACACTGGACTGAAACTGCTTGAAGCCGCTCTTGTTTCCATTGCAGTACATTCCAGGCCAATGACAAAGCATAGCGCTGGAGCTTTACGCTTAATAAGCTCGGCCATCCTGCCTGACTGCCCATCTGCACTCAAATACAAGTGGCCTTTCGAAACTGTATCGCCTTGCCAGCCGCCGAACCAATCACCTGTGCCAGCGGGTACGTTCACCGTTGCCGTTACTGCATTAGTGCGTTCGTTGCGAACATTCTCCAGCACAGGTTCAGTACTCTCATCGCCCTCGCGAACATATTTGAAATAGTGAGGCAATTCCGCGCCGAAAACATCTCGAACAGCTTGAAATACGGCCGTAGAAAGCTCAGGCTTCATCAAGTTGCCAAAGCCTCCGGGAGTTGTGATGCCTTCGCAAGGTATACCACAATTTCGCAGGATTCGTAGAGCGTAAGCCAAGTAGGCCGTGAGATGATCTACGCTAACTCGCTCGCGCGGATAGGAGTTCTCCATCGTCGCAGGATTTACCGGCTCGATGGGACGACCGCTTGCAAGGTCGATCACACGAGTGTGCGTAATCATCTCAGGATGAATGTCCCAGTTGGGCAGCATCAAGTTCCGCACCAGGGCTAAACTGGATTCGAGATGCGCGCGAGTCCAACCCGGCAGCTCGCGATCCAGCCAACCTACACAAGCCGGATAAGGTACCAAGCTATACTTGCCTCGCACTCCAGCCTCAGCACACCACTCACCGAACTCGCGCACAAATGCATCGGGAATCTCTCGAGGCCAACTCTGCCAAGGCTTATGATACTCGGCGCGATCTGGCCAAGCTTGAGCGAACTGAGGCGTACAGAAGTGGCCCATGTTCACTAGGCATGTCGAGTCGTCGATGATGAACGATAGTGGCACTCGATCGCGAGGCATCAAAACTTGTACTGGCGACGAGTCGAACAGTTCGGAGGCTCCGCGAGCAATAGTTGCTGGAGCCAATAATTGACCTGTCGCACACAACCCAACAGATGTCTGGAGAAAGGATCGACGCGGTCTGCGTTCAGTGCTTCTCATTCGCCATTGATTCATGGTTCCCGACCCGTCTAAAGTTCTTTCCCTATTCCTTTGACCATAAAGCTGGATACTTCTCGGTAATCGCCAGTATACAAACCTTTCCGCACACTGCCCAATCTAAAGTGGACAGGTCATTTTGCGGGATGTTCGGAAAGCGAGTAATGCGAGTTTGGTGAGTATTATTGGAGATTCGTGTTCCCCATTTACTTTTCTGGTTAATGTTGAGCAGCACAGATTGGCAACACTGTTACGTCTCGCACCAGCCAAATATTTGGCGTCGTCAGCCATCCTTTGTCGCAGATTGGTCAAAAACAAACACTGGGCGGCTTGCGCCATTCCGTTATGGGTAAATGGCATTGTCTCTACACATCGAGTGCAAAACTCAAATGCAATTCACAATGGCGGCACATGATCATTTCCCATTCCTTTTTCGTGAGCGTTCCAAGGACAGGATGAGGATGGAACTCAGTGGCCGCATTGAATTTGTTAATGGAGTTTCTCAGTGCAGCAAATCCTTCCGCTGATTCGGTGGGGCCGGGGACCATTACAGCAGCCGCCTGTTTTGGCAATTGGAAACCGGCTGGCATGCGCATTCGCATCACGATCGGTTTGAACAATCTCGCGCTGAATCGCAGATGCCATGGCATCTGAACCGATATGCCATCGACCGCGCCATCGATCGGGACGGCCAGGTGTTTCAATATCTGCCCCAAACTCCATTTTCCGATCGTCCGCTGAGGCCGACTCTCCATGCGATCGAGTTCGATAAGGACTTCATTGAACGTTTGAAAAAATAATTGCCTACGCTTCAAGGGCTTGTCGGTCGTTGGTGAAGACATATGGCAGTGATCACTTTGCTTTTTGAACGTTAATGATAACTCACTTGACAGCGTTTCCGGCTGGTGTTGCAATTCAATTACCACTTAACAAGAATTGCTCGACGAATTGCACATGCTTCATGCTCTTACCTGCTTCAGTAAAGTGGCTGTATACGCAGTGAATCAATCCGTCCCGAGTTTGAATCATTGTAGGATAATGGAACGATCCCGTTGGTTGATCTTCCAGATGTTTCGTGATAGGCCATGTTTTGCCTTCGTCTTTAGAAAGCGAAACAGCTAACCTATTGCGACCCGTTTCGGTATCGTTGTAGATTAGTGCCCAATTGCCGCTGCTCAGCCGAACAGCATCCAAGCCTGAACCTGGATTCGGCAGTTCCAGCTTACCGACCTTGCCCCAATTCATGCCGTCGTCGGTCGACTGGCAAACGCGAATCCGCTTTTGAGGTCCATTCTCGCGCATGAAGGCAACTAAGGTTCCGTCATTGCGACGAACGACGCTAGGTTGAATGTTTCCGAAACCGATCAACGGCTTGCTCGCTGTCCAAGTAACTCCACCGTCGTCTGAGATCGCCATAAGGCCAATTGAAAAGGTATCGGTGTAGAGCGGCAGGAGGATGCGACCTGATGGCAACACGGTTGGCTTGCAGCGAGTCTGCCAGCCCAAGCGTTGATTCAACTTGTCGGGCAGCATTTGCTTCGCTCGATCGATATAGCTCTGAAACTTTTCAGGGATCGGCTGCGGCAGATCCTTGGCCATTTCGTCCAGCACTCCAATGGCTTGCTCGGAAAAGTCATCGGGCTTGAGCCAAATGGAATCGCGGCGATTCCACTTCGGCGAGCCCTCGCCGATCGGTTGATCGGACACGGCCACCTGAGTGATACAGGACTCCCAGGTGTTTGCTAAGACCAGAGGCCAGAACAGAAAAAGCCTGCCATGCTTGTCCACCATCATGCAGGTATTGCCATCCGGAAATCCCGGAGTATCCACCATGAGAAACGCTGCGGACCAATTTTTCTGACCGACCTTTCGACGCGCGCCATAAACGGCCACATCATCCGAGCGTCGCTCGCCTGAACCGCGGAACCAGGACACGATCAAGTCTCCATTGGCCAGCTCTGCGATGCCTGGCGCATGGTTGTGCTGCGGATGCGGCGGGAAGATAAGTTCACTTTCTAGTGTCTGTAGAGCCTGCGCTGGCTGAACGATCACACCCAAACCGATTAACATCAGGACCACAGTTCCGAGCTTCGCGAGCAGAAAAAAATCCACGTTCGTCAAACGATCTTTGACTGCTTGACGGAAACTCGAGCCGCAGAACTGATCAAACCTATTTTGACTAATACGATGGCATCGAAGCATGTTTGTGAAAAGCTTTTACGAGTACAGAGAATCAGTAAACCAGCTATCTTAACAGATCTGAAGGCGAACTAAGGTATCGTAGGGCCGAGTGATTTGCCGGAGATTCTCCCTAAGCCAAACTTCATCAGTTGACCATCGAACCCGCTTCATTCCAAGTTGACGAATCGGGGCGATCAAAGATCTGGTTCCAGAATCATCATTGCATCTGGGCTGACCGTTTCCGTTTCTCAGCTTATGCTTATGCGATTCAGATTCTGTAGGAAAACATTATCCTCCAGATTCTGAGTGTGCGGCTACCAAATTCCCTGTGGGACAGCCTTCCGCGATAAGACCTCAACACATTCACTGTGAAGTTAAGTCTTGGGTTCAATGAATTCGGCACCGACGTGATGGGCCTTCGCAGACCAATTAACCCACGACACATTGGGTCATGTGAACAAGTCGCGATTATGAGAACAGCAAAAGTGAGGGTGCGGGGACTTGAACCCCGGACCCACGGATTAAAAGTCCGATGCTCTACCGACTGAGCTACACCCTCAAACCCTTGTTTCATTGGAAAAACAAGTCTTTTTGCTCTACTAACTTTCGGAGTTAGTGCCCGTTTTGACGCCGCTGAGTAATATTATTCAGGGCCGTCAAGTGGCGACGCCTTGTTAGGGATAGTCACCGCAAATCACCTTCGGTTCTTAACAGCAGGCAAATTGTGTGCCAGATTTTAGCCGTGCCGCAGGTTCCCGCAAGCCACAAAAGCTAGTTAAGCCTGAGCTCTGACTTTCCTATGCTCTCACGAGCCAACTAAAGCTTGAATTCACTGCAATCGGGACTGCTGCTGAACTCTATCATTGCACTGCTTTAGGCCTCAAAATAACTCATGGCCCACAATAGTGGTGTAATTCCAACATGCAGTCAGGCAAGATCAGTCAGGCATGATCGGTTAGGCATGATCTGCAGGCAAGTCAGAGTTTGATGCGCAAAATCGAACTACGTTTCACTGGCGATCATGTGCATCATCTGTTCACCGCGTTCGAATGCATTCGCGCGCGCTACTAGAAGTGGATCGATAGTACCAATTCTGGCAACGTCTTTGCCATTGTAGGGCAGCTTGTGCAAGATGTACCGCATGGCATTCAGCCTCGCACGCTTCTTGCAGTCAGATTTTACTACCGTCCAAGGTGCATCGGTTGTATCCGTGAAGTAGAACATCGACTCTTTGGCTTTGGTGTATTCATCCCACTTGTCCAGCGAAGCTAAATCAACTGGCGAGAGCTTCCACTGCTTTAACGGATGTGATTCTCGCTCCTTAAATCTGCGACGCTGCTCTCTTTGACTAACGGAAAACCAAAACTTGATTAGATGAGTGCCGCTGCGAACCAAGTTGCGCTCGAACTCCGGTGTCTGTCGCATGAACTCCGAATATTCCTCTTTGGAGCAAAACCCCATCACTCGCTCAACACCCGCGCGGTTGTACCAGGAGCGATCAAACAGGACAATCTCGCCTGCAGTTGGTAAGTGCTCTACGTAGCGTTGGAAATACCACTGACCACGCTCGACATCGCTGGGCTTTTCAAGTGCAACAACGCGAGCACCTCGAGGATTCAAATGTTCCATGAAGCGTTTAATCGTCCCACCTTTGCCGGCAGCATCTCGGCCTTCGAACAGTATTACAACCTTCTGACCTGTTGATTTAACCCAGGCTTGCAACTTAAGCAGCTCGACCTGCAACTGGTACTTCTGCTTTTCGTAGCTCTTGCGCGTCATCAAGCGATTGTAGGGATACTCGCCATTACGCCAGCCGGGAGAAAGTTCATCATCGGGATGTGTGGACACAGGCATGTCTAAACTATTTTGCGATGTCAGCGCCTTACGCAATACGGCTGCGTCATCCTGGGAAGCGCCGGACATGATCGCTTCGAGCACTTTGGTCAGTGTATTGACATCGTAGGGTGGAACGGAGTTTACGATGTCGCGGACGGCAGCAATCTTGGCCTCCTGAGCAGCCTCGATCGATTGCTGAACCACAAAGTTCTCAATACCCTTGGCCGACAAGTTTGGCGCGATATCTCCGCGTCCGACCGAGGCATCGATCAATTTGCTTGAACCGCTTGCCTTGCGCTTTTTGGATTTTCCGTCTGCTTTCTTAGATTCAATTGAGTGGCCATTATTGGAAGGGGTATTATCAAGCATCACCAATCTCCAAAAAGAACGCAATCGATGAGTGCGCTAAGAATTGAAAGCAAGCTCAAAGGTTAAACAGGATCACTGTGTCCAATATTATAGCTTATGGAATGTGGTGCCGGAAAAAACTGTTTTGAGAGTTACAACCGCTCAATGGAAAATTGGTCAAAAATTGGACCTCGCTGAACGGCCGTAGAGAAGACGCTCATTCCAAGGCTCTGCGTTGGAGCGCACCGTCTTCGAAGCTCCGCCTCGTCAAAGTCCTTGATCCGGCTATCCCGCGAACGAAGACCGCAGGCGGAGCCTGCAAGACATTGGATTCCCAGGAAGAGCCTGGGAACCAGCACCGTCCAAATCGATTAATTTGCCTCCAAAGTCGGCTTTAGCTCTTCTGTTTTTCCTAACAGTCCTCATAAAAATAACCGCCCCTACTAGCGATTTAGGGGCAGGATGTTGCGACCCTGAACGCCTAGGTCCAATCGAAAGACAGCGCCCGGGGTTCCATCAAACTGGATGGCACCGGTCACAAAAAGCTGATCTCGCTTCGGTCCACCAAAGGCAACATTGCTGGTTAGTTGATTACCACCATCGTACTGTCGCAACAGTTTTCCATCTGGACCAAGCACTTGGACTTGTTTCATTCCGTAATGAGCGACATACAAGTTGCCCCGCGCATCCAAGCACATGCCGTCGGGCTGGTTGTCCTCCCACTTGCCGCTAGCACTCTTCGGCAGATCCGCAAACACGGTCATCGTGCCAACTTTCCCGGGCTCGATAACTGGATACTCGAGAATTCGATTGCGTTGGCTTTCGCCGATTAACAGACGCTTGCCATCTTCCGTCAAAACGATGCCGTTGGGAAACGCGAGTCCGTCGGCAACCAAATGAGTCTTCCCATTGATATCGACATAGTGCACGGTCCCGATCGGATTGTCTTTTCCAGAGTCGCCGGGATCGGTGAAGTAGAATCCGCCTTTTGGATCAAGAGTCAAGTCATTGGGCCCGCGCAACGGCTTGCCGTTGCACTCTTTAGAAGCTGGCTCGAGCAGCTTACCTTGCTGGTCAAGCTTTAGCACTGCATGCTGACTGGCATCGCAAACCAAGTGAGTTCCATCAGCGAGAATCTTGTGCCCGTTAGGTGCACCGGTAACAGCGAAGACTGAGTTCTTTCCGTCTAAGGCGAACTTAGTTAACGTCTTATCCCACGAGATAAAGCCATTTCCATCGTGATCAAAAACGACACCTTCGCTGTAGCGTTCCACTTCGAACAGCTTTACCGGCTTGACAGCACTGCTGGCAGGAAGTTCTTGAGCTACCACAACAACGCCGGAACTCTGGATAGCCAATAGCGCCGCCAAAACGAACGTGCTGGTGCCTTGCAACATGGATCTCATCATCGACCTTTCTCTTTATTCTTAACTTGAAGTATTGTTGAAAATTCTCGCTGATCGCCGGTGGGGCTACTGGACCCTCCAGCGCGCACAATTTTGCAACAAAAAGCATGCTAATTCGCGGGAGGGTCGCTAGGTGAGGTCCGCGAACCTAGCGGGGAGGGCGACCGTTTTTTTTTTTTTCCTCCCCGGAAAGCTCGCAGTACTCGCTTACCGACCCTCCCGCAAAATGACGTATCCACTGTAGTTTCGTCAGTTTGCGGGAGGGTTCGTATACGGGCGATCAGCGAGAAGTATCGTAATATTTCCATTCTGACTTAGTGTTCATCGCAACGGTGGAGTCACGTACAACTGTTTTCCGCCAACGGTGATCTGCGTATCCACCAAATAGGAAGCGATGCCGTCCAAGTCAGGCTCGATCCCCAATCCCGGCGCGTCGGGCACGTGAAGTAAGCCTGCGTCGTCGGGAATAATGTGATTCTTAGTCATAGCCCTGGCAAGCGATTTAAGTTCCGTCGGGAACTCGCAGATCACATGGGATTGCAAGCCAGCGTAAGGCTGCAACGGAGGCGGATAAGGCCAAGTTGGATGTAAACGTATGATTCACGCGTAATCGCCGCGCGTGAGCGTAGTCTGCGACATCTTTTGAAATGGTGATTCCACCAATTCTACCCGCATCGATTTGCACATACTTCAAACCAGCGTAGTCGATCATGTGCCTGGCCATGTGGTAGTTGTGACAGCCTTCACCACCAGCCATACCAACATCCCCGCTCTCGCGCGACAATGCGTGATACTCGGAAAGTGCTCCCGATACGAACGGCTCCTCCAGCCACGTCGCGCGGACTTGTTGAAGCATTTTCAATCTCGCTTTTGCAGCTTCAAGATTTGCGTTCCAAACTGTGCCAGCATCGATAAGAAGAATTCCTTCCTGGCCCAATCCTTCGCGAGCTGCAGCCAACTGGTCACAGTCTTCTTCGACGCTCTTCAATCCGAACGGCCCCCAGCCAAACTTGGCCGCGCGAAAACCTTGACCCGCAATTCGTTTCGCTTTCTCGAGTGTTTCAGCCGCGCTATCACCAAACAGCACTGAAGCGTATGGTGTTTTCGGATAGCTAGTCGAATAGCCAAGCAGCTTCCAAGTGGGTTCGTTCAGCCTTTTTCCGAGTAGATCCCAAAGAGCAATATCAATACCTGAAAGAGTGTGATCCGCTTGCAACAGATCCAAACTGTTGGCTCGAACAAGATCGCCTACCCTGCGAATGTCGCGAATGTCGTTCAGTGATTGTCCCAGAACTGAAGCGATCACGGGCTTACAAGCACTGTGGGACATTGGGCAAATCAGACTTGCAATTGAGACTAGCGGAGCCGCTTCGCACTCGCCCCAACCCACATAGCCTCCACCGGCGACGCGAACCAGCAAAGCATCTTGGCTACCGTCGCCAATATCGAGAACCTCTGGCATGGACAGGTAAAAAAAATCAACTGACTCGATCTTCATAAGCAATCTTCAACGTTCAAGTTAGGGGACGGCGTGTTTTTGAGAATCTCTACGAAAGAAAACAAGAATGCATATCAGAAGTAGAGCTCCGGCACACAGGTAAGCGATGCCAGTAAAGGTTAGCAGTCGGTCAATACCAAGCCACGCTCTCCATCTACCGCCTAGCAGTGTAGCAAATCCTGAAACCAATCCACCGCTCAAGTTCAGCATACCGACAGCAGTTGCTCGATTACCTACGGCTACAACTTCGAACGCGCTAGCGAACACATTGCCCATTAGCAGTCCACTAAAGATGCCAAATGCGGCCGCAGCAATGCGTGTTTGAGCTTGGTTTTCACAGCTTCCGATCGCATGCAGACATGGTGCGCACAAGATTAAGCTTGCAAACATCAGATAAAATCGCGAAGCCCTGGTTACTCGCAAGAGCTTATCTGCCAGCCAACCGCCGCCCAGTAGACCGATTGCTGTACTGCTTTGAAGATAGAGCGTTGCATCCAAGGCTGCATCCGATTGACTCAGCGCAAATTTGTCGTGCAGGAAGGTGGGCAACCAGCCGTATAGCAACCAAAGTCCAAATACAAAAACCGGAAAGACGATGCACAGAACTTGAAACGTTGGAGTCTTCAAAATCATGCTCGACAATTCGGTCCCACTCGCCGTGCTTTGATTTAGCAACCGAGGTTTCTCGGTCGATTGATTGGCGTGGTGCAAGAAGAACGAATAAGGAATGGAATAGATCATACCGACGGCGCCGAGCGCAAAAAATGCGTATCGCCAAATACCGTGATCAGCCATCCACCCACCAAACCAACTTCCAACGACCGTTCCAGCAATTTGAGCCGTAGTTAGGATGGCGAGGGCTCGGGACCTCAACTGAGCTGGAAAAACACTGGCGGTGAGTGCGATCGCGGTAGGCAAGAACAACGACTCGGAGACTCCCATAGCAGCTCGCAAACCAAGTAACTGCCAACCGCTGCGGACCAAACCTGTTGCTATGGTAACAAAGCTCCACAGTATCAAACTCGAGACTACAAGAATTCGTTTTGAAAATCGGTCACCGACGACACCCGCAATCGGACAACATATCGCATATACCCACAGGAAGAATGCACCAGTCAGTCCAAGCTGTTCGTCGCTCATTCCCAGGTCTGCCTTGATGATGTAAACATGGCGAACACGGCTTGTCGATCGCAGTAGTTCAGCAGATTAGCGATCCACATGCAGATCAGTAGAATGATCGCTGACGACGAAACTTTGCTTGGGCCAGAGTCTGCCGTTGGAGTTCCTGCGATCTTGGTAGTACTCATGAATTCAGGACCTCGTCGATCCCGACTTGCCTTGCGATGACGGCTACGCAATCGCCTTGCTGAGTTAAACAAGGAACCCGAGCCGTGATTAAAAATCCTGAGGTCCTCGCGATAATCAGTTCTGGACAGCGATCAGGACGTTCCAAATGGTGAATGGCTCCTACACAATCTCCCTTTTTCACCGGTTGGCCAAGATCGAGGGCAATTTCGAAAATACCAGATTCAGGTGCAAGTAAATAATCTTCACGATCAAGGGCTTGAACCAGGATTGCGGGCGGCTTACCCAGGGACTCACGAGTCTCTACCGTGCCTTCAAGCAGGCCAACATGCCTTAGCACATTTCGAAGCCCCGATTGTGCGATTCGATGGACGCTGGCGGGAACGCCTTCACTGCCACCAAGTTCAGTGGTAACGACGACTTTTCCTTGATTCTCAGCTTCGACTGGCAATAGACCACTTCCTGCAATGTCCGCGTACAGAAAAGAGAAGTCTGTATTCCAAGCCAACATCGCAGCCAGCATTTTACGACGTTGAACTTTGTCTGGAACCAAATGCATGTGTGAGCAAGGAACGAAATCCATGCTTCTACCACCTGAGTGAATGTCGATGACTACATCGCTGATCGGAAACAGCACGTTCGTCAAATAGTGAGCAATCTGGCTCGTTACATTTCCTTCTGGACTACCAGGAAATGCTCGATTCATGTTCATGCCATCCAGCGGCGAAAGTCGAGTCGCTGATTGTGCGGCGGGAAAGTTGAGCGAAGGAATCAGGATGATACGGCCAGTGACCATTTCCGGTGTAAGTTCGCGAGCCAGTTTCATGGCCGCAATCTGCCCCTGATATTCGTCACCGTGATTTCCACCCAGCACGAGTACAGTTGGCCCGGCTCCGCGAGCCACAATGGTGATGGGAATCATCACGTTTGCCCAACCACCCAAGTTATGCGAATAAGGCACTTGAAGAAAGCCCTGCTGCTTTCCGTTGGCATCAAGGTCAAGTGAGGTAAAGAGCATTTCTCGCAAGACTCCCATGAAGTTTAGCGTGCACAGTTATCGCATAATTTAGGGCACTTCGATCGCCTGTATACGAACCCTCCCGCACACTGACGAATCTAAAATGGATACGTCATTTTGCGTGAGGGTCGGTAAGCGAGTAATGCGAGCTTTCCGGGGAGGGCGAAAGATACGGTCGCCTTCCCCGCTCGGCTCGCGGACCTCACCTAACGACCCATTTGGCGTACTCTCTGTCGCCAACTTGTGTGCGCTGAAGGGTCTAGCTGCGCAATCTACCGGCAATCAGCGAAAAGCTTCGAATTTGGCGATGCGTTCAATGTTCAACTCATCGCGAATCATCATAACAAGATCTGCGAGCCGCGTTGGCTAAAGTGGTTGCAAGAGTACCGATTCGGCTCAGGTCGTTCAGCAAAGCAATTACCTGCTCCGTGTACACCTGCGTCAAACCCCTATCGAAAATATTGTGCAGAAGCGAGTTTCAGCTCGTCAGTAACTCGTTAGAATAGCTCGCCAGTTTTGCCAAGATACTCAAAAGCTCTAAGGTTCCTTTTCGATGCAGTCCGCAATTGTTTGTCGTGTAGGTTCTTCGAATCCCGAAATCATCGACGTTCCAGATATTAGTCCCTCGACTAGCTTCTCAGCCGACGAAGTGCTTTGTCGCACTCTACAGCTTGGCATTTGCGGTACAGATCGCGAGATACTCCACTCCGCAACTCCTTGGGCACCGGCCGGTGATGCCTATTTGGTGCTTGGCCATGAGTGTTTGGCTCGGGTTGAAAGCATCGGTCCAACGGTCACAAGCTTGAAGGTGGGTGACCTAGTGGTACCAGCCGTTCGACGAAGCCTACCCAAGGAGACTCGGCGATTGGACTACCTTCCAATTGGTGGATTTACCGAACGTGGTATCTTCTATGAGCATGGATTCAGCATGCCGATGTGGTTGGATAGACCGGAACATCTTTACCCAGTTCCTGAAGCTGCGTCAGATATTGCTGTTTTCACCGAACCGTTAGCAGTAGCT
>JAXMBP010000078.1:0-24254 GCA_046349795.1 Pirellulales bacterium | reverse complement strand
GAATTGTCATCGCCATCTTCAATGGCCACAATATTCAACAGCTGTACTTGCGTCAGAAGGGCGAGATTTTTCGCAATCCTTTTGATTCGCTAAGTGGACGACTTAGAAAGCCCTGAGAATCTCGGATTGAGACTGAGGAGGGCTCAGCCGTCTAGAATCTTGCCCAATTTAACGGCGCAATGAACGATTGCACGAAATGTCGCCCAAGAGTAACCACCGTCAGAATCAGAAACCAGTATCTAGTGATACTCCAGCGAACGAAGATACGAAGACTGAAATCAGTCTCACACCGACCCATGGTGATGGTAATGCTAGTCCAAATTCTGCGGCAAAGATTGGAGCTAGAACACTTGGCCGATTTCAGTTGGAGGCCGAGTTAGGTCGTGGTGCTTTTGGCGTTGTTTATCGAGCCATTGATCCACAGTTGGTGCGACGTGTTGCCCTAAAGGTGCCGACATTCAATGCTCACGAGAATCAGCGACAGTCCGACAGATTTTTACGTGAAGCTCGGGCCGCCGCGAATTTGCACCATCCCAATATCGTCGCTGTTTTCGATGCGGGTTGTATCGAGTCTCAGAACTACATTGCTTCAGCTTTCATCGATGGTTCGACGCTTCGCCATGTTATTCGAAGTAGCGGTCGACCGTCGTTTCGAAGCGCTGTCAAGCTAATTGCGAGACTTGCCGATGGACTGGCCTACGCCCATCGCAACGGAGTCGTGCATCGGGATATCAAGCCTGAGAACATACTTATCGACAAAAAGGGCAATCCCTTCATTGCGGACTTTGGCTTAGCCCGATTAGAGGCTGCCGACAACCTGCAAACGCGCGAAGGTTCGCTGCTTGGAACGCCTGCCTATATGAGCCCCGAACAAGCTCAGGGCCGACAAGCCGACATTGATGGTCGTACCGATATCTGGGCCTTGGGCGTCATGCTTTACGAACTTCTTGCAGGCGAGCGACCATTTCAAGGTAATGAAGTTCAAATCCTCTACGCTGTTCTGCACAATGAACCGGAGCCAATCTCAAAGCTGAACAATTCGGTGCCGAAAGACTTGGTCACCATTACAGAAAAGTGTCTGAGGAAGGAGTTGGACAAGCGATATGCAACTGCGGATCAGGTGCGAGATGATTTAGAGCACTGGCTGAACGACGAGCCGATCTCGGCTCGGAAAAGCACTATCTTCGATCGTTTGGCACGCTGGCGTCGTCGCAACCCCTTGATCTCTACGTTGACGCTAATGCTCATTCTCGTCATTGCGATCGGAACAACAGCAGTCACTTGGCAGTGGCTGCGAGCTGAACAGATGCGTGACTTGGCAGAGAGCAATGCGCAGCAAGCTCAAAATCTGCAAGTCGAGGCGGAAAATCGCTCGAAGGAGCTCGATCAAAAGAACACCGAGCTTCAAAACGAAAAGAATGCGCTTCAACAGGCCAAAACCGATATTCAAAACCAACTCAATCTGATTTTGCAAAAAGATGCGCAGATTGCCACAACTACCGAGCAGAAGTCAGCGGCTGAAATGGCCGCCGCCAATGAAAGCAAGTTACGTGCACTTGAGACGCAAAAGAATGTCAAACTTCGGTATTTTGGCGAAATCCAAAGCGCCAACTTGACGCTGCAGACCAGAGATTTAGACTCAGGTTCTAGACTTCTCGGTTCGACTAATCCAGCAGAACGATCCATCGAATTCAAAATACTCACTCAGTCACTTCAGCGATTAAAACGTCTTTCACCGGCTGAAGATGTTGTGAAATTGCCTCAAGATGAACGCGACTTCTTCCTTTCTTCTCACGTTCCAATCGGCTTGGCCAACGTGGACTACAGCCAACTTCTGCAAGCCCGCTGGGTGCGTGACATCAGTGCCGATGGCTCAGTCATCATGTCGATGATTCCGGTGCCCGACTGGTACCAGCAGCACTTTCCTACACCCGTCGATTTAAGCCCTAATAGTCTTAACTCAAAGCAGTACGAAAAGCTGCCTGCTATCTTCATTTGTCAAATTGCCGATTTTCAGACACCTGCGTTTCAAGCCTGGCTTAGTCCCGATGGTCAATACTTATGCTACATGGTGCCTCGAATTGAATCCGCTGAAGTTCCTGATGCCAAGAAAATCTTATACCGGGTACATTCGGATTTAATCACATTTAGCCTGCGGAAAGGAGCAAAACAAGAACTCGATACGCAGCCGGTTGGCAGCCTATTTTGGGTGCCATCTGTTCCCATCAGCGCCTCTTTTCTACAGAATGCTCAAACCACTTCTTTCGGTCGAACACTAGCCTTTTCACCTGACTCAAACAAGCTGGCCGTATGCTCCCTTGTATCCAACGATCTTCAAATCTGGACTCAGTCCGGTAGCAAGTTTGCTAACTTGGTCGAGAAAAAATTCCGCAGAAACTTACCCAGCATGGTGACTCTCGGTCGCTGATGTTCTAAAAACGTGGCTGGCCTGAAATGTACGAAACGGAGCATCCGCTGAACCCCGAAAATTTAGAACAGTTAACCAGTAGCAGATTCACACAGCCATGCTACCCAGAAGATCAGATTCAATTTTCGAGTAGCAACAAGTCCATACTCTGCTATCGCCACTCTAGTTCATCGTATGTCATTCAAAGTGTCGATGGCGGCGAGCCGCTCGCGTCGGGCAGCTTGCCAGAGAAAGACGATAGTTCGCTGGTGCTCAACCCCGCCAGATTGGAACGCATCAGCAACCTTTCCCGGCCGATCGTAGACTGGACTATTTTTCGCCTTGAAGAAGCGCCGAACAACAGTTGGTTTTGCATACGGACTCCGCATCCCGATCGTCGAGTGTTGGTGCAGAAACAACAAACACAGACTATGGATCAAGTGCGCAGCATTGACATAAAAATGCGTAATACCAAGCGACTGATTACCTCCAGCGACGGGCAATGGGGGGCTGCTTGGGCCGCTCAAAAGTTAGTGGTTTTTCCAATCCTTGGCGAGAAAACTGGCAGCCAACGACAGGAGTTTTCATTCACGCAAGGTGAGATATCCGATACAGTTTTTTTGGTTGATGAATTTGCCGTAATAGTAGTTGCTGGAAATGTATTGAGTAAGGTCTCCTTGGATGATGGCAAACAAAGTACGTTAGCCGAGGTTCCGGGCGTGAAGCGTATTTTTCAGAGTTCGAACAGTCAGATCATTCTATCCAAAGTAGATGGAACGGTCGCAATCTCTAATTTGGCAGCGATTTCAAGCGGCCGGTCTATCCGGGCACAGCGATCCGGCACTGCCACCGCTGTATCCGATTCGCAATCCCAGTGGCTGGTAACGGGTGGATCTGAATTAGCAATTCGTCGTTGGAACTACTTGGCAGGAACTCCAGATGCGATTGTGCGTGTAGAAAGTCCGGCAGCCGAGAACCGGCTTTTTGAATCGCATAAACTCCTGTGTTGCCGCATGCTCAACGGATCGATATCTCTTTTCCGTTGGCCCAAACTGGAACCGGTTGGTCGCATTCAGCCAAAGGGACTTCGCACGTTGGATTTTCAACTCTCCGAAGATGGGCGTCGCCTTTTTTTGGCCAACGAAAAGCAAGTGATTTTGTATGACGTCGAAACTGGTTCTGAACTGTTAACGATTTTCAACTTTGAGAAAGACATTACGGATGCTCGAATCTTGTCCAGCGGTCGATACGTGGCTGCACTAGATGCCAGTGGTAATGTAACAGTGCATCAATTCTACGAGTAGCAGAGCATAGTCCTCATGTCGCCAATAAAGTCAACCGATCGATTTTACCTCCGTAGAAAAGATCAAACTGTCACGATAAGCGCGGAGAAGTTGCTAACCAACTTCTATCAGAAGCGTCTTCGAGAAGATGACTTGATCAGACAGAGTGGAACTGCGGATTGGCAATCCCCTGCGGAATTCGATTGGAAGATGCTCGAAGCATCACTCAACGCTGGACCAATCAGAGCCTCAGCCGAACTACCCGCGAAAAAATCTTCGCAGCCAACCAAGATAGCCTCCTCTTCTAAACCAAATGAAAGTCAGAAAGCGTCGGGTCCTAGTTGGTGGAACGAGGAATCTTCAAATGACCAGAAACGTTCAGTTCGCTCAGGAAAAAGTCGGCTACTGCGGTTTGGTTTGGGGGTAGCAGCAATGCTTGCGCTGTTGGGACTCTATTTTTTGAACTCAATGTACTACCAGGGCTCAGAACCAACCTTGGCTTCCAACCAGGATGCCAAGATCGATTCAGCGCAGCCAGTTGGGACGGATATTGAAGGCCCCGCAATGGTTGAAACTCCAACAAAACCTGCCGAGTTGCCTGTCGAAACCAACTTGGAAGATCTCAACAGAAAGATTCAGGCCGAGCCAACACCCTCTCCAGCACCATCAACTGAACCGCAGAACTTCCCACTTGATTCTGTGGATAAATCACTAGAAGCCCAGCCCAAATCAAAAGACGAAACGACCTCGGCAACAACTCAATCAGCCCCCGATAAGACTGCTGCTCCTTCGAATGCAAATACTGAGTCAAAGGCGGGCTATGGCCCCAATTCGAAGATTAGCGACTCGCTCAAGGTTGAGAATGCAGATGAAGCGTACAAGTCCAAGTCAGCAGAGCTGGCTGGCAAGAGCGAGTTGGACAGCATGTTCGATGTTACTGCTGCACTGCTTGATTTTTACCTTAAGAACAACCAGGAGCAAAAAGATGACAGTCAGAAGTACCGCGACTTGGCACTAGCCATCAAGGAACTGGAAACTCAACTCACCGAAGCAGATGCAACAGTAACTAATGCCGCAGTCAAAATTCAATCAGCCAGCTTCATAGTCGCACAGGCCGATGAAGAGCTTCGAACTTACGGTGCGGTCGGACGCGACAATGTGATCGCCAAACGGCGCGAAGCATTGGCAGAAATGAATTTGCTTAGCGCCAAAGTGAATGAGATTAGACAAGTCTATCCATCAAAAAAGTTAGAACTACAGCAGAAAGCTGGGGCGATTCAACTGACCAGCAAATCGATTGCGACTTCCGTGGCTCGCGAACGAGAGTACATGGCACGATTACTTGAGGATCTTGACCTGTACTCTGAAAAACCACAGGGCTACCACAAGCGCGTCAAGGTACTGACCAGTGAACTACTATCGCGTGACCCAGATCTGCTGGTCGGCTACATCCTTCAAGCCAGTGCAGCCATCGCAATGGCCGATGTAGAAACGTCGGAACGAGCTGTACAAGATCTTCGCAAGCAACTTCAGTTGGCAATCGGCTGGATCTTGAGTTTCGACGGCCAGTAATTTGCCTTTATATGACTATTGGCGATTTGCTGGATGCCGTCGACTGGATCAACAGAGTAATTTTGATGCGGCCAATCAAGTTTTGCAGATGGCCGAGCGACGTGACCTCAATTCGCCCTTGTTTGGCTCGTTCATGGACCTTAACTACAGCAAGCGAGGAAAAGCCAAAGAAGCACGCTCGATGTTCGAGCGCCTTCCGACTTGAAATGATGACGTTCGCTTACCAGCGTAGCTTTAAGAGCCTCAACGCAGCCGAATTTTTGCCGAAAGCAGTTTTCAAATCGATGGCAGACCAGTTAGCGGCCAAAGCCGGGCCATCCGACAGGCTCTCGTGGGAAGCACTGGGTCATGCCTATCACATGCTCGACGAACGTGATTTAGCCCGAGCCGCACTCGATCGAATCCAGATAAACGCACTCAACCAAGCTTCCACTGAGGATTTACGAAAAAAGCTGGATGGAACTCCGTAGCGCGGAGCAAGCTGGTTCATTGGATATAATCGCGGAGCGATGACAGGTGATAGCGAGTTAGATTGGTTTTAATCGCGGAGCGATGGCAGGTTAAAGCCTGGGACGTTAGTCCCAGGAGTCGCGGTCGTTCGCGTCGGTCATCGCGGAGCGACGATAGGTGTGACGGATGATTCATGGTGGCGAACGCGACGCAATTGTCGCGTTGGGAATGGTCAATGCGTTTTCGGAATGGTTCACGTGTTGGGAACGGTCCACGCGTTGCGGTTGGCGTGGAAAATCGATCGGTCGTGACCCGACATTCGTGCCGTCGCTCCGCGACTAACGGGTGATTGTGCCGATGGATCCCTGGGATTGCATCCCAGGCTATCACCTCTCGTTGCTCCGCAACTGGGAGGCGGAAGCAATTTCCGTTGCGGCCGAGGAGATTGTTTGTTGGCCCACGTTCAACGGATTTAATCGCGGAGCGATGGCATGTTAAAGCCTGGGACGTCAGTCCCAGGTACGATGCCCATTTGCGTCGGTAGTCGCGGAGCGACGATAGGTGTGACGGTGATTCATGGTGGCGAACGCGACGCAATTGTCGCGTTGGGAATGGTCAATGCGTTTTCGGAATGGTTTACGTGTTGAGAACGGTCACGTTGCGGTTGGCGTGGAAAATCGATCGGTCATTGACCCGACATTCGTGCCGTCGCTCCGCGACTAACGGATGGTCGTGTCGATGAACCCTGGGATTGGCATCCCAGGCTATCACCTGCCGTTGCTCCGCAACTCCTGGAGTCAGTTCTTATCGGTTTTAATCGCGGAGCGATGCCATGTTAAAAGCCTGGGACGTCGGTCCCAGGTACGATCACCCGGCGCCCGGTAGTCGCGGAGCGACGATAGGCGCGTTGAATGATCGGCGGCGGAAAATGCGATGAATTCAACGCATCTCGAATAACCAAATCGCGTTCGGCACCGAAAATCGTCCGATTGTCATCCGCATTCCTGCCGTCGCTCCGCGACTATTGGGTGATCTCGCGGTTGAATTCCTGGGATTGGCATCCCAGGCTATCGCCTGCCGTTGCTCCGCAACTGGGGAGGCGAAAACGATGGCAACTTTCGAACGCTTTGGCTGCTATAATTAACGCTCGCGTCAGTGAATGCAGAGCGAAGCTAGGTGATGTTGAATGATCTTCTGTGGAGAGCATTATGCCTTCAACTCATCATGGAATCCTAATCCACGTGGTGTTCAGTACCAAGAATCGCAAGCCTTGGATTCATCCAGACTGGCAAGACGATTTGTACGCCTACATGGGCGGAACGGTGAAGGAGCACAACGCAATCATTTTGTGCAGCGGTGGAATCGAGGATCACGTTCATCTGCTCATGAAGATCCATCCATCGTTTTCGATCGCTTCTACCTTGCAATTGCTCAAGGCCAATGCATCGCGATGGATCAACGAAAATCAGAAAACTCGATTCAAGTTCGAATGGCAGAGAGGCTATGGGGCGTTTTCAGTAAGCCAATCGCAAGTTGATCGCGTGAAACAGTACATCTGCACTCAACGAGAGCATCACCGAACGCTGTCATTCCGCGAAGAGTATTTCGAGATACTCCGACGTCATGCAATCGATTTCGATCCGCGTTTTGTTTTTGACGATGAAATCGTGACGTAGCCTCGATAATCGCGGAGTCGGTTTTAATCGCGGTGTTGGTTTTAATCGCGGAGCGATGACATGTTTCAGCCTGGGACGTCAGTCCCAGGTACGCGGTCGCTCGAATCGGTAGTCGCGGAGCGACGATAGGTGTGTTGATGATCGCTGCCGAAGAAAGAATTGCATTTGACGGATTGAGTATAATCGACATGGTCGGCAGCGAGAAACGATCAACGCATTTGTGGCGCATTGCGAATGACCCATATGGTCGGCAACAAAAATCGGTCGGTTGGTCCCCATAATCCTGCCGTCGCTCCGCGACTATCGGGTGGTCTCGCCGATGATCCCTGGGATTGCATCCCAGGCTATCACCTACCGTTGCTCCGCAACTCCGAACACCGAGACGGATGGATGGCACCCACCGCATCACCTGCCTTCGCTCAGCGACTCACTTCACCAAATAGAGACCGACAAGTAGAAGAGAGATACCGACCCATTGTTGAAGAGTCAACTGCTCGCGGAACCAAAGCCATGCGGCGAGCATGGTCAGGATTGTAAGTAGCGAGTCAACGATGCCAGTTGCCCGTAGCGCTCCGAACTTTACGACAACTGAGCGATGTGCGAAGAAAGCCGCAATGGCCAGCACACTGGTAGCCAACATCCAAAGCTTGGGGCTAGTCGAGTTGACAGATTGCATCACGGCCAAATTTGCTGCCACGAAAAGAGAAGCGACAAGCAAGCAAACAAAAAATATCATTGATGAGTCTCGAAAAGACAAAGAGTGTGAGATTCTGAACCAGAAAATTGTAATCTTCGCTGCGAAGCGATGGGCAGTGCAAAACGCCATTCGCGCGTTGTGAATGATCCTTGTGTTCAGCACGAAAAATCTTCCGGCTGTAATCCGCCATTCCTGCCGTCGCTCCGCGACAATCAGGTGTTCGCGCCGATGATCCCTGGCTATTGCCTGCCGTTGCTCCGCAACTCTGGAGCCGGTTTTGATCGGTTTTAATCGCGGAGCGATGACATGTTACAGCCTGGAACGTCAGTCCCAGGTACGAAGTCCACACGCGTCGGTAGTCGCGGAGCGACGATAGGCGCGTTGAATGATCGGCGACTGAGAATGCGATGAATTCAACGCGTTTCGAATATCCAAATCGTGTTCATGACGAAACATCGTCCGGTTGTGATCCGACACCCCTGCCGTCGCTCCGCGACTATCGGGTGATTGTGCCGACGATTCCTGGGATTGCATCCCAGGCTATCGAATGCCGTTGCTCTGCAACTCCGGAGCCGGTTCTAATCGCGGAGCGATGTCAGGTTACAGCCTGGGACGTCAGTCCCAGGTACGAACGCCGTACGCGTCGGTAGTCGCGGAGCGACGATAGGTGCGACGAATGACCCACGAATGATCCAAGGTTGAGAATACGATGCATTGGGCGCGTTGGGAATGGCTCATGTGATCGGCACCGAAAATCGATCGATTGTTGCTCCACATTCCTGCTGTCGCTCCGCGACTAACGGGGTGGTTGCGCCGGTGAACCCTGGGATTGGCATCCCAGGCTGTCACCTACCGTTGCTCCGCAACTCCGAACCCGGCATCACAGGCTATCACCTGCCGTTGCTCCGCAACTCCGAGCCGGCATCCCAGGCTATCGCTTGCCGTTGCTCCGCAACTCACCGAACACGGAAAAAATATTTTTGAGCCTGTTCGGATTTCTGAGTTTTCACGTCTGCAACCAAAACGAGAGGGTTGCATTTAGATTGTGTGGTTCGGAAGTGGTTGCAATAAAGTTACCAGCTAGAATTGAGCCCTTTGCCTGACCTAATGATCTTTGCTCAAGCTCGAAAATTTATCTTCAAGTATGTCCCAGACTGAGCCATTGCAGAAGTACTTATCACCCACCGAGATTGAGCGACTCAATCAATTCATCGCCGGTGAGCTGGCAGGTAAAGACTTACCTCTACCCCAAGACGACGACATTCAGCAATGCTTGGCAGTCCTGCAAGGTAGTGCCAAGGTCCGGAGCCATGACACAGACCGGATTCAATCCGAGTCGTCGGCTACCGTCCGATTCAGCTCTCCTCAATTCGTTGGCAGCGGTGGCTTCGGTGTCGTATTCTTGGTTCACGATAATGTGCTGGGCATTGAAGTTGCGATCAAAATGCTCCGGCCCTCGAGGAATTCGCCTGTGGTGCAGCAGCGATTCTTGGAGGAGGCTCGCATTACGGCCAGCCTACATCACCCTGGTATCATTCGCCTTTTCGATTCGGGATTGATCGATGATATTCCCTATATCACCAGTGCCATCGCTGACGAAGGTTCCTTACGGGAACTGATCGACAAGAACCCAAACGGTCTCGCTGAGGCAACTGCCTGTCGCATCATGGCGGATGTGGCGGATGCGGTGGCTTATGCGCATAGCAAGCTGACTTTTCATCGCGATATCAAGCCTGGCAATATTCTTCTGACCAAGGGTACCGAGTCAAATCAGCTGAAGCCGATCGTTTCAGATTTTGGACTAGCCAAACGTTGGGACAAGACGGAAGCAGGACTTACTCTGGAAGGCGACATACTTGGGACAACTCGGTACATGTCTCCCGAACAGGCGCGCGGGGACTTAGATGAGTACTCTGTGGTATCCGAAGTCTTTACGCTGGGAATCATTTTGTACGAGTTGCTCTCGGGGAAGTTACCGTTCGAAGGCAGTACCAATACAGAGATTCGAAGGTCCATCACCAGTGGACGACCGATTCCGCTGACAAAGGGAGTGACGGGGCTTTCCGCGGATGTACGGGCTATCGTCCACAAGTGCTTGGAAAGGAATGCTGAAGATCGTTACGAATCCGTAATTGCGCTAGCAAAAGATCTCCGATCGTTGCTGGCCGGACAGCCTGTTTCCGCGTCACGTCCATCGATAGTACGCATCTTAAAGTGGAAAGCAAAAGAGCATCCTTGGGTGGCTGCGGGCTTCGGTTTAACAGTAATCACGATGTCGTTCGCTGCTTGCGGAATTGCCTACGCGGGTTGGGCTCAATCTCAGAGTCTACAGAGAGAATACCAAACCAAAATTGCCTATGTAGTACTACTGGGACAATTTGTGGATGATGTCGTTTCAGGCGAAAAGAATCAACAAGTAGCGATTCTTGAGTCGCTAGGAGTGTTCGAAAAAAACCTGAAAGACGATTTGCGTACGAGTCCGACGAATGAGAGCCTAATTCACCTTTTAAGTTTAGTTCACAATTATCAGGCCATAACTCATTTGCGTTCCGGTGACGCCCTGACCAGTTTCAATTGCCGCGTAAAGTCGGTAATTTTATTGAGAGAATTAAAACAACGGGACTCGAACAATGCTAAATATCGATTTCAGTACTTGAACGGTTTGGCCCAAAGCGCTGAATTGGTCAAACTGGACGCTTTAGATAGTTATGCCGAGGCTTTGTACCAGGTTATTGAATGTACCGATCGGGATAGCTTCGCCATCCAACTACTATCGGAAATAGACGTTTTTGAGAGAGACTTTGACAAGCCGCAGTATATCTCCGCCGCGAACGACTTCAGACTGTTGGCCGCCAGAATTCTCCATTCGAATTTCCCGAAGGTTGCTGACGAGGCAATTGAGAAAGCAATCACTAGTTCTCAATGGTTGATGAGCAAACACCCAGATGACATGACTTACATCTCGCCCGCACTGAATGCATACACTCTTATCGCGGACCGCGCTCACCAATCTCAAGAAATGGAAGTCGCGCTGGAAGCCATTTCGAATCGCACTGAACTGATTGAACAGCATATGAGGAAACATCAGGAAAAGCAGTCGGTTCTGACTTGTATTGTTACTCATGAGAATAGCAGTTGTAGTCTGCTGTTCGAACTTGGACGATATCCGGAGGCATTGGCAGAATCCAAGAAATGCCTAAATGATCTTGAGGGCTTACCCGAGATCGATGGGAACTCGGCATTTTGGCGTAGTACCAAATTCCAGTCGCTTTTTATTCAATACTCGTGCCTGGAAAACCTGAACACGGGCGATGAAATCGAAATCGTCCGTCAACGATTGTTTGAATCTGCGAAGAGAGTGGGCGAGCAAAGTTTTTCGCGTCAACTATGCCAAGCGTTTTTGAAGCCGTACAAGGTTCCATTAGAGATTGCAGAACTAATAGACCCTAAATGAAATGATGAACGCAGGTCGTAGCTTAAACAAATGATCACTTGCAGCTTTTAAGAAACTAAATGAACCGGGATTCATCTATCACACTTAAACTACTCAACGGCGCGAACGCCGGAAAGTCTCAGGTCTTTCAGGCGGGCGAGATCCTGGTTGGCAAGGATCCAAGATGTGATTTTGTGGTCAACCAGCGCGGCGTTTCTCGCATGCACTTTCGCCTGGAGCATTCGGACGAAGGCTGGCAGCTTATCGATCTTAGAAGTACTAACGGAACCATTGTTGGGAACTCTACTGTCGTTGGCGGCGACAATGACAAGCCCTTTCTGCTACCAGGTTCCACTCAGGTCCGAATCGGTGAGGCTCAAATCGAGATTAACCTTCCCACTGTCGATCGTACTGAAATAGTCCATTTGGATAGTACCAATCTAAGTGGGCAACCTTTACCAGAGGCACGTTCTTCGACAAGATCCGTACCAGACAAAGGGACTCACATCTTCACGGTGGCTCCGACGCAGGCAAATCCAAGACCCAAAGCCAAAGGGGATCTCAGAGCAGGCGTTGCAAAGGCACCTGAGAATAAGGATGACCGTGAAACCAGGGAAATAACGTCTGATGACTCGTGCGCAACGCTGGATCATTCCAGTAGCTCCAAGCTACCACGACTGTTTCGCGATTACCGAATCGTGAAGTCGATCGGTATTGGTGGAATGGGGCAGGTGTTTCTAGCAGCAAAAGCGAATTCGAAAGAACCTGTGGCAATCAAGTTTCTCAAGCCTCAAGGAGATGACAGCGAACTGAATCGCGCGAGATTCTTGCGAGAGATGGAGATTACCTCCAGTCTCGAGCATCCGTCTATCGTGCGCATCATCGAGTGTGGTGACGAATCAGGACAACTGTTCATCGCCATGGAATACTGCAATGGTGGCAACCTTGCCGAGCTGCTGAGTCGATCAAAGGCGCTGACGCTTCGCCGAGCGGTCCGCTTGATGGATAGATTGCTTGCCGGAGTGGAATTAGCTCATGCGTCGGGTTTTGTTCACCGGGATTTGAAGCCACAGAATATTATCCTGCACAAGGATGCAGCCGGGAAGTTCAAGCCTAAGATCACGGACTTTGGTCTAGCCAAGAGTTACTTGCAAGCTGGTGATTCTGGGATGACTGCTAACGGCACTGTAGGCGGAAGTTGGGCTTATATGCCGATGGAACAACTGACTAACTTTCGCTTCGTCTCGCCTAGTTGCGATGTGTGGAGCCTGGGTGCAATGCTCTACGAGTCCATTACTGGTCGATTGCCACGACAACATCAGCCCGGTATGGACCCGATTCGAGCCATTTTGAACTCTACAATCACGCCGCTTGAACAACTGCTGCCAGATGCTCCAAAACTATTGTCAAAGTTTATTCATCGTTGCCTAGACGACGATGCAACCAAACGATTTAACGATGGTGCCGAGATGCGAACTGCGCTCAGAAATCTTGCTTCGAAGTTGGATATTGAACTATGAGCGAATGGAAGACCCAGCTTGAACAGGTAGAGCATTCTGCGGTTGCGCGGACATTGGAGGAGTCGAAGCTCATTCAGCCAATGCGTCGAGTTGCTTATCCCAGGCTGACATTGCTTGACGATGGTAAGATCGACGAAGGTGAGATTATACGGATAAGGAAAGAAGATTTCATCATCGGACGCAGCGAAGGTGATTTGACGTTTCCCCTCGAATCGTTAATGTCCTCTCGGCATTGTCGGTTAACACTGCTTCAAAAGGCAGATCAGGAGTATCACTGGACTATCGAAGACTTGGGTAGTCGACACGGTACTTACTTGCGATGTGCTGAAGTTAGCCTTGTTCCTGGAATGGAGTTTTTGGCGGGTGGTACTCGTTTCCGATTGATTGGTCCCAAACGATTGCGAATGGCAACGCCTACCAACAAGATCGAGTACTATCAGGGCACTTTCGATTCAAACCCGAAAGTTGAACAACTTGAAGTTTGCTCCTATTCCATCAGTCATTCAGCTCAACATCTAAAACTGAACCAAAAAAAAGTCGAAGTTGGCAGACTGAACAATCAAGTGTTGAGTACAGACCCATTTCTTGAGCCTGTGCACTTTTCTATGGAGAAGACCAGTGATGCCTGGAAGATTGTTGACCGGAAATCTCACAACGGAATTTGGGTGAGAATTCAGTCTACTCGATTGTCAAGCTACGACCAGTTGACGATAGGTGAACAAAGACTGGTATTCCAATTGCCCACCATTTACTAACTCTTGCGCTGTCCCATGTCCAAAGATTCTCAAAAAAATCAATACACAGTTGGCTCGTCTGAACAGGCGGATATTGTGATTAATCAGCCAACCGTATCCCGAATCCACTGCCGTTTCGAATGGAATGGTGGGCTGTGGGTGCTGCACGATCTTAACTCGACGAATGGCACGTTTGTCAACGGAATGAGAATCACCGAAGCGACTCGCCTTAGTGCTTCCGACATAGTTACACTGGGCCGTGGAATCGCCTGCGAGATCCCGGAAACACCTCAATTGGGATCGCCAGGATCAAACCGCCAGTCGCCAGCATCAAGCCGCAAAGTGGTAAGCGAACCCGTGTCGAATACAACGGGGGCAAAGAAGAAAATCGTACCGACAGGCATCATCGTCGCGCTGGCAGGTTTTGCGATTGCAGCAGTTCTACTGGTCGCTCTGCTTTTTATGAATCGATCGGCCCCAACAAAGACTGAAGCTGATTCACAAGCCAAGTCGACAGGCTCGGAAGACGCCAAATCGAATAATAACCCAGAACAACAGACGGCGAATCAAAACTCCTCGACTCGAAGCGACGCTGCAGCATCGTCTGGAAATCCTCAAGCCGCCCTGTGGATGACTGTAGTCGCATCCGCCGACGGTAAGACTCAGAAACTTCTTGGAACGGCTATTGCGATTGAGCCTAAGAGGTTGGTAACGCTTGCCTCGCTGATACATGCTGCTGAACTCGTCAAAGACGAGTTTCCACAGCTCAAGCTCATCAATCTTCAGAATCCTGAATTGACTATTTCTTCGCCGAAAGTGCGGTCGCATCCTAACTACGCCAAGGCAATGGACTCTTTTGCGACGTTTGAGAAGGACCTGGCAGAGAAGATGAAGTCACTCACAACTCTAGAAGAGCCGTCGTTAGAAGATAAGCTCAAGTGGTCTGAGCGGTTCGAGTCGATTATGGAGGCAATATCCAACGCAGATTTGGCAATCATTGAAACTAGCGTAACTCTGCCCGGCACGTTGATCGCTGCACAATCAAAGTCAACTCAAACGAATGCCGTGAATGAATGCAGACTAATCGGATTTCCTCTCATTTCGCCAAGTCCAGCGCTGATTGGCAGTGTCAAATCCTATTGGCTAGAACTGCAGGGGCAGATCGTTTCTGACACTTTAGCCAGTCGAGACTATCAAGTCGAAACAGTTGGCTTGGCCGCAGTTTCAACCGTCTCATTGGCGTGTGTCGACAATCAAAATCAACTGTTGGGTATTGCCACTCGCCAAGCATCCGGTGAGGGCACGTCACTGAAGAAGACAAGTAAAGTCATCCCAATACGTCTCTTTGAGTAGGACTTGATCCGATGAAATCATTATTCGCTTTACTGCCTTTGCTAATTCCAGTGGGTGGTGCGGTCGTTGTAATGGAAACTAGCGCACTTGCCCTCGCGCAAGATTTTTCGCAAGAGCCTGCTCAACCCGCTCCAACAATCATTGTGCAAGATTCAACGCAGGGTCGTAATTTTGAGGTGGAGAAGATTGCTGCAGAAAATGGTCTGGTTGGCTACGATCACACCAAGCAGGTTCAAAAAAAGCTTCTAGAGTTTGTTGCCCCCATGTATAAGGAACCATTGGTCTCGTCGCAAATGGTCATGGGCTTATCCAAGATTGACGAAAAGGAAAAGGTTAGTGCGGCCCGACAACAGGCCGCCGACCGGATTTCGCTGGCGGCAACATCAATGGCTGAACTAGAGGTCAAGCATCGATTGGATGATCAAATCACGAAACTTTACACTATCGCTAGCGCTGGTGGCCCGACTCCGGGCATGCGACAAATGTTGGCGGCTTCACAGAGTGCTGCTAAAGTGAAAAAGAATCAGGAGAAAGAAGCAGAATTGCGAAGCAATCTGCGTCTACTGCAGACACAATCGGAGGTTGCATTCGAAAAAAGAAAGTTACGCTCAGAAGGTAGACTCAAGGGCGTTCGAGAAGTTGTCATTGATCCTACAACAGCCAGGATGGGAAATGGTTTGAACGTACTCCTGGATGCTCTTCGTCCAATTCTCTCTCAAGTTAGTTTGAGTGCCTTGGATCCGGAATTTGAAAAGCTGCTGGGCGCACAGAAAATGCTCAACTCTGATATCAGCAAGATCCAGCTTCGAATCGACGGAGACGCTGGACCGCTGATATTCTCCGCTTCGCAGGGTAGCAGTCATATTGGATCGGTACCAGTACGCATGCAACATCCTAGCCTGCTTCCACTAGTGAAGGAGATTGAGAATCGGTTTGACGACTTACGCGCTAAATCTCTGAGTAGACCGTTGTTTGAAGAGATCGACGACTTATCAAAGAAACTCGATTCACTGGACGCCAAGTCGGATGATGTGCTCGGATCTGCGCATGAGAACGCCAAGAAAGGACAAGTTCAGTATCGAGCCTATCAGCAGGCCAAAGAGTTTCGATTGAGACTTCGATCGATCGTCAATCGAATGCTACTTGAAGGCAATACGAATGTACTTCGCTTACCTGAAGGAAAATTCGATCCAGATCAACACGGGGATCGCGTCATCGATTTTGTCAGATTTGTTGTCGAAAGCGGTTGCAGGTTCTCACCTTCCAATGAGGGCGACGGTCCCGCCTATGCGCGATTGCAACGCTCGTTGCTTGAACTGCAAGCTCTGTTGGAGGAATAAACCGCGGAGCGATGCCGTTGCTCCGTAATTTCGGAGGCGGAATAGTGGCGGCCACACCGCAGAACGCGGGAAATATGGCCGTTGGTTTTAGTCGCGGAGCGATGCCAGGTTACAGCCTGGGACGCCAGTCCCAGGGTTGAACGCGATCGCGTCGGTAGTCGCGGAGCGACGATAGGTGTTGTCGAATGATGGTTCGAAGAAATCCCATGCATTCCGCGTATTGTGAATAATCTACGTTGTGTCACGATACTCCTGCCGTCGCTCCGCGACTATCCAATGATTGCACCGATTATCCCTGGGATTGGCATCCCAGGCTATCACATGCCGTTGCTCCGCAACTCAGGAATGCAGGAATAATTGAGGGCAATTGTTCTAAGCAGAGAGGCCGCAACTGCGTTACTAAGCGCTGGAAGATGAACTGGAGATCACTTCGGCCCGAATCCGTTTTAGCCAGCGGCCCATCGATATTCGCACATCATCCTCCGTTCTGCCGAGAAGTTTTCCGATCTCAACGAACGACATGTCACCAACAAAACGAAAATGGATTACCTTCTGAACTTCCGCAGGTAACTTCTGCACAGCAGACTCGATCCTCTCCCACAACTCGTATTCCAACACAATTTCCAATGGCGTTAGAGAACCCCTATCACTCGGAGTCGCAAATTCGCCCGAGGTACATTTCCTCTCAAGCTTTACATCTCTCTTTTGGGAGTGCAGAAATTTTCGGCGGACATCGTTGAGCTTGTTGATTACGACTTGCCGCATAAAGGCGATGAATTGAGGCGACTTTGTTGATTCGATCTTGGGAAAAGCTTTGGCAATCTCTGCGCATGCCTCCTGCACAATGTCAGATGCATCCAACTTGGACATTAGGTTCGGTTCGATCTCACCAGCAATGACGGCTCGCAACAACGGGCGATAGCGTTTGAGCAACTCTTCTAGAGCCTGTGGATCTTTGTTTCTCAGCAGGTCGCTGGTTGATTCTTTGGAAGACTTCTTGACTTCGTCTTGATCCATGTACCCGGCCCTAGGAAAAGTTGTCTTGGAGGTTGCCAGTCTAATCAATCCAGCCCAATAACGACGCAGACGCAATTAGCTTAATTTCCGAACATCCCGCCAGTGATTTTTGGGCGGATTCAAGGGCAAACAGGCCAATGAGAAAATAGTAACGGCTATCCGTTCGGATTTTAGCGATTTTCCGTCTTAGTTTAATACAGGTCTCTAACATATTCCCCCTACCACTGAAGTTTCGCCATGAAGTTCTGTCCCCCTTGGATTCGACGTCGCCAACGAACAATTTCTCGCAAGGTTGAGAGCAAACGAAGATTGCGAAGATCGTTGCGGCTGGAGGCGATGGAATTAAGACTTCCACTGGCCTTTGACGTGCTTCTGAATGGGGGATCAATACAATTTTGGGGGAGTGTCGGCAATGATACTCTCACCTTAAGCGTCGCCCCGGGAGGTGAGCTAGCTCATGATATTCCGGCAGCAGGTAATCTTGTCAGCTCCATCGATATGGACTCAACCCAGCCAGGCGTGCAGTCAATTTTAGCTGCCAGCGTTGGCTCGTTGCAGGTATTCGGCGGAAGCGGAGACGATTTCGTAGACGCAAGTCAACTGATATTTGGCGTCGGGCTGTTCGGCAATGATGGGAACGACACGCTCAAGGGTGGCGCTGGCGATGATGACATTCGAGGCGGCAACGATGATGACACCTTGGAAGGAAATGGTGGTTCGGATCGACTAGACTGGAACGATAGTGGTTCTTCGCTAGGCAATGATATTCTGCGAGGTGGACCTGGCAGTGATTTCTTGCTGGGTGGTCCCACTGATCAGTTTTATGGCGGCGATGATACCGACACGGTCACTACCTACTTTAACCAGCGTGGTAAGCAACTGACTCAACCTACAATTTGAGCGGTTGTCTCTGCCAATCACGGAGTGGAGTATTGGATTTTGTATGGAACCAACGATGCCGACTCGATCGATGCCAGCGCATGGACGTCGACAGGCATGCTGATTGTGGGCTATGACGGAAACGACACGCTCAAGGGCGGTGCTGGCGACGATGACATTCGAGGCGGCAACGATGATGACACCTTGGAAGGCAATGGTGGCTCGGATCGACTAGACTGGAACGATAGTGGTTCTTCGCTAGGCAATGATATTTTGCGAGGTGGACCTGGCAGTGATTTCTTGCTGGGTGGTCCCACTGATCAGTTTTATGGCGGCGATGATACCGACACGGTCACCACCTATTCTTTAACCAGCGTAGTGCTAACCGACTCAACCTACACTTCTGGAGCGGTTGTCTCTGCCAATCACGGAGTGGAGTATTGGACTTTGTATGGAACCAACGATGCCGACTCGATCGATGCCAGCGCATGGACGTCGACAGGCATGCTGATTATGGGCTATGACGGAAACGATACTCTCAAGGGCGGTGCTGGCGACGATGACAT
Source organism: Pirellulales bacterium (assembly GCA_046349795.1). Classification (GTDB taxonomy): domain Bacteria; phylum Planctomycetota; class Planctomycetia; order Pirellulales; family Pirellulaceae; genus Aureliella. The sequence continues at coordinate 5,327 of JAXMBP010000078.1, read as the reverse complement.
TCGAGGTGGCAACGACGATGATACCTTGGAAGGTAATGGTGGTTCGGATCGACTAGACTGGAACGATAGTGGTTCTTCGCTAGGCAATGATATTCTGCGAGGTGGACCTGGCAGTGACTTCTTGCTGGGTGGTCCCACTGATCAGTTTTATGGCGGCGATGATACCGACACTGTCACCACCTATTCTTTAACCAGCGCAGTGCTAACCGACCTAACCTACACCTCTGGAGCGGTTGTCTCTGCCAATCACGGGAGGAGTATTGGTCTTTTAGGGGAAGGGAATCAACGATGCCGACTCGATCGATGCTGCAGCGCCTGACGTCGACAGGCATATTGATTTTGGCTACATGAAACGACATACTCAAGGGTGGTGCTGGCGACGATGACATTCGGGGCGGCAACGATGATGACACCCTGGAAGGCAATGGTGGTTCGGATCGACTAGACTGGAACGATAGTGGTTCTTCGCTAGGCAACGATATTTTGCGAGGTGGACTCCGGTACGACTTCGCTGGGTGGTCCCACTGATCAGTTTTATGGCGGCGATGATACCGACACCGTCACCACCTATTCCTCTAACCAGCGCAGTGCTAACCGACGCAACCTATACTCTGGAGTGGTTGTCTCTGCCAATCACGGTGTGGATTATTGGTCTTTGTATGGAACCAACGATGCCGACTCGATCGATGCCAGTGCTTGGACATCGACAGGCATATTGATTTTGGGCTATGACGGTAGCGACACTCTCAAGGGCGGTGCTGGCGACGATGACATTCGAGGTGGCAACGACGATGATACCTTTGAAGGCAACGGTGGTTCGGATCGACTAGACTGAACGATAGTGGTTCTTCGCTAGGCAATGATATTCTGCGAGGTGGAAGAGGAAATGATTTCTTGTTGGGTGGTCCCACAGATCAGTTCTATGGCGGCGATGATACCGACACCGTCACCACCTATTCTCTAACCAGCGTAGTGCTTTACCGACTAACCTACATCTCTGGAGCGGTTGTCTCTGCCAATCACGGTGTGGAGTATTGGTCTTTGTATGGAACCAACGATGCCGACTCGATCGATGCCGTGCGCATGGACGTCGACAGGCATACTGATTGTAGGCTATGACGGTAACGACATACTCAAGGGTGGTGCTGGCGATGATGATATTCGAGGTGGCAACGACGATGATACCTTGGAGGGTAATGGTGGCTCGGATCGACTAGACTGGAACGATAGTGGTTCTTCGCTAGGCAACGATATTCTGCGAGGTGGACTTGGTAACGACTTCTTGTTAGGCAACGTAGGGAATGACCAGCTCGAAGGAGGTGATGGCGATGATCAACTGATGGGTGGCATAGGCGAAGACACGTACGTTTTTGACACCGATTCGGCGCTCGGGCAGGATACACTCACGGAAGACGGTACCGATGTTGATACTCTTGACTTTTCAAAGACGACGACCAAAGGAGTTATCGTTGATCTTTCGCTATCGACGGTCCAATCAATCAATGTAAATCTGAATATCCTTCTGAACTCATCGACGCTTTTTGAGAACGTCGTAGGAGGTTCTCAGGCTGATCAATTGACCGGAAACTCACTCAACAACCAGTTTGCTGGTGGTAGTGGCAACGATGTTTACTACTTCGATGCAGATACAGCCCAAGGTTCTGACAGCATCGTTGAATCCGCAGTCGGAGGAACGGATTCCCTCAATTTCAGCAAGACCACAACTTTGGGAATAGCCGTCGATCTTGCATCCGTCGCAACTCAGATCGTCAACAGTAATCTGAATCTATCGTTATCAAGCACAAGCGTCATCGAAAACGTCATCGGTTCGACAAGATCCGACTTCATTCAAGGTAATGCATTAAGTAACTCTTTGAATGGCGGTGCAGGCGACGATTCTATTTATGGACAGGAGGGCGACGACACCTTGGTTGGTGCTAGCGGAGCGGATACTCTTGCAGGTGGCTTAGGAAATGATCGATACCTCTTTGACGCTGATACACAACTTGGCTCCGACACCATAGTAGAGTTGCCCAATCAGAATATCGACACTTTAGATTTTGGTGCTACGACAACTCGAAGTATCACTTTAAACCTGAGCCAAGATACCATCCAGATTGTCAATCCAAACTTGAGCGTAACACTCAGTTCCTCTGCGAACATTGAAAACATTATCGGTGGTTCTCTCAGCGATTTTCTTGTTGGAAACGCTGGGTCTAACACCCTTCAAGGTGGTCCCGGTAGCGACACACTGGCGGGGCTAGCGGGTGATGACATTCTTCGAGGCAATGATGGAGATGACAATTATCTTTTCGACGTGGATTCATCTCTTGGGTCAGACACCGTTCAAGATGTAGAGGGAGGCATTGATACGCTCGATTTCTCGGCATCCACCAGCCAAGCTATCTCGATCGCACTGGGTCGAACTACTTCGCAAGTAGTAGCACCAAACCTAAGTTTAGTCTTGGGTTCCGCAATTCAAATCGAAAACGTGATTGGTACTTCTTTGGACGACCAAATTGAAGGCAGTGCAACCAGCAATCGGCTCAGTGGCGGCAATGGAAACGATACGTACCTGTTCGATTCGGACACCAGTCAGGGAAGCGACATCGTTGTCGAGTTAACAAATGGCGGTGCAGACTCTCTTAGCTTCGAAAGTACAACTTCTCAGCCAATTAGCTTGAATCTGGGCATTATCACTTCGCAGGTTGTGAATTCCAATTTGACGCTTACTCTGTCGAGTTCGAGTACCTTTGAAAACGTGATCGGCGGTGCAAGGGCAGATGTCTTAGTTGGGAACACGCTCAATAATACGCTTGACGGACGCAGCGGAGATGACGAACTTAATGGAGCTTCCGGGAACGATACGCTTTTGGGCGGACAAGGACTAGACACTTTAATTGGCGCACAAGGAAACGATACGCTCAAAGGCGGGCCTGGTAACGACACATACACATTTAGGGCGGACTCGCAAATGGGTTCGGACAGCCTTGAAGAGTTGCTAGGCGAGGGCAATGATCGTATCAACTTCGCATCGACACAAACGAGATCGGTTTCCCTAGATCTCGCGCTCACAACTGTCCAGATTGGTAATCCGCTGCTGAGTTTAACTTTGAATGCTTCCGATGCTTTTTGAGAGTATCAGGTGGTTTAATGGGCGACAAGATTCTGGGGAAATTCGCTCAATAATGTTTTGTTTGGTGGGAGGAGGCAATGACATACTGATCGGACGAGACGGAAACGACACACTCCAGGGCGGCGATGGAAACGACACAGTGGAGGGTGGCGCTGGAAATGACAATTTGGGTGGTGGACAGGGTAACGATCAATATCTTTTTGATGCTGATGTTGCTCTAGGTACTGATACAATCACTGAGGAGGTTACCAATGGAGTTGACACCATCGACTTTTCGCAAACCTCTACTTTGGGAGCCCGAATCGATCTGACTAAGACAACGCTTCAGGTGGTGAATACCAATCTTCGTATTCGACTTAGCGGGGGCATGGAGATCGAGCGAATCATTGGAACATCACGGAATGATACCCTCATAGGTAACAACCTGGATAATGTACTCATCGGTGGTGGCGGTGTTGACACATTGGATGGAATGGGCGGCCGTGATCTTCTTGTTGGCGGCGCCGGTGTGGACAACTTGCGCGGCGGCACGGGTGAAGACATTCTGATATCAGACTCATTTGCCTACTTCAACGAGTCGACGGGAGTTTTGAATGTAGTTGCCATTGATCAAATCATGCTTGAGTGGACTAGGACGAATTTGAGCTACTCTAATCGCATATCCAATCTTCGGCTTGGCACTGGATTGAATGGCACTACGAAACTGGATGCATCAAGCGTAGTTGCAGATCTTTCCAGCGATACGCTTCAAGGCGATTTGGATCTGGATTGGTTTTGGAAATTCGGGTCAGATACCATTTCCGACCTAAACAATGGCGGCCCAGAAACAGTTTCGTAAAAAGGCTCGGGGCCTAGGTCAGAATTTATCGTTGATCAGGAACCGATGTTGTCCTTGCGAACGGACAGCATCGACTGCTCAGGCTGACTTTCGACGGCGAAAAATCAACATGGGACCGATCAGCATGGACAAGATCAGTGAGTTCGGTTCAGGTACCGCTGAAATTGAAAGTCGAACATTATCCACATGTAGCTTCGATCCAAATGCAACGTCTCCGCTGGCTGCAAAGTAGACTGTGGCAACACCACTGTTCTGAATCAAGAATTCAGTGCTTGTCCAAAATTGCCCCAACCCATTGGAATACCCCAATTGATTACCTAGGACGCTAACATAAAAGGGATTTCCATCAACCTTCAGGGCCCACCAAGAGAAGTCGAAGCCTCCACCGACTGAAAAAGCGTCTAGTCCGACAAAGTTCCAATCAAAGCTCAATTTGTCGCCTGCGTTGACGTTGAAGGACTGATACAACATCGCAATTTGACCGCCAGGCATCCAATTTGCGGGAATGGTTCCACTAAAGGGATATGCGTTCACAAAATCATTTGCTGTAAAGCCAAGTGCAGGTAGAACAAACTGCGCGGAATCTCCGATTCCGCCGGAATCTAGTACTGCCGAAAAAACGCCATCCGTTGGCAGGACAATTCCCACACCCAAGTAATCGGCCGCTGATGAAACGCTTATGGGGCTGTTCGTTACCTGCCAGCCTGTTAGCCCATTCTCAAAGCTGCCATTGATGAGATCCCCTGCGCTGAGCTTAGGGTGAAGAAAGTTATTGCAATTGAAAGGATTGGAAGATGGAAAGAACGTTTCTTGATCATTTGGGGGACTCTTGATGTAGGTTACGGGTCTGATTTTTGTTTGAGTAGCCACTACTGAAAAGTAGCTCTACGCACTCTATAGACGCAAGTTCAAATGAAACCGAACAACCTTGCCGAGAAACTCGGCCTGTCTCTTAGATTAAATAATGGTCAACCCAAGGCAATTATTGGGAACTGAGCTGATTGGAACGGCGTATGTACCTGCCATGCACTTTTCGCGATGATTGATGAATCACCGCTGCTGAGCTGGTTATTCTCAAAATGTGTGTGGTGTTTTAACAGCTAGGGGAGATGGAATGAGTAGTTTTTTCAACGCAATCAAACGTCGCCAGTTTCATCGGCTCCTGGTCGGCTCCATGGCTTTGGCTGGACTTGAAACTACCTTTGGCAGATCGAGTTTTGCCGAATCGGCTTCCTCGGAGTCATCGCCTCCCAGTGCTCTCAGTGGCACTTTCAAAGCTGCCTCCAATCAGTTTGCCATTCAGTTTTTGAAGAGCGTTATTGCCAGCCAGCCAAGCAAGAATCAGTTTTTGTC
>JAXMBP010000077.1:0-24902 GCA_046349795.1 Pirellulales bacterium | reverse complement strand
AACCAAAAAGTTATTCATCGAAACTGTCGGCTGCCAGATGAACGTACTGGATAGCGAAATGGTCGTAGCCAGCCTGCGCCGCCAGGGATATGACTTGGCCAGCGGTGTCGAGGATGCTGACACGATCCTCTTCAACACCTGTAGCGTTCGCGAGCACGCCGAAGAGAAGGTCTACAATCAACTGGCGAGACTGAAGCTGATGAAGCAGGAGCATCCCGAAAAGACAATCGGTGTCATGGGCTGTATGGCTCAAAAGGATCAGCAGTTGGTCTTCCAGCGAGCACCCTACGTGGACTTGGTCGTGGGACCGGGCCAGTTGCACCGAATCGCAGAACTGCTCGACAAGGTCAAGAGCGGCGAAGGACCGCAAATGGCGGTCAGCCTTGGTCGTCGCGATGGTTCGCAAGAAGACATTCGTCGCAGCCATGAGACCTTTGATCCGCTGCGCGATCCGACCATGCGGCCAACTCCGTTTCAAGCTTACTTGCGCATTCAAATCGGTTGCGACAAGTTCTGCACTTACTGCATCGTCCCGATGACACGTGGGCCAGAGCAGGGCAGGGCACCCAAGGACATCATATCTGAAGCTCGCGTGTTGGCCGAACAAGGATGCAAGGAGATCACGCTGCTGGGTCAAACCGTCAATAGTTATCGCTACAAGGACGGCGATCAGGAAACTCGCTTAGCGGATTTGTTGGAACAGATTCACGAGATCGACGGTATTCAGCGAATCAAGTTCGTCACCAGCTATCCCAAAGATATGACTCGACGCTTACTGGAAACGGTTCGCGACCTGCCTAAGTGTTCGCCATACCTTCACGTTCCGGCTCAAAGCGGTTCCGATGAAGTTCTGAAGCGAATGAAGCGCGGCTACACTGTGGCTGACTATTACGAGATGTACGATCGCATTCAGGAGATTCTGCCTAACGCGGCCATCTCCAGCGACTTTATCGTTGGCTTCTGCGGTGAGACAGACGAGGACTATCAGAAGACAGTAGAGATGGTCAAAAAGTGCCGCTTCAAGAACAGCTTCATCTTCCAATATTCTGTTCGCCCTGGCACTAAGGGTTCAGAACTGTACGAAGATGACGTGCCCGCTGAGGTGAAACAGCGTCGCAACGTTGAACTTCTTGCCGTTCAAAACGCCATTTGCCAAGAAGACAATTTAAAATTCCTTGGCCAACGCGTTGAGGTCCTGGTGGAAGGTCCGAGCAAGATGTCCATTAAGCGCGGAGAAGAAGGTCCGGTTCGTCAGATGACTGGTAGAACTCACTGTGATCGCATCGTGGTTTGGGATGGCAACGAAAGGCAAGCTGGCCAAGTGATGTCGGTTCTGATTCACGACGTCAGCAGCCATACGCTTTTCGGAGCGATCGAAACTGTCGAAGTGAATACTCAGCCGCTGGTCATGCCCGTGCTGTAAGGATCGAGCGTGTCATTAAAAAAGAACTCTGTTCATCAAGGTGATTGTGTCAAACTTTTGGCACAGGTTGATGCTGGATCAGTGGATCTGATATTTGCTGATCCGCCATTCAATATCGGCTACGATTACGATGTTTACGATGACCGCCAATCAGCCGACGACTATTTGAAATGGTGCCAGCAGTGGATCGCTGGTGTCTACCGCGCGCTCAAACCCGATGGCACATTTTGGCTGGCCATCGGTGATGAATACGCTGCTGAGCTGAAGATTGAATCGCAGCGAGCGGGTTTCCACTGTCGCAGTTGGGTTATCTGGTACTACACGTTTGGAGTGAATTGCACCAACGGCTTCAGTCGCTCGCACACGCATCTGTTTCATTTCGTCAAAGACAAAAAGAACTTCACCTTTAATCGCTTGCATCCTCGCATTCGAGTTCCTTCGGCTCGCGAGTTAGTCTATGCAGACAGTCGAGCCAACCCCAACGGTCGACTGCCCGATAACACGTGGATCACTCGACCTCAGGATGCTCCGCGGTTCCTCAGCTTTGCTCCACAGCATGACACCTGGTACTTTGCTCGCGTGGCTGGAACGTTCAAAGAGCGCGAAGGCTTTCACGGTTGCCAGATGCCCGAACAGTTGTTGGCGCGGATTATTAGAACCTCGAGTCGACCGAATGAACTGGTTCTGGACCCGTTCTGTGGAAGCGGAACGACAGTTTGCGTAGCCAAGAAACTGGGCCGACAATGGATGGGGCTCGAGCTTTCGGAAGATTATGTGTCGTACATCTCTCAGCGACTTGATAAGACGGGCGTCGGCGATTCAATCGATGGCCCAGAAGATCCTGTTCAAAGCGCGCCGAGTACCGCAAAGGGCAAACAGCGCAAAGACAAAAAGGACGAACATGCGCAGAGTGTGCTGATTGCCGCTTACGAAAAGATCGGCTACACAGTCGACTATCTGTTGTGTGACAAGGACTTGAACGAACAGTTTATTAAAGCCTGTCTAGCTGAAGGTATCGGCGGTAGCGCCTATTTATGGAATCGCTATTTGTTGGGGCTACGTAAAGCTGGCCAGCTACCCACATCAACCAATAGAGCGGAATCAATCAGCGCTGAGCAGCTAGAGAGCCTGGGCTATGCAGCCGAAGCAGCTTGGCGACTTTTGGCGATCGACTACCGTAAAACGCTAGACGACATTCTTTGCTCGCCCGATTTCGCCGCCGACTTTGATGAACTAGCTTGCGAAATGCTACCTAGCGATTTATCGGCTTCGTCTGTACAACTGCGTCAGGTCGCATTATCAATTCGCAAGAGGTCGCATGAAGCTAGAACGGCTGCTCACGAGCAATTTTCCGAGTGGACCAACAAGAAACGAGCGCTGAATAGCTTGGACCTCGATCAGGAACTTGAAGAACTGGATCAGCCTGGTGTATTCGTGCTATATGCTGAAGATAGTCCGATCTTAGCTTGTGAAACACAAAACATCCGTTCGCTAATTTCGCGAATCCTCTCGACAGCCTTTTGGCAAAAGTTCAACTTCGATAGAGTGAAGTATGTTCATTGCGATGAAACGATCTCGATTCGATACGCACTCAAGGCCGCACTTGTCATGCGCGAGCAACCTCCACTCAACTGCCGATTGCTGATGGATGATGCTGAATTGGTCTAACGGACCCTCCATGCGAACATGTATCAACAGCCGTTTGATCAATTCATGGGAGGGTGGCAAGCGAGGGACGAGCGCCGCCGGTAGGGCGAAAGTAACGCTTGCTTTTTGTGCGACGAACGATTGCGCTCAGGGGTATGCATTCGCCAAAGTACTACACTGCGCGGCTAGACAGAACTACGGGTTGAGCCAAAGATCAAACTTACACCAATACTCAAACGCAGGTTCTCGGCCCCTATTTTCCCTCCCCGCAAATGCTCGCTTTACTCGCCTTGCGACCCTGCCCGCGAATAAATTGGAGTGGTCGCTAGCTGAGTTTTGCGCGCGGGAGGGTCCAAGAACAGCCATCGCGAGCTGGGCAGCAACGAAAAAGCGATCGAACTGCTTGCCAACCCTTGGAGCAGATCGATCGCCGGAAAGATGTAGAAGATGGCCGTCCACTACATCAACGTCGCAAATTTTCTGTTAATTGTTAATCACTTCTCCGCCTGCCTTAGTGAAGAGTGCCTTCAGTGTTTTAAGGTCGATCGACTTGGCTAAAGCGCGAACGGAGCCATCTCCGAAGCCAGCGATGAGTATCTCTGGGTTCGTAGCTCCAAATGGCGGGAACTCGCCTTTTTCTAAATCGAAGGCGATCTCTTCTGGCTTGGTCCACGGAACTTGTTTGTTGCCCTCAAAGATAGCGATCGTATTGGAAGTACCATCCGTAACATCACGAAGATTGGTGCCAACTTTGTCATCTAGTTCAAAGAATAGACCTTTGCCATAGGATGCGAAAACTGACGTATTGATCGAAGTGTCTCCTGGTCGACGATAGAAAAGAGGCATTTTTTCCAGAACGACTTTATTGGCTTCGCTATCCCATGGCTGATCCTTTCGATACTGTTCGTACAGCGGACCATAGCCGTCGGTATACGGTAGCAATTCGACTCGCCAACTCCTTGCAACACCGCTCTTTTCATCGATGACAATGGCCGGAGGAAAATGACCATGAGCACTGTTGTAATTATGGAGCGCCAACATCAACTGTTTCATATGATTGGAAATTTCTGCGCGTTGAGCGGCTATTCGACTTGCGTACACACCAGGTACCAGCACGCCAGTCACCAAATTTGAAAGTATCTCGCTATCGGCCTTTAGAGTGAGCTTTACCGAATCGGATGTCTTAGTAACTGTCTTGGATTCAAACAGTTTCATGAGACTCTCGACGTTATTTGCAAACGGTGGGACAGTCGCATTGCTCTGAACATAAGATTTCAGCAATTCAACTCCCGAATTTAGGCTCGTTGAAACGGAGTCCAATCCGCTCGGATCCTCTAAGCTGGTAGTGATCGAAATTCCAGGTTGCTTATTCATCGAAATCGCCAGCAAATGACTCTTGGCTTGCTTCCACAGAGGCGAGAAAACGCCGATGACTGGATTGTTGGGAATCTTCTTCTGCAACTCGCGAAAAGTAGCAACCTCCAAGTTCACGGCAATTGAGGCTTGAGAACCTTCCTGCCAACTTTTGGAAGTTGTAAGAGTTGAAGCTGACTTCCGACCAGTCTGCATCATGCGCTTTACAGTTTCCAAATCACCAAGGACAACACTCTTTTCATCAGGTAGTTATTTTGCTTTACTTCCGAAGCGTTCGTACTCATAGGACAAGTAGGTTTCTTTGGTGAGCTGTGTTGCGGGAGTTAATTGAGTTATTGCACTGTCTCTACTGGCCTTATCCGCAAACTCTAATGCAATACCGAACGGTTCGTTGGAAGCCTGTTCCAATGGCCCGACGATGATCGTTATTTGATTACACTTCTTTAACGATTGAACCAGAAGCTTTAGGGTATCATCCTTGTTGCTTGGGCCGGCCGCTTGTACGATCTTCTCCAACGTCGGTATTAGTTCTTGCGTCCGCACTAAGGCCACAGCAATTGCATCAGCCGGAACAAAGTGCGCCTCCACCGATTCACTGGTGGGCGTCGATGCCGCACCCAGCCCAGCTTGCTGAGGCTCAATAAGCGAAGCCATAGGTGCTACTGCAATTGCCGTGGTTGGCCTAATGCCGACGGCAACCAGAGCCACACCTAACATGACACAAACGGAACACACTCTAAGTGCAATTGGTACCGACCCGGACAATAGTTTCATGTCTCGAAGCATTTCAATTCTCCTCAAAAACGTCTTGCGGGTTGGCAGAAAGGTATGAGCCGGCCAGCTCAACTGTTCTGAAGACTGCGCCAAGGCTAACTCGCCTATTGCGCGCAGGTATATTCGTGGATCACCGACAGCTTGAGCAGCGATAGCATCTGCGGCTAATTCTTGTTCCAGCCGCATGCGACCGACAAGCCAATGAACAAGCGGGTGATAAAAGTGCAACACTAGTCCGAGCTGAGCCAATACGGTGGTCAGAAAGTCGCCGCGAGAAACATGTGCTAGCTCGTGAGCCAACACGCTGCGCAGTTGGTCGTCAGTCCAGTCTCGCCAGTTTTGTGACAACAGAATGACTGGACGTCTCCAGCCCACGGTGGCAGCCGATTCCACTAAGCCACTTTCGTGAATTACTACGGTCTTAACGCATCGCGTTTGAGCCGCCAAAAGATCAACGGACTCAAGAAGTTTTGCGTTGCTTATCGGGCGACTACTGTTAACTAATAACTTGACTCCGATCAAGCCGCCGACCAGGCGAATCAATCCTAGCACCACTCCTCCGCTAAATAGAGCAAGGAAAACGGTTGTCCAGGAAAAGGCTGTTGATACTTCTTGAGGCTGGTCAATCGGTTTTGTTTCAGGCTGTTGATTTAGATTGCGAATTCCTTCAAGCCCAGCGGCGAAGGCTTCACGCAGTCCAAATTTGTTATCCGTTTTTTTAGGAGTAGTCTCAACTGATTTCGTCGGATTTGCTTCTTCAGTGTTTGGCACCGAAGATCCATTTTGAACCGATGAAGTTTCAATGGTATTGGCTTGCGGTTGTAACCAACTGGGCATTGGAACAATCACTGCAATGGTAAGTAGGACGATGACTGCCAAGGCAGCTTGCAACAAAGGCATTGACGATCCTTTTCGCCAATGAATGAAACGACTCGCCAAGGTTGCCACAACGGCAACAAGAGTGACTTGAATCAGTCCACAGACGATAAGGTTACCAAGCAAGCTGCCTAGCGGATTGAGATTCATGATTCAGCTTTCGAGTGCGATTTTCCTGCTGCTAATTTGGTACTATTTCTTGTTCTGCATCGAGTCCAAGATCTCTTGAAGTCGCGCTCGTTCGGAAGGCGATAGCTTCTTCTGCTCAAATAATCGAACCAACAATTGCATGCGTGATCCCGCGAACAACTTCTGGACGAGATCACCTAACATGCTGCCCGAGACCTCTTCGTAACTTCTGGCAGCGATGAATCGAAAAGGTCGTTCCTCGTTAGTTTGCTTGAGAAAGCCCTTTTCCATCAGAATGCGTACCAAGGTCGCTACGGTTGTATAGGCTAAGTCTCGACCTTGCTCCGTGAGCGCATCGCGGACGTCCGCGGCTGTAAGTTCACCACGCTCCCAAAAGACGTGCATCAGTTCCAATTCACGTTCCGTTAATTCCTTGGCTTTTGGTCGAGCCATCGCTTTTAGCCTCCACCCTAGTGCAGCTTGGTGAGTCAGAAAATTACCGCAAACATTTTCAGATCAGCTCGCTACAGTCTGACTGACTGATGTTTGGTTTTTTAGATTTGGTTTTATAGTAGAGAGTCTCGCGACGATTGTCAAGCAGAATTTTTGAAGTGGGCGTAGCTGGACCTCCCGTAGCTGATCCCGCCAGGGTTCAGTGTTCTCGATCATTTTGAACCGCTGGCGCTAGCCGCAGTCAGGAGCGGCAAACATTTTTGCCCGAAGGACTCAATTTTTGATCGATACTGGTCGACCGACGTCTTCATTTAGGGGACGCGTCCAGCAAGACATGCGTACCAAACTTCGGCCGCCTGCGGTTCAAATTCTCTAGCCCTAGCGGGATCAGCTACGGGTTCAAAGCCATCTGCAGCGGGCAGTTTTTCACGATGGGCAAGCCTTTGCGATAGGCTTCCAGCAGTTGCCGCGATCGCTCGGCCAATTTTCGGCGCACTTCGCGGCGTTCACCTTTTATTCTGGCGATCTTCATATCATCGTAGCCGGTCGTTTGATGCCTCATCCAAGCTATCACGGCAGCTTCGGCGCGTTGCTCAACTGGAATTCGTTTCGTGCGAGCCACAGTACCACTACCCACCGGCGTAGCGTGCTCGGTAACAGCTCGCGCGAATTGTTGTGCGAGCTGATCATGCTGCGGATGAAAGTTCAGAAAGACCAACACCGCTTTGTAGAAGTCGTCGACATATTCGACTTGAGCATTCTCTCGGCGCTTGGCATCTGAAGCTCTTCGCTTTGCGTACTGTTCGGTGGAACGTTCGACTTCCAATTCTGCTTGAATTCTCTCGATAGTTCTCGCATCCGCCCAGATACCTCGGGAAAAGATCTTGCGACCCTTCTTTTCCTGGATGATCCAATGCTCGCCTGCTGCTTTAACGCGCCGAGTCAAAGCCGCATCACCCGGCGGCAACAGGATCCAGCCGCTGGGAACCTGCACTGTTTGTGCTTTTGGATTGATGACTGTGTTAGGAGTTTTTCCTGGTGCGAAAACGTTATCCATGTAATCTTGATTGCACAGTTATGAGAAAAGGGGATGGCGACCAAGATGATAATGTAGGATGGGCACTCTTGCCCGTCTATCACAGCGTAGCATGGGCATTCGTCGCCGCTGTCTAAATCAGGCTTCCTCTAACAAGTCGGGCAAGAGTGCCCAAGCTACAGTTCTTAACGGTCCGACAAAAATGCCTAAGCTACGGCTCAATAGCCAGCGAACTTACGTGTTGGTCCTACCGGAGTGCCGGATACTTTGCAAAGCGGCTTGCTGAGCGGCCGCACTGTTGCGAGCTGGAACGACGACCGTAAATGGATAGCCAGATCTGGCAGTCGGAATTAGCTCTACTTCCCAAAGATCAGTTGCACCACTGGCCACGGCTAGAAGCTCGAGTTGAATTAGCTGAGCCTTGGCCTGGATGGCTTGATTCGCCTGATAGGCTCGAGCTGAAGCTTCCATCATCATGCGTTCGCGTCGTTCGAGTTCGGCTTTCTTCTCCGACTCCAACTTCTCATCTTGAATGGCTCGCCAACGTTCTAATCCAGGACTGAGGAACTCTTGTTCCTTGGAACCAAACAGGAAGATTGGTACTTTGACTTCAACGCCACTAGCCAGCGTCAGCAAAACGCCATCAACATGGTATTTGTGCTGAGCCTACCTTGATAGCCAACCAAGAGTTCAAAGATTCGTTGTCCGTGATACTAGCTTTTCAAAATGTTCCACGATGGCTGGCAAAACCTTGACGAACATCTCAGGCAGATCCTTCTCCTTCTTTCCGTTCACCATGGGCCGAGACATCGAACGTTCTATCACGTAATCTTCGCCGTAGTATCCGGCCAGCTTACCGATCAGCTTCAGTTCCTTGATGTTGAGTTGCTATACGTGATTCTTGTCGGCATCAGCCAATCGCTCGGCGGATGCTTCAGCGGTAGCCAAGTACTTCTGGTCTTCTTCAGAAAGCTGTTTGATATCGAGCGAAATCAGTTTGTCTTTCTTAGTCTTCAGTACTACGCGTTCTGCATTCTGAGCAATTAGATCTGCTTCGACTTTGAACTTGCCAGTACTATCGGACCATGTTCTGCCAAAAGCTAGAGTTGTGCACAAAATCAAAGAGAGACATGTGAGTGAAAAACGTAGCTGTCGAAGCATGCTATTGCCTTTTTTCAGAAGAGATGTCGGACTTGGGCTATCTAGGTGCAACTCGCTGTGCAATTCCCCATGTCACCAACTTTATTGAACTCTCCGCAGCAAAGTGGCTGCAAGAGATACATTGAGATCGAAGCGGCATCAAAATCTTCGCTCAAGAGTGCGACCTATTCTCGTGTAGGAGCGAGCCATTTTCAAGCGGTTTTTGCCCAATGCAGTTGTGCATCGCAAAACAAATTTCGTACCATTGCAAGATGCTGAGCAAACTTTTGCTGGTTATGCCTGGGCGATGAACTAAATGCCCATCTGTGAGAGCAGATCGGCGATGCGGCCGATCGAGTTGGTTAACTGCGGATGAGAGTTTTCGAACTGTGCAACAGCCTGCTTGAGCTGTGTTGCTAAGCTTGCCGAGCTGACTTGGGAGTTATCGAGCGTCTGTTGGATCTCTTCGAGAGCTTGACGCAGTTTAATGCGTTGAGCTTCATCTAGTTCCTTAGCGCTAGCCAACTGCTGGTGGAGTTCGCTGAGGGTTTCGTCTAGTGTCTGACGCATGTTGTTCGTCCGCTTGGAAAATTGGATCAAAGAGTCGCGATTTCCAATGTAGCATGCTTTGTTTGAGTTTGCGAGCCTTCGCTGCGGCGCTTAATACGATAGTGACTCGATTGAATGAATGCGAGAGATTCGCTCTCCCTTGGGCCCTTGGGAGAGTCGAGGCCAAGGCTCGACCCTCCCATTGTCCTCGCAGAACTCGGACTTGGAGGGTGCGTTTACTTTGCTACCAACGGTCAATTGCTCTTCGTGTCCTAGTCGATGCGATTGTTGGGTTGGCATGGAATATGCAGTCTACAGGTTGATTCTGCCGATCGCTTTCGATGAACTGACCCAATTCGTGGGAATATTCATCCGATATCGGTAAGATGGCTGTTAGTCGCCGTGGTTCTAACTTTGTTTGAAAAGGAGACCTCTCCATGAGTCTCACCAATCCGCGCCTGTTCCGTTCCTGGCTTAAGTCCGCTGGCTTTGCCGTCACCCTGGCGGCTTGCTCGTCAGTAGCTTTTGCTTGGCAAGATGGTCTGATATTGTCTGACGCTCCGCCTGTACCGTCTTCTCCAGCGGTCACAATTACATCCGATGATGCGACATCGACATCGATCCTCGAATCAACTGTGGTCACCCAATCCAATCAAGATCCAATAGCGATCGAAGAGGTGGAAGGGGCCACACCACTGATGCAAGGTCCGATTCACGAAGCCTTCGCAGAGCGTTTTGATCTGGACGATGAAGACGCCTTAGTGATTGATCGCGAACCACCCCAACCGATCGATGAACAACCACCCGAATATCGTCCGGACGGTGATGACATCGAGTGGATTCCAGGTTATTGGGGTTGGGATATCGCCAACGATGATTTTATTTGGGTGTCCGGTGTTTGGCGTCAAGTGCCTCCCGGTCACCAGTGGATTCCAGGTTATTGGACTCAGGCAGATAACGGTTGGCGATGGGTGAGTGGATTTTGGACGACGATTGCTAATCCTCAAATCGTTTATCTTCCTGCACCTCCAGCCAGTATCGACAATGGACCGAGTTCACCCGCGCCAGGTCCAAACTATTTCTGGATACCTGGCTATTGGTTGTATGGCAGCACCGGCAACTATGTGTGGCATTCGGGTCACTGGCATGCTTCTCAGAACAACTGGGTTTGGATTTCAGCTCGCTATATTTGGACACCCAGCGGCTATGTTTATCGCGCTGGTTATTGGGACTATGGAGTTGGTGATCGCGGCATGTTGTTTGCCCCGATTGCTTTTCAACCTGGCTTCAATCGCACCTATCGCCCATGTTATGTGATTGAAACAAGTCCGCTGCTGTTTGCCAATTTGTACGTCGCACCAGGAACCAGCTACTACTACTTCGGTAGTTGCTATGCGCATAGCCAGCGTCGATGCTATCCTTGGGTTAGCTATTACAACCATGGCTATGACCCATTGTTCTCGTACTACGCGTATCAGTCCAATCAGCGAGTTTGGTTGCGCAATGTAACCACGCTACAAAGTCAATTTGCCGCTGGACCTCAAGGTCAGCAGCGTTGGACCGTGGCTGATCAGATGAACTTTCACCATCATCATGGTGGTAATCATGGGATCAACGCAGGCTTGAATGCCGGTCTAAATCCTGGCGTTACCAATCCCGGCATCAATCCCGGTGCAAACAATCCGCAGATCAACGGTTTGAATGCCATGATGCATGTGGCTCCGTTGGCGGCTTTGGCTTTAACCGCCAACAACAAGAAGGTCGACTTCAAGACACCTTTCGCAGTGAAGCAAGCCAGTGTTCAAAACAACGTGGCTAACACTCAACAGCTTAACGAACTGGCTAAGAAGCGACGCGATCTTGAGAAGACTACGTTAGCGGCTTCGACCGGAGTGGGCTCAAGTGGCAATCCTACAGGCCCTGGAAGCTCGACAACGGGAAGCTCGACAACTGGCCAGCCTCAAGTTCTCAAGCAGATCGAACTAGTAAAACCGTCAAAAACGGGTTCTAGCCCTATCGACTTGAAGATCGGAGCGGTTAATCCAAAAGTGTTCTCTCAATCGATCGGTGTGCAACCTACATCGAACTCTGGTAAAGCTATTGGCTCCAATCCAAGTGGTTCAAATCCTAGTAACCTGCCTGGATCGAGCATCCTTAGCAACAACGGAGTTGGTGGTAATAGCGTTGGTGGCAATAAGCCGAACAACTCCGGCAATGCTTCGGGCACAAGTGGGTCCGGGGCTACTGCGAGCAATACGGGACGTGGCAAGCGCAACAACAATCAAGCTCAGCAGTTTTCGAAATTACTGGGTGGCGCGAACTCGGCCACGATAGACCCTAAGAGTTTAGAGTCGCTGCGCAATCAATCGTTGGGATCAACGACTGGCAACACGACAGGGAATGCTTCGACAACCGGTTCGGGTTCTGTAGTGAATGGAACAAATGCTGGTTCTTCGACTGCGTTGAACAACAGTGCTAACAACGCAAAGAAGGTTCCACCGCTACCTAAGAATTTTCCAAACTTGAACAACGGTTCAACTGGTAATCCGTTGGCTAATCAACTTGGCGGTTCCCAGAACAATCCAAATCTCGGTACTTCGGGCGGTAACAAACCTGGTAACAATTCGATTTTGGGTGGAAAACAGGGTTCTGGTCTAGGCACACCAAATAACGGCTCGGCAGGCAATCAAGGCCTGGGTCAAGGTGGAAAGGGTAACTCGGGCTTGGGTAACGGTAATTCCGGATTGGGAGGAAATATCCTTGGTGGAAACAAGCCGAACAATCCGACGAGTACTAACAAGCCTGTGATACCTGGCACACCTGGCTCCATTCCCGGAACCCCCGGTTCCACGGGCGGCACCTCGGGTTCTGGTTCAACTGCTGGCGGTAAGCCTGGAACGGGCGCTGGAAGTCCAAGCGGTGGAGCGCCACTGGGCGGTGGCGGCATCTTGGGAGGTTCTGCAGGGCTGGGTGGTAATCGATCCGGTGGTAACAAGACTGGTGGAGGTAACTCGGGCGGCGGTAGCTCTGGACCTTCAACTGGCGGCGGAGCTGGCTCGGGAAACTCCGGTTCAGGCCTCGGTTCGGTTCTGGGTGGCAATCGACCTGGTAACACTGGACCCGGCAACACTGGAACTGGTGGAGGCCTTGGCGGGAACATTGGTGGTGGTGGTCGACTTGGCGGTGGTGGTACGCTCGGCGGCGGTAGCACCAGCGGTGGAGGTTCAACCAGCGGAGGACTGCGATCTGGTGGAAATCAAGGTGGCAAGTCTGGCTCGAACGGTTCAGGTAACTCGGGTTCAGGCAACTCCGGTAACAAGAATGGTGGCAAGCGATCGTAGATCTACGAACATGATCTCGATCTAACATTTTCATTGCAGCGCGGTTAAAAGCCGCGCTGCTTTTTATTGATGCATTGGTAAAGTGCTTAGCCGTCAGCCGGAGGTGTACGCTATTGCCTCTGCTCGCTTGGATTCAATGGTTGACCATTTTAGAAAAGCTGTACGTTATTGCCCCGCTTCTGGTTGATCCTTTTCTTTCAACCGTTCCGTACAAATTCAGCTAACCACAGAGGAATAGAGACACAGAGATTCGCCTACTCCAGATCGAAGCCAACTTCTGAATCTATCGTCGGTGATCAGGACTATAGCGTACGCCTTTGACGGTTAAACACATTACCGCTGCTCTGCTAACTGGCTACAATGGTCCAGGTGTAA
Organism: Pirellulales bacterium; assembly: GCA_046349795.1. Lineage (GTDB taxonomy): Bacteria > Planctomycetota > Planctomycetia > Pirellulales > Pirellulaceae > Aureliella. The sequence continues at coordinate 11,785 of JAXMBP010000077.1, read as the reverse complement.
CGGTCCACGTTCTGGCGAGCGTAGCTAGAGTCTCCCTCCACTACTACTACCTACCACGCTCTGGCGAGCGTAGCTACATATGAGTCCAAAATTCAAGATTCTGATTACCGATTTCATCTCCGAACCGCTCGATATTGAACGTGAAATCCTGGGCGACTTAGCTACTATCTCGGCCTTGGATGCTCAATCGACCGAAGATCTAGCCTCGAAGCTGGTCAATGCTGATGTATTGATGGTTTACCACTTCGTTAGCGTTACTCGAGCTATGATCGAGCGCATGCCGAGCCTCAAGATGATCGTTCGCTGCGGAGCTGGTTATGACAACGTCGATTGGCGAGCGGCTCGAGAATTGGGTATCGATGTGGCCAACGTGCCGGACTACGGAACAGAAGATGTTGCGGATACAGCCATCGCTTTGACACTGGCAATTGCCCGCGGCACGCATCGACTGAGCCATCTGTGTCAGCGCGGCACGGAGAATTGGACTTATGAACTAGTGGTGCCACTGCGTCGAATCCGCGGTCAGGTTTTTGGCGTTATCGGCTGCGGAAACATCGGAACTGCCTGTGCATTACGAGCGAAAGCTCTGGGTTACGACGTGGTGTTCTTTGATCCGTATGTGCCTGATGGGACCGACAAAGCGTTGGGTCTGCGCCGTGCGGATTCGCTTGAGGAGCTATGTCGGCAGAGCAACGTGCTGAGCTGTCACTGTGACTTGAACGATGCGACGAGGCATATTGTCAATCGACAGGTTATCGATTGGCTTCCACCGGCCAGTATCCTGGTGAACACGGCTCGCGGTGGTGTAGTCGATTACCAAGCTGTGCTTTACGGCTTGGAGAGCGGCAAACTGATGGGAGCAGGCATTGATGTGCTCGAGCAAGAGCCTCCTAGCGACGATCACCCACTGATGAAGGCTTGGCGCGATCCAGCTCATCCGGCCTATGATCGACTGATCATAACTCCGCACGCTGCCTTTTACAGCCAACAAGGACTGGAGGATATGCGTCGAAAGAGTTCGATCAACATTCGCCGTCGATTAACTGGCCAGCCAATCCGCAATGTGATCAACTAGCAAATGTGGCGTATGCTTATAGTCGTTTAACGGCTTGCCGTAGGCGTCTGCGTCATTCCGGCACGGATAATTAAAGTAGGGAATGAACATGGATGAGCAGGATGCACAGGATTGAGATGTTCAGGTAAAGTCTCGAATGGCTTGGGGTTCAGTCTTTCTTGATCTGTACCTTGAGATCAAATTCGACTTCGAATTGACCTTCTGACGGGAGCTTGCCTTCCAGATTTTCATTGACGTCAATCTTGATCTTCGAATTCGGTTCGGTCCAAGCATCAAAACTGGTGCTCCAACGTAGACGAGGCAGATTGCGTATCGTCAAGCGACCTTGGTTGTCCGTCACGCCACTGTATCGGTTATGGTCTACACCTTTGCCTGCACTCGGCTCTGCCATAAGCTGTGATCGCAGACTGGGCAACGAATCAAAACGCTCTCCCAGCCAAGTCGAACCGCCCTTGTTGAAACGTTGATTCGGCGAGCAAGCGACGGTCACTCCTGCTAGTGGTTTTCCTTTTTCGTTGATGACTCGAATCTTCGCATCGTACGTTCGTTGCATCTTTAGCTCTACATCGCTTAGAATGCCATCCACTTCGAATGTCTCGCCCACGATGAAGGGACTTTTCTCGTCCTGCCGCCCAACCCAGCCGTCGCAAATCGCGATGAGTTGAATTGCCGGCTTTTGTTGAACAATAATTGAAATTCATCCTGGCAGTGTAAAGTTGTTTAACGGCTAGCCGTAGGCGTCTGCGCTGTTTGCCATGGTGCAGACACCTGCGATACTGAATCGCTGAGCGTCGGATCAACCGTTTTCGCTGGCTATCTTGTACAATATTGCTGTCGGTCGTAGGGACGCAGTCGCCTACGGCTTGCCGTTAAACGACAGGAGCAGCATCTGCTTGAGTTGCTCCGCTATACAACGAATCGGCTTTGACCCACTTTCGAAAAACCAGTACGCAGTCGGCTCGTCCTTCATCGCTCAACACTAGACGCTGACTAACCCAGCCTGACGAACTTTCGGCAGTTCTTTTACCGTCCTCAGTCAGCGTGAATGAAAACCGGCTGAAGCCCTTGCGACCCACGACTTTGTACTGACCCGATTGCCGCGTTACTGCGACTGGTTGGTACTTGGACAGCCCGCGACCCGATGATTCGATGAAGGCTGTGAACGAGTCGCCTCTCTGAGCGAACCACTTTGGAAAGAGCCAAGCTAGGACCGGCGCCGAGATAAGCTGTTTATAGAAATTGACGCGTCGATAGATCCAATTGAATACCAGGAAACAGACCACCAGTAATCCGAGGTTTACGATTGTGGCCAACCAAGGACTGTAACAGTAAAGTGCCATCAATCCCGCACACAACGACTTGTTGCTGATCTCGGCTATTGCATCTACGGCTGGAATTGGTATCAGCCAGATGATAAATTCGAAGAACAGCTTCACCAAGTTCACCACAAAAACGTTGATAGCTGCAAACAACGACATCATCACGTTCAACGAAAAACTGCCCACTCCGACGGCGGCTAGCGCCTGCGGTTCAGCGATCGCGTGTTCATTTCCGGTTGATGGAACCTCACTTCCACCCATCATGCGAACGCTAATCAGGATGATAATTGCTGAATAGGCTTCCAGCTTTTCAGCGGCCAGACTAATTGGTTTACTGACTTTGGTCAGTCGCGGCAGACTGGTAAAGACGGCAAGCACAGCCATCGTCCAAAATAGGCATGGATTATTCAGCGGACCGCCAGTGTGAAACAGTGCGCTCTTTTGTTGCAGCCATTCGGGTCCATAGGTCGCGATGCCTGATAGGGTTGCCAGACCAAAAAAGGGCGAGAGGGCTACTGGAGCTAGCGGGCCTAGCCATTCACTGGTGCTCAGTTGTTGACTGATGACCTGACCAGCGGCAACGGCTTTCGGGTCTAGTACTTCGGGCAACTGCTGAAGTAGCGCATCTTCGAACATCTTCGGGCTGCTTAGGAGGTTATGCGATTGTGCTACCTATAAACATATCGCTCAAATATATGTTTCGTTGATCGGCAGCATTTCTCGCCGCTGATTGTTCGCAAGCTAGGAGCTTACGCAACTTAAGTGGGCATTTGAATGTCGTAGAGCTTCTTTTCCTGATCGGCGGCGACTTTTGTTGGTGACTGTGTTACCTGTTGAGGGTCAATCCACTGGTCGGCTTTGAAGTGCTTTCCATAGGCTCCAAAATCGTTGAAGACTAGCCACTTCGCTAGACGTACAATCCAACTCCGCTCGGGGATCTCGATGCCTGGCACGTACTGCGATCGATGAGGCTGGATGGCCTTTAGTTCTTCTATGCAGGTACCACGTTGAGTCGTATCGCGGGCTCCGTGCTTCTCGGCGAGTTGTACAAGTAGATCCGGTCGCTCCATGATCACGCAGCCGCGCGTGTTCTGAGCCACTAGCTCTCTGAAGTCTCGCAAAAAGCCGCTTTCGTTGAGTTGTTCGCGAAGCGGTTTTGGATCGTGAATACTCTCGACGGCCAGTTGAATCACCGGACAAGGTTCAATATCGCCACCTGGGCCGATATGATGCGTGAAGCCGGTTACGGCGGGGCAAAGAGCCTGTCCCGCTCCATCGTGGTAAGCGTCGATAACGATGATAGGCTTGGTAGCTCGGGTGTCCACGACAAACTGTCGAACGCGTCGAAGCTGTTCTGTAGTCAGCGCCAAATCGGGATTCGGCTTAGGTCCGACAGGTCGATACACATGGAACCAGCAATACATCACGCCCATTTCGATCAACTTATCGACCCAAGCTTCACACAACAGATCATCAATGTTGGTGGCACAGACGCTGGTACAGACTCCTACCATCAAATGATTGTTGAGACAGTTTTGGATACCTTGCATTGACTGGCTAAAGACATTTTCTTTGCCTCGTCGCTCGTCGCTAACCAGCTCTGTTCCTTCGATACTAATGAGCGGTGTTACGTTGCCCATCTTTCGAAGTCGTTTAGCTACTTCATTGGTGATAAAATGCCCGTTGGTGAAGACTTGGAAGTAGACGTCTGGTTGCCCTTCCAGAAAGTCGAGCAATTCTTTGTGCAGAAACGGTTCTCCACCCAAGATTCCGAAAAACGAATTGCCCATCGCCTTAGCTTCGTTGACGGTTCTATTGAGTGCGGCTAGATCGATGCGAGTTTGTTTACCCGCTACGTCGACCCAACATCCTTGGCAGCGCAGGTTACAGGTATTGATGACCGACAGATACAGGAAGGGCGGGAAGAACTCGCCGCGTTTCAGTCGTCGCTTGTGCTTCTGAACACTCCAAAAGCCCTTCCAGCCGGCTTGGTAGGCCAGCTTCCACAGCAGCCTCTTGTCTGTCTCTAACAGTAGTCGTTTCGTTAAACTTAGTAACATCTATATCTTTCGTCCAGGAGGTGGACTGTTTGAATCAAACGGGTTGAATCAGACGGGGAATCCGCCACTTGAACTATCGGAGATCATCTTCGTCCGCAATGCTTGCAGGCCTCGCTTTAGAAGACCGGCAGCCGCCATCTCGGTCTTATCCATCTTCTCGGCGATTTCTTTCAGCGAGTAACCTTCGACATAGCGCAATCGCAAAGCTTCGCGCTGAGTCTCCGGAAGATCTTCCATACAATTGGCCAATAACACCGCTGCTTCGTCTCGCATCACTCTTTGGCTTGGCGAGGTCGTTTCTGAGGGAGCTAGATCCGTAATCGCCGGTCCCGAGTCGTTCGGGTTATTGCTTATCTCTCGGCCTGCAGATCGCTTTTGCGTGTAGAGATGTTTTTGGTGAGCTGACGAGACATTGTTACGCAATATGTTTCTCAACCAGCCCAGCAGCTCTTCTATCTGTGATCCACGAAAAGCTCCTAGATCTCGTTGAGCTTCCATGAAAGTTATCTGCACTATATCAGCTTCGTCGACTCTGCCTTTGACGCGAATGTCCAGATAGCGACGTGCCAACACCGTCATGTAGGCTCGATAGTCTTCCATCAGCTCGGCGAATGCGTCTAAGTCACCTTTGAGCGACTTTTCGAACAGTTGTTGATGACGTGACTCGGTCAAAGTTTCACTACCACTGGTTGAGCCATGAACGATCTTGAGCTCACTTATTGTAGTTGTTTTCCTGCCTTATGTCCCGCCCTTTCGGGTTAATTGTTCGTTGACCTGCTCTGTTTTAACGGCGGCTCTGTAACTCTAGCCGCTACGCGTTAGCGCCCGGTTTGCCTGCTTTAATAATCCTAGGCCTGTTTTCGATTCGCCTACGTTTGACACTGCAAATACCAAAAGAACCGGAGCCTAACGGCTGGCGGCTAGTATCTCATTTATCCAAAGCCATCGGCATCACGACATAGGCATAGCCATCGTCTGTAGTCAATAACGCTGAAGCTGTTGGACCTACCACGTCCATTACAAATTTGGCATCTGCGTCTAAGACCTTGAGAAAATCGCTAATGAAGCGGTGGTCTAGCTTCATTCTAATTGGCTCGCCATCGTATTCGATTGGCATTTCTACGCGGCTTTGGCCCAAGTCGGCTGTCTTGGCCGATAGCAACAATGTGCCTCCGCCAAATTCAAAGTCCAAGCCTCGCGATTCCTGGTCGGCCACGATAGCGGCTTGACGAATTACGTTGTGGAACGGTCCTACGGCCATGTTAATCTTGACCGAGTTGTCTCTGGTTGGAATTACTTGTCGCCAGTTTGGATAACGACCTTCGACCAGCCGCGAGTAAATGATGCAGCGATTGCTTCTCAGCAGGACGTCATTGCCTCGGCTGGCGATATGCACCATTTCATCTTTATCCGATATCGATCGCTCCATCAAACTTAGCGATCGCGTCGGTACTATCGTCGAGCTGCCGATAGTCTCGTGTCCGCCTACTGACTTGCCCTTTCCGAGCATTCTGGCTAGTCGACGGCCATCGGTGCCGACTGCTAGTACGTCTTCTCCGTTTAGCTCCAGCAACACTCCACCAAGAGCGAATCGGGTGCTATCTGGGTCAGTTGCGAATGAGGTTCGCCTTACCATTTCACGGAACAATCGAGCGGGTATCTCGTGATACTTCTCTTCCTCGAACCCCGTTACCGTCGGGTACTCATCGGCACTCGCACACGGTAGGTTGAACTCGCTATGCAAGCCAGTGATGAGGATCTTGTTCTCGTCAGCCTCAAAATTCAGCTTGTCGTCATTGCACTCTCGCAAGATCTGGCCGACGCGAGCTACGTGGAGCAAGGCCTTGCCTGGAGTTTGGACCTCGCCGCCTTCCACATCAATTCGGATACCTGTTTCCATGTCCGTAGCCATCAAAGTTACTCGGTTCGCGGTAACTTCGATCTTTACGTTCTGCAGGATCTCTTTTGGACTTCTGGATTGAGCGATGGAGCCAGCCAACTGGAACGCACTGGCTAACTTTTCGCGGTCGCATGAAATCTTCATGACAGTTATCTCTGGGCCAAGGACTATACGGCAATTTGGTTCACTTTAGGGAAGTAGTGTTTTATCCCGAAAATGGCCTTCGTAACAGTCCTGAAGTCAAAATAGATGGTGGCCAACTAAGCAGGATAGCTACCAACATTCCCCAATTATCTTTTAGGATAGTATTAGTAGGAATGCACCACGAAGTAGAGTTATCAACAGTCGCTAAAGTGAGGCAATCGCGGTGAAAACGGCTAAATTGACGCTATACCAACAGCTTTTTGACAGTGGAAAAGTTGGCGACCGGTAGTTAGCACTGGTCAATGAACTGTCGGAAAAATTGAACTTACCAGCGGGTAAGTGGTTTAGCCTCCAGAGAGGGACGAGCAACGAACAAAAATGAACTCTGAATAAACTACTTCTCCACAAAGGCCAAAGGGAAAAAAGTGTCAAACCAGCCAAACACCAAGAGCGAAGGAGTAAAGGAGCGGCAGACGTTACTAAGCTCGAAATGGTACGAGTGGTTTTGGCTATTGGTAGGACTGACGGCCTTGAAACTCACTTGGTCCATGACAAGCGAAGCAAGCCGTAACCTAGTATTACCTAGGGTTAGCGACATAAGAGAGCAGACGCTTTACAGTCCACTGGATATGGCCTACTTGGCCACAATTAATTGGCTGCTATGGACCAAGCCAGCAAGCGTAAGAAGGCGAGCCATTCTAGCTTTGGTGGAGCTAGGTATAGGGTGGTGGTACGTGAAGGAAGTAGGTCAACTACCGATAGTGGTATTGGGCTATGGATCGTTGTTACTGACGCAAACACTGATAGCACAAGTGATAAAACTTCCAGGTTGGAGGGATGATCTGAGGCTAATCGAGGCGAGCGAAGTAGTAACAACGATATCGATACGAGAAATTCAGCTAATAACCGCAGCGATAGCCGTATTGTGCTATCTGGCAGTGAAGAACTCTAGCACTGAAGTTATTGAAGCACTGACAGTAACCATAGGCTTTGGAGTGACGGCAGCACTCATTCAAAAAGCCTTCCTAGCAGCCAGATACAACTTGTTGTGGACATTATTAGCGATGGTGAATTCTCTTTTTGTCATAGGAGTAATTACAACGATGCGCATCATCGAACGACAGGAATCAATAACACCCCAACTGCCAATGCTAGTCATGGGGCAAGGCTTAGACAATTGGACAGCAGGCATAGAGATAATAGCTTCAACAACAGTTTTCGTCGTAGTGGTTAGCGCGGTTCCAGCTCTAGTAGCTTGGAGCTTAGTGCAGCAGAGGATAGCCAAAAATCACAACGCAACGCTGGAAAAAGCGTTAGCCGAAGCCAAAGCGCTTATGGCCAAAGAGCCAACTACTTGAGCAATCTGAACAGTAGATTCATTGGTTGTAAAGCCTTGCCATTGGATTTGGTAAGGTCCCAAGCAGCTATCCAACTAGAGTTTACATTCTTCATGCCAAAATCGGTAACGAGTCGCTTTTCCAAGTCGGGCAGGTGAGCCGCACCGTAAAAGATCCCAATTTTCTTCTTGCCAGCAGCAATCTGTTTCTGAAGTCCTTTCATGGCTTCAGCGTTACGATCGAGCACAATAAGCTGGTTGAGCGAAGAACCCAGAGCTTGGTCCAAAGAGCCCGAAGAAACAAACTGCTCGGCCAGCATAACCTTGGCCTTGAGCGGATCTTGAAGTAGTTCGGACAAGTCCAAGTCAGCCAAAGAACCAGCGGACGAGTTGTTTTGCTTAAGGGCAGCTTTGTTTTGTTGTCGCATCGCATCGACAAAAGTGGATAAGGCGATCGTCATCACCGTATCACCCCGCTCAGCCATCTTCTGTGACATCTGCTCAGGTGTCATGTCGGCTCGGACAAAGTGTTTTTTGTCGTAGTTGATCTTTTCAAGCTGCGACTGTAGGCCCAAAAACTCCTTCATGGTATTTTGCAAGAAAGAAACAGGGTTAGTCGACTGTTCAGGATTTCGCTGGGAGATGACGGTACCTTCAGGCGCGACCAATTCGTACAGCAAAACGTCGTACTGATCAAACAGCTTGTTGAGCTGTCGGTAGTAAGATTTCTCGCCGATATGGATGGCACCGATCAAGTCGACTTGAGCGCCGTTCTCACCGGCAGAATAGGAAGTGATCGAAGTTTCTAAAGCAAGCGGCTTTCCGTCGTCGGACCGCGTGATACGAATGAAATTAGAATCAGCACCTTTATTCGCAGAATCGGTGGCGGTCGAGTGAGGCTCTTGAGCCAGAGTTAGCGATGACCAAGTCAGGAAAACTAGGGTCAAACAGGGCCAATAGTGTTTCCGCATCGTAGGTCTCCTCGCCGATTCCAACAAACATTACAACTTCGTACCAACTCGCCAAACGCGAGCAACCTAGCTAATTCGCATACTCAGCAGGAATATTGAGGGTGTCGAGCTAACGAATGTCTAGTTAAGGCCAAATACTAGGTTTAGCTTCATAAGGGCCCGGTAGTCAGTGGTTTCAGTCGCCCAAACGTTGGTACTTGCGAAAGTTCCTTCGCTCTGGCAAGCGTAGCTACTTAGGATTCAGCCAGACTTACCGCCGAATTCTTGGCCACGATGATGTGGTCAATAACCTGGATGCCCAAGATATCGCCGGATCGCTTCAGTCGGTCGGTAATCTCGCGGTCTTGTCGACTCGGCGTCGGATCGCCCGAAGGATGGTTGTGCACCAACAAAATCGCCGCGGCAGCCTCGCGAATTGCTGGCTTGAAAACCTCACGAGGATGAACCAAGCTGGCATCCAAAGTGCCGATCGTGATCTGATGACTTTGAATCGGTTGAAGCTTGGTATCCAAGGTTACGATGTGGAACTCTTCTTGAGTAGCATCGCTGGCTAGTCGGCTAAAGTGATGCTTGCAGAATTCTATCGCCGCTGCAGTGCTATTGATCTTGGATTTAGGTGCTCTTTGGCTGATCGCGCTGGCGACTCTGCGGCCCAATTCAATGCCAGCCATAATCTGGCAGAAGGCAGTTTCGGAAACAGCGGAACTGATCTCCTTCAATTCAAACGGCGAACAGGATGGCAGGTCGTACAGACGATCGGAGAAACGCTGCGACAACCGTTTACCGGCCTGAACAGCAGACTCACCTTTGCGACCGGAACGAATCAAAATCGCTAGTAATTCGCTGGTTTTAAGCTCGTGAGCACCAAGTTCCAATAAACGCTCTCTGGGTCTTTCGTCCGAGGGTAGTTGAGTTACCTGATCGCCGACAATTTGACGTTCGATCCAGTGAAGAGGCTGAAAGTCTTTGCTGCCCCAAATGTAGCAAGCTTCACCCTCAACCACCTCGCGCATCAAGACTCCTTCTTGATGCAATTGATTGAGCACCATCGTCACGAAAGCCGGATGAGCTTCACGGCAGAGAAACTGGATTTCTTCACGTCGAAATCGCTCTCGACTTTCAATAATCGAGAGCACTTCGTTGAGCTTCGTACGTCGATCATCGCTGGTAGCGGGCATAGTACATCCTGCTAAAGAAATGCCTCAAAAAGAGCTAGTCAATTTGAGGTGATAACTTAGCAGATTCGTTCGGCGGCTCAAGCAGAATTTTTTGGGAGGGATTGCAATCGCTATTCTAGGACCCTCCCGCGCGCTGAAGTTAGGCTAACGACCACTCACTTCTGTTCGCGGGCAGGGTTGCACAGCGAGTTCAACGAGCATTAGCGGCATTTGCGGGGAGGGCGATAGGCTCGATTTGCGTTTTGAGTTTCAATCGCGTTAGGCGCACAAACATATTGATCGGCGTCGATAGTCTTTCGTTGTACCTGAGAAGCCGATCTAATCACCCTCCCGGCGGCGCTCGTCCCTCGCTTGCCACCCTCCCGCTAATTGATCAAACTGCTGTCGATACACTTTCGAGCGGGAGAGTCCGACGTCAAGCTTGAGCAGTGAGGCTTGAGTGCTCTCACTCGATTCTCATTCGTCAGATTCTTTCGATTCATGGTTCAGGAATCCCAGCCGTCCGGTACTTTAGGAGGCCGCGAAGTAGTAAGACCACCTTCTGGCGAAGGTAGCGACGGCGAAGATAGCTACCGTCACTTGTTCATTTCGACTTCGACCAGAGTATCCGCCTCGCCGGAATCTTTGTCAAAGCTGCCAGCGAAAAACTCGCAAAGTGCGTGGACGCCCAAGAATGAACGGCGTTTGACAGTGGCTAAGTTGCGGTAGAACACATATTGCTCGTTGCCGATCTGAACTCTGTATGCCACCGCTTGATCTCGGCTCACAATCTTCAGATCCTCTGCAACAGTCAACTGCCGCCAAGTATATGAACTCTTCGAGTGACGATTGCAAAGGCTGATTAATACTGGTGAGTACAGTCGACGAACGCCGGAGCAACTGTTACAAACTGCGATTGCGCCCTTGCCCCCGTGAGTTGCCTTATCACCTTGAGTCAAACTGCCAGTGGAAAGGGCGGCTCGCCATTCAGGCAAGTAAAGAGGCAAAACTAGCGAATTGACTTTATCCGCGATGATGCGACCTTCGGTATTCTTGCTTTCGATCTTCAACTCGGATTTACTTGCCATCGGCAACGATGAGCTCATTGACCAATTGCCATCCTTGTCACACAGCAGTGCATCGGCGGCGAGCAGCAGTCGATGATCTCGCATGAATACAATCTGACGTTGCAGCTTGGCATGCTCGCCGAATTTGGCTTCAATCTCTAAATAATCAACGTCATCATCGGTGTACCAGCACAACTGCTCCCAGCCTGCAAGTTGTAGTTGAGCTTGACCATCTAGTTCAACTCCCGCGGTCCATTCTCCACTCAGGATCGAAACCCCTTTGCTTCCAGTTGCTTCGATCAGCATGTTCGACTCGGAAAAGTCGACTGCGACTCGAGGTCCACGATGCTGCCAGCCTCGTTGCATTACTGCGCAAGATGCATCTTCATCGTGCCCGGTCGGCTTGGATAGACGCGAGTCGCAGCGCACTTTGGCTTCCGATCGTCTGCCGTCGATCAATCCGGACAGTACCATTTCATGACGGACTGCCTTGGTTACGGAAGCTTGTTTGCAGAGTGCATTCCACATTGGCTCCGCAGCCTTAGCATCTTGACCCTTGCTGAGCAGTTGAGTGCCATCGTTTCGAGCCCAACGAGCAGCATGGCCCAGCAACAGGGTAAGAGACTTCTTTTGAGGCGGATACCATTTACGAAAGCCTAAGTGATCCGCAATAACTCGACAGCGAAACACGCTGGCTAATGCTGCGCGCAGATAGGTTGCCCCATGAGCCAGCCAAGCTGAAATATGGTCTTGGCT
>JAXMBP010000076.1:0-24963 GCA_046349795.1 Pirellulales bacterium | reverse complement strand
CGTTTCGACCAAGAACGACGCTCTGAATGGCAAGGCTGTTCGTCGAGAAATCGATATCACGCTGACTCGCAATGGCAAGTCGATCACGATGGGCATGATGGTCTATACGCCTAAGGATAAGCAGAAAGTGCCGACCTTCTTGGGTCTGAATTTCCAAGGCAATCACGCTATCGAAAATGATCCGTCCATCCGTATCACCACGTCATGGATGCGTGAAAACAAGAACGGCAATGTTGAGAGCAATCGTGCTACCGAGAAGGGACGAGGAGCTGATTCGAAAGATTGGCCCGCAGAGATGATTGTTTCGCGAGGTTACGGACTAGCCACAATTTACTATGGTGACATCGATCCTGATTTCGATGATAAGTTTGAAAACGGTATTCATCCACTATTCGCCGACTGGGCTGAAAAGATTCCTGAGGGCGAGCGTTGGGGTTCAATCGCGGGTTGGGCTTATGGCCTTAGCCGAGCATTAGATGTTCTGCAGAGCGATGCTCTTGTGGACGGCGGCCGAGTAGCGGTGATAGGACATTCTCGGCTTGGAAAAACATCTCTTTGGGCCGGTGCTGCTGATCCGCGATTCAAATTGGTAATTAGCAACGATTCGGGTTGTGGTGGAGCCGCCTTAAGTCGCCGAGCATACGGAGAAACGGTAGGACGTATCAATCGTTCGTTCCCGCATTGGTTCTGTCGCAATCATACCAAGTACAACGAAAACGAAGCCGCGATGCCGATCGACAACCACGAATTGATCGCGCTGATGGCGCCGCGACCGGTCTATGTTGCCAGTGCCAGCGAAGACAAATGGGCTGATCCAAAGGGCGAGTTCCTCTCGTGCGTTCATGCCGATCCGGTCTATCGAATGCTGGGTACTTCAGGCATGGGCGGAAAGGAGCCACCCACAGAGATGCCTGCACTAGACAAAGCTCTCCAAGCTGGCGTGATTGGCTATCACATTCGCACGGGCCCTCATGCAATGTGGCCCGCCGACTGGGAACACTACCTCAACTTTGCCGATAAGCACTTGTAACTACTCGTTACCCTTGAAGTACGACTGATGAATCAACCCATTAAGCTGGACGTTGTCACGCACAAGAGCGTTTGCCCATTGGATTGTCCCGATACCTGTAGCGTTCTGCTGGACGTGGTCGGCGACCGAATTGTACGATTGCGAGGCGATGCGGATCACCCGGTCACTCGAGGCTTTGCTTGCGTGAAGATGGCCAAGTACCCAGAGCGTCAGCATCATCCGGATCGCTTGCTCCAGCCAATGCGTCGCGTAGGCACGAAGGGGTCCGGTCAATTCGAGCCGATCAGTTGGGAGCAAGCTCTTGAGCTGATTACTGAAAAGCTACAGCACAATCGCAAGCGATTCGGAGATACCAGCGTCGTGCCCTACTGTTATGCGGGGACAATGGGTTTGATCCAGCGAGATTATCCGCTGGCTTTCTTTCGAGCGATCGGGGCCAGCGAGCTTGCTCAAACCATATGTGCCACGACTGGCAGCGCAGGTTGGGAGATGAGCTATGGTCCAGACAAAGTGGGCCTTCCGCTGGAGTCTTTGGTGGACTCTCGTCTGATCATTCTGTGGGGCATCAACGTGCTCCGCTCAAATAGCCACTTAGCTCCTTGGCTCAACGAAGCCAGAGCTGCTGGTGCTAAGATCATTCATATCGATCCCTATCACAATGAAACCAGTCGCTTTGCCGATCAACATATTTCCATCAACGTCGGTAGCGATGCAGCCGTGGCCTTGGCGATCGGCGGCGAGATTCTTCGGCTTGGTTTGGAAGAACAAGAGTACCTCGATCAGTTTGCTGTTGGGCTGGACGACTACAAGGCCGAGTGTCTGAGGTGGACTCCTGAATGCGCTTCTGAGCTTTCGGGTGTTGATGCAGCTACGATTCGCGAGTTAGCTAAGGCTATCGGTTCGCAGAAGAATACCTTCATCAAAGTAGGCTACGGAATGAGCCGCAATGAAGGTGGTGGCAATGCGATTCGCGCGATTACGCTGTTGCCCGCACTGACTGGCGCTTGGCGTCATCGTGGAGGCGGTTCAGCATTGTCGTATAGCGGAGCATTTTTTCTGAACAAACGCCGCTACAGTGGCGCTCATTTGAAACAGCCCAATCGCCCCGTAGTCAATCACAATCAATTGGGTCGAGCGTTGGAAGGTCGCAAAGCAAACGGCGATCCTGAAATCTCGACACTGTTCGTTTTCAATTCGAATCCCGCAGCCGTCTCGCCTGACTCGCAGAGTGTAAAGCGTGGTTTGGCTCGTGAGGATCTATTTACGGTCGTACTCGAACTGTTCCCTACCGATACAGCCGATTACGCGGATGTTCTATTGCCAGCCACGATGTTTACCGAACATCAAGATCTCTACACGGCTTATGGGCATTACTATTTGCAGTGGGCAGAACCCGTATTGAAGGCTCCCGAAAATTGCCGACCAAACAGTTGGGTGTTTCAGCAGTTGGCCTCACGCATCGGTCTGACCGATTCAGTATTCTCGATGACCACCGAGCAGCTTGTCGAAGAGCTGCTTGATTCGGAGCATCCGTTTGTGAAAGGCATCACGCTTCAGCAGCTCAAGCAAACGCGAAGTGTGAAGCTGAAGATGCCCGAGGATTATCGACCCTACAGTGACGGCAGTCATTTCCCCGATAAGAAGATTCGTTTTAGTCCAGCACCGCAGCAAATTGAGTTCAAGGTGAAGCCTACCGAGGATTATCCTTTGAGATTAATTTCGCCACCAGGAGCCTTTGTGCTAAACAGCTCGATGGGCAACGTTCAGTCGTTGTTGAAACAGGCTGGCGGTGAGCCGTCGATATTGATTCACCCCAATGATGCTGCTCGATCGAGTGTTAGCGATGGCCAGCGAGCTAGAGTGGTTAGTCCAACCGGCGAGGTGCATCGTAAAGTAACGGTAACCACCGATGCTCGCGAAGGAGTTGCCATCGCAGTCGGATTGTGGTGGCCCAAGTACGCGCCGGATAAACGCGGCCTCAACGAGCTTACCACGCAAGAGCTGACCGACCTAGGTGAAGGATCGCTATTCGGCAATCCCGTTGTTCGCGTTGAGCCGATTGAGTGAACTCGTACCTGATTCAGGCCTCCGGATTTCGGGCCGAAGGTCCAGCAATTTACTCAGCCCAGTCTGAAGGACTGGGTTTTAGTGCGCAATAATCGACGACAAGGGCCTTCATCCGTAACAGTTTCTGTGCTCTTCACGAGCCCAGTCCTGCGAACTGGGCTTAGTAAACGGACAGGGCGTTGCCCTTAAATCCAAGGTCGCAACTTCAAAACTGACGCTTCGGGTTGTGAAGGTTTCCAGGCTGGAAGCATACCCCACGAAGAACCGGGCGGCTCGCGCCGCTCCGCTGGAATGATGGTTCGTGTATCTACGAAAGATACTTATTGCGAAGCAGAACATCGCCAACATAGCGATGAACGACTTCGAAATCTGGTAGCAACTTTAACAGCTCGCGCAAGTTCACTTGGCCCTCATAGAGCTGGCTGTTACTGTACTCGGTGTAAAGGAATCGAGTCTGCTTCAAAGATTCGGCGGCACCACGGATGAAATCGACTTCAGCTCCCTGAACATCAACCCATATAAAGTCGATCAGGCCGACTTGTTGATGGCGGCGCCAGTTGTCCAGCGATTGAGTTTGGATCGTTATCTTTTGATCGAAGCGACACCAGGGATGTTGCTTCAGATGCTCCTTAGGCTTACGAATTGATCCTGAAAGATCCCAACCCTCAGGCCGCAACTCTTCGTAGCCCGGCGCAGTTGGCTTGCCATCGCTGACATGAAATTCGGTGGTACCTTCTTGATCGGCGATCGCTAGCTCGAAAAGCTTCGCGCGCGGATCGGTCACTTTTTCACGGAATCGCTTGATGGCGCGCGGATCGGGCTCGAACGCGTAGACTCGGCATCCCTCACCGAACAGGCTGAGAAAGTGATTTGTTTCAGTGCCGTCATTACAGCCAACTTCAAGGATGGTTGGCGAATCGGTGCCAAGTAGTTCGGGCAGGCAATCTACTTCGAACTGGCCGCGAGTAATGGGTGGTTCTAGCCGAAGCAGCACCTTCAAAGCGCGAGCACTTTTCTCCAAGACCTTCATCGCGGAACATCCTTGTTGACTAGAACTTAGGCCACACCAATCGTCGCCGTGGATCGTAGTCTTTCGACCCACCTACTGCAACAGAAGATTACCCAGCTTAATCGAGACAAGCTCTGCCCAAACTAGCCGCCACGCGTTAGCGTCCGGTTTTGCTTGCATTGAAAAACCATAAATGCGCAGCTTACGGTCCGGCTACACGCGATTCTGATTACTGACATTTCTTCAATTCCCAAGAAACCGAACGCTAAGGCGTTTCGGCTAGTTTCCAAAGTCGGACAGTCACAATCACTACTGGAACCCCTTTATTGCTAGCTTTACGGCTGCAACTCGGGGCGAAACTAGCTAGACTGTGCAGATCACGTTGACCGGACGGCTCGCGCCGTGCCGCTGGAAAGATACTGCTAAACATCCAATTCACTTGCGGGAGAGCTGGCGAACATGAAATACGGCATGAACCTTTTGTTATGGGGCGGTGAGATCAACGACTCGATGCTTCCAATTCTGGAAAGGCTCAAAGCCATGGGCTACGACGGAGTGGAAGTGCCAATGTTCAACCTTGGTCTAGACTATGCGGCTTGGGGCACTCGACTGGACGACATGGGTCTGCGACGAACTGCGGTGACCGTACGAAATGTTGACGACAATCCGATCAGTCCAGATCCAGCCGTTCGAGCTAAAGGTGTTCAGCTCAACAAGCAAACGCTCGACTGCTGTGCGGCGCTGGGTGTCGAGAACTTAGTTGGACCGTTCCATTCCGCACTGGGCTATTTTTCAGGAGCTGGACCAACTGCGGATGAATGGAAGTGGGGTGTCGAAAGTATGCGTCAAGCGGCTGAACACGCTGGCAAAGTCGGTGTGACCTTGTGCGTCGAAGCTTTGAATCGATTCGAGTGCTACTTTCTCAACGCGCATGCCGATGCCGCTCGATTCGCTCGCGAAGTGAATCATCCAGCTTGCAAGATCATGTACGACACCTTCCACAGCAATATCGAAGAGAAGGATATCGTTAGCACTCTGAATCAAATCAAAGATATCGTCAATCATATTCACATCAGCGAGAACGATCGCAGCACGCCGGGTGCGGGCAATGTGAACTGGGGGAAGAACTTTACGGGCTTGTCGCAGATCAAGTTCGATGGCTGGCTGGTGATCGAGGCCTTTGGTTTAGCCTTACCGGAGCTGGCTGCGGCTACAAAGATCTGGCGTCGCATGTTCGACAGCGAGCTAGGTCTTGCCGAAGAAGGTTTAGCCTTTATGAAGTCGCAAGTCGCCAAGTACTTCGCGTAGCCACGTAGCTACCTTCGCCAGAAAGTGGTCTCGAAGCAAAGATTCAAACCGAAACTCGATTTCCCTACAACGATCGACTCTCTGTTTCTCCGTGCCTCAGTGGTTAGTTAGCTTCAAGGATTCGCAATCATGATTCATCGCAGCGTGCTTCTGGCGATTTTGGTTCTCCTACCAACTGTGACCCAAGCTCAGCAACAGCCAGCTTCATCCGCTCAGCCGTCAAAACCCAACGTGCTGCTGATCTGCGTCGACGACTTGAAACCAGTCTTGGGTTGTTACGTTGATAGTGCAGCCAAGACACCCAACATTGATCGACTAGCCTCACGTGGAACGCGATTTAGTTCAGCTTATTGCAACCAAGCTGTTTGCTCGCCTTCTCGTAACGCGTTGCTGACCAGTCTACGACCTCAGACTTTGGGCATCTACGATTTGCCCACCCACTTCCGCAAGTCGAAACCGGATGCGTTAACAATAGGTCAGCTATTTCGGCAAAGCGGCTACAAGACTCAAGCACTTGGCAAAGTCTTTCACGTCGGACATGGCAATACCGAAGATCAAGCCTCATGGGACGTGCCTCACTTCAAACCCAAAGGCGGCAGCTATGCTCTTGATTCCAGCAAGCCGACCGCAGCCGACGCAAAGAAGTCCGGCGATGATGCCAAAGGTCCACCCACGGAAATGGCTGACGTAGAAGATAACGCCTACGCCGATGGCATCGTGGCTGAAGAAGCCATTCGTCGACTGACTGAGGCGAGTCAATCCAAGCAACCATTTTTCATTGCTGTTGGATTCATTAAGCCTCACCTCCCATTCGTCGCACCGAAAAAGTACTGGGATATGCATGATCCCAACAAGTTGCCTCAACCTACTTTGCATTCAGCACCAGAGGGCGCACCCAGTTACGCTCCACAGTTCGGCGGCGAGCTTCGTAACTATCGCGGCATGCCAGCTAGTCCCAGCCCGATCGATGCCGAGACGACCAAGCATCTGATCCACGGCTACTACTCTGCTGCTAGCTACATGGATGCTCAAGTTGGTAAGCTGCTAGACACCTTAGATCAATTGAAGTTAGCTCAGAATACAATCGTTGTGCTGTGGGGCGATCATGGATGGCATTTGGGTGATCATGGCATGTGGTGCAAGCACACCAACTACGAGCAAGCCACTCGCATTCCACTGATCATTTCAGTTCCAGGTAAGAAAGCATCTGTTAGCACATCCCTGGTTGAAACGGTCGACATCTATCCTACGCTAGCTCAGCTTGCTGGTTTGCAAGCGCCTGAAGGAATCGATGGGCGGAGCTTTAAAAGTGTCTTCGATAATCCAACTGCCAAGCATCGCGATCACGCGATACAAGTTTATCCTCGCGGTAATCGACTCGGTCGATCCATTCGCACCGAGCGTTATCGTTTAGTCGAATGGAAAACGATTGGCGACGCTGCGGACACGGCTGAGTTAGAGCTTTATGACTACCAAGCTGATCCACTTGAGTCTCGCAATCTGGCCAGTGAGCAACCCGCAGTTGTTGAGCAGCTTCGAAGCTTATTGAGCAAGCATCCTGAAGCCAAGCCACAGATCAAAGTGGACAAGGCCGATGAATCGCCTGCGAAAAAATCGGGAAGCCAGGACCGAAATGTAATGTTTGACAAGCGTGATAAGAACAAAGACGGGATGTTAACCTTCGACGAATTCATGAGTGGCCAACCCGATCCTGAAGCTGCCAAACTTAGGTTTCCCAAGTTTGACAAGAATCAAGACAAACAGCTCAGCCGCGATGAGTTCGTGAATAGTGGTAAGTAACGAACCCTCCCGCGCGCTGAAGCTGGCTAACGACCGCTCAAACTTTTTCGCGGGTAGGGTCGGTAAGCGAGTAATGCGAGCTCGCGCTCGTTCGGGAGGCTCCGAAGATCACGACCTCGATCGTTTACCAATCCACTGTGCGGAATGGAGAGGCTGGTAGATTTTTGACGTTGTATAAGTTGACATCGGGATTGGATGCCCATGCGTAACGAACTGCAACAGGCTTTGTTACCATGGATGATGACACGAGAACTCGGACGCCTTCAATTTTGGCAGTTGCTGGATGCCACTGATGATCGTCTCCAGCAATTTCAAATCCTCGCAGTTCTCCATCTTTTGCAACTAGGCCGCCGTCGGTGTATTTCCAGTCGATCGCTATCGATTGGCCATTGACCGAGTGTTTTGAAGCGATTGGGCCACAGATTGGAAAATTGGTTTTGCCATACACGGTTGCCAGAGCCCAACTTGCTAATCGGCTTCCAACATCCTGCTTGTTCTTGGGATGGATGTCTTTGGGATCCCCGATGTCGACAGTGATGGCCATGCCTGTTTTTGGCAGGCTGAGTGATTTCAACATCCCCTCGCGAACTAGGCTCCAGCCATCGCCGTCTCGATTGAAGTTTGGCAACTGTACCCAAGCAAAAGGAAGCTCTTCGTTCCATCGTTTACGCCAATCTGAAACCAGAAGCTGAAGCTGCGTGCCGTAAAGCTGTCCTTTGCCGTCTTGCGAGTTGGCTTCGCCTTGGTACCAAACAACGCCTCGCAACGTGTAAGGTATCAACGGAGCGATCTTAGCATTGAATAAACCACCGGGCCCGCCGCGTCGTTTGCGTTGCTCAATTGGATCCGTCGGTTTCTGTGGAGCCGCTTTGCCCTCTTCCTTAGCTTTGGCCGATTGAGTCTTCCATCGCTCCAAAGCTTTTTCGTAGTTCGCTTTTGCAGCGGCTTCATCAAACTTGGACTCCGTGGCTTCAAGTGCGTCTTTGAGTTGCTTAACCTCCATTTGAACATCACGGGCGATCCAAGACTCAATCGGCGTTCCACCTACAGAGGAATTGATCAACCCGACCGGCACATCCAACTCTTGAGCCAATTGTCGGCCAAAGAAAAACAACGTGGCTGAAAAACCACCCACCGAGTCGCCGGAGCAAACAGTCCATTTGCCTTTACTATCGAGTTGTACTGTGGCTGCTGCCGACGAGTCCTCGCGAAACATTCGAATCGTGGGTAGATTCGATTTCGCCTTCTCTTGCTCGAAGTTGTTGGAACGAGCCACAGTCATGGCCATGTTTGATTGCCCTGAGCCTAACCAGACTTCACCCACGAGTATGTCGTCAACGGTTAGTTTCTTATCGCCTGAAGTAACGACAAGCTGCTGAGGTTGTTTGTTGGCGGCCAGCGGTTGCAGGCGAACTTGCCATTTGCCCTCTGAATTGGTTTGAGTCTGCAATCGTTGCCCAGAGAATTCGACAGCGACCTGTTGATCGGCGGGTGCCCAACCCCAGACCGTCACGGCTTTGTCGCGTTGCAGAACCATGTGATCTGAAAACAGATTGGCCAGTTTCAATTCAGCAGCGAGCAGACTGCTAGCAGCAAGCCAAAGGAAGCAGAATAACGGAACAGTTGCAAGTTTCATGAGTGTCTCCAGTGGGATTGCCCCGATTGCTCGTTTTCGTGCAGCACGAAACGAGCATCCAGCAAAGACACATCATACTCGACAACGGATAGCCTGATGAGTTCCCATCCTGCTTTAGGAGATTTCGCGCTAGCAGCCTAGTAGCTAGTGATAAAAAGCCACGAACGGCTAACAATTGGACCTGTCGGAAATAGTCGAGCTGATCGTTTAGTATGTTCGCCAACGGATATTGGGAGGCAATGGGATCTCCCAAACGCCCTTGAAATGCTCTTCAAGCTTTGCTCTGCAATTTGCCGGTAGATCCTTACAAACATCGTCGAAGAAATCTTGGGATATTTTTCCATGCCGTTGGTAGAGTTCAAATTGCTTACGATTGCACAGAGATGAGAACTCACGACGTTCTTGTTCCGAAAGCTCAAGATATTTAGACATCTCTTTCGATTCATTGAGAATCGAGTAATTGAGCAGAAACGCCTTCATCGAAGTGTATTGCGAGACTAGGATGAACTGCTGGTCGGTTAGAACCTCGGTAGCAGATTTGTGTAGCTCATCGTACAGTTGATCCATTTTCTTAATCAGCGAACTGCCAGCCAATCTCGATGAGTGCAACGTTTCAGCTTGCTTTTGCTCGAGTTCGGATTCTATCTTCTCAAGCTTGCTAATTTGATCGGCTGAAAGTCCAATTCGCTTCTTCAACTCAGGCGATTCGATTAGGTCGCGTACCGATCCGAATTTGACGAACGGTAAATTCGTCGCAGTGGTCTTAGAATCAAATTCTGGCAGTAAGTCATTACTAAGCAATTTCGCCAGCTTTGCCTTCGAGGCAGCCGGTAATGAATCAACTATTTCCTTTCCAATCTCTGTTTTCAAGCGATCAAAGGCTAAAGCGGAATCTTGGGTAAACGTCCTAACTTTCTCGTAAATCTTTCCTGTCTTCTCGTTTTTGGGAACCTCAAAAAATGCCATCAGTTCTCTATCATTGAAAACACGATCGGGCGAATAGTACTTCGCCTTTAGCATCGTAGGATAAAGTAGTTGTATCTGTGGTTCTTTCAGTACGTCCTTGAAAACGCTCAATACCTCTAGGTCCGCTGCTGAATAAAGATCGCTAGTGGTTATACTCTTCCGAGAGTCCTTTCTTTCATTCCGAAGTCGCACTCTAATCTTCTCGAACAATCCTTCTTCAGACAATCGCGACATCGAATCCTGCAATCTCTTCAACTGATCCGGCATAATCTCCAACTGAATTTGTATTTCGGGAATCGATTCGACCTGTTTGTATACTGCCCAATAGTTCATGCCTGGCACAAGCTGTCGCTCTTGTCCAGAAAGCCGTGATACCACGCCTACGATCAAGATCCCGATAACAATGGTTCTGTAGCATGGCTGTCGCATGACGATACTCAGTAATTACGCGGGATGTTTCCAGCGACGAGAGAGTCACTGGAAATAGTAAAGGCTATGACCACTCATGATAATCGTTGTAAAGCCTCTTGAATGCGTTTGGGTGAAACGGTAACGCGGGTGCCCAGTTGTTGAGCGAATATCGAGACTTGAAACTCTTCGAGCAGCCAACGTAATTCGACTAATATCTTGGCAAAGGCTGGATCGCCCGCGCGAGGTGATTGTAAAGCCGTTTGATATGCGGCTCGCGCGGCAGCTAAAGGTTCATACAACTTGCGATCTTTAGGGATGCCGCCACTGGTGAGTTTATCCAACCTCATTCGCGCGGCTTGGAGATAGCGAGGATATTCTTTTAGCCATTGCCATGGAGTCTCTTGCAAGAATCTATTGGCGAATAGCTCTCGCAATTGTAGCCGTATGGAATCGACCACCTCTTTCCAAGGAGCGGGTGATTTCTCCAGTCGCAATCGCAGCTCTTGAAAGTTGGTCGCCAGTCCAGGCAACCAGGCCGAGACCTCTTGAGTTGCCATCGAAATCTGAACCGTGGCTCGGGCTTGTCGAGCAGCGAAGTCGATCGAGTCTTTGACGACCGGCTGATTCTCTACCAATGCGATTCTGGCAATCAAATCTTGGATGCCAGATTGAAGTTGAGCTGACGAGATGATCGATCCCAGCGCCAACGCAGACTCATTCCACTTTGGCAGGTTCTTAGTTTGGCTGCGCAGCGTTTTGTCGTTCTTGATCGCGAACAGTCGAGCGATTCCAGCTTGCGACAGTCGCTCGGCTTCGGCTGCAGTATCGACTAACTTAGCCTCGACCGTTTTTCCGGTATCCACCAGCGCGCGAAAGACGGCGACTTTCACTCCGCCTCGACGAATCACAATTTCGGTGGGCAAGCCGTCAAGCTCCTCGGGTCCACGAATTTCGCGATCCTTCCATGTTCCCGACTCTTCGCCAATGACACTGCTGGTTTCAGAAGACGATAGCCCGTGCTCGTTGACCAACTGGTCAACGTCGCGACCAGCCGCAAGCACATGACCATCAGCATCAATGACTTGAACCAAGAATCGCAAGTGATCAGGAATCTTGGCATTGTCGATATCGGTGGCTGTTACTTGTTCTTTCGCATGAGCCGTCATCTTTTCGGCGAGCGCCACTGAGAATGGCACCGAACGATCGTGTGATAACAATTGTCCGAATAGCTTCTTGGCAACATCTGGAGCGGGCACGAATGCGGTTCGCAGCGATTTGGGAAGCGACTTGATGATGGCCATCAGTTTCTCTTCCAGTAGGCCTGGAACCAACCAGCCCAACGACTGCTCGCTGATTTGACGCAGAGCGACTTGAGGAACGGTAATGGTTACTCCGTCGTGATCGCTGCCTGGTTCGAAGTGGTAGCTCAGCGGAAACTCTGCCGAACCAATCTTCAAGTTATTTGGAAAATGGTCGGCAATGTCGGATTGTTGTTCTTCCGGATCAAGCAAGTCTTCCGGTTTTAGCCACAGAGCCTTTTCCTCTGTCTTGCCTTGAATCTTTCTGACCCAAGCCCTGAGAAGGTTGAGGTCAGTAATCTCCTCGGGCAGACGCGCTTCATAAAAATTCGCCAAGTGAAAGCGATCGATGATGTAGCGGCGGTCGCGAGTTCGCCGCACAAGCTCTTCCATGTCGGCGATCAATTCGACGTTGTGTCTGTAGAAAGCTAAGTCGCACTGCCATTGTCCGGCAACAAGTCCATGCTCGATCAGCATCGATCGCGCGCTGGTTGCATCGATCGGTGCCAGTGGTACTCGTCTTGCTGCAACAATGGTCAAGCCATACAACGTGCTTTTGCGATAAACCATCGCCGCACCGCTCTTCTCGCTCCAGTGCGGTTGATTGTAGGAGTGCTTTAGCAAGTCGCGGCCAGCGTATTCAATCCATTCAGTGTCTAGTTCAGCTACTGTACGAGCGAAGCGATTGCTGGTTTCAACGACTTCAGCGGCCACAATCCATTTCGGCGAGCGTCGGAACAATCCCGATCCAGGCCAAAGTGTAACCGTCAATCCGCCAGCCGCTTTGTACTCGTGACGCTCTCCTCGTTCAGCAATACCGCTCAACAGACCCGCCAACAAAGATTGATGAACCGCAGCGTAACCCTCGGGGCGATCTGGTATTTTTTCCTCGGCTTCATCTGCTTGTCCACCACTCGATCGTCCACCTGGGCGGCCTCGTTTGTTGTTGGGCTGAGTATCTTCGGGCGTTATCGCAGGAATTTCAGGCAAGACTATCTTGCGATGGGCAGGCTTGAATCCGGCAGTGGTCAGCAGATCTCGCAGTTGCCTAACGATGTCTGCCCACTCGCGAAATCCATGATAGGAAAGATAGTTTTGATTGAGCGCTTTTTGCAATCGACTGCGGCCAAGATCAGCGCTCAGCTTTTCGTAGAAGTCCCACAGTCGAATGAAGGCTAGAAAATCGCTGTGAGGATCTTTGAACTTATGATGAGCCGCATCAGACTGAGGTCGCAAGCCCGCCGGACGCTGACGAACGTCTTGAGACTCGAGTGCAGCCGCGATAATGATGACTTCGGCCAAGCATTTGCGCTCATGAGCTTCCAACAGCATTCTGGCTACGCGAACATCGCAAGGCAGCTTGCCAAGTTGTTTGCCCATGTCGGTCAAATGATTTTTGGCGTCAATCGCGCCCAGCTCACGCAAGGTTCGTTGGCCATCGCGAATCGCCTCGGGTGTTGGCATCTCGATGAGCGGGAACTCTTCCAGAGGACCGAGCCTGAGCATATAGCTCTGCAGCATAACATTAGCTAAGTCGCTGCGTCTGATTTCTGGCGTGGTGAATCGCGGTCGGCTGTTATAGTCGCTTTCTTCGTACAGGCGAATGCAAACGCCCGGACCTAATCGACCACAACGACCGCTGCGTTGATTGGCGCTGGCCTGCGAGATTGGTTCGATCGGCAGCCGCTGTACTTTGCTTCGACTGGCATATCGACTAAGTCGCACAAGACCCGTATCGATCACATAGTGAATGCCCGGAACTGTCAGCGAAGATTCCGCTACGTTTGTCGCTAAGATAATGCGTCGCTTGGAATGCGCGGCGAAGATCTTGTTCTGTTCATCTTGGCTCAGTCGAGCATACAGCGGCAAGATCTCCACGCTGTTGGCTCGATTCTTCGCAGCAAAGTGACCTCGCAGATACTTGCTGTTGGAACGAATGTCGCGTTCGGTTGGCAGAAACACTAAGATGTCACCGCGACCATCATTCAGCAGTTCGTCAGCAGCATTGGCAATTGCTCTGTGATAAACCTCTTCGTCCAGATCTTCGTCGCCGGCTAATTCTGAAGGCGGGCTGTAGAGGACTTCGACGGGATAGGTTCTGCCCGAAACTTCGACGATGGGAGCCGGTCCAAGTTCATCGGCAAAATGATTCGAGAAGCTCTGCGGGTCGATGGTGGCTGAGGTGATGATCAGCTTCAGTTGTGGACGCTTGGCCAGAATCCGTTTGAGATAACCGAGCAGGAAATCGATATTGAGCGATCGTTCGTGGGCTTCGTCGATGATGATCACATCGTACTGCTCAAGAAAGCGATCGGTCTGAGTTTCGGCTAGTAGCACACCGTCGGTCATCAGCTTGACTAGTGTTCCGGGGCTAGTCGCATCAGCAAATCGTATCTTGAAACCAACCAAAGCGCCGACGTTCGAATTCAACTCGCTGGCCACGCGCGAGGCAACAGCTCGAGCCGCCAAGCGTCGTGGCTGCGTATGACCAATCATGCCCGAGCGACCAAAGCCTGCTTCCAAACAGATCTTGGGCAACTGCGTGCTTTTTCCAGACCCAGTTTCACCACAGACTACGATCACTTGTCGCTCATGCAGCAGCTCGATCAGTTGCTGGCGATGAGCTGTGATGGGCAGCGATTCGTCATATTCGAGCTTGGGAATACTGGCCGTGCGTTGCTGAAAGCGTTGAGCCGATTGCTGAGCGAAATGAAGCCAGCTTTGATAGGCCGCGCAGTTCGGATCAGCTTGCCATTGAAGACCAACGCGCTGCCACAGTTGCAGCAGTCGGAAGCGATCCGACTGCATGCTCTGATTGACTAGTTCTGGCGGTGGTATTGAAGGCACGATGGCAGATCTTCAGCAATCTATTCAAACGTACTGAGTACCTGATCCATGATCTCCACAGCCGCATCGATATGCTCGAACTGTGTAATGCCAGGCGGCGGTAGAAAGCGAATTCTAGCCGGTTTGTTTCCAGCCACGAAACTCATCAGACCCGCATTGTACAGCGCGTGAACCATGCGCCCGGCGGTTTCAGCCGAGCCGTCGCCGGGAGTGAAGGCGATCATCATGCCGCAACCCCACGGTCCGCTGATCTTGGTGGGATACTTGGCAGCCAACTGCTCTAACTTGTTTCGGAAGTACTGATGACGCTTTTCGTTTTCGCCTGAAGGTCCGTACCATTGACCGCTGGCCATTTTCTGCAGGATGACATGAGCTGCCGAGATGGCCGATGTGGCTGCCGTAAAGGTCTGACTGAGCAGCGGTCCTTTTGGCTTAAGCGGTTCGCCGTATAAAGTGGCACACAACTGGCTAATCTTGCCGACGGAAACAATATCGGCAAATTGAGAAAGGCCAAAGTGTTGGAAGGCAAATGGTCGGCTGAGTCGTCCGAAGGTTTGCACTTCGTCGAAGGTGATTAGCAGGTTATCTTGCTTGGCTCGCTGAATGAGCTTCGTAAAGTACCCTTGCGAGCCTGGATAGTAACCGCCTTCACCGGCAACCAGTTCAAGCCACAGCGTTGCATACTTACCTGGATAACGCTTCAGATGTGCGTCGAGTGCACTGAGCGAACGTTCGAGAGTTTCGGGGGAATTCGCGGCATCAGGGCCGGGTATGTAATCGACGGCCAACGCCGTAGGTAGGCCGATGCGATACTGAGGTCGATCGGTCAACTGAGCCATCGCGATCGACCGACCAGCGAAACAGTTTTCAAGGCAGATCACTCGATCGGCAGGTGCTCGATTGTGGTAAGCGATCTTGAGCGCGTTCTCGTTGGCCATTGCACCACTGGTTGTGAGCAAGCAATGCGAGAGCGTGCTTTCGGAGTCTTGGCGAGCTAGCTTGACGAGCAGTTCGGTAACATTCAGCGATTCGACATGCTGCTGCAGGTTGCCCTGCATGATCGTACTTTGCAGAGCAGCTCGAATGCTGGAGCTTAGCATCTCGGGGTGATTATGCCCTAAACCATAGACACCGATACCGACAATGAAATCGAGCTTCACGCTGCCATCGGCCAGTTCGACCCAAGGACCATTGCCAACGCCGCTGCCGAGATAGCGAAAGTAGGTAGCAGCACCTCGCGCGGAAAACAACCGCTCGATCAACTGGTCGTAGCTCTCCTTCAGTTCCGTGCGAGGCCGACGAACACCATTCAACTTGGCGCGAGCGTCTGCTAAAGCTGCTTGCAAAAGAGCTTCGGCTTGCTGAACTCGCGGATCGTTCATCAATTGATCCGCGACTAACGTCCCAGTTGGATCGGTGGAGGTCATCGAGTTCCTTAGACTTTTCTTAATGGAGGAATTGAGATCTTCAAGAGTTTTTCGAAGTGCAAGAGTTTACGCCATTTTTTCCTATTCAAACAGCGCAGTTTAGCCATCCAAGGCTTAGCTGATGGATGCGAAGGAGCCGAAAATTGGTGTTTGCACCCGCAGATTGTCCCAAGACAAAGAAATGGCCGGCGGGGTTCACGTGGGTTCAGCGGTCGTCTTGGTCGGTCACATGAAAATAGTGCAGCACGCGGTGTAGAACTGGTGAAAGCACCAAGCCCGCACAGATCACGAAAAGCAGCCCGGCATAGAGCGCATAAAAACCTGCGAACAGTTTTCCAGAAGTAGTCTTTAAGTTGTCGACCGGCCCCATGCCGCCAAGCAGCATCGCAGAATTCAAGAACGCGTCTAAGACGCTCATCCCTTCGGTTAGTACATACCCGGAAATACCCAAGGCGAGCGAAAAAACAAGCAGGATAATGGTCATGCCAATGTGAATGGCAACTCGTTTAGCAAAACTCGAATTCGATAACAGAGGCTCGTTTTTCGACTCGTACACCTAGCGGTCCTTAAGGTTCAAAGAAAGCTGCCGGAAGATCTCCGGACCAGTTGACTCTGAACGCTTATAGGTGGCCAAGAAATATCCGTTTTCTGAGGTCGACTCAAACACGTTTGGATAACCGACCCCACTCAAATCGTAGCAGATTCTAACCACACCTGCTTCAGGGAAATCATAGATAGCCAAGACGTTTTTTCCAGCCAGACGGCCCTCGGTACTCTTGATTGAAAGTTGGCGTGGCGAGGCTGAAGATTCGAGCAGATACTTGCCTTTGACAGCAATATCGCCAACCTTCATTTCCAAAAATTCGTCATCAAACTTTAGGTACAGCGAATTCAACATCGTTGCATCCAATCGCTTACCCGCCAGCGAGGCTGAAAGTAGATTCCAATTCCCTTCCATTGGCTCACAAAAATCGGCTCGGTCTTTGGGTAAGAATCTAGGAATCCGCCTCGGTTCTGAAACTGGTATTTCAGGACCTTCATCTTCCAAAGCTAGAAATGGATCGGGAATCGGAGCTTTCTTGCTGCAGCCTGGAAATGCAACCAAGCTGAGACAACAGACAATTGCAAGCAAGGCTATTCGAGCCATATTGGTGGTCCTCAAATACCCAAACATAGGCGTTTGGAATGGGCAAAGTGGTTGTAGTTCAATTCTAGTTCAAGATTCTTGAGTTCGTTTCGGAAGTGCAATTCTTGTACCGACGAAACAGAAATCTCTCTTGTAACACGCAGTTAAACCCTCAAGTCTTTCACATGCGGGTTAGAATTGGCCAAATTTAGTCAGTTTCTAGGCGAAGAAGGTTTCCGTTAGGGACAATTGCTCGCCGGAAATGTTCCCGGCTTAGCGATTATTATTGGAATTATTGAGGCGAAACGATGCAGTCAGCAGCAAAACTAATACTGGTCCTAATCGTGCTATTCATGTCGAGTTTCCAACGGCAGGCGAAGGCTCAGGCGGTCATTTCGATCGATGCTTCGAAACGATTACACAGTGTCAGTAGGCTGCTCACTGGAGCCTGTATCGAGGATGTTAATCACGAAATCTACGGTGGCATTTACAGTCAAATGATTTTTGGTGAGAGCTTTCAAGAGCCTTCGCCGACCAGTCCCGTCCAAGGGTTTGCAGCATTGGGTGGGACGTGGACTATTCAAGACGATATCGTTAACGCGCCTCAAGGACCAGGCAATAAACTGATTGCCACTGGACATGAATTGGATTCTGGCGAGGCCAGTGTCGATCTGTACTTCGAGGGCAACGTGGCAGGCAATTCAGGTTTACTCCTGAATGTCAATCGTGCGAAAACAGGTGCAGATAACTTTTGGGGTTATGAAGTCTCTCTGGACATTGGTAGCCAAATCGTTTTACTCGGTAGGCATCAAAACGATTGGCGGCCGCTCAAGAGTCAACCCTGTGCAGTGCCCGCTAATAAATGGATTCGTTTAACCGCGAGATGGACTCAAGGTCACTTCGAGATTTTGGTGGATGGAGTCTCAAAGCTTGCACACGATGAGCCTAAAGAGACTCTGCTTCCAGCCGGAACAGTTGGTGTTCGCCAATGGCAGCGCCCAGCTCAGTTTCGAAACTTTCAGTTGCTCAACAAAGATCGTCAACCGCTAAGCCAAGGTTTCAAGCCTGACGATACTGAAGAAAGAAATTCAGTTAGCGGAATGTGGCGAGCTATTGAATCTGATTTAAAGCTAAGTGAATACTCTTTAGACACAAAGCAACCCTTCGTCGGTAAACAGTCTCAGCGAATTCAGTTGAAGCAATCTGAGCAGAAACAATCAGACGCTTCGCGAGAAATTTGCGGGTTAGAGAATCGAGGATTGAACCGGTGGGGTTTGTTCTTTCAGCAAGGCAAGAGCTACAACGCAACAGTCTATGTGAGAACAGAAGCGCCGTGTGAGTTCTGGCTCAGCGCCGAGAGCGCGGACGGAAAAACAAAACTTGCTGAAAAAGTGCTCAAGGCCGATGGTTCAGGCTGGCATCGTTACGAATGTGAGCTAACTCCAAATAGCACCGTACGAGATGGACGCTTCGCAATCAGCCTCAAAACGCCCGGCGAAATATGGCTGGGTTATGTAAGCCTTCATCCTGGACCATGGGGCAGATTTAAGAATTTGCCAATCAGAAAGGATGTGGCCGATTTGCTGATAGATCAGGGCGTGACCATCCTGCGATACGGTGGATCAATGGTAAATCATGCCGAGTATCGTTGGAAGAAGATGATCGGGCAACGCGAGTCGCGACAACCGTATCAAGGACTTTGGTATCCGCACTCAACGAATGGTTGGGGCATTGTCGACTTTATGTCATTCTGTGAGGCGGCCGACTTTGAGTACGTTCCAACGTTCAATATGGACGAGAGTCCTCAGGATATGGCCGACTTTATTCATTACTGCAAAGATCCCGTCGATCAGCCATGGGGAAAACGACGCTTGGAAGACGGTCATACGGAACCATTTCGGCTGAAGTACATACAGCTCGGCAATGAAGAACGGATCGATCAGAGTTATGTCAACAAGTTCCGCGAGATTGCCAACCAGATTTGGTCTATTGATTCAGAGATAACAATCGTTGTGGGTGATTTTGTCTACGACATTCCAATTACTGAACCACAGAAAATCGAAGGTGCGGCATCTGGAATCACGAATCTGAACGGGCAAGCTGAACTGCTGAAATTTGCTAAGCAAAACAATCGCGAAATCTGGTTTGATATCCATGTTTGGACCGATGGGCCCAGGCCGAATCGTTCGTTCGACGCCATGTTCACCTATATCGATGCGCTCGAGAAGCTAAGTGAAGGAGCACGCTTCAAAGTGCTGACTTTCGAATTCAATAGCAACAGCCACGACATGAAGCGAGGTCTCGCAAACGCCCTAGCGATCAATGCCATCATGCGTGATGGTCGACTGCCGATCGCAACCTCCGCCAATTGTCTTCAGCCCGATGGACAGAATGACAATGGCTGGAATCAAGGTTTGTTGTTTTTGAATCCATCGCAAGTTTGGCTACAACCGCCCGGTTACGTGACTCAGATGTTCTCGCGGTACTATCAACCGACAGTAGTGAGCTGCAAACTTGAAGAGCCAGAAACGCAATTGGATGCAACAGCAACACTCTCGCAGGATGGCAAGACGGTGTCGGTGAGCATAGTCAATCTTTCAGATCAGCCTTCAAGTTGTTCAATCAAACTGAGCGGAATCCAATTGCAGTCACCCATCGCAGAAGTTTTGGAATTGAGCGGTAATTCCAACGCAGTGAACACTGCCACCGAGCCTGACCGAGTGATACCGCATCGCAGAACCTGGCAACACAATCTGCCAGCAAAGTCGTCAAGTCAAATCAGCCTTGAGCCTCACTCGGTTACGATGATCAGATTGCAGTAAATTTCGCCAGCGTCAGTCGGAAACTGACCAGAAATGCATTAAAGTAACTTATCTGAATTCCCATTGCCACTCATTCCGGTTTAGCTCATCGTCTTGGTTTAGAGTTGAGGACGAGGGTGAGGACGGCAGCGTTGGCTTAGGATTTTGCGATGACACTCTTGGATCGAAACTCCACAATGTTGCTCGACTCTCGCGAAGCTGGTTGCTCTGTTTACGGTCGTTCTCGCTGAATCGGTATCCGGGAGTATTTCCATCTACACATTGAAACCGACGCAGATCGATACTTTGAGATTCTAAATCGCTAAGCTGTGCGGGAAGTCGTCCATTGGCTAATTCATACTGCCTTACTGCAATAGCCAGAACCGCTAAATCGTTGTGCATCTTTAGGCGAATGAAAGAACTTCCGATGCTCGAAAGCGATGGGCTGTAGTTTCGAAAAAAATGCTCTTCGAAGTGATTTGCGGTACAGCTATTGGTCTCTTGATCCCATTGCTTGCAGTCATAGTCAAAGTTCTGAAGATTTTTAGTGGAAATTTCAAACGCAGCTTCCATTCGATCGACAAACTTGATTGCTGCACGCTCCGACAAGCCACTTCTGTAAATCAACTCATTTAGCTTTCCAAGAGAAGGGTCAATCGGCGTTTGATCTCGCAACGCTGTAACTCCTAAGCTTAACTGCCCCTTCAGTCCCGAAGCAAAAGGATGCTTGAAATCGGTAAACAATTCCAAGCGATCGCGGAGCATGCCCAGTTCAACAGCAGACAATCTATTGCTTCCACGGCTGACTGGAGGGCCGCCAACGCCATTCCCTGGGTCCCAAGGGAAACATTTTGAGATCCTATCCATGGTTCACCACGGATGGACAAAGCGCATCCGAGCATTGAATTGATTGCTCGAAACTCTCGCTGCGAATCTCCCGCCCGGGCAGCTAACATGGCCTCCAGTAGCAATACTCGAGCCGCGTGGATGATGCCTGCTCTTGAAGGCAATTTCGATTCGCCTTCAGCGAACGCAATGGGATACAACACTGGCCCATTATCTTGAGAAATCCTGAGCAATTGTCGCAGGCTCGGGCGGTACTCTTCCAGCAGCCGTTCTGCCAGGATTTGGTCAGGCCATGGATTTCCAATAATCGGAATCAGGTTTACATTCTCGCCGACGATTGGTACATCAATCGCATTGCGCTTGAAGATTGTCGAGCTGAATTCATCAATAATGCTTGCCCATTCGTTTGCGTTCTCATCCGAACTTAGTTGATAATGCAACTTCTTCAACGAGTCGCTATCTATTGGAAATCCCTTCTCCGAAAGACGCTCAAGCCTCTCCGAGAGCTTTCGCTCGTTTGCCGCTTTCGTCAACAGCAATACAACCAACCCACCTCCGCCACAGAACACAGTAAGGCCGAAAACGAACAGAAATATCCGATTAACGAGTTTTGGTCGGTGCTCGCTTGTCATTGTCTTGTCAGCCCCAAGTAGACAGCGTCTCGCAGTAGATCGCCACGGATTTCGTGCTTCTTCTGATAACGTTCTGGTATCACCAGGATGCCATTCTTGGTTCACGACCTTCTGCCACTTTGTAAGCTGCTCATCTGCATGTACCAGCAAATTGTACTTGGACCAGCCATGATTCAGGAACGGTCGGATGATGACCGAGCCAAATGCAGTCGAACATCGACGAAGCTGCTTTTAGCAGCGTTTGAGACCCCCAAGATTCTTAGTGTGAATGCCACAAACTCATTGTTTCAATTCGTCAGATGGCATCGCCCAAGGCCTAGTAGTGCGCAAAAAAGGATTTGCCGAGTTCTGCATTCCGTTGCCCTCAGAATAAGTGACCCGCGTAAACGGTAACTGCTTAAGTCGAATTTGCGCTGTCTCATTTAACTTAACGGTGTAAGTCCCTGAGAGTACGAGGTTGGTTATGGGCTTTGAAGTCGAAAATCCTGATGGCACACCGACTTTCTTGAGTGTATAGGTCTTATGAATCTCCTCCTCTTTTATCGTGACCAAGATCGAAAATACTGGATTCCCTGGAAGAATATGCTCCAGGACGGTTTCACCATCGTTCGAATTTTTTACCATGCAATGGATAAACAAACTATCCTCGCCATAGAACTGTCGCCGTGCAAGAGTAGCATATTTTTTCGCAAAATTGCCTTGAAGTTCAATCACCACCGTATCGTCGCGCTTTAATCTGCTAGGTTCACTTCCGATCGAAGCACCGCCAAGCATACAATAGAGCAAAACCCCAAGCATTAGTTTGCGATAGTTCATGTCCTGTTCCTAATTAAGAACCGTCTCTCCAATCTAGAGGTTACCCGACTTGGTCGGGCAAGGTCAAGTCAATCAGACCGAATGAGGACAGTTCACCGTAACTGCGTAAACTTGTTACGGCCTACTTAATAACATCATCGGAGGAAACCGAAATGATTCGTAGCTTCGTTTGTTTTTTAGCCATACTGTTTGGCCATACATCTCTATTGTGGGCTCAGACTGAATTGAAAAAGGTGTGGCCGAAACTCGCGCCAGGTGAGAGTGAGGCACAAGTGGGCACGGAGTTGGCTGCTCGGGATACGGACAAAATCAAAATCACCCGCATTGAGAAAATCTCTCAACCAACCATCGATGTTTATCTGGCGGACAAACCTAATGGCGTCTCAATGTTGATCCTTCCTGGTGGAGGCTTTCGCTATGTCGTTCCAGATCTGGAAGGTTCTGAAGCAGCTCAGTGGCTAAACTCCATCGGTATATCGGCCTTTGTTTTGCGTTATCGCACTACCGAACAAAAGTCGGATGACCCGTGGCGGCGACCGCTGCAAGATAGCCAACGCGCGATTCGACTCCTCCGCAAGAACGCATCGCAATTGAAGCTCGACCCGAACAAAGTCGGCTTGTTGGGCTTCTCAGCAGGTGGGCAAGTTGCGGCCATCCATCTCACTCAAACACGGGCTGCCTACGACAAGATCGATGAAGTTGACGACGAGAGCTTCATGCCCAATCACAGCATCCTAATCTATCCGTGGCGTATCTATGATGACAAGCGAAACGCACTGATTGAACCTATTCAGATATCGAAAGCTACTCCGCCAGCGTTTATTGTTCACACTCACGATGATTCTTCGACATCTCTGGGAGCTGTCTACTACTACGCTGGACTAAAGCAACTAGGCATCCCTGCCGAGCTGCACGTGTATCAGAATGGCGGTCACGGCTATGGCACGCGTTCTGTCGATAAATCAATGATTGGAACTTGGAAGGATCGTGCCACCGAATGGTTGAAGATCAACTCGTTGGCCAATTAGATCGCAGAATGGGCCGTTGGCCCTTTGTTCTTCTCGCGAATTGCTTACCCAGCCCTGCAAGGCTGGGCTAAGTAAACGGACAGGGCTCCGCCCTTAAAGCCAATTACTGCAACATCAAAACTAGCGCCTGCGGTTCGGCGCTCCTGACTGCGGCTAGCGCCTGCGGTTCAAAGAAAACTTGGGTAATGTCAAGCCGTGGCCAGTTACGGCCTACGGTGCTGGTGGTTCGCCGGGGACCATTACCATCCAACCAACGTTGAACTTATCGGTGACCATGCCGTAGCAAGGTGACCAGAATGTCTTGCAAAGCGGCATCTGTATCGAGCCACCTTCGGCCAGAGCGTTGAACGCTTGATGAGCTTCTGCCTCGGTATCCACATTCAGCACGAGGCGAAAGCCGTCAAATTTCGATTTGTCGTCGCAACCATCCGATGCAAGGACTCGGGTTTGACCAATCGAAAACGACGAATGCATAATCTTGCTTTCGAAGCCAGCCTGCAACATTCCGTCAGGAACAGGCGCTGGACTTTCGTTGAATCGCATGATCATTTCTACCTTCGCAGATAGTGCTTTGGTGTAAAAGTTCAATGCTTCTTCACATTGACCTGAGAAGAATAGATAAGTACTCACTGTCGACATGTTGTTTCCTTTTTTGAATTGGAGATATTCGTTGATTGTAGCGAAAATGGACTCACTAATGGGGCTGAAACCTAGACATTTCGAACATCGAAGACTTGGCGTACTTCCACAGCGCCAACGCGGGCACCAGAGTGATGTTGAGCGTATTGCAGGGCTTGTTCGATTGAGGCCGCTCGAATTACGTAGAAGCCGCCGAGCACTTCGCGAGTTTCAGCAAATGGTCCGTCGGTGATGGTACGTTGACCATCGCGAATTCGAACGCTGGTGGCAGTAGTCGATGGATGAAGCGGAGCAGCACTGACAAACATACCTTGCTCATTCAACTGGTGAGTGAGCTGCACCGCCTCCGCCATGGCTGATCGCAGTGCGTCCGCTCCTGCTTGCTGCCAATATTGTTCGTCGTCGTAACATAGGAACATAAATTGCTTCCAGCTTTGTTGCTCTGGATCGCTGATCGCAGCTTGGTTGTTGAACAGCTCTTTCGGCAGACCGTCCAGCTTAAATACCGGACGAATCTCAACGGTGCCTTTCTTGGCAGCAGGCAGCCGGGCCGCGATCTGAATGGCCACATCCAGGTCGGGGACATCCAAGATGTAAAAGCCTCCCAACTGTTCCGCCGTTTCGGCAAAAGGCCCAGTCGTCAAAACTGGCTGGCCATCACGGACGCGAATCGTTTTTGCGGTGGCCACCGGATGCAGCGGTGAAGCCGCGATCAATTGCCCTTTTTGAACTAGCTCCTGACAGATTCCCATTGAAGTCTCAACGCACTGCTTCCACTGCTCAGTGGTCCAGGAGGATTCAGGGCTATAAACCAACAACATGTACTTCATGGTTTAACTCGCAAGCCTAAGTTCTATTGACCATCGGGAATATTGGGTTGAACCAGTAGAGCCAACTGCATCAACGATTCTTGCCAACCCAAGTAACAAGCTTCAACCGGGATGACCGCAGGGATGCCAGTTTGTTCTATGTGGACTTCAGTTCCAACTGCGACTGCTTTGAACTTGATCGTTACGTGAATCTCACCCGGCAGGTTGGGATCGTCGAATCTATCTGTGTAGCGAATCAATTCGTTGGGGGTTAGCTCTAGATACTCGCCACCGAAGTGATGCCGGCTGCCAGTACCAAAGTTCTTAAACGACATGCGAAACTTGCCGCCAACCTTTGGGTCAAAATGTTCAACATGGCAGGTGAACCCATAAGGCGGTAGCCATTTGGCCATCGCTTCAGCGTCCAGAAACGCGCGATACAGTCGCTCGGTGGGAGCACAAAATAC
>JAXMBP010000075.1:0-25095 GCA_046349795.1 Pirellulales bacterium | reverse complement strand
AGCAAGAAGGCCACATCGACCATCGGAGTAATATCCCAGGCCTCATCGTGGTTGACCTCGTGCTTCTTCTTCTTGCGACGCTTCTTAGGCTTTGGCTCTTCCGGTGCGTGTTCAGCTAGGTTGGATTGAGTGGGTTGAACTCCAACGGCCCGAGCCTTTAGTGTCGGGGCCCGGCTGGCAGAGGCGACAGGTGACTTGCTGGTGGCTGCCTTTTTAGCTTTGGCAACTTCGACCTCTTCCTTCGAAGGAAGCTTGATTTCATGCTCGCAACTTGGGCAGGCCAAGGCTCTCCCAAGTGCGCGCTCATGGAGTGCGAATGTGTAACCGCAGTGAGGGCATTTGGCTCGAATTGCCATGTTTTACAACTCCCTATTCTGCCTTTTACTGCTGTACTGCAATCATGATCTGCTGGTCTTCTTCAAGCCCTCGGGAAGCTGCGATGCGAACTTTGGCCATATCGCCCGTTTTTACTCGCGGCTCACCTCTTATCAAGACGAACTCTCGTTTATCCGAGTTGCGAACATATTCTTCGATGTCTTGCTCGATCTGGTCCATTGCACCCGTAAACTGGCGACCATCGGCTCGAAAGACTTGCATCGAACCATCTCCGATTCGCTTCACAAAGATTACGCAGCCATCTTCGGCGGCCACCACGTCACCATTCTTGGCCTTCGGAAGCTCATTGACAATCTTGGGCTCCATGCGGGCGGTCACGATGAAGAAAATCAACAGTAGCAACACCACGTCAATCATCGGCGTGATGTCAAATTCGCCGTCAAACTCTCGAACCTTTTTCTCTCGCTTCATACTCATGGCAACGACTCCCAGTGAGCTGTGCGATTATCGACGACCACGTGATAGAGCGGCCTTTTTGCCTTGCTCGTAAGTTTCAAAAAAGCGATTCAAGCCAAACGCGACCAGCTCTTCCATGTCTTTGATTCGATTATTCACCGCACCCATGATCACCAGCAAGGTCACAGTAATCAGCAGTCCGATCAAAGTGTGATCGAGTGCCATTCGAATGTCGGCTAGAAGCTGCTTGGTAGGTTCGGAGGTGGTGGCCTTTTCAAGAGTTTCAAAGGCCCCCATCATACCCGCCACTGTACCAATCAGCCCCAACATCGGAGCAAGCTTAATGATTGTCGTGACCCAACCAACGCGAGATTCGATCGGGGCAAGCACCTCGTATTGGAATCGGTCGAGTACCAATTCCTGAAGAGCCGGTGTTTCCAAGTCTCGATTTTTTAGTGCCATCGAGACCAACATGGGGAGAACTTTTTTGTTGCCCTCGCAAGCAACTTCGGCGCTCTCGAAATTACCCGAGGCAATATCTTGCGAGACCGAATCCAAGAACTCGTCTTGAGCGGCTTCTGTCTTGTAGCGGATGCGGGCGATCTGAGTCCAAATCATGTGAACACAGAAAATTCCCCAGAAGGCAGCAAACGCCAAAAGATAATAGTCTGCATGTCCAATAAAGGAGTAGAGCATTAACTACCTCGGATGATGAACTGAAGTGGATTCTCAGAAAAGCCCTTTCGACAGGGTGGTTCAGTGTCATTTCGGTGACGATTGCACGTAAGTTCTTGCGCTCCAAATTCTGAACGAATCGCAAGGACTAATGACACGGCCCCCAGCCGAATCTTGAAGACTTTTGATTGTAATAGAATTTTGCAGTAAGTAACCCTGCTTCTTAATCCGAGGATGCAAGATTCTGAAATTTGACTCCCAGAAAACCTCGTAGCTACCTTCGCCAGAAGGTGGAGTGTAGCTTAAAACTCCGTCGGCAAGGAAGAACTATCGTTTGGCGATAGGTTACATAGGCTGAGTGTAACCTATTGCTACGCGTCAGGCCTTTGAAGTAGCCTGCCACTCCGTTTCCGACAGGACTTACTAATGGTGGATGATTTGCGTGCCTGTCCTACCATCGCTCGCACAATGAAGTCGAACGATAAGAAAACTATCGCGGAGCGAGTAGGTTACATTGGCTCAGTCGGCAGAGTAACCTGCCGCTTAACGACAGACTGGGCACTATCCCGAAGAAGCTAACGCGGAGCGATAGGAAGCATTCCTTGGCTAAAAAAGGCCTTGTTGTGTTGAAAAACGGTCGATAAACTACGTGTCCCAATTTTTCCCCGATAGTGGGGGTGCTTTCGCAATTGGATAAAAACTATGCCAAAAATGAAGACTCACAAGGCAACCAAGAAGCGATTCCGCGCGACTGCGACCGGCAAGGTTAAGCATCGTGGCGCTGGAACTAGCCACTTGGCGACCAGAATTAGCAAGAAGCGACGACGCAATTTGCGTGGAACTCGCGTCCTAGCTAGAGCTCAAACTCGAGCTGTTCTGGACTGCCTTCGCGGAAATAGCAATTAGCTTTTTCGCACACAAAGCGGTGAAATTTTACTAGTCAAGTTACCTGGGTTCAACATTGCCGATTTGAACACCGCGCCAAAATGTTACCTGCCAAGCAGGAACGGCGATGACCTGAGGTACACAGTCGAAGGATTCTCAGCATGAGAACAAGAAAGGGAGCCGCTCGCGCTCAGGCAAAAAAGCGTTTGCTAAAGCGAGCTAAAGGTTATGTGAGCGGTCGTCGTAAGCTGTACCGCACTCGAAAGGAAACTCTGGTCCGCGCTGGCGTATTTGCCTTCCGAGACCGTCGCGCTAAGAGACGCGAGTTTCGTAAGCTCTGGATTATCCGTATTAGTGCCGCCTGCGAACTACACGGCATGCGATACAGTCTATTTATCCATGGTCTGAACAAGGCCAACATTAGCTTGGATCGAAAGCAGTTGTCCGAAATGGCAATTCACGATCCAGCAGGATTCTCCGCAGTAGTCGATAAGGTCAAAGCGGCTTTGGCAGCCTAGAGCGAATTGAGCTTTAGCGCACTTCAAAAACTGTCATAACGACTCGGCTAAATCACAGCGGTTTTGCATCAACTTCGATGCAAAACCGTTTTTGGTTTGTAGCAAAGCGTCACAACAGGTGTAGGATCGTACGCATTCGGCTAACGGCTAAACACAATACCGGAGGGTCCGACGCCCTGCCGCTGGAATTTAGAGTGCAACAAACATGGATTTACAAGAGTTCATTCAACAACTCGATCAGTTAGCCTCGCAAGCTGAACAAGCATTCTCGGCTGCCAACGACTCGGAAGCATTCGAAGCTGCCCGTGTTGAATTCACAGGTGCGCGCAGTGGCCAATTGAAGGCAATCCAAAAGCAACTCGGCTCATTGGCTCAGACTGATCGCCCCGAGGGTGGAAAGAAGCTGAACGAGGCCAAGAGCAGAATTCAAGCAGCTCTCGACTCAGCCTCCGAACGACTTGGCGCTGGTGGAGGACCGAAAAAGAGCACCGGCCCGATGATCGATGCAACTCTTCCAGGTTCTCAAGTTCACCTTGGCACGACCCATCCGATCACGCAAACCATCGAACACCTCAAAGAAATTATGGGACGAATGGGATTCGCTCCCGTGGAAGGCCCTGAGGTCGAGGATACTTGGCACAACTTTATCGCATTGAACATTCCCGAAGACCATCCGGCGCGAGATCCGCTCGATAATTTTTACTTGTCCGTCGCAGGATCCACAGCAATCGATGCCAATGCGAGTGAAGCGAAACTGTTACGTAGCCAAACGAGTACCGTTCAAATACGCGTGATGGAGAACCAGAAGCCACCAGTACGCATCATTTCACTGGGCCGCGTTTATCGACCTGACGAAGCGGATGCGACGCACTTTCCAATGTTCCATCAAATGGAAGGCCTGTGGGTCGAGCCGGGTGTGACGATGGCGCATTTGAAAAGCGTACTTCGCATGTTCGCTTCTAGTTATTTGGGAAGCGATGTAACGATTCGTTTCCGTCCAAGCTTTTTTCCATTCACCGAGCCGAGTGTCGAAGTTGATTACCAATGGGGCGATCGCTGGATCGAGTTTGGTGGGGCTGGTATGGTCGATCCTAACGTGCTTCGAGCTGTCGGTTACGATCCTGAAGAAGTTACTGGATTCGCTTTTGGATTGGGCGTTGAGCGCTTATGTATGCGACGCCACGGAGTCGTTGATATTCGAGACCTGTTCCGAAATGATCTGCGTTTCCTGCACCAGTTCTAACTGTAGCTGATCAGGCCACATTTCAGCAATTGAATGTAGCTGATCCGGCCACGGTTCAGTTGTGAAGTTGTAGCTGATCCGACCACGGTTCAGTGAGTATTGTTTTGTGTTTAAGATCCGAACCAAAAAAGTGGGATCAGTTACAAAGTATCAAAGGGTGACATGCGATGTTGGTAAGCTGGCCATGGTTGAGCGAGTATGTTGAACTGGACGTTAGCCATGAAGATTTGGCTAAGCGTTTTGCCATGTCCGGCCTAAACCACGAAGAGACAACCTTCGACGCTCAAGGTAAACCCGTCGTCGATCTAGAAGTTACCAGCAATCGGGGCGACTGCTTGTCGCACATTGGCGTGGCTCGCGAAGCTGCCGTATTGCTGGGAAAATCTCTCAAGATTCCGACGCCAACTCCAGCAACTTCGTCCACTAGTTCCGCCAATTCGATCAAGCTTGAAAATCTGTTTGAATCTGCCTGTCCTAAGTACACGGCTCGTGTGATTCGTGGAGCCAAAGTTGGGCCAAGTCCCGCCTGGCTAGAGCAACGATTGAAAGCAGTTGGAATCGCCAGCATCAATAATGTAGTAGATATTACCAACTACGTCATGATGGAGTGCGGCCAACCACTTCACGCGTTCGATCTAAAGATGATTCGCGGCAACAAAATCATCGTGCGTCCAGCCAAAGCCAAGGAACAATTCTTAGCGATCGACCACAAGACTTATGAACTCGACGAGCAGATGATCGTTATTGCTGACGCGGAGCGAGCTGTGGCACTGGGTGGAGTCATGGGTGGTGCCGATAGCGAAATCTCTAGCAGTACTACGGACATACTTATTGAGGCTGCACTGTTTCAGCCCCTATCCATTCGTCGAACTGCTCGCAAGCTAAAGCTCCACAGTCCATCGTCCTATCGCTACGAACGCAAGCCTGACGTGGCGGGTGTTGAGTGGGCTAGCCTGCGTTGCTGTGAATTGATCCTGAAGCTCGCAGGTGGAAGCTTGGAAAACGGAGTTGTTTCAGTTGGCCCAACTGTTGAACCGCGTGAGAAAATCGCATTTCGTCTTAGCCAAATTTCGCGAGTTCTGGGAATCGACGTTCCGACAGTGGAAGTTACTCGAATCCTCACTGCGCTAGGTTGTCAGGTATCCTCTACTACACAAGCAGAGCTAACAGTTGTTCCTCCAACTTGGCGTGCGGATCTTTCACGAGAAGTTGATCTGATCGAAGAGGTTGCACGAATTTGGGGCTACGATCGCATCCCTGAGAACGTGGTTGTACCTCTAGCAGTTGCTCATCCGAGAAGAAAAGACTTAGCGGTTGCCAAGATCCGTCAAACGTTGATCTCGATGGGCATCGACGAAGCTATGACACCCAGTGTCGTAACAGAAAAGCTCGAATCCGGCGGTAGTCCTTGGACCAACAACCCGCCACTTAGCACCGAAACACCTTTGCTTGAGGGCGCTCGTCTTCTAAGGCGATCAATTTCTCCAAGCCTATTGGCTGCGCGGCACACCAACCAGACACGCTCGATTCGCAATGCACAACTGTACGAAATCGCCAACGTCGTTGTACCGTCAAATGACAGTAAGTCGTTGCCAAGCGAACAATCAACGCTCGGTATCGTCACAACCGGAGACTTGCGACTCATCAAAGGTGCGGTCGAAACGATTGTTAAGCAAGTTGGCAAGGCTGACGATGTCCGCTGGGAGACTGGAACAAGTAGCTTATTCCAAACCGGAACTGCCCAGAAGCTGATGTCGAAAGAGACTGTGCTTGGTTGGGTTGGCTTGTGTGATCCAAAATTTCAGAGTCAGCTAAGTTTGGATTCAGCCTGTGGAATCGCAGAAATCAACGTTGATGCTTTGACCGACATGCTTGTCGAGGTTCGTCGAGCTGATCCATACAGTCCATTCCCAGCGGTTGAGCGTGATCTGAACTTTATAGTTGATGAATCGCTCAGTTGGTCTGAACTTGAGGCTGCATGCGTAAGCAATGCAGGTGAACAGTTAATCGCAGTCCTGTACCGCGAAACGTA
Source organism: Pirellulales bacterium (assembly GCA_046349795.1). Taxonomy (GTDB): domain Bacteria; phylum Planctomycetota; class Planctomycetia; order Pirellulales; family Pirellulaceae; genus Aureliella. The sequence goes on along the minus strand of JAXMBP010000075.1, from coordinate 18,950 downwards.
CCGTGACACTAAGAAAGATGGCACAGACAAGAAACGGATTCTGTTGTCGCTGCAATTCCAAAGCATGGACCGCACCTTAACCGGTGATGAAGTTGATGCAGCGGTGGCTCAGGTGATCAAAGCTTGCGGAGAAAAATTCTCCGCTAAGCTACTCGGCTGATTCCGACTTTTTCGAAGACTTTTTGGCCTTCGGCTTAGTTTCTTTCTTAGCCGAGGCCTTTTTGGCGGACTTGGTAGATGCGGTCTTCGCACTCTTGGTCGTGCTGGCCTTTGTTGAAGTTGCTTTGGTGCTAGCCTTCTTAGTAGCTGCTTTCTTCGCAGCCTTCTTCTTGGGCTTCTTGCTTCCACCAGCATCAGCTCGAGCTTGCAGCAGAGCCAAAGCGGCTTCGAAAGTCAGCGTGGCTGGATCAGCGTCCTTCGGCAAACTAGCATTCGTTTCGCCATCGGTAACGTAGGCTCCGTAGCGTCCGTCCAGCACTTGTACGACGTTCCCAGTTACGGGCGATTCAGCAAAGGTCTTGAGCGGTTCTTTCTTGGCTGCAGCACCTCGACCGCGAGTCTTGGGCTGCGCGAGCAGTTCAATCGCTTGTTCGAATGATACGTCCAGAGGCGAAAGGCCAGCAGGTAAACTACGTGTTTCAGAGCCGCATTTGATATACGGGCCGAACTTTCCGTTCATAGCCACAATCGGCTCGCTCATCTCAGGATGATCTCCAAGATTTCGTGGCAACGATAGCAGCTTAATGGCCACATCCAAGTCGACATCTTCAACGGTCATGCCTTTAAGCAGGCCCGCGTTTCGTTTCTCTTCATCGTCATTGTCGCCCAGTTGAATGTACGGACCGAAGCGACCGTTCTTCAAGAAGATTGGCTTGCCAGTGTCTGGACAGTAACCCATTGGCTCATCGGCTTGAGCAGAGTTGTTCAGCAGCTCCATCGCCAAGGCCAACGTCATCTCATCGGGAGCTAGTCCGTTGGGAATACTCGCCTTACGCTCACCTTGTTCAATGTACGGTCCGAATCGTCCATCCCGAACGAATACTTCGTCCTGGAATTCGCCCTCTGCAGGCCGACCCAGCGTGTAGCGACTTGTTTCTCTTGGATCGATTTCGTCAAGCTTAGAAGCCAGCAACGGCTTAAGTCCCAGGCCCTCAATCGCGGCAGAGTCCTTCTTGCCTCGCGGAGTTCCAAAGTAGAAGCGATACAAGTAATCGAGATAGTCGCGTTCGTTGCGACTGATTTCGTCCAAGTTCTCTTCCATTTGAGCCGTAAAGTCGTAATCGACCAACGAGCCGAAATGTGCTTCAAGCATTCTAATTACAGTGAAAGCCGTCCAGGTTGGTACAAGAGCCGAACCTTTCTTGAACACATAATCACGATTCTGAATCGTGTCGATAATCGAAGCATACGTACTTGGTCGACCAATGCCTCGCTCTTCGAGAGTTCTAGTCAGCGATGCTTCCGTGAATCGAGCTGGTGGTTGAGTCGTGTGCGACTTGGCTTCAACGTTTTGGCAATCTAGACTTTGACCTTTAGCCATTTCGGGCAGTAGCACTTCTTGTTGTGCCAAGGCTTCTTCGGGGTTATCCGTGCCTTCGACGTAAGCTCGTAAAAATCCTTCGAACTCAATCGTTGTTCCTGAAGCTTGGAAGACTGCACCGTCACCTTCAACTGTCGCAGTAACGCGACGCTTACGAGCATCGGACATTTGGCAGGCGATCGTGCGCTTCCAGATCATATCGAACAGCTTAAACTGCTCGTCGGACAATTCGCCTCGCAAATTCTGTGGCAGTTGGAACGTGTTTCCGGCTGGTCGAATGGCTTCGTGGGCCTCTTGAGCGTTCTTTACTTTGTTTGCGTAGACTCTTTCTGTTTCATGAAGGAACTCGTTGCCATACTCTTGCTTGACCAAGTTTCGAGCAGCTCTGACAGCTTCCTGTGAGAGCGTAGTCGAGTCGGTACGCATGTAAGTGATGTAGCCGTTCTCGTACAAGTACTGAGCGACTTGCATAGTGCGCTTCGCTGTATAGCCAAGTTTGCGATTGGCTTCCTGTTGCAGGGTACTAGTGGTGAACGGCGGCTTGGGACGTTCGCTAAACGGTTTAACATCGATGGCGGTGACGCTGAATTTGGCTCCACGAAGTTGCTCGGCTAACCTCTCAGCTACTTCTTGATTCATCAGCAACAAAGAGGGATCTTTGATCTTGCCGGTCGCCGGGTCAAAATCTTTGCCCGAGGGCAATTTTTGGCCTCGATAGCTGACCATCGTTGCGTCGAATCGACCACCTTTTTCTGTGGCAAACTTACCGAGTAGATCTGAATAAGTTGCGCTATGAAACGCGATTCGCTCACGTTCGCGATCGACGATCAAACGTACCGCGACGCTTTGAACGCGACCAGCAGACAGTTTGGGACGAACCTTGAACCACAAGATTCGCGAAACGTCAAAGCCGTAAAGACGGTCCAAAATTCGGCGAGTTTCTTGAGCCCGCACTAAGGCTTCATCGATCTGTCGTGAATTCGATAGCGCGTGATCAATGGCTTCCTTGGTGATCTCGTGAAAGACCAAGCGACGCACTGGCACCTTCGGTTTTAGCACTTCATGCAAGTGCCAGCTTATGGCTTCTCCTTCGCGGTCTTCGTCAGTCGCCAGATAAAGGTCTTTACATTCCTTGAGCTGTTGCTTGAGCTTGGCAACCTGTTTCTTTTTATCGGAGGGAACAACGTAGATTGGCTGAAAATCGTCCTCGGTGTTAACGGCTAAGTAAGCCCATTCTTGTTTTTTGAACTCCTCAGGTAGCTCGGCTGACCTAGGAAGGTCCCGGATGTGGCCAATACTGGCCTCGACGATAAAGTCTTTCCCCAAAAACTTTCCGATAGTTCGAGCTTTAGCAGGAGATTCTACGATCACCAAAGACTTTTGATTGCTCATTGGCTACTTTGCGAAATTGAAGTTCTGAGGATTACTGAGAAAGTAAATATGGGCCGAGATTGCGATTTTGCTTGAAAAAACGCAATTTCTAGCGTCAAACCACCACCCGCCTGGAGCCCGAGCCACTGTTTGGGTGGTCAATTCGACTTTTCTCTTAGTTGAAAATGCGCTTCCAATTCATTCTGGTCAAGTGGGGATGCAATCTTCTTTGTTGCTTGCAACTTGCTATCTACGGATTTTGCATTAACTGCTATCTTGAGCACGGGGGTTATCCTTGTGTTTCGAACAAACCGCCTTAGAATCTTCGGTTTGATTCTGAACCCCCCTTGAAGTGTCGCGAATCTCAAAGCTAGTGCTAGCTATTCAATGCGATTGTTCAAGCTATGAATTGGTCATTTTCGCCTCGGGCAAACTAGGAAATTGCAGGATGTCTAACCCTTTTGCAACGTTTCGTAAGAACCAAACTTACTGGATGGCAGCTTTGGTACTGGTAGCGATTTTGTCTTTTATCGTCGCACCGGCTATCGACATGGTTACTAATAGAAATCGAGGTGTTGTGCATGACACCTCTGTAGTTGCCTATTGGAATGGCGGGCAGATTACACGCAAAGAGATTGAAGATAGCCTTCGTCGCCGAGTTGGGGTACGAAACTTTCTTGCATCAGTTGCCAAGAAAGTCATTGCTGCTGGCGGAAAACCAGCCGTTCCTGGCTTTGCTAATTTCAATGGTCAGACATTTGTTCGAGGTATCAACGACGAAATCAGCGAAGGATCAGTTACTGAAGGCAAAATCCTGCTGTCTATGGCGGAACGGCTTGGCGTGGAATTCGATGATGCCGCAGCAGATAGCTTTATGAAGTCCTACTGTGATAAGAAGATTTCTGATACAGAGTTCAACGACTTGCTGAAAAATGCAGGCATCAACATTTTTGATGTTCGCCAAATCATCAAGCAAGATCTGACAACAAGTACCACCATGGAGCTTCTGCGAGGTGGGTCCTACGCGCCTTCGCCTGATCAACTGTGGCAGAATTTTTTGAAGTTGAATCAACAAACGAAAGTAGAAGCCTATCCAGTTCTTGTGTCAGCTTACATGGATAAGGTTTCCAAGAAGCCGACCGATAGCCAGTTGCAAGAGTTGTATGAGTCTGGAAAAACGAACTTTTCGCATCCAGATATGCCCAATGCAGGCTTTGCTAGACGAGATCAATTCAACATCGAGTACGTTGAATCCAACTATAAGGCTTGGGTACCGAAAGAGCTTGCCAAGATCAACGAAGTTGAAATGAAAGTCGAGTACGATCGACAAGTCAAAGCAGGCCTTTTGAAGGTTCCTATGGATTACAAAGCACCTGAACCAGCTCAAAACAGCCCAGCACCTGCCGGAACAACTTCGGACACACCGCCTTCTGTTACTCCTCCAGCAGTGACACCATCGACTGCTCCAACTGAACAACCAGCTCCGGCAGCTACAACACCAGCAGCTACAACAACTCCTGCGGCTCCAGGTGACGCGCCTGCAACAACTCCAGCACCAACAACTCCAGCACCAACAACTCCAGCACCAACAACTCCAGCACCAACAACTCCAGCACCAACAACTCCTTCAATTCCAACTCCTGAAACTGGAGCACCACCACAATCGACCGAGCCACCTGCTCCTGCGACTGAACCTGCTCCTTCGACTGAGCCGGCTCCTGCGACTGAACCGGCACCCGTGGGAGAGCCGAAGCCGAGCAACTCACAAAGCTCGAAGGCTCGACAATCTGACGTTAAGCTAGTTTCATTTGTTCAAGAGGCAACTCAAGAGCCTGCACCTGCAAGTCCAGCACCAGCTCAAGAGCCCGTACCTACAAGTCCTACACCTGCAACTACACTGACTCCAGCACCAACGCCGGAAGCAACCGGAACTCCTGCTCCAGCAGCTCAAGAGACTACTGCACCAGTAGCACAAGCACCTGCGGCTGATACGAACTTGCCAACAGCAGTACCAGCTCAGCCTCCGATGCGCGATATGACCTATGAGGAAGCACGCGATCGAATCCTGAACTATTTGGCTGAAAGCCATGCTCGAGAAGCTTCCAACGCAGCCAGTGCGGTTCTTCAGAAAGCCATGGAAGAATATGCGAACAAGTATCGACAATACGAATCGATGTTGTCTGCAAACTTAAAAGACAAGAAGCTAGAGAAGCCAAGCAAGCCGGACCTCAAAAAGTTCGCGGCAGAAAACGGATTGATTTATGGCGAAACTGGAATGACTGATCAAGTCAAGCTCGCAGTTACTCCGTTCGGCGGAAGTTTCAGTTTTACCAATAATGGAATGATCGTTGCTAACCTAGCTACGCAGATTCCTAACTTCTACCCTGGAACCAGCATCACTTTGGATGGAACCAACTACAACTTCTGGAAGACAGAGTTCATTGCAGCAGAAGTACCCAAGTTTGGCGATGTTCGGGACTACGTAGAAGATTGGTGGAAGCGAATCGAAGCTCGCAAGCTAGCCGAAGAAGCTGCTGTGAATATGTCCAAGAAGCTGGCTGCTGGCCAAGATCCTTGGACAGCAGTTCTCAGCGATACAGAACGGGCTTTGGTAGTTACGACAGATTCATTCACTTGGATGAGCCGCGCGGGAGCTGAACCTCGCCTGACTCCGGTACCAAAGCTGGATCGAGTTGGTTACGATTTCATGAAAGAAGTATTCAGTTCGGAAGCTGGAAAGTTTGGCGTAGTAGCCAATAATCCCAAAACAACCTACTATGTTTTCCGAGTATTGGAGAAGACTCCTGAACAAGCTGAATTGCAGAAACGATTCACGGAAGATCCTGTTCGACAAGCTCCACGACAGCTTTCAAACATGACCATGCCGTTCATTGATTGGCAGGCCATTGTGAACAAGGAATTGAATGTTCAGTATCAGTCCGCACTCTAATAGTTGAACTTAGCGCAAGAAATATTCAGAGGCAGTTGAATTACAACTGCCTTTTTTTTTTCGAGCCAACTAGACGGTCACATCAATCGAACTCAAAACGCTTGCCGCTGAATTGCTTGATGTTTGCGATTGCGTCGAGTTCGAATCTTGCGATTGCGATAGAATCGCCAAAAGCTTCTTGATCAAACTCTCTTTGGTGTCCTGTGTTGACGAACTTGCACCGTTTGCGGCGGCAGTCGAGTCATCAGCATTGTTGTCTGAATCGCTGCCCGACAATGATGGAGGTCCCGGCGGAGGTCCTGCCGGAGGTCCTGGTGGCGGCCCTTGTACTCCACCTGCACTCAAGGAAAACTGCACATCCTTAGTACCTTCGCTACCTCGGCCACCACGAATCGGTGGAGTTGGTATTTGGCTAGTAAAATCATCGCCACTCAATCCATGGCTATCTAGCACAGACTTCACGACATCTTTCAGTGTTGAGAAATCCGGCCGACTACCATTGGATGCTTTGCTGATGCCGTCTTTGATCTCATTCAGGATCGACTGTTGATCTTCAGAGGAGACGCCCTGAGTGGTAAGGAAGTTGGTTAGATCCGTCTCTAGTCGACGATGATTTCCGCCGCGATTTCCACCAACCGAGCCGACTTGGCATGCAAATGAACTCGAGCCCAGCCCCGAAATTGCGCTCATCATTTTCCCTTCGTCAGGTTCAGCCTGACATTTGTTTCAGTTTGATAGAGTCGCGAAATCGACTCCCTCAAACATAAAGCAAAGATCGACAATTGGGCCGAGAATTTAGATGATTTATTGCAACTCTGCTCAAATCGGTGAAAACCAAACTGCCTCTGGACAATTCCGCAGACAATCCAAGCAATACAGCTCCATAAACCTGGCTAAATGGACATGCGACGTAGTGGAAATCCCTTGATGAAAAGTTTGCCAATCACCATCCGGTCGATTTACGAGACGCGACCCACGCTTTTTGCTTTTCGCGACGTAAAGCGCATTCTTTACTAATCCTAACTTGTTCAGCGAAACTGTTACTCTGCAAATTTCCAAGTAGCCTTCATGTCAGGCGTCAACTCGCTTCCCGAAAGGAAATGTCGGAGCGGCTCGATAGGCATTGCATGCTCTTGCAGAATAGCGTCATGAAAATCGCGACTCGTCATCTTGCCGCTTGCTACCAATTCGTGATGCATTTTTCGGATCTGCTTTCCGCCCAGCATATAAGCTGCTTGGTACATCGGACCATAGCCGCCCATAATCGATCGACGCACTTCAGCCGCTGCCGCTGATCGCTCATGACCGACGTTTTCGACCAAGTACTCCACGCACTCAGCCGGAGTCATTTTTCCCAAGTGATAATTGAGCGAAAAAATGATGCGCGCGCAGCGATGTTTGCGCCAAAAAAGCATGCCGATTTTGTCTTCAGGGCCTCGAGCAAAGTTCATGTCCCACAGCAGCATCTCGAAGTGCAGTGCCCACCCCTCAACCCAAAACGGAGTTGAAAAGATTCCGCGATAGGGTCGAAACCTAGCCAAGCTATAGTACTGAAGGTGATGCCCAGGAATCAGTTCATGATGAACCGTCGCGCGAGCAAAATGCTCATTGTTACTCCTCAAGCTCATCAGTTTTTCTTCGTGAGTCATCGAGTCCGTAGGAAATGAAACGATGATGGATTCGCCACCTAAGAAATAGGGATTCACGCGTTGTCTTTCGGGGCTCATCATGGTCATCCGCCAGCCTTTGGCCGCCATGTCGGTCACGGTGACTAGCTCCTGTTTTCGCATGTAGTCGATGGCTTCCTCCGCCAAATCGCGAATCATCTGCGGCTGCTGACCTGGCTGTACGTGCTTTTGTTTGACGACAGTCAAGGCTTGTCGCCAATCTTGGCACCCGAGATCAGTGGACGCCTTTTGCATCTCGGCTTCACACCAAGCCATCTCGCGTTCGGCTAACTTCACCAGTTCTTCGGGCGAGTGAGCTATCCATTCGTGCTTTAGCTCTAGGGCAATTCCTTCGACTCCGATCGGTTGTCCAATAATCGTCTCGACATCCGACTCAGGAACGCCCACGACACGATCTTGAAGGTAGGTTGCGTACTTCTCGAGCGCGGCCTTCAATCGTTCGACAGGCTTCTTGCACCACCAAGAATAAATTGGATCGTAGCCCTGATAGAAATTGTCTGATTCGGTAACGGTATTTTTTAATGACTTGACCAGTTCGACGGCTCGCAACGCACTTAACTTCTGAGCAATTGGAACTTCTTCGACAGATTTGACTTTGCCTGTTAGCTTCTCAATTGAAGCTGCAACCGAATCCAACTGTCCAGCAACTTCGTCAGGCTTGATCGATTCTACGTTCTCTCGATTCACGCAGAAAGCAACAATCGGTTCAGCAAACGGAATGTAAGCCTCGGCCGCCTGCAAGTCTCGTTGTTTGTCCAAGCCGTGTTTAGCGATCAAGTATTCCAGTTTGTTGCGAAGGAGCACATAGTCCAATTTCCCAGAGCGATCTAAGGTTGCGAATTCGACCGTCTTCAACTTCTGCAGCCATTGTTGTAGATTCTCGTCCCGTCTATCCATGTTCAGTCGATCGAGTTTTACGCGATAACGGCGGTTCAGCGTGTCTTGATCTTCCGAGAACTCGCGAATAATCTGCTCGACGATCCCCGATGCTGGGCTAGCGGTAGCAACTTGAGCCTGTTTCGAGGCCTGTCTGACCGGTTTGGACGCCGAAGGGGAAGGGACCTGCGAAGAAGTCTGCGCTGCGCAGTCCGGAAGATTGGATAAACTCAAGGATAATGCACTGACGGCGCTCAACAAAAGCTTGGTCTTGAGGTTTGGAAGTCGCATTTCGAAATTTTTCGCAGTGGAGAGCGGATCTGGGGTAGTTAGGCGGTTGGATATCAATTTGAACGGAAAACGATTTTAGTTCAACGATCGGAATTAAGAAGTAGTGTATCTGATCGCTCCGTATAGCTTTCGGTTTTGAGCAAAGCGATGATAGTGTATCTGATCGCTCCGTCGATCAGTTGGCTGTTAACTCACCGCAGTGGCACGAATTGCATAGGTGCAGAAACCTATCGCGCAGCGATGAGGTTACAATGACAACCCAAATAGAAAGAATCTCGCTCGCCAAGTTGTAGAAAACCCAGGTCGAATGACACATCGAATTGCAACGCCTAGCAGAATTGGACTTCTGTGGCTCTGCGTAGCCCTACTGATGAGCGTCACAGTTGGTTGTGCGGTTGCATTCTTCCTGTGGTCGCTCGATCGTGCCATCGAACTCTTTTGGCAGCATGGTTGGCTACTATTTCTCCTTCCTGTTGCCGGCTTGATCTCGGGTTTAATCTACTGGAAGTATGGAACAGATTGTGAGGCTGGCAACAACACAATCTACCAAGCGATTGACCATCAACTCAAGTCGTCGGCGGCAGAAAGTGTAGATTCAGCTAGCCCATCTCAAGCAACTGATGATGCGAATCATAAAGGCTCGCAGTTAACAAACGTTCCGCCTCGAATGGGCCTGATGGTTCTGGTCGGAACGCTGTTGACACACGTATGTGGAGGATCTGCTGGCCGCGAAGGGACTGCCATTCAAATCGGTGGTTCCATTGCAAGTTGGTATGCGGGTCGATTTCGTTTGTCAGGCAAGTTCCAAGTGTATTTGTTGCAGGCGGGCATTGCAGCAGGATTTGGTGCAGTGTTCGGAACTCCATTGGCCGCTGCCATTTTTGCCATCGAAGTAGTTGGGCTGAAGCTCCTTCGCTTCCGTTCGCTTTTGTTGGCGATTTTGTGCGCTTTCGTGGCCGACAAAGTAACAATCCTTTTGGGTATTAATCACACGAGATTTGATTTGGTATCCAGCAACGTCAAACTTAACTTAGATTCAGTTGCTTTGATCGCCGTATCGGGGATCGCGTTCGGACTTGCAACTGCAATGTTCCTGTTCACGACTGTTCGAATCAAACTGATCTTGGATCGATTCAATGTCCACGCAGCAATACGACCTGTGATTGGTGGCATCTCGATCGTTCTACTGACAGTTGCAACCGGTACAACGAACTATCTTGGGCTCGGAGTGAGGTCTAATCCGTCAGCTCAGCACGGTGTTAGCATTGAGTCGAGCTTCCATGCAGGTGGTGCCGACAGTCTAAGTTGGCTCAGCAAACTAACCTTCACTAGCGTCACGCTCGGCAGTGGACTAAAGGGCGGAGAAGCTACACCATTGTTCTACATGGGAGCCACATTAGGCAATGCGCTCACGCAGTACGCGGACCTACCAACTCCTTTATTGGCGTCGATTGGCTTGGTCGCTATGTTTTCTGCCGCAACTAGAACTCCGTTTGCTTGCACCATGATGGCAGTTGAACTCTACGACCTTTCGTTGATAGCCAGCGTTCAACTTGCGGCGTTAACGTTTATTGCTTGTCTAGTTTCGGTCTCCATTCGACGCAGATTGATTACTTCGGCTTAGCGAGCAAGTGCTAAGGACTGAGTTGGAAAGTTGAAGAACCATAGGCAGAGCTTTAGTCTCAATTGAGGAGGCTGAGTTGGGAACATCTCCCAAAATCAGCCGGTTGGTTACAATGGTGAGTTGTAAGGTTGATTTGACGAGTGTAAGCGAACTCAAATTCCTTCTGTGCTCGGCATTATCGTCCCATTTTGAAAGTTACTGAACGTGAAGTTACTCCTTGGTTCAATATCACTTCTGATCGTACTCCTTGTTTCGTCGCGCGGCGCGCAGGCTCAACAGCTTGGCTTTCAGGCTCGTCAGGGCGATGAAATCATGGTCTGTGGCCAGTTCTACCGAATTGGCACTCCAGTAAAACTTTGGTTTGACCCTCAAGGGTTTGATGCCTATAGAACTCAACGCAGATTCTCTTCGTTTGAAGTCCGAAAATGGAAAGACATCGTAGAGGAAATGAAGGCTGGAAAGGTTGAGTTTGTTTCGGCTTCAAGAAGTAAATCCTACATCGATATGGAATGCGTTACGAGTCGAGCGCCTGAGCTCTGGTCGCCCGAGCAATTGGAGCAGATTCGTGGCGGCGGTTGGACGCTGCCGCTGTTACAAGACAAGGTCGATCAGTTCGTCTTGCACTTCTGGATGCGTGCGGAACAAGTTCGCAGTGCTTGCGATTTTGCACGATCGTCGCGGGTTGGAGTGTCCACTTTCTACTCGATGCGGACGGCACGATCTACCAGACTTGATCGAAGGAAAGAGCCTGGCATGCGACCAAGAGCAATGATCGAAGCGTAGGAATCGAAATCGCTGGGATTGGCTGTTATGGCCCGAGCTCGGCAGAAAAGACCTTTAACGAGGTACAAGAAAAACGACACTGGCAAAGTCGAGTTGAACTTTCCTTCGTTTGTTAAGGGAGTTGATCGGCTTGCTAAACCGCTATTCCACGCCGTGCCGAAACCGTTCAGAAAGATCTGTGATCGAGACTACCTGCAGTATGACTTACTCAGCAACAGTACGACGCTCTGATAAAGTTGGGGCTGCCGTCTGCGGCGCGATATCTTTTCCCAAATGTCCGCCGATGCACCGCGGTCCGTTTACGCGCGGTGTTAAATCGCCTACTTACAGATAACGAATGGACAAAGTTTTCCGGAATATTGGGGCATTATCACATTCAATTGAACAAGTCAGACCCTGGACTCACTATGGATTGGGAATATTTCGTCTGAGACTCGAAAGCAAATGAAGCACAAAAGCACAGTGAATCCGTTCGAATCATCAGAATGTTCAACGATTACCTCTCGTGCCGTCCGGTACACAACTATGGTTTGATATTCAAGCTAGACGACCAATAGACTCGACTTACTCCGTCATGAGGAATTGTGAAGTATGTCAACGTTAGTTGATAAACGGAACTCCGGGAGTTGCAACCAGAGCTTACGAGCGAGTCAAAGGAGCTGCTGAAGCTGATGTACCTGAGTCGCGAGGGTGATCGAAGAGAAGGAAAGTACTGCTTCGTCAAAGTAACGGCGTTGGTTCCAAGTGGCCGGTATGGGCCATGAAACCACTGCCGTGGTCAGCTTGCTGATGCAACAGGGCGACTACCTGTTTCCTTACTATCGTGACCGGGCAATGGTCTTAGCCAAGGGCATCACCAATGCTGAACTGGCTAGTGCCTACTTTGCCAAAGCAGGATCATCCAGTGGCGGGCGTCAAATGCCGGGCCACTATTCCGATAGAGAACGGTGCCGATATTTGGAGCGTTCCGACCTGACTGCCAATCTATTGCCAGCCTGTGGAGTCGCTTGGGCGATGCAACTGAATCACTATCCGAATGTTGCCATCGCAACAGTGGGTGATGCTGCCAGTCGCCAAGGTGAAGTCGCTGAAGCCATTGCGTTTGCCGTTGAACGCATGTTGCCCGTAGTTTTTATCGTCGAAGATAACAACTATGGAATCAGCACCAACACGTCTAAGTTCAACCCATTCAAATTAGGCGTCTTCAACGAGAAGTTTGTCTTGCATCTGGACGCTCGGCATCCTGATCGGCTTTACGACGCGATGAAGCCTGTCATCGAAAAAGCTCGCTCCGGCGGTGGTCCAACCGTGGTGGTTGCAGATTTGGACAGACTGTGCTCGCACACCAGCAGCGATGATCATCGTGTTTATCGACCTCAATCTGAAATCGATGCGATGTTGGTCCGCGATCCAATTCAACTATACTCGCAAGAGTTGATCGACGCTGGAGAGTTGACGGCGGAGCAATGGGAGCAGATCAAGTCTGAAATCAACGCTCAGGTCGATCAAGAGTATCGGGACGCAGAGCACGAGCCAGATCCAGTTCCTCAAGATCTACTGAATGAACTGTGGGGCGACATTCCAGAGCCTACTTCGCCACCGATTTCAGGCGGTGGCAAGTTGAGAATTGTCGACGCAGTAAACGAGTTATTTAGGCAGAGACTGAAGGAAGATAATCGCTACATCTTCTTCGGTGAAGATATTGAGGCGCCAAAAGGCGGTGTGTTTGGACTGACAAGCAATCTGTCCAATGAGTTTCCTGGTCGAGTTTTCAATTCGCCGCTAGCAGAAGCCACTATCGCTGGTGTCGGTATTGGAATGGCATGCTATGGTATGCGTCCAGTATTCGAGTTCCAGTTCATTGATTTTGTCGCTCCAGCCATGAATCAGATTAGCCAAAATTTGGTCACTCTGCGTTGGAGGTCCAAAGGCCAGTGGAAATGCCCAGTTGTTTTCTATGCACCCTATGGTGCTTACCTGCCTGGTGGTTCGGTCTGGCACTCGCAGTGCAACGAATCGATCTTCGCTCACTTCCCTGGAATTCGAGTAGTCGTTCCGAGCTGTCCAGAAGATGCGACCGCTTTGATCTGGACCGCCATGCACTCTGAGGATCCAGTGTTGTTTCTAATTCCTAAGCATCTGTTCCGACAACAGATGGATGCTCCACCGCTAATCGCACCAGTTGGAATTGGTTTCGCACGTATTCGTCGACCTGGTGACGATGTTACTCTCGTGAGCTGGGGCAATTGCATCGAACAGTCGTTGCAAGCTGCTGAGCAATTGGCGGATGAAGTTTCGGTCGAAGTGATCGATCTGCGCAGTGTTCAGCCTTGGGATAGACAAACGGTTATCAAGTCGATCGAAAAAACTGGAAGACTGGTTGTTGTTCAAGAAGATGGTAGATCCTGCAGCGTTGGGCAAATGGTGATCAGTGAGATCATGACCAACCCTGACAGCTTCAATCTGTTTGTCAGCCCGCCACAACTTGTATCTAAGCCCGATGTTCACATTGGCTACAACCCGATTTACGAGTACTCGGCATTGCCCAGTACAGCTCAGGTAGTCAAAGCGATTCGCCTAACGATGGAAGATTGAGACTCAGTGACTCCGAGTCTCTGTGGTTAGCTAAACCAAAAACGGCCGGGTATCGCTGTTACGGCCAAACTTTCTACTACTTGCAAAGCTGCCGTGTAGCACTGGTTCGCTTTTTCCATTTGTCGGCCGTATCGACATCAACAGCGATGAATTCTTGAAGATTTGCAATAGCACTACTGCCATCTCAGCTCCGCCTACAATTTTACCTGTTGAATTGTTTGCTGGGCGATAACATGATGCAGTCATTTGACAAGTATTACAAGTTGAGCCCCACCGACCGTTCTTAGAACGGTCGGTGGGGCAAAATGGTATTCAGCAACGATAACTATGTTGCAAATGTGTCTTCGACCAACACGGTCGCAACCGGAGTAGGATTCACAGAGTTGGCCGGCCCAAGACTTTCAATAACGGGGCCGTTGGAAGCTCCGCGGAAGATCGACGAATAGGACGCTCGAAACAGGTTTGATGCGGTGGCTATCTTTGTCAAGCCACGATTGCCTAACGCTGATGTGAGGTCGCCGGGCAAAGTGGTGCTAGGAACAATATTATCATAGCTGGCAAGTATGCCAATCTGATTAAATGTCATCGCGTTTATTGCATTCGCAAGCGCGGTGCTGTTGGCGGTGGATCCGACAGTGTCGTAGGTTGTTGTTGAAATAACCGCATGGCTCGTTGCATCGAGAATGACCAACGTTAGGCCTCGGTTGGATCGAAAAACAACGTTGCCTCCAATCTTTATCGTCGCGGGTTGGGAACCACCCGAGTTGTTCAGTGCCGTTCCTTTAACATAGACGGCAGTTGTACCGGAAGATATCGAATTCCACTGTACACCGTCAGAGTATCGCAACTCATTACTGGCCGAGTTGAAGTATATCGTTCCCTTTCGAGACGTTCCGTCGGAGTGCGGTGGGTGCCGAAGCGAACGCACCAACTTTGACGGTTCCCTGTGAAGCGAGGCTTCCAATTGCGACAATACTTCCGCCAGCAACAAAATTATTGCCAGAAATATTTGAGCCAGTAATGTTTGAGCCAGTAATGTTTCCGGCAACAGCTAGATCCCCGCTGATTGAGCCTCCCGTCAGTGGTAATCCAACGTCGTCACCATCGGCTAGTCCGCTTGGCACACCTGTGAGTTTGGAAAATGGCACCGTGTCAACCGCGAGTACTGGGTTCTGAGGCGTACCAACTTGAACCAAGTTAGCTCCTGCACTCACACTCTGTACATAACGTGTATCTCCATTAGCAACCGTTAGGTAGTTGCTCGCTGGCAGTCCATTCAGGTTCTGTGCGTTGGTCGCCTGATCCGCCAGCGCCGTATGGGCTGCGTCGGTTAAAAAAGGAGCTGTCGCAACACTTAATGGTGATGATGACGAACCATTTCCAGTCAGCGTGCTATCGTGTGAGATAGTTGCTTCAGGTGCTGCGTAAACCAGGCGCAATCCCACTACCTGCATTGCCGCCTGATTGAGAGCTTCGAAATGCAGCCCCACTTTGCCACTGGTCGCTGTCAAAGAACCTAGCACCGCAGACGCATCGATTTCTTTGAGCGAATTGGCCACTAACGATACCGGTCCTAACCCAGTTTGCTGATTAGTGTTGACATTCGTTGCTCCTCCATCCAAGGCTACAGTAGTTCGCAGGGAATATGTGGTCGAGGTTGTACTTCGAGCCACAACGACTACGTAAAGGCCATACCCGAGAAATCACTTGGCATCGAAAAGGCAAAATCTGCGTTGCCAAAAGCCGTCACTCAGCCAGTTACCCGACAGGTTCGTGGCTTTGGTCAGAAAATCTAAAGCTCACGAAAGGGACTCGCAACCGGAATGATACCTCCGCCGATCTTGCCCTCCCACTTAGCCCAATCGAAGAAGGGGGTTTCCAACGGCTTCGTGGGAACTAAAGGCACGCTGTATCGATGTGTTCAATCGACGGTGCCGCGCCAGATAGATCCGAGGCCAGCAGTTGGCGTGACTCAAGTTGCTCCAAAGCAGGGCTGGCTTCTGAACAAGGTTACGTTTGTTCAATTGCATTTTGTTTTCTCCTAGGAAGGCAGGCGGAATAAATCATTCGTGAAATGGTCCAAGACACCAAAACAAGGCACGGCCAGTTACTCAAATCTGCGACAGATTGGCTCGCGATTTTTCGGTGACATGCTGAAGTCCCCTTGTGGGCAATGCACGCTAAGATACAGGCCGAAGGTTCCGAACTGCAGTTAATGGTGGAAATGGTGACAAAAGACTCGCCTGCCTGTGCAGTTAATGCGTCTTGATCAACTCGTGCTGTCGCAATCAAGTGATACTGGCCAACTTGAAACATGCCGATCGAAGCAAAATTTGGGTCGAACGACAGTTGAATATTTGTGTCTGGACCTACCAGCGACAACGAATCAGCAGTGCCTGAATTCACGAATCCTGTAAGGCTGGCAGACAGTGCAGTTATGAAGTCGGTTGTGAAACTGTAAAGAGAATATCGAGCGTAGACTCGGCAAACGTTCCATTGGCACTGCTAACGTCAAGAAGCGCGAACCTGTCGCCGGATATCTCATTCGCGGTGAAACTCTTATTGAGTGAAGTATCTGCAGTTCAAATCCTGGCAGCATTTGAGGACTGACTCGAACTATCAATGTCGATAATAAAATCTGCGTTGCCTCGGTTAACCAAGTTTAGCCAGAATACGAATAGAAACAAACAGCACAATCGAGGCATTGAAGTCATGTTGTGCCTTCTGGACTCGAAGATAGGTAAAGATCCTTTTGTGCGAATGATGAGCTTCCAAAAGTTATACGAATGACTTGTTGCCTTTTCAATCAGCGAGTTTGCCTTCTTGAAAGAGTTGCGACAGTTCGTCGCGCTAGATTTTCCTGTCGATAGAATGTGTCGATCGATTCCTGAATCTGTGCCGCTGTCAAAAGTCTAGAAACAGAGACCGTGTGTTCCAGTCTGTAGCAAGGGCTGAACTGGAATTTCTGTTCAGGTCTCTCGGTCTTACGCTCGTGGGAAGCTAATTCAGTGTTATACCAACCCACTGTGTAACTTCACTTGATCCAAACATTTTTCCGCTGAAACCGCTGCATTCGCTATCGCACCTTGCTGGTCTGCTATGACAGTTTCCAAAAAACAAAGAATCCCTGAGAGAATCCTTTCCTTTACCGCTTGGCCTGTTTACCTATCGATTCCCTTCCGGATCGAGCAACATGAACATCAGTTCACTTTTGACAACATCGACTACCTTGCGTAAGTAAACGGACCGCTTCGCCCCTAAAACCCGATACTTCGTAACATAAAAAATAGTTCCTGCGGTACAATTGCTAACTTGACTAATAGCAACGATTCCAGCTCAAGGAGCCGCGAAGGTTCGCATCGCAGCTCCTCTCCACTATTTGTCAGGCATGCTTGAAAACGATCTGCTCACCCTCACAGTCGATAGTCACCTTACTGCCTTCGCCAATTTGTCCTTTCAACAATTCGGTAGCCAGTGGATTCTGAATTTCTCGCTGAATGATTCTCTTCAGTGGTCGTGCGCCGAAGGCTGGATCGTAGCCAACTTTCGACACATAATCGATGGCTGATTCGGTAACTTCGAGTTCAATTTGTTTCTGCTCGAGTTGTTTGCGTAGGTGCTCCAACTGAAGTCGAACGATTTTGTGGATCTGATCCGGATTCAGTGGGTGGAACACAATGGTTTCATCGATTCGATTCAGAAACTCGGGCAAGAATCGAGTCTTAAGAGCATCCTGGACCGCATCTTGAATTTCCTCTTGGCAAGCGCCTTCGGTGGTTAAGCGTTGAATAGCTTGGCTGCCAATGTTGCTGGTCATCACGATCACTGTATTGGTGAAGTCAACGGTTCTGCCTTGGCCATCGGTCAAGCGACCATCGTCCAGCACTTGAAGAAGAACATTGAAAACATCTTGATGGGCCTTCTCCATTTCGTCTAGCAGAAGAACACTGTAGGGGCGTCGACGAACAGCCTCGGTTAGCTTTCCGCCCTCTTCGTAGCCAACATAGCCGGGAGGTGCGCCAATCAAGCGGCTGACCGAATGGCGTTCCATAAATTCACTCATATCGATGCGAACCATGGCTTGGTCGTCGTCGAACATGACTTGAGCCAACGCTTTACACAGCTCAGTCTTGCCCACGCCGGTTGGACCAAGAAACAGGAACGAACCGATCGGGCGATTTGGATCTTGAAGACCACTACGACTGCGTCGAACGGCATTGGAGACCGCGGCAACGGCATCTTCTTGTCCGATAACTCGCTGGTGCAATCGTTCTTCCATTACCAGCAGCTTGGCGCGTTCCGTTTCCATCATGCGCGAAACGGGAACACCGGTCCAATGGCTGACGACGTTGGCAATTTCATCGGCAGTTACTTCTGTACGAAGAAGTTTTGGTTTATCGGATTGTCCGGCAGCGTGCTCTTTATCTTCAGCTTTTTCAATCTGAGCCGCCAGCGTTGAGCGTTGCTTGTCAAGCTGGAACAGTTGTTGATAATCCACCTCGGGAACCGGCAAGCCAGAGCGTTGCTTTTCGCGAATGGCAGTGTCCAATTGATTGAATTGTAAGCCCAACTGGTCCAGTTGTTGGCGCATCGAGTGTACGTCGCTCATGCCTAACTTTTCAGCCTCCCATTGTTCGCGCAAGCTGGCTAATTGTCGCTGAAGCGTCTCCATCTCTTCTTCGATCGGCTGTAGTTGATCGACCAGCGATTCGTCGCCCTCTTCGGTAAGCTGGCGCTGTGCTAATTCGAGCTGCCGCAGACGACGCTGCACTTGATCGATTTCAGCGGGAACGCTTTCACGTTCCATGGCTAGTCGACTCGCAGCTTCATCAACTAGATCGATGGCTTTGTCCGGCAAGAAACGATCTCCGATGTAACGGTTCGATAGGTTGGCTGCGGCCACCAAAGCTGAATCGCGAATTTTGATGCCGTGATGTGCCTCATAACGACTTTTTAGGCCGCGTAGAATGGCAATTGTGCTCTCAACGGTCGGCTCACCGACGAAGACTGGCTGGAATCTTCGTTCCAGAGCGGCGTCCTTTTCGATGTACTTGCGATATTCGTCCAGAGTCGTGGCACCAATGCAACGCAAACTTCCACGTGCAAGTTCCGGCTTAAGCAGATTTGCCGCGTCGCTCCCACCTTCAGCCGCGCCTGCACCGACGACAGTATGAAGTTCATCAATAAACAGAATCACTCGACCTTCAGCGTCTTTAACTTCGCGCAGAACAG
>JAXMBP010000074.1:0-26071 GCA_046349795.1 Pirellulales bacterium | reverse complement strand
TTGGTCGCGAAACACGAACCAGCTTCCAATTCCGCAAACTGCGGCAGCTCCGGCTAGTGCCAATATGACAACAACAAGACAGGCCGGACCTAACGAGGGCTCTTTGTGGGCTTCAGCCTCTGAGGGCATTGATTTTGACATTGGTTCTTAGTCTAGACCTGGTATTCGATTTTTAGGATTTGAAACTTCAACTTGCCCTTAGGAACTGGCACTTCGATCTTGTCGCCAACTTTTCTCCCCATTAGTGCCGCACCGATTGGACTAGACGACAGAATTTTTCCGGTGTCGTAATCCTCGTCACCAGAGCCAACCAAAGTGAATTGCTCCTCGTCGTCGTAATCCAAGTCCTTTACGGTCACTGTGGCCAACAGCCCAACCTCGTCCCTGGCCATCTTGGAAGGGTCGATGATATATGCGTTCGCTAGCGCTTGTTTCAACTGGTTGATCGTAGCTTGTAGCATTCCTTGATTCTGGCGCTGTCCTTGATACTCAGCATTTTCCTTGAGGTCGCCTTCGGCCCGAGCTTCAGCAATTTTCTCGGCGATCTTCGGCATCTCAACCGTTTCTAAGTGCTCGACTTTGGCTCGCATTTCGTTGTAGCGCTCGCGAGTCATTGGAACCAGATCGGACATGGCTAAACCTTTTCTTATCCTATTGAGATTTGGCAGAACTGTTCTTTGAGTGATCGAGACGATCTTCTTTGATCGCCCAAATTTGGAATCATCACATACCAAAAAAACACGACCTCTTTCTCAACGAATTGAGAATGAGGCCGTGAGGAAATTCATTCAAAGTTGTTTTAGATCGGGAGGTTGGGGCAACTGTTCGTTCAAAATTTCTTCAGTCACGCCTTCGAACCACCGCCATAATGGTTATGACCAATTACCACTTTGTCAAGAGCCGTAAAAACGGTCAAGGCTGGTCGCGTGAAGGTAAATTGAGTCTTCCGAAGGATTAGAAAAGTGAAAAAAGGAATCTGGCGAGCAAAACTGACACGAAATCTGGCGGAGAACTCTAACGACCAAAGAATTCTGGCGAATCCCACTGCGGTCGGTTGGGGATTTTTCTTGACAGGACAATTACTATCGTCAAAATACACACCTGAGAGGCGTGGTTCTACGCCCCGAAAGTATTCATTTTTGGAGCCCATTGATGCAATTTGATAACCCCTATGCCATCGAACACGTTTCGTCGGTAGCTCGGTCATCACTCGCTGAACGAACCGATTTCATTCGCAAAACCTACCTGCATTTGGCTGGAGCTGTATTTGCGTTCATCGGTATCGAAGCAGCGTTATTAACACTGTTTCCACCCGCTACGTTGATGCAAAAGTTTGGTCCGCTACTTCGTGGTCCAGGCTGGTTAGTAATCCTAGGTGGATTCATGCTGGTTAGCTGGATTGCAAACGCCTGGGCTCAGTCTCGCACTAGCAAAGGACTTCAGTATGTAGGTCTGAGCCTATATGTTGTAGCTGAGGCGATCTTGTTTTTGCCTTTGATGGCTGTCGCTCTAAGGCTTGATCCGAGCGGTTCAATTCCACTGAAAGCTGGAGTAATTACCGGAGTAGTGTTTGGTGGGCTAACAGCAATGGTCTTCTTAACCGGTGCTGATTTTTCATGGCTTGGTCGATATCTATTTCTTGCTGGATTAGTGGCCTTGGGCTTCGTCTTGGTTGCGGCCTTCACTGCGCAAATCAACCTTGGCCTGATCTTCTCGGCGTTCCTTGTTCTGTTGGCCGCTGGGTACATTCTCTATGATACATCCAATGTGATGTACCACTACGATAGCAATCAACACGTGGCTGCAGCGCTCGCGCTGTTTGCATCGGTAGCGTTGATGCTCTGGTACGTAATTCGAATTCTCATCGCGATGCAGCGAGATTAATTCGAGGTGGTTGAGAGATAAAACCGAGAACGAGGGATTGCTTGTCGTTCCCTCGTTTTGCTTTTGAGTAGATCGAAACTATCGATCCCAACCGATAGAATCCCAGAAGCTAGCCATCATCGACTTTTCTGGTTCTGGCACATCTTTACCTTGCATGTATTCCCGCCAAGCGTCAATATCTCCACCATAATCTCGACCGGTCAACTTTTTCAGACTCATAGCGGCTTGATACTGCAAAGCCGGACTTTTGTCATCTAGGATTGAAGCCAAAGCGGACTTCACGTTGGTATCGTCGAATTCACCGAGCGCGTTGGTGGCAGCCCGACGAATGCTCGGAGTTTCCTTGGGATTGTGAGCCAGTGTCATCAACATTTGCTGAGCGGCGGTACCTTTGATGGCTTTCCACGACTCGCAGGCTGCCAGCCGAACTTTTTCCGAGTCATCCGTCGAAATTTCTCGCCGTTGAGTGCTCGAACGGTAGCATTCGCAAGGAATTTGCAGCTAAAGCTTGGACGGCTGTTAGAGTTCTCAATTCTTGACCTGGATCTTCGGAACATTGCCATCACCTTTGACAATCTGCTCCAAAACTTTCGCCCAACGTTCCTTCTGAGTTTGGTCCATATAGCCAAGCGGCTTTGCAAGAACTTGGACTCATCCACTTGTTCGGTAAACGCACGCCGTGGGCGCGCGGTCTTTCTCCCATTCCTTGCGAAAATAGGGATTAACGGTTTTCATCTTGTAGAGCAACCCATCGGTGCAGCCGGCAAGAGAGACTAAGCCCAAAAAAAAAAAAAAAAAAAAAAAAAAAAAAAAAAAAAAAAAAAAAAAAAAAAAAAAAAAAAAAAAAGGCAAAACTCACGCATGTTGTTCCTGGATTTTGTCATACGTTTCACGATGTTCTTCGATTGCGGCTTTTACCAATGAGCTGAGTTGCTGAAGGCAAAAGGCAATCAAGTTGGCAAACGTTCAGATTTTTTGCAGACCAAGCCAGACGAGGGTAGCAGATTCATGACGTAGAAATCTAGGCCAATAGCTCATGCGTTTTTGACATTACCAGCATTGCGTATTGCCAACCCAACTCAGATAAACACAATCAATCGACACCGATGACCAACGCATACTTTCGCGGTGACGACTTAAACCACAAACATGGTTACAGCACAGATTCGACTCAAAATACTACTGACACGCCCGGTGTATCTGGACGAAAGCTGACCATCATCTTGAGTTCATTGGCTCTGCTGGGCGGTTCGTTGGCCTACTTTTTACCGTCTATGATCGAATGGATGATCAGCGAGCCAAGACAAAAAAGAGGTTTGGCGAACCCTGGCGAACTTGATGGACGGAAACTACAAAGAAATCGAAAAACTCGGCGATTGAGCTTGAGTCGATGAAACAAGGAAGCAGCAGTTCAATGAACTGACTGAGCAATTTCGAACAGCTACCAATATCGAAACTCAAACAACTACCGCCAATCAACTTGAAAAGCGATTGGGCGAGCTGATGGCTACGTCTGCTACGCCTAAATTTCCGCAGTTGACTGTGACGCCGAAACAACAGATTGACTTGTACAACCAAAATATCGAAGCCGAAAACGGAGATACTGGAATCTTGGGCAGGAAGCTGCACACAAGATTCTCCCCGCGCCAGTGTGTTCCAAGCTCAGCGTAGACCGCTTAGCGGAATCGGTGACAATCTCTTAAGCTGCGCGCTGACGTTCCATTTGAGGGCATATCAACTTGCACAAGCGTTCAAACTCTTCGCTATTCGAAAAGTTGATCGTAATCTTTCCACGACCCGTGGCGCCTTGACGGATTTCCGTTTTGGTTCCAAGAGCGGATCGCAGTTAACGGTTCCAGTGCCACAATTTGCGGAGACTTAGTCTTTCTTGTTAATGGTGTACTCGCCGACGTAATCGAGTGCTTTCTTCAGCCGCAAGTTGAAAATGGCAACCTCGACGTTCCGTTCCCGCACGTTCCAACCTTCTTCGCGAATCAAGCGAGCGAATTCCAACTGTTGCGTTTCATCACCCAACGGCAATAGTGCTCGAGCGTGACCGGCGGGTGACCGTATCGTTTTGCACGCATTGCTGTATTTCTTCGGGCAGTTCCAGTAATCGCATTAGGTTTGCGATCGTACTTCGATCAATCTTCTTCAGTCTCTTGGCCAGATCATCCCGAGTGCAACGATGCTGATCGATACCGACGAAACGACATTGCCTTTTCACGGTATCCAAGTCCTTGCGTTGCAGGTTCTCGACGATCGCCAACTCTGCAACCAATCTGTCGTCAGCTTCACGAACTTCTGCCCGTATCGTTTTGAGTCCAGCATGAATTGCGGCTCGGAGTCGTCGCTCGCCACTAATCAATTGATAACGTCCACCGACTTGCGAAACCAAAATCGGCTGCAACTGCTCATGCTCGCGAATGTTGGTGCCGCCAACGACGCGATCTCTTCCTGATTGAACTTTCGGCGAGGCTGAAACGGATTGTTGTCAATCTCGTAGACGCTCAGTTCCAAGCCTTCTGGTGCAGCCGAAGCGTTGAGGGGAACAGATCCCGTAACAGTCCGATTACACGTCATGGAAGCGTTTGAATTAGAAACTCGTGTCCGCGTGCGCGCCTTCACATTGAGGGGCTTCAGTTGCTGATGAGCCATCAACGACTAAACCTTTCTTCCATGGGCATCCTGTTGGTGAGCAGCCAATCCGCGCCAAGACGACGATCTTTAGTCACGTTCCAGTACCTCCATGCACAGTTTTTCCTAAATACGCTCGAGTACCTCGAGATCGCGGAGCGCATCCATCACGCTCGCCACGGCTGGGGCGCCTCGGCCACACAAACATCGCGAGGAATAACAGTATCGAAGATGCATATCACCAAAGAACTCTCGGACTTCAGCATCGACTTCGTGGGTCAATTCTAGAGTGGGATCATACATCGTCAGTACGATTCCGCCAAAGGTCAATCTGCCGTCTACTCGCTGCATTACATCACGAATTACGTGAATCATCTGCGTTAGTCCCTCCATCGCGTAGAATTCACATTGAATGGGCATCAGCACTTCAGTGCTAGCACTTAGGGCGGCTTGAGTGAGTTGTCCCAAAGAGGGTGGGCAGTCGATCAAAACGAAATCAAACGAGCTAATGCAAGCATCCAAATGTTGACGCAATTGAGCAGCATCGCCGGCTTCGCTTTCCAGTCGATCCACGTCGACAAAACTGCGGCTTCCCGGCAGCAACTTCAGTCGATCCCAGGCCGTGTCCAGTAAGCTCTCGTGAAGTGGCTTTTCCAGTAAAAGAGGGTGCTTTTCGGCTGGACGCAAGCCGACTCCGCTGGTGGCATTGCACTGAGGATCCAAGTCGATCAAGAGCGTTCGTTGGCCGGCCTTCGCCAATCCAACGGAGAGATTGACGGCGGTAGTTGTCTTGCCGACTCCACCTTTTTGATTAGCAATACAAAAGATCCTGGCCATCTTCGGATTTTGCCGAATTTGCTTGGCTAAGTGAATGGCAGTTTTGAATTCTTGGACCAATTCTGGTTTTGCTAGCATGTGTGACAAATGCGTAAGAGGCAATAATGCGATTTTCGCAGTGTGCTTTGGTTAGCATAGTTAGGGCTCGCATCCGGCATGATCGCAGTGGACCGCCTGATACAGTTCCTATGTTGCGACAACAGTGAACCATAGCCCTGCCAGGATCAGCTACGGATGAAAGTCCCTGCTGAGATCGCCTCATTGGGCGAAAAGTTCTTTTACAGTTTCAATTCAAAGTAGAACGATAACGATGATCGCCGAGATAATTTCAGTTGGAGATGAATTGTCGACTGGCCAACGGTTGGACACCAACTCCCAGTGGCTTAGTCAGCAACTGGGAGATCTGGGGATAACGGTAAGCCGACATACGACGATTGGCGATAACTTAGCTGCCAACGTAACTCTGATGCGGGAAGCGGCTGGCCGCAGTGATTTTGTTGTTATCAGCGGAGGCTTAGGGCCAACACTAGACGATCTTACTCGTGAGGCTATGGGACAAGCTTTTGGATTGCCACTGGAGTTGGAC
Organism: Pirellulales bacterium; assembly: GCA_046349795.1. Classification (GTDB taxonomy): domain Bacteria; phylum Planctomycetota; class Planctomycetia; order Pirellulales; family Pirellulaceae; genus Aureliella. The sequence goes on along the minus strand of JAXMBP010000074.1, from coordinate 20,127 downwards.
GCCGCCTCGCTGCAACATATCGAAGGCCTGTTTTCGCGAAGAGGCCGACCGATGCCCGAGCGAAACAGAGTTCAAGCGATGTTTCCTCGAGGTACCAATGTTGTTCCCAATCCACATGGATCAGCTCCTGGAATTGATTTGTCTGTTTCAAATGGTTCGCACAGATGCCGACTGTTTGCTCTGCCCGGCGTGCCTGCGGAAATGAAACAGATGTGGGAACAGACGGTGAAGCCCAGGATCGAAGCCATGCAGGGTGACGATCGCGGGTCGATGTACTTTCGCAGTGTAAAGTTGTTTGGCTTGGGCGAGAGCGATGTGGAGGCTCGAGTGCCCACTTTGATCGCTCGAGATCGTTATCCAACCGTTGGAATCACCGTCAGTCAAGCAACGATAACCCTGCGAATCTCGGCCCGCGCACAAACTCAAGCTGAATTCAGTCAGATCATTGCACCTACATTGGAAGAGATCCATTCACAGCTTGGAGAGATCATCTTTGGTTACGATGAAGATGAAGTACAAGACGTTCTGGTGAAGGAGCTGGTATCAAAAAAACTGACATTAGCCTGTCTTGAAGTTGGTGGAAGCTGGATTAACCAAGTGATGCACGATGCTGTATGTGTGAATTCTGCCATGACTGAGGCCCAGCAATTCCCCTACAAGGACTCATTGTTCACCTCGAAGGACTCATTAGCTCAAACAAACATGACGGAAAGTTCCACTACACCTTTTCTAGGCGGAGCCGTTTTCCGAAATGAAAAAGCTACCGAAAATTGGCTCACAACAAATTGCCGCGAGAGAAACGAGGACCAGCCAACAGTCCTTCAGCTTGCCGAGCAGATTCGCAGGCAACTAGGAGCATCGATCGGACTCGCCGTATCGGGCTATCCATCGTTTGTAGAGATTGCAACCCAGCCACCCGGGACGACCTTTGAATTCTGGATCGCCATCAGTGGAGGTGGCGTCATCGAAGACTTCGTTGAGCAGCGTAACCTAGGCGGTCATCCCGAGGTGCTCAACGCTCGCGTCGCTAAAACCGCCATGGACCTGTTACGGCGAAAAATCGCTGGGCTAGAGCAATAGGAAAAACAAGTTCGCAAGATTCTCCGTTCTGATACTCCACTACTCTTTGTAGCCCGAAACCTAACAATCTATCGGGCAAGCAGGTTGGATTCTGTCATTTGTGCTAGACTGTAGAGAGGATGTTGGTCGATCGCGTTCCAGGAGAGCAATGTGAAGGGCTTAGTTTGCTATGTAGCGGCTTTGGTGCTCGCCTGTGCCGCTACGGAAAGCTCTTGGGAGGACAAAGAGTGTTGGCAGGTCACCTACAAGACCGCAGGTAAGTCCTCGTCGGGTAAGGCTGAAGTCATTAAGAAGTATGGTGACGGCAGCGCGCTGCTTCAGGTGCCCGACGGACAATTGCTCTCGCTGTTTCCCGAGGAAATTGTGGAGAAGCAGCCAGTCGAGGCGGCGATGCAGGCGTTGACTCAGGACGAGATGATCGAGCAACTGAAGACGCAGCTCAAGCCCGACTTCAAATTCCTCAAAACGAAACATTATGTGTTCGCCTACAACACCAGTCAGATTTATGCAGACTGGGTTGGTCAGTTGTACGAGCGATTCTATCGAGCCTTCTTCAACGATTGGAACACTCGAGGAATTAAATTGCAGGAACCTCGATTTCCTCTAGTGGCTATCGTCTTTCGAACCAAGGCAGATTACCTTGAATTCGCTCACAAGGATATTGGCAAAGATGCAGATGCTATGATTGGCTACTACTATATCAACAGCAATCGTGTGATCATGTACGATATCACGGGTGTTGATGAGAATGTACCGACAAATGGCAAGATCTCTTCGCAATTTGTAATTAACACTATCAAATCGCAGCCAGACGGCGAACGCAATGTGGCCACAATTGTTCACGAGGCCGTTCACCAGTTGGCTTACAACACAGGACTGCAGGTGCGGCTCGCGGACAATCCCCGCTGGTTGAGCGAAGGACTTGCAATGTATTTCGAAGCGCCGGACCTGAACAACCCACAGGGATGGAAAATCGGTAACGTCAACTATTACAACCTTAGACTTTTCATCTCCTACTTGAATCAACGACCAGCGGATTCCATCAGGACATTGATTCAAGACGATCAAAAATTTGGCGATCCTGCGCTGGTTTCAGGTGCTTATAGTGAAAGCTGGGCTCTGACCTACTTCCTGATGAAAGGCAAGAAAAAGCAGTTCACAGCCTACATGAAGGAGATCGCGGAGCTTGAAGTGCTGGCAGAGGCTGATGTTCGCAAGCGTGTGGAGCATTTTGAAAAACACTTTGGCGATTTGGAGAAGCTGGATCGCGAGTTTCTAAACTACGTTCGCTCCAACATGCGATAGTCGCAGTTAGTTGCAAAACAGTCCCAAATCGTTCCAGCTTCGCGTAGCCTCGGGCCGCTCAAATTGGATATAATCGTAGGATGTTTGGCTTGTTGGCTGACTTGGATCCTGAATCAATCTGGGAAAGTTTACTGCCGCCGAGTCACCTGTAACGAATTGCTCCCCGGTGCGTCATGCCAGTCGAAACCTTAAAGATTTTTCGAGCATCTATTAGGCTCGCGATCTGCCTTGTCGCAGGCCTGGGAAGCTCGACGTATGCCGTCGCTCTTGACGACCCACCTACGCGATCTTCAGAAGGTGATACACAAGCTCAAGTACTTCAATTGATCGAGCAGCTCGGTGATGCGAATTTTCGTGTGCGAGCCAAAGCACAGCAAGCTCTTGAGAAAATCGGTCTACCAGCCTACGAGGAGCTTCGAAAGGCGCAAGATCATACCAACATTCAGATTGCAAGAAGCGCCGAGTATCTGCTGCGTAGCCAAAATGTTGTTTGGTGGCTAGATACGGATTCATATGAAGTAAAGTCACGACTTCAGGATTACAGCTCGCTGGATACGAACAATCGTCAGACTCGATTGTTGGAGCTGGCCAATTTGGGAACCGACGATTCGTTGCTGGCCTTAGCTCGTATCGCAAAGTTTGAAAGCAATGAGACCTGTTCTCGGGAAGCCGCTATTGGTCTATTGGGGAAACTGTCCTCCATCGAACCAGAGAGAAAAAGTAGATTGTCTCGTTCGGTGTTGTTGATGCTCGGCACACCTAATCGCTCTGCAACTGAATGGTTGGAGACTTTCTGTTCTCAGGTTTTTGGAAGTAAAGAATTCCAACTGGATGTATGGAGAGACTACGCAGAGAAGTTAGGCCAAGATCTCAAGCGTTCTGCTGCCAAGAATTATGTGATCAAAGGTCCGCGAGAACAGTTGTTCAAACAACAGCGACAACAAGTGCTCAAATTTTACGAGTGGGTTGTCGGATGGATTCGTCGAGAGCAAGACCGCGAAACCGCACTTCAAGTTGCCAAACAAAGTATTGATCTAGCTTCAGAGAACCTGCATGCAGCTCACGAGTACTGCACTTGGGCTCTGTCGGTAGATCTGCCCGAGTTAGTTGTGGCGTTGATCAGCCGGATTCAGACCAATGCGGATAATGCAGGTGCTCAACCTGGAATCAAAGCGCTCTTGGGGCCGGTTGATCGAGATCGACATCGCATGATGTACTTGCTAGCCGAGGCCTATCGGAAGATGGGCGACGAAAAATTGGCAGAACAGGCTGCTACAGAGGCTCGGGAAGCGCCCGATAAACAGTCGGCTGCGATGGTTCAGTTGGCTCGGGGAAATTTATTTGAGATAATCGTTATTCAGCGAACCAGCCAAGCTAAATTACTCAAAGATCGAGGGCTTTTCGATTGGGCCGAAGCGGAGTATCTGGCGGCCATCGCAGTTGGTTCCAAGTCTGAATTGGACGTTCGCCTGGAACTGGCAGAAATGTATCGCGAGGGCAAGCAGTTTACTCAAGCAGCCGCTGTCATGGAGAAGATCGCGCAGATGCCTCCTCCGGCGGATCGGAATTTACCACTGGCGGATAACTTTCAAGAAAAGCAGGCATATTTCCACTGGTACAAAGCCCTTGTGGCCAATGAAAGTGGTAACACAAGCCTTGCGATTGAGCAATTGCTAACAGCTTGCGAGTTTAACGATCAATGCGATGAACCTAACCCTGACATTGTCATTACGCTTCATCGTATGAAACTAAGCGATGAGGCAAAGGCTAAAGTAAACGCGAATGTCAAGCGACTGATTGAGAAATACCGCTTTGAGATCTCTCAAGCTGAATCCACCCTGATTCAGCAGGCCACAGGCACTCAACAAGTTGCACAGCTTTGCAACCAATTAGCTTGGCTTTTGGCGAGTTGCGAGATTAATGTCGAGGAGGCTCAATATCTGAGCCGACGATCGCTTGAATTCGATCCTGATGAGCCAAGCTTTCTTGATACTATGGCAAGATGCCAGTTGGCAGCCCACAAGTATGAAGAAGCTCTCAAGTATCAGAAGCGAGCGGTGGCCGCATCTCCACACAGTCGCTCGATGAAATCTCAATTGGCTGAGATCGAAAAGGCTTTGCAGGACAGCATTGAAAAAAAGAACGGCAATGGAAAACAGTGATCAGCTTCCGCGATTCTTCAGACTGAAACAAACTTTTCCAAAGACGGTCGTTCGCGACATCCCGGCCACTGTTTTTGATCAACTTTCCAAAGTCTGTGTCGATGATCTTGCCGGTAAATCGATCGCCATTACTGTCGGTAGCCGAGGCATCGCGAACTTGGCAATCATCGTGAAGGCCTGTGTCGATTACTTCAAATCCCGTGGTGCTCGGCCAAAGCTTGTTCCGGCTATGGGCAGTCATGGCGGTGGAACTGCCGAAGGTCAAAAAGGATTGCTGGCCAGTTTCGGGGTTACTGAGCAAAGCATGGGCTGTCCGATTGAATCCTCCATGGAGGTGATCGAAGTTACTCAAGCCAAAGAGGGTTTCCCAGTCTACTTTGATCGAGCCGCCTCGGAAGCAGACTTTGTATTGGTCCTTAATCGCATCAAACCACATACCCGTTTTGTCGGAGCAATTGAAAGTGGGCTAATGAAGATGATGCTTATTGGACTGGGCAAGCAGAAAGGTGCTGAAGTCTATCATCGAGTTATTTCCAACTACTCGTTTGATCAGATCGTTCGGTCCGTAGCTCAAACGGTTGTCTCACGTTGCCGCATTTTGGCTGGCCTAGCAATCCTGGAGAATGCCTACGAAGAAACCGCAAGTCTGGTAGGAGTTCGAGCCGGTGAGATTGAATCCACTGAACCCACGTTACTGGCTCAAGTCAAAGCTTGGATGCCCAAGTTGCCTTTTGATCAAGCCGAACTGTTAATCGTCGATCAGATTGGCAAGAACATCTCAGGTACCGGGATGGACACGAACATCATCGGCCGCAAATACAACGACATCGCTGCTATAAATGGGGACAAGCCAAACATTCACCATATCTACATTCGAAGCCTTACCGAGGAAACTCATGGCAACGCTTCGGGTATTGGGTTAGCGCAGTTATGTCACCGACGTGTTGTGGAAGCGATCGACCGCGAAGTAACTCGAAACAACTGCATTACCGCTTGCCACGTATCGGCAGGTGCGATACCGCTCGACTTTGCAAATGATCGTTCTGCCTTGCGAGTTGCCTGTGTGATGGCGGGTTATATACAACCTGCTCAGCTAACTTCAATGTGGATTCACGACACGCTAAGCTTGGACGAGATCGAATGCAGTGAGGCGTTCTTTGAGGCCGCCAAAGCAAATAGTCAATTCGAAATTTTAAGTGAGCCGACGTCACTTCAATTTGATGCCGAAGGCGATCTACTGCCGCGATTCTAGACGAATCAGGGCTTGAATCAGGGTTTCTGAATCTTGCCGATAATCCAACCTTTGTCGGTTTTCGTCAGCAGTCCGACAACCTTTCCTGATGCCGAGTCGACAACTGGCGAACCAACCAGAGTTGGTGACAAGCCGATTCCCGGGGCAATCCTAAGTCCACCGTCGATGGCTTCCAATCGGAGTGTATATCAATGGCGATAGCCGGAAAGTTCAGGATTATAACCTGTAGCAAGAGCTTGTTTCCAGCCGGGCTCTCCCACAAGCTCCTTCTTCCAACGCTCAACACCGTAAGACTCTGGAAGGTCGACTGGCATTTTGAATTGGCTCACCAAACCAGGAATCTTGACTGTTCGGCTGTTAACGTGAAGCTGGTACCTGCAACTTCGACCGTCATCGCGTGAGCTAGATTCGAGCAGATCAGCCGGAAGGAGGACGACCAACGTACCATCCTCCATCACTAAACCCCATGATTTTTCCGAGTGTCGCTTGGGAATTCCCAACATCGAGGTCTTCCAGGTTGTGACAACCCGAATAGCCAATGGGTGTAGAACGTTTGCTCGCGTTGTGGATCCAGTTGCGATTCTTGGCTGCCACTTTAGCCACTCCTCTTTAGGCTTTGCTTCGAGTACAAAGCGATAACCAGTGACAACTTGCTTCCCGTGTCGCCTCTGGCGTGGCAAAGGCAACACCTCCACGAATCCACGAAGAAATAGATTCAATCGATACCCGAAATCCGTCAATACCGGCGTCTCCGACATCAACCCGCCAACCGCCCAATTAACCACGCGAATTCTCACGAACCAACTCGGCGTAATCTGCGTCGATCACGGCGCTGATTTTTTACGGTCGCACCATCGCGAGCCAAACCGCACATTGGCAACTCTTCCAACCTCAAGTCCACGATAAATCACTGAGGCCTCGTACTATTCCCATTCTTTGCGGCGAATCCAACTCAACCTCCAATGATCCTTCGCGACGTGGAAGCGGAGGAGGTTCCGACAGGCCTTCAAAACTGTTTGTTAAAGGTCCGTCGTTGGAGGTTGGTTGCAGCGCGATGTACTTTCCCGCGATTAGAGTATCGATGCCTCGAATTTCAGTTAAGTCCAGCCTCGGACGCTCGATCCAAAACTGAGTACCCAGCCGTGCCAGCTTTTGAGCAGAACCAACCAAGCGAACGCTGACCGTTACCGACTGTAAATCATTTTCCAGTTGTATCCCTACAACTTCACCAACTTTGATTCCGCGATACTTGATGGGATCACCGACCTCTAAGCCTTCACCGGCAGGGAACCGAATCCGAATTTCGGTATCATCGCCTTCAGTCATTAATAAAGGCGTTTCCAAGCCTGTAAACCTGGACGTTCGTCGACCACTACTTCCAGGAATGACACCCAAATAGTTTTGCTCCCAAGACAGTATCAATCCCTGAGACACTGCTTAAGCTTAGCCTTGCTCGCTGTATCCAAAACTGATGTCTTCAACGGCGATAGTCTGATGGCCGGGGTTCAAGGACGACATCGACATCAACTCCATCCATCGCCGCGTTGAGTCGAACTCCTGTGACTCGGCCTAAATCTATCCCGCGATAATAAACTGTGTCACCAGACTTTAGACCATGGCCTTCTTTGAAGTGAATGACGATGGTTGTACTTTGAGTTCGGAAAAACTGGCGATCAACAGCGCTTTTATAAATGACACACGCACCACTGAGCCACGCAGAGCTTAGTCTTTAAACGCGACTGCCTTTGTTGCTGTACCGTGCGAATTACGGCCGTGGGCGTCTCCGGCTGGCTATCAGGTTGTGTTGGGGCAGGCGTGTTACTCAACTTCAACTCCACTTTCTTTTCCCAAATAGCGTGAGGATCAAACATGATCGATGCGATCATGCTCATCACCACGCATAGGACAAAGGCAACCACTGCTGGTCCCAAATGAAACGAAACAAGATCACCAAGCTTCACGAGCGTAACCAACAGTGCTAGAAGCAGGACATCCATCATGCTCCAACGCCCGCCCATTCCACGACACGGTAGGTCCAGCGCGATGTCGTCGTTTTGTAATGCTGTATTTTAGCTCAGTTCGCAACCAAGATCATCTCTAGCGGTAGGACGATGGAAAAAGTTAGGACGATTAAACCAACAAAAAGGTTGCCGTGAATAATCAAGTCCCAGGTTCCACCCAACAAACTGGTGCGATGATGATGGCCCAGTTTTTCGATCTCCAAAATCGGCAGCAAGATCGCCGGAAAGTAAAGAACTAGACCACCAACTCCAGCAGCGAAACATCGGGCGGCCGAACACCGCGTGCATGCCTGAGTCCACGACGCTTCCGCAACGAACACACTCAGCAACATCGCTTGCTTTAGAAGAGGGAACCGATTACCTGCAGCAGTGGCATGCCTGAAGCATCTTTGATAGAATCTGAAAAGCCAAATTAATAGGCGCGTGATATGACATTGGGATTCACGACATCCTCATCTAATGCACTATTCACATTTTTGTTCCAATCTGGGTAGAGTGGCCGCGGAGTTACTTCCGGCGTATGAATTCGCCACGCCGAAAGTTTGTCTCACCGCTTCGCGCTTAGCACGCTTGGTGTACTTCACGTCGCCCCAGCCAGGCGAGCGAGTACATTTTCAATCACAACTCCCAATCGCCATATCGCATCGGTGTTTGCGATTGGATGATACTCAAGCGACAAAAGTTGGGTGCGATTGCTCTAACAAAAGAAATCGGGGCCGATGGATTGGAACTGGACATGGGACCACTAGGAGATCGCGAGACTTTTGAGAATGGGCTCGCGAATGAAGAAACTCGCAAGCGGTTTCAGGAGGAAGCCGAACGATTAGGAATTACGTTTTGCTCAATTGCGATGTCTGGCTTCTACGCACAATCGTTCGCTGAGCGTCCTACATATCGGCGTATGATCACAGATTGCATCACAACGATGAATCAGCTCAATGTCAAGGTTGGCTTTCTGCCACTTGGCGTCAAGAATGACTTAGTCCAATTCCCCGATCTTCGCCCCACCGTTGTACAGCGATTGAAGGAGGTCGGAAAAATGGCTCAGGATGCAAATGTTACTATCGGAATTGAAAGTGCCTTGGACGCAGAAGCCGAAGTACGTTTGCTCGACGATATCGGATCACCTGCGGTTCGATGCTATTTCAATTTCGCCAATGCGCTCCAACAAAATAGAAATCTGTTTGAACAACTCAAAGTACTCGGTAAAGATCGTATATGCCAGATTCACTGTACTGACGAAGATGGCGTTTGGTTAGAGAACAATAAGCGGCTTGATATGGCTCAGGTGAAGAAGGCTCTTGTGGAGATGAACTGGAAGGGCTGGCTAGTGATGGAACGATCTCGCGATGCCAATAATGCTCGCGATGTGAAGGGTAACTATGGAGCAAACGCTAGATATCTGAAAAAGATCTTTTCTCCGTAGCTGATCCGTCTCAGGGTTAAGACAAATCAACAACATTTCGTAGCTGATCCCGCCAGGGTTCAGCCGTCTTTCATCTTTGAAAGCTCACAGTCGACCAGTGGAAGATCTCGAAGTAATGACCGAAACTCTATACAGTTCGCATCAAATAGTAATACTTAGACCAGCGAAGTATGGCAGGAAAAGCTTTCAGGCCGGGGAGAGAGTTTGTTGGGCCTAGCTGGAGTGTCAGAAATGGACTCGGATTATTTAGAGTCACCAAGGAGAGAGAAAGCGAGGCGGACGGGGCTCGAACCCGCAACCTCCGGCGTGACAGGCCGGTGCTCTAACCGATTGAGCTACCGCCCCCTAAATGGGAGCAACTGGCGTCGCTTCTCTCATTGCGAGCGTCGAATTATACGTCCAGACCAATGACTCGCAAGTCCTCAATCGGCAAGGCTGGCTATCATTCCGTGGTTAGCTGATTTTAGCCGCTAAAGCTGGACTATTCGGTTTATTTGGCCTCGCTGGATGCATTTTTTCGAGTGTCTGCCGAGGGCGCCAGCCCAGTTCTCTCCGCTGCTCGTTGGGTAATCCTGTAATGGAAGCTGAAAAATTAGTCGATTTTTAGACTCTCAAGGAAGGCCAAAATGGGCCTGGCGTAGAGCAACGAAATGCAATTCATCATCCAACTAGTTTGCAATCTATTGACCAGTATCGGCAAGATAATCACCCACATGGATTCAACGCAGTGGGGCATCATGGCGGGATTGTTCGTTGCCGTCGGGTTCGCCGCATTGCGAAGCCGGTTGTAGCCAATGTAACTTATCGCTCCGTCGATAAGCAGTGTAACTTATCGCTCCGTCGATAAGCCTGGCGCGAGCGGGCAGTGTTACTTATCGCTCCGTCGATAAGGTTCTCGAGATTGCGTTCAGCAATCAGCAGATGGGGAGACTCAAACTGGAACAGCCTCCCGCGGAGCGGCAGGTTACAATGTAACTTGTCGCTCCGTCGATACGCGTCCCTTGTCCTGCCCGGTTGTCCGTGAGCATCTCAAGTCGGACTGCAGCAGGAGTGACCAGTCTGGAAGCAAAATCAAAATAACTTCCCGTGGTCCAGTTCGCGTGGAAGGACTCGTAACCTCGTCCACTACGTTGCAGGTGCGTCGCACCTGCATGTTACAATCCGCCTTCCGCAGTGCGCAAGTTATAATCAGCCGGAGCGATTGATTACAATAACTCACATCCTCTCCGTTCTCTCCCCGCCTTTCCGAGCAACCTATCTACCATGGCACAATCAAGCTCTATTTACCGAGCCAGCTTTCTAATACTCTCGATCTATCTACTAAGCTTCTGCCATCAATCCTTCGCTCAGAGTTGGCCGATGTTTCGTGGAGGTGATGCACAGGGAGTTGTGCTGAATGCAAAGTTCCCGACAAAGTGGAGCGAATCGGAAAACGTAGCTTGGAAAACCAAAGTGCATGGACGAGCTTGGTCGTCTCCTGTGATCGATGGCAACGAAGTATGGTTGACGACAGCCAGCGAAAACGGCTTTCAGATGTCCGTTGTTTGCATAGCTTTGGACTCGGGTAAGATACAGCAGGATCAATTGATCTTCGAGAATCAGTCGGTGCAGCCTGACTTTCATGCCACTAATACTTATGCTTCGCCAACCCCGGTAATCGACGGACAATTCGTCTATCTGCACTACGGTGCCTATGGAACAGCCTGCATCGAGCGGAGCAATTGCAAGAAGGTTTGGGAGCGTCGCGATCTGCCCCGCAATCACTACCGAGGCGCAGGCAGTTCTCCAATCGTCCACCGTGACAAGCTCATTTTCCACATGGATGGCTTCGATCATCAGTATGCCGTGGCTTTGGATTGCAAGACGGGCCAAACCGTTTGGAAAGCAGATCGAAAAGTTGAATACGGAACGGACAATGGCGACTACTACAAAGCCTTTCGACCCTGCTTATTCAAGTTGGCGGCAAGGATCAATTGATCAGTCCTGCCGCGATGGCTTGCCTGGCACTAGATCCTGAAACCGAAAGGAGATCTGGCGGAGTGGCTATGCCGAACACTCGACGACAGTACGACCGGTTTTCGACGGACATTTCTACATGAGCACGGGCTTCAGCAAGGCTCAGATGCTTTGCATTCGACCTGAAGGAGCTGCCGAGATATCACTAAAACGCATGTCGTTTGGGCTCAAAATAAAGCATCGGCAGCAAGCCCAGTCCAGTCCTGGTGGGCGGGCGCCTTTTTGATATTACCGATGACGGAGTCATAAGCCGACTAGATCTAAAAACAGGCGAAGCATCTGGTGCATCGAGTAGGCGGCAAGTTCAGCGCTTCACTGGTCGCTTCCGGAGAGTACTGCGTGGCGTTGGATCGATGGCAAAAGGATACGTGTTCACATTAGCCGACGAACCGGAACTGCTAGCCGAAAACACCTTACCCGATGGCTGCAATGCTTCACCGGCTCTGCTTGCGGACAGCATAATCGTTCGCACGACCAGCAGCCTATACCGGCTGAAAGCTGGGGCAAAACCAAATTAGTGGGGCAACAGCCGCCAGTGGATTCTTTTGAACCGCAGGCGCTAGGGCGCTAGCCGCAGTCAGCTCGTTTCAGACTGCGGCTAGCGCCTTTTGATGTTGCACGGTTTCTGGGATTTCGGGCCGAAGGCCCAGCAATTTACTCAGCCCAGCCCATCGGGCTGGTGGACGGAGCAGGAACATGGTTTGGCAAACAACCGTCTGAATTCACTGCTGTTAGCTTCTGACAGATTTAGCGGTATGTGACCTGACGCGAAAATGGGTTTTGCTCTATATTTTCTGGTCCTCAGGGCAGGCAAGTTCCACAACTCCAGCCCTGGAAAACGTTGTTTGCGGAGCCAGATTGAACTCACCATCAGATTGATTGCGATGAGCACCTCACCATCGGTTGACTTTTTTACTAGGCACGAATTCTTAATCCGACGACTTCATTCGCTCAGCGGACTGATCCCCGTCGGAGCATATATGGTGGTGCATTTGCTGGTCAATGCATCCATCCTGAATGGCGCTGGCAGCTTCCAGAAATATGTCAACGAGATTCACTCGCTTGGCAAAATTCTGCCACTTGTCGAGTGGACCTTCATTTTCCTGCCGATTATTTTTCATGCCGCATTTGGCGTTTGGATCATCAAGTCCGGTAAGTCAAACGTGGGTCAGTACAAATACACATCCAACTGGCGTTACAGCATGCAACGCTGGACGGGCATGATCGCAATCGTGTTTATCTTCATGCATGTCTTCCATCTTCACGGATGGTTCCATGGCGATTGGTGGAAGAGCAATGTAGCCGAGCCGTTGGGTATGGCTCAGTTCCGCCCCTACAACGCTGCCAGCACTTTGGCAACTGCGCTGAGTGGATTCGTTGCTCCAATCGGATACGTCATCGGCATCGTGGCCTGCGTGTTCCACCTAGCCAACGGAATCTGGACGATGGGTATTACCTGGGGTATCTGGATCAGTCCAAAGTCGCAGAAGAATGCATCGATTGTTTGCTCAGCATTCGGAGTTTTTATGCTTGCAGTTGGCCTTTCAGCTCTAGTGGGTGCTCGCAAGGTTGACCCTGCAGAAGCCAAAACACTTGAAGACAAAGTTTACGAATCCAACGTTGAAAAAGGCGTTATTCTCGCCGATCCGCATAAACGATCCGAGTGAGTTTTCTACGCAGAATCGATTTTACTGCTTGGCATTTCAGATCCAAATCAAAGTTTAGTCCGAAGCGAAATACGGTTTACAGATGGCATCAAAACGAGTTGTTGTTGTAGGTGGTGGTCTAGCTGGTCTAGCTGCAACGATGAAGCTGGCCGAGCTTGGCATTCCAGTGGACATGATCAGCCTGACGCCAGTGAAGCGATCCCACAGCGTTTGCGCTCAGGGTGGTATCAACAGTTGTAACGACCAAACGCGACAGCTTGGCGACTCGGAATGGGAACACTTCGTTGACACTGTTTACGGTGGTGATTTCTTGCAGAATCAGCCTCCGGTAAAAGAGATGGCCGATTGGGCACCAAAGGTTATCGACTTAATGGATCGCCTTGGAGTGACCTTCAATCGAACTCAAGAAGGGTTCCTCGACCGTCGACGATTCGGCGGAACGCTCTACAAACGAACAGCATTCGCTGGAGCGACCACTGGCCAACAATTGCTCTATGCGCTGGACGAACAAGTTCGTCGCTGGGAATCCGAAGGCATGGTTAAGAAGTACGAATTCTGGGACTTCTTGGGACCAATTCAAGATGCCAGCGGTCGTTGCGTTGGCGCGGTCGCTCAGGACATGGTCTCGATGCAGATTCGAGCTTTCCCGGCTGATGCAACCATCGTCGCTACCGGTGGAAACGGCTTGATCTACGGCCGATCCACCATGTCGGTTTTCTGCAACGGCGGTGCTGCTAGCCGATGCTTTCAAGCCGGAGCCAAGTACGGAAATCCAGAGTTCATCCAAGTTCACCCAACAGCCATCCCAGGCGCAGATAAGTTGCGATTGATGAGCGAATCAGCTCGCGGTGAAGGTGGACGAGTTTGGGTACCGCGTAAGCCTCAGGACAGCCGAGCACCGAAGACGATTCCCGAATCGGAACGATACTACTTCTTGGAAGAGCGTTACCCGAAGTACGGCAATCTAGTTCCTCGCGATATTGCAACTCGAGAGATCTTCGACATTTGCGTCAACGAAGGTTTGAGCGTCGAGGCCAATCGCATGTGTGTCTACCTTGATTTGACGCATATTTCGCGAGCAGAACTCGATCGTAAGCTCGGCGGTATTCTGGACATCTACGAAAAATTCCAGGGGGTCGACCCTCGTGATGTGCCTATGAAGATTTTCCCTGCCGTTCACTATTCGATGGGCGGGCTATGGGTCGACTATGTCAAGAACGAAAGCACCGGCGGACTTGAAGCTGGCAATCCACGCAATCAAATGACCAGTATCGATGGACTTTATGCGCTGGGCGAGTGCGACTATCAATACCACGGTGCGAATCGATTGGGCGCCAATTCTTTGCTCAGTTGCATATTCAGCGGTCTGTTCGTCGGTCCTTGCATCGAGACCTACATGAAGAAGCATAAGGCTGCTAGCGAACTGGATAGCAGCTTGTTTACAAGTGCCGTTGCAGCTCAAGAAAAGCGACACCAAGCATTGCTGGATAATCGCGGCGGTGAAAACCCATATTTGATTCACCAGGAACTTGGCGACATCATGACTCGCGCCGCAACAGTGGTGCGTCGAAACGATCAACTCAAGGAAGCACTCGATAAGGTTGGCGAGTTGGCCAAGCGGGCTCAAGCATGCTCTCTGTCCGACTCCGGCAGTTGGACGAACCAGAATGTGATCTTCACCAAGGCGTTACAGGACATGTTCCCAATCGCCAAGTCGATCCTTAAAGGTGCCTTGCTACGGGACGAATGCCGAGGGGCTCACTTTAAGCCAGAATTCGCCATGCCGAGCTTGAAGGAAACTGACCCGGTGAAGCGTCGCGAAGAGGCCGAGCGCTGGTGCGACAAGTTCGCGGAGAGCAGCAAAAAGTTCCTCAAGTCAACCATCGCAACCTGTGTGGACGGCGATCCAGAAATTACCTATGAAGATGTAGACACTTCGCTGCTACCACCTAAACCACGCTTGTACGGACTGGTGGGAGCCGAAGAGATTGAAAAGGTCTGGAAGGAACGCGCCCAAAAGGCAAAACCTGAACTCGCCACCGTATAACGTGGCTACGTTCGCCAGTACGTGGACCGCACCTACACTCGCAATGAAACGTGGCTACGTTCGCCAGAGCGTGGAACATTATTACCAAAACAACACCGATTCAACATCACGATCCTTTACGAAAACCTGTTGTCTCCTGACAGCACTCGCATAACCTGAGATTACGACTATGGAACAAAGCCGTCGACCTGAAAAGATTAACGTTCGAGTCCTTCGTCAAGATGGTCCTGGTCAACCTTCGTATTGGGAACGACATCAAGTTCCCTACGAAGAGAACATGAACGTAATCAGCGTGTTGCAGAAGATTGCTGCTCAAGCCGCAACAGCCGATGGAAAATCGGTATCGCCCGTTGCCTGGGACTGTGGATGCTTGGAAGAGGTTTGTGGTTCTTGCACGATGGTCATCAACGGCCGAGTTCGCCAGAGCTGCTCCGCTTTGGTGGATCGATTGCTCGACGAGGGTTGCACGGAGATCGAGCTTCGTCCGATGAGCAAATTCCCGGTTGTTCGCGACTTGATGGTTGATCGTAGCCGACTATTCCGCGGGCTTCAGCGCGTCAAAGCCTGGGTTCCAGTGGACACCTACGGCGACCTTGGACCTGGCCCGCGAATGCACCGCAAGCAGCAGGAGCAAGCCTATCCACTCAGCGAATGTATGAGCTGCGGATGTTGCTTGGAAGCCTGTCCTCAATACCAAAAAGTTGAAGTCTATCGTCGTCCCGGCGAAACGGACGAACAGTTCGAGCAGCGTAAGAAGGACGTCTATGACCAGAACTTCTTGGGTGCAGCCGTGATTAGCCAAGCCGTGCTATTTAACTCGCATCCAGTTGGATCAGCTATGGAAGAGGAACGCATTGAGGCGTTAACCGGCCCCGGAGGCATACAGGTTTGTGGCAACTCTCAAAACTGTGTATCTGTCTGCCCCAAGAGCATCCCGCTCACCACCTCGATTGGCCGAGCCGGGCGAGCTGCGACGGTCTACTCCTTCAAGAAGATCTTCAACGGCTAACGTAGCTACCTTCGCCAGAAGGTGGTTCTTCGGTGCACTCCTCCAGCTTTCCATTGACTATTTACTCAAGGGGGCGTGGCTGATTGCGTGCATTTCGGGCCGAAGGTCCATCAATTTACTAAGCCCGGCCTGAAGGGCTGGTGATCAAGCCGTTGCTTAACGATTTGAACCAACAACGAACTCAGCGAAAATGTTTCGTTAAGCGTGAGACCGCCCTCAACTACACCACAGAGCACGAAGCATTTCCTAACCCTCCCTAAAAACAACCCAACTGGGCGATGATTTTCTCCATAATGACCAATCAATAGCTTGCAATAGGTTGTGGCAAGCAGTATCTTTGGGTTTATTAATATACGTACTCCGAGTTCTGGTATTATTCCAATTCGTAGATACGCACACTGCTTGTACTAATAACTACATAGTTAGCTGCCAATATCACATCGAGGCACCATGATTCGTCCCATTACTGTCGTCGCTTTCGCAGCTTTCTTACTCGGCGCAACCACTGCTTCAGCGCAACCGCAGCCTCCTGCGGGTCAACCTTCATCCGCTCCTGCTTTTCAAATACCCAGCGAACTGACGCAAACCAAGACGCCGAACGATTCCCCGCGATCACCGTCGGCGGAAATCATTCGCGCACACGAGCGCTCATTTTATGTTGCACTCGCGGTATTAGCTTTTGGGACGCTTATTCTTGTTCTTGAGTCGTTCATTATATTAAAGACGAATGTCAATTGGGACGCTTTTGCCGTCCTGCGGCTCTTTGGTCTCACACTAATTCTAACTGCCGGTATGTTCTTGATTAGCGCTGGATACTCCCAAGACCAACTTGCTGCAATGATGGGACTGTTGGGTACAGTGGCTGGTTATCTGCTTGGCAAGGAAGGCAGCACGACTGAACGTTCAGTGGCCGCGCAGAATGCCGAAACAGAGGGCTAACTAGGCCCTCCGCGAGCGGGCGTAAGCGTCGGTTTTGATGTCAATGACTAACGCGCCCGCCGCGTGAACTTTGTAGTTAGGCCGGAGGAGCGGAACCGTAAGAGTCTTGCTTCAAAAGTTTTCACTCGCTTTCTGGCGATCCCGAATCCGCCGCGCTCAGCAAGGGCCCACCGGAACCGAGAAGCAGGCCGCACTTTTCGCAATCGATGTTTCAGATGATCCGCTATACGACCGACTGTCAATGGCGACTCGACTCCTTTTCGACGATATCGTTGAATGCAGTACGATCATGGCTGCTGAAGATTGACATCTGGGTCGATGTATCTCGCAAACGAGCGCAACGAATCCATGCCAGCGGCAGCATCGCAGCGCTTTCCGAAGTCCAGTACACGCCGCAAGGTCCCAACGGACCATGGAACGGCAATCTCGGGCCGTTCTTGAATCCCAACGACGCATTTCAACGTTATTTCGGCTACAAAGAAATAGGCGGCCCACAGCAACGGATTTGGTATATCCCGCAGACGCAACCTGGTTACGTTTGGCTGTGGGATGAACAAGACTCGTCATGGTATCAAGGGGGACAGTTTCAACCATATGAGAGGCCGGACGGCGCTCCAGACTGGGAAGGCACACATAATGCCGACGTAATACCCCCGCTCACAGTTGGACGGTTGACGATTGCCAATAATTACGATGCTCTGGTGACAGTTCGACTGTACCACCCTCAGGGCGGCGGAAATGTCTTTGGCTCGAAGCAATTGCAGCCTTTGCAACGTCTGACATGGGCTGACGAGGGAGGAGTTGTTTTCCTCGGAAGTGATTGGCCGATCGATATAGTTTTCGGCAATGGCGTGATCGGCCAGCGACGACTGGTCGGCGGAATCGCGGATTTTGATGGTCAGGAGTTTGAGATCGTCGCAAGCCGAATTTTTGACGGGTAACGTATCTTGCAGACCCCAAGAGTCAAAGAGCGAGTGAAATACTAGCAGCTTCCATAGTCCAAACTGGAAAAGCAAACTAGGAGAATTCGCACGATGTAAATGAGCAGTACTCCAAACCACGACGTTCCTGAAAGAGTTTAGGCGTAATGGTTGAGTTTGTATCATTTTTTGGCGTAGCGTTTGAGTGAGTGCGCACGAGTGTGGGGACCGGGTGGTCTCCTTTTTTCTAGTGGGATTTTGAGACTGTTCGTGTTGTGAGATCAGGTTTTTCTGGATTTAGTTTGTAAGGTTGCAGTGGGAAGAGAGTTTAGTAGTGCCGACCAGAATGCTGTCTGATGCTTGCTCAAACGATCCAATCAAAAAATAGTTTCGGATTCGACTAATCACTTGTTACTGCTATGCGCGAATCGGTAAACTGATAGCACTTCCCAGAATGATTGGGGGGCAAAGCGTTGCTTCCGAGTTCTCCCAATTCACTTAATTACTCGACCCGCAGAACGTTGGCGTTAGACTGCAGGAGCACGATGTATAGAACTTCCAACCTAATTCGAGCAGTGCTAGCAATTGCATCACTCGCAGTGTGTTTGTTCATTGTTGGTGGCGACCGTATAGCTCATCATTTAAACGCCGAAGTATTCAAGCTCACCTATCAGTTTCTTTTGTTTGTTGTAATCGGAGGAGGACTTTCCTTACTTTACAGTCGTTTCACGGCTGAACGAGATTTAGCTGAAGAGCGACGTAAATTGTTACGAGAAATGCACTCTGAACTTGTTGCTGCATACAACACTGCAGAAGCAGTTCGACGGCAACTACGCGCTCAAGTCGGATACGATCCTGAAGTGGGGCTACCGAAAAACGCGACGATCACGATTGAACCCTACATCGAGCAAATGGATGCCTTGATGGATGCACAACTCATCTTCGAGTTGTATGCACGACGGGCAAAGGATCGTAAGATTTGGTTTGCAACGGGAGACGGCCTCGCTATGAACCTTAAAACCGTTGAATCGTATCTTAACAAGATTATAGACGAATACGAATCGCAAAGGAACGCATTTGTCCGCACTGGTCTGGCTGCAAAAGCTCTATCAGAATTGCCTGTGCTGTCGGAATTCTTAGGGTCGTCAGATTCAACGAATTTCAGCTCACAATTCAAGAAAGCATTCAGTTCGGCGCTCACGTCACTGGAGTCATCCGGACTGGCATAATTGTACCCAGCATCTACGTGAATGAAGTTGTTGTCATTTTTTGTTTCGTTAGTTCCCTTCCGTCCTCGCCCTTAGTTCATGGCAATTGACAAAGGGCGAAGACTGAAGGGAACGGTCCAGTCGAGTTAATCTCGCATCGGCTACGGACTAAAGCTCAAAATTTGATTCGCTGCTTGTTTCAGGCTGGTTGAATGGACCGGCGTAGCCATCCACGCCTTATTGACAATGGAACACGATTGAAGCGATCGCTTGCAGATAAAACGCTTCGAAGTTTCCGCGCATACTGTATTGCCAATTGGACAGAATGAAAAACTAAAACTCGTATTTGAAAACTGGTTGTCGCTGCGATACAATACATTTCGCGTAAATTCAGCGGAAATCGAAGAACCACGCAATACTATAGAGCGGAGTCGCCTAACCGGCGTTTTGACAATGGATGATCGCTCACGGCGACCGGTCATCGCCCGCGTTCGTTCAATCGGAATGCCACATCATGTCCATCTACATTCCGCTGTTTCAGACGCTCGTTTGGCCTATTTTCATCGCAGGGCTAGTTTTCTTCTTTCGCGGTGTGTTCGTAACGATGCTCGAAGCGGTTGCCGCCAATCTCAGAAAGGGTGCTCCCCTTGTTGTTGGGCCGAACGGCGTATCGATTGGAACCCACCTCCCGAGATTAAGAACACGTGTAAAACTGTTGGCGTAACCGCTGAAGGGACGCGTGGGTCCGAAAAGTCACAGTCAATTGTCGAAGACCTGCAAGCGGAAAGCCTTCCGACAAGCATTGTTGACTCACTCTACCTTGTACATGCATCGCAAATAGTTCGCCCACGCAGTGATCACATGGCGGGTCTCTATCGGGTGCGAGTGTCTCTTGAAACTGACAGCACCGATCAACTTAGCACGGTGAAGCGTGTTACCTATCGATTGCATTCAACCTTTCCAAATCGAATTATCGCAACCGAGGCTCGCGATAAGAACTTTGAACTCTGGCTGAATGTCTATGGCGAGTTCACTATCGTCGCGGTCTTGGAAAGAGAATGTCAGCCATCGGTCT
>JAXMBP010000073.1:0-26209 GCA_046349795.1 Pirellulales bacterium | reverse complement strand
TGCGGAGTGGGCTCAAACTTGGCAAAGGGCTCTACAAAGACTTGTTGCGATTGCTGTGTGAATTGCAGCAATGCGTCCTGCGCCTGCGAGCTGCTCAACTGCAGTTGCGACAAGGGTGGGCCTTGCGTGTGTGATTCGTCGGTTGCATCAACGACCACGGCCGCAAGCAGCCCATGTGATTGCTGCTTAAACTGCACCAATCCAAGTTGTGATTGCGAAGCGACTGGTTGCCAATGCGATGGCAGTTCGAGCTGCCCTTGCTGCCAATCCAATGCTACAAGCAGCGAAAAGAGCTGTGAAGGCGGATGCAAGTCAGGCTGCTGCCTGAAGTAGTTTGACGTCGGCAATTAGGCCATTGAACTCTGTGGCTCGGCAATTAGCTCTTTGCTAACTGCCGAGCCCTTTTCGTTGAAGGGGCATGTTATGTTGATAGCTAGTCTCTTGGCTTTGAATCCGGTAACCCGTGACGTGGTGGTCAGTGAACGAAAGCAACGGCCTACACTTGCAAGCAAATAGAGGGCGTGCAGTTCTTGGAATTGTTTTTTGGACTGTGATTGCATGGTGGGCCATGTGTTGGACGCACGAACTTGGTCACGTGTTAAGCGGTTGGTGCTTTGGCGCGACTTTGATTAGCTTGGACCTTTGGCCCTGGCATCTGCCGTACAGCTTTTATGATCCCGATCCGCATCCTTTGGTTACAACCTGGGGAGGTCCAATTCTCGGCTGCTTAATTCCGATCGTGTTATCGCTTTTGGTGAGGCGTGCAGAAGTACGATATATTGCGAGCTTCTGTGTACTGGCAAATGGTCTGTACATTGCATCAGCCGCTCTAACTGACGATCGGCTGTTGGACACTGCAAAGTTATTAGAGCATGGCGCGAATTGGTGGCAGATCGTTTTGTTTTGTGCATTTACCGTCACGCCGGGCTACTTCTGGTATCGACGAGAATTACTTCAACAATGGCACCAGCGGAATCGCCTCGAGAAATCGAAGTTAGACCAAGCTAAGAGAGGTTTGTAATCGAGCAAATGGCACCAAACCATCGTCGTAACAACAGCCACAAGAAGTGAAATTCTCCTGCCGTTCTTGAGCCGCCTCAAAAGCTCTTCTAAAATCCGAATCTTAACCGCCTCTTAACGCAATCTTCACAATACGTGAGTACCCTACCTGCCATGTCGAAACACTTCAGCCGCGAGATAACTGCAATTCAAACTCGATTGCTCACCCTGTTTGGGGTTGTTGAACAGATGATCAGCGACGCGACCCGAAGGCGTTATGTAGTCGCGAGTATGAGCGCGCGTGTCCAATGTGCTTGCCAAGGACAAAAAGGGTCGACGGAAGAGGTCATGATTGAGGAAGAGTATCTTGAAGGTTCGCTCTCCACCAACCGTTGCAGGCGACCTGCGTCAGATAACAGCCATCCTCAAGATAATCTCCGACTTGGAGCGTATTGCGGACTTAGCTTGCAACATTGCCGAGCGAGCGGAGAGCGCGCGGTCGTATCCCTATTTTCCAACCCCTGATCAACTGCCGGTCATGGCACAGGAGGCAACGGAGATGGTGCGTCGAGCATTGAATGCGTTTGTGGGGCAAGACCTCAAACTTGCCCAGCAAGTCATTTTGGATGACGCGCGAGTCGACAAATTGAATCGTGGTATCATCCACGAACTTAAGGCGATTATGAAGAGCGACGGTGAGTTGGTGGAACCAGCGCTGCATTATTTCTCAGCGTCTCGTCACTTTGAACGAATCGCAGATCACGCAGAAAATATTGCTGAGGACATTATTTACATGATTAGTGGTGAGATCATCCGCCACAAACATGGCGAGTTCGAAATCGAGGTTGGTCGCAATGGCACGGCTTAAGGTTCTAATTGTTGAAGACGATCGCACTATCAGCGACGTGCTGATCTACAATTTGACCGAATTCGGTTTTGAGGTTCAGTCTGCTCTCAATGGCCTGGAAGGCATTGATCGGGCTAAGCGTTTTCTTCCGGATGTGATCCTTCTAGATGTTATGTTGCCAGGCATGGATGGATTGGAAGTTTGTCGACAACTTCGCTTAGCTCAAGAAACCAAGGCCGCCAAAATCATCATGTTGACGGCAAAATCAGAAGAAGCCGATCAACTAGTTGGCTTTAACGTTGGAGCTGATGACTACGTAACCAAGCCATTTAGCGTACGAGTTCTGATCGAGCGTATTAAGTCGATCTGTCGCAGAACTACAGATGACACCACCACCGATTCAGTGCTCGTATGTGGGCCCATCAGCATCGATCGCACCAAGCATCGTGTCACCATCGAGAATGAACAAGTACTGCTAACCGCCAGCGAATTCCGCTTGCTCGAAACTTTGCTACGTCACCCTGGAAAAGTCTTCGACCGTTCGGAGCTGATCGAATCTGCCTTAGGTGCTGACACGTTGGTTTTGGAAAGAACGATTGACGTTCATATTCGGTCTCTCCGAAAAAAGCTGGGAAGGTATGCGGACCGAATTGAAACGGTTCGCGGCGTAGGCTACCGCTTTCGAGAGCAGCCAGTGGAGCCAGCCTGACATTGAAGTCTGTTGGCAGCTCCGGAACTGGTTGGATAATAAGGCAGGACACCAATTTGTCGTTCATCACGTCGATAGGCATAAAGAATCGTCGAGCTTGCTGACTCGTGCAAGCTTCCGATTCTAATACGGACAAAACTACTCAGGCCAGCCGGAACGAGACGCTAGAGCTCTTTGATTCTATAGACGAAAGCAAGCAATTCCATTCACCGTCGCGCAGGTTACCCATTTTCCAGTACAGGCTGGTATCGCACGCCCCAATTTGCATCCTTGTTGGTTGCCGGCGAAAAATCGCTCTGGGGTCGAGCGAGCAAAGTTGCTACAACCCGATGGTTGCCGGCTCCGAGGGCTAGCTTTCCCCGGCGTTAGCCTTTGATCTCACCATTTAGCGTCATGGAAGATGCACATGCTAATATCAAAAATCAGTCGCCAAACCTTTCGTTGGGCAATTCTCGCAGCTCTTTGCGCCTCTCCCGTAGCCGCTCAACAAGCCAACTCTGGTCGCCCTGGCAACAACCCACAGTACTCGGGTAATCAGGGTGTTAATCAACCGAACACCAATCAAAACGGTGGTTTTCGGCCGCAAGCTGGAGCGCCAAATGCCGGCAATAATCAGCCCGGAAGCCAACAACCCGGAAGCCAACAACCCGGAAGCCAACAACCCGGAAGCCAACAACCCGGAAGCCAACAACTGGGCAATCAAACTCAAGGCAACCAACCGTTCGGTAATAGACCGCAAACTGGCAATCCACAATCGGGTCAGCCTCAGCAACAACCACAGACTCAGAACAGCCCCAACAACCAAGTTGGCAATCAATTCGGCGCAAATCAGCCAGCAGGTAATCAGCTTGGCAACAATCCAGGCCAAGCTAACATGCAGCCGGGCAACATGCAACCGGGCCAACCCAATCAAGCTCAACAACAGATTCCCATCGTACCTCTACAAAATGCGGTTGCAGGTGGATTTGCTAATGTCGTTAAGCAACCCTTCCCAGATCTGAACGAAGGCGAGCAAAAGTACATCGATCAGGTTCTCGCAGTTTGGGAAAAACGCACAGCCGCCATCAAGACCTTTGAATGCAAGTTCAAACGGTACGTGATTGAAGTTGTCGTAGATGACAAGAATCCCTCGACGCGTAGCGATGGCTTCATTCGGTTTAAGAACCCCGACAAAGGAGTGTTCAAAGAGGATGTACGAACAACACTGGCTGGCAAAAAGCCTGATGGGTCTCCCGATTACAAGGAAGATCCACAGTTCAAGTATGGTGACTGGTGGGTCTGCGACGGGGAATGGGTTCACAACCTGAATCGCAATGAATCAAAGGTTGTTAGAGTCCAACTACCGCCCGAGCTTCGCGGGAACAATATTCCGCTAAGCCCATTGCCATTCCTGTTTGGTGTAAAGGCCGCCGAAGTTAACGCTCGTTACTTTGTTCGCCCCTTGCCTCCACCGCCAGGAAACAACGATGTTTGGGTCGAAGCCTGGCCTAAGCGAGCCGATGATGCAGGTAACTACTCGCGAGTTCAGATAGCTCTGGATCGAAACGATTCATTGCCCAACGCCATGATCATGTTTATGCCCAACTGGACTCCCGAAAACCCGAATCGCGAAGTGTTTAACTTCACTAACCGCGAAGTGAATTCCAGTTCCTTGCTGGATAAGATCAAAGAGAACATCTTCATGAAGGAGTTCATCGAGACCAAAGGCGGAGCGGGTTGGAAGGTAATCGAAGAGCCATGGGTGCCACCGACTCAAATTCCTCAGCCTCAAGGTCCTGCTACTGCGAATCAGCCAGCAACAAATCGAGTCGCAACACCGCCTCAGCAGCAGCCGCCGAAACGCTAATCAGAACAAGAACGAATAGCCCCAATGCCCCAAGGCGAGTGATCCAAGATCACTCGCCTTTTTTGTTGCCGTCGCACGACGTAGGATTGTTCAATCTCCCTTTACAAACAGAGGCCCCAAGAGTCGATGCATCAACAATGAAACCACCACGCAGCCTGAAGATTTTGGATATTAAGGTTGGAATGGGTCGAATCGTCGCGCCTGGAGACGCAGCCGTCTGTCGTTGTCGATGTACGCGCAGTAAAGGTGAATTGGTGTATGAGTCACCCGACAAAGAACCTTATGTAGTTCGCGTGGGGGCTCGTGATGCTTGCGTGGGAATCGAGTATGGACTACTAGGAATGCAGATTGGTGGAGTACGCCGAGTACAAGTTCCTCCAAATCTTACTTACGTGGAACGCAGGATCGTTGCGCAACTTCCCGAGAATGCCATTTTGATTTACGAAATTGAACTGCTCGAGTTTCGAGAAAAGTGGAATGCCGAAATGTAGGCGAGACGGATGTCTAAGGTGCAACGGTCTATTGTGCGGCTCGCGGCACCGAAGATGCGTTGTCAAAAAATTTGAAGACGTTAGGCAACGCGGCTTGAACGATGACCATGTGTTCTATGTCGGCAAACTCTTCGTACTTCGCCTTAGGTACCTCAGCCTTTTTCAAGCTCTGATAAAATCCTGCAGCACCAGACTTTCCAAAGTCGAGTTGTCCGGCCGCTACGTACCACGCGATCTTGCTCAGCAGCTTGCCGTCGCGAGAAGCGCTGCCTCCGCCGATCACTGCTGCGGCTCGGGGTAGATCAGGGAGCAATGTGGCCTGACGAATGACCTGAGCGGCCCCCATCGAATGACCGATAAGATAGACCTGATTTCGATCGATGTCGAAAAATCGCTCTAGATCGGCCAACATCTCCTGGCAGGTTAAGCCAAGCCCCATCAGGCTTTGCCGTGACGCAACCACAAGCCAGCCGCGGTTGAGCCCCTCTGTTACAGCTTGTCCAGCGCCATACGTTTCAAAGAACATATTCTCACTACCGCCAGCACCGTGAAACAAAAACAACACCGGCATTTTGTGCGTGGACTGATTCTGTGGGGCTCGCAAGCGAACGGGAACTTTGCGTTTGCCACTGGTGAGCGTTATCCACTGATCGGCTTCGGTTGCATACTGAGCGATCAACTGCCCCACGCTGCCTTCATTCGAACTCATCAGCTTCAGATCCGAAGTGACGATTCGGAAGGCAGGAAAATCGCTTTCAGGCGTCGTGCCATTCTGGATTGATTTAAGTAGAGCTAAATGATCTTTGATCGTCGCTCGAACTGTAGCATCTAATTGGGATTTTTCAGAACGCGAAGCCTCTTCCAGCTTGCTCAGTGTCGCATCCAATTCATCGATTCGACTCAAGAGCATCTCTGGTAACGCAAAGGTTTTGTCCTCTCTTTGGACTGTACCACGCAGCCAGTAGTCGCCTGGCCTAAGCTCTTTAACATTCAGATCGACACCTTCCAAGCTCTCAGCCCAAGTAGCGCCGCGACTGAGTATCGATTTTCCGTTCAGATCACTGACCTCCCAATTGACCGTAAGATCAGGCGCTATAGCAAAATTCGTTTTGTAGAATCGATCTAGCGAAACGGAAACTGTATCTGCCTTCTCATCAAGCATACGTTTCGACGTTCTTACGCGATAGGTGGCCACAGCCCGAAGCCAGCTAGTGGCAGGCTGATCGTTTACGGCAAAGTAAGCGTCGTCCAACTTCTGAGCTGCTCCAAGCAGATTCAGCGAGAAAAAGTTACGAACTGCTTCCTGCATGATCGCCCCAGATGGCTTTCGTTGCTCCTCAATGGCCAATTGCCATGCCTGCTCGAACCGGCGCAGTCTTTTGCCCAACTCATAGCGTTCCATCTGAGCTAGACAATTACCGCTGACCAGCAGAACGGCGAGAAAGAATGTGGCTAAACTCGAGCAACACTTGAGCCAACAGAGATTGTTAGGCCGATTCATGAATTCCGAGCTCCACAAATGAACAAGTTTATCGCTTCGAGAACAGGTAGTGGCTGACAAACCACTGACTACCTTTTTCGTATCGGAACAGTTCTGCACAAGCCAGCATGAACATCCTCCAGCGTTGAAGAGCAATTTTAGTTTGAGCCGCAGGCATCGAAGACTTAAACAGAGTCGCTAAATCGCCGTAGTTGTCATCCAGCCGCTTGAGCCAATGTTCACAAGTTCGCCAATAGTGTAATCCGTTGACGTTCCACTGTTGTTCGAGCTTCAATGCTTGCTGAACTTTGCTAAACAGATCGACCGATGGCATCGTACCGCCGGTGAAGAAGTGCCTTCCCATCCAATTGTTGGCACCTTCCGTCTCAAAAAGATAGGTTGACGATTGATGACAAAAGATGTGCACAAAAAGACGGCCGTCAGGATTTAACCACCCCGAAATTCTATCAAACAACTGACGATAGTTTCGCATGTGCTCGAACATCTCGACAGACACAATTCGATCAAACTGGCGTTCGTTCTGAAAGCTCCGCATATCCTGAGTCAGTATTCGAGCGTTGGTTAAGCCGCGAGTCTTGAGCCGCTGTTCGATGAAATGACGTTGAGAGTGTGAATTCGAAATCGCAGTAATCTGGCAGGCCGGATATTTTTCAGCCATCCAAACCGTGAGTGAACCCCAGCCGCATCCAAGCTCTAGGATCTCTTGGCCGGGCTGAATTTCTGCTCGCTGGCAAGTCAAGTCAAGCATTGCCTCTTCAGCTTGATCCAGGTCCGTATCCTCAGACTCGAACCAGCCACAGCTATACTTCAGCCGCTTACCCAACACCTTCTCGAAGAAAGCCGCAGGGATCTCGTAGTGCTGCTCGTTGGCGGCCTCCGTTTCAACAGCCAACTCATCGGCCTGAAGTTTGGCAATGAGATCCTGCTGCTCAGCGGATCGATCTTCTGTCAAAATAGACTTGAGTCTGTCGGAAAGCAGCTTTCTAATCCCTACACGAATCGCCCAGTCTGGCAGCCATTGACGTTCGGCAAGGGAAATTAGCGGTGCGATCATAGTGCAGGCTTCCAAGCTTATTGAGCGAGTGGACTTTTTGAAATGCGAAACAATTAACTTTGACCGGTTCCAATCTTGCTATTGTAGAGCGTTGGCAACTCGGTCCTATGGTCAGATAGAAAATGATGTTTATCGCTACATTGCTGTTGATACAGGCTTGCAGTTTCGCGCTTTGGCTTACGAGCCTAAGAATCAAGAATGTCAGCATCGTAGACATCTTTTGGGGACTTGGTTTCGCGCTCGTGACATTTTTCTGCTCCATTGGATTGAGTCGATCGATTTTTGGAGCTGACTTGCCCACGCCGTCTTGGCCTCAATGGCTGCTGACTGGGATGGTCGTTGCCTGGGGAGTGCGACTAGGCGGCTATCTTTTTCTTCGTAATCATGGCAAGCCAGAAGACTATCGCTACGCGGCCATGAGAGAACACTGGGGAGGCAAGTTCACGCTGCGCAGCCTGTACACCGTATTTCTGCTGCAAGGGTCGCTCATTTGGTTCATCTCACTGCCAGTTCAGTGTGCGCTGGTCGGACAAACTGTAGATACTTTGCGTTGTGGTCTTGGATTCTCGATTTGGGCTGTTGGACTGTTCTTCGAGAGCATCGGTGATTGGCAGATGTACTCCTTCAAGAAGAATCCGGACAACAAGGGCAAAGTCATGAATCGTGGATTGTGGCGATTCACGCGTCATCCTAACTACTTCGGTGATTTCATGGTCTGGTGGGGGCTCTACATCTTCTCGGCTCAGCCAGAAAGTTGGTGGTGGACGATTCTCAGCCCACTTCTAATGTCGATTTTGTTGCTGCGAGTCTCCGGCGTATCACTGCTCGAATCATCGCTCAAGAATCGCCTCGAAGGCTACGAGCAGTACATCCGCAATACAAATAGCTTTTTCCCGTGGTTTCCAAAGAGTCGTGGCGAAAGGGGCTAAGCTGTGAAGCCTTTTCTGCAACCGAAAGCACGCATGCGAGCCCAAGCGATGTGAAGCATTTTTATGAACCATGGGTTTGATTCCTAGGACCCTCCCGGGCCGTTGAGCCGCTACAGCCGTTTGATCATTTCCTGGGAGGGTGACAAGCGAGGTACGAGCGCGTCGGGAGGGCGATCATTACGTCTCTTCAAGTGCGTTAGTTGATCCATCAGTGAAGTTTCAAGTCCAAGTAGCATAAATCAATGAACGAACGACTTGATCAAAACTCAAACGTGGCTCCTCGCCCGAAATTGCCCTCCCCGCAAATGCTCGTTGAACTCGCTGTGTGATCCTACCCGCGAAGAGAATTGAGTAGTTGTTAGCCAGCTACATCGCGCGGAGGGTTCTAAGCAACTGCTTAATCATTGAGAATGCGTACGCTCAAACCAGAGTAACGCTGACCGCTAATTGGTTCAAAGCATTTGTCGTCACGCTGGCGTAGAAACAACAAGTACTCGGGCTCCACTGTTGTTGTTTCTATGGGATCGTTGGCAAGGTATCCGTCCACGGTATCGTTGATCCAAGTTTGCACTAAGACGGGTAACTTTAGTCTAGTATCGAAACGTGCAAAGTCATGGGTTCGACTGGCAAAGCCCACTTTAGGTGAGTACTTGATAGTAACTACATCAATTTCCGTCGCTGCATTCCCTTTGAACGTCGACAACACGGAAAACCGCGTCACATAGCAATCCACCGATGTACTTGCAAAGTCTCCGGCAATCGTTGGGTCATAATCAACGCGACGTTGCGAGATCATTTTGCAGGCGAAAATCGCGTCCGACTCACGTTGCAAACGATCAATAGCCCATTTTGGACGCTCTGTTTCTTTGTTTATCGCATCGATCAGGGAAAGTACTTTAGGATCAAGACTCGCCGTTGTGTTGGTCGCTGTATCCTGAGCGCTACACGCGCAGGATACAAGTATGATGCAACCGAAAAAAATGATGTGCTGAGTCAATGGCTTTAACACTTCATTACTCCTTATCAGTTTTGGGACCCGAGTGATTGAGCAAAACTTGCTTTAACCATCGTTCAAAGTTTTGTTGGGGCACCATCTGCGTCGTCCAGAAATGAGTATTCCGGAAATTAGCATCAGCGAAACTATTCCACTCACAGAAGTCATTGCTAATCCTTTGCTTTTCAGTCCGCTCCCCGCCAACACCAAAAGAGGAAGCAGAAACGTCGCGCAGCAGGCAATGATTTGTCGACTTCTCACTGTGCCGTCAATCGGCCAATTCCGTGATCGTATTCGATACACAAAGCCGCCCATCGGAACGCTGACTAATAACAAAAGGCAGCCCAAGGGATTTGGATCATCTTTCACGGCAATCGATATTGGAATTATCATCGGAAATGCCACGCAGCTTGCTGCTAGCATCGATACAGCGAAGTAAAGTAACGGGCCGCTATGAGATTCTTCAGATAATAATGCCACCCGCGAACTGCGAAGATTCGAAGTATCACTCGGTTCGTCTTGCACTGTGATCGGCTCCCGCTGGAAACCTCGTAGTGTACATTGCCGAGGAGCTACCGAGTATCTGCAACTAAGGGCGAATTGAACCAAAAACACTAAACGTTCAGCTTGTCAGAGTTTAACGGCCCCTGTTATGTTTTTTTTTCTGACATCGCAAATCGTGGCCCTAAGAACATAGTAAAGTTGCGAAGCTGGAAGGTTCAGGGCGAGCCTCCGAGCACCGGTTGGCACATCGTATTGCACTCTCTGAACTTAGAGTTCGTACGGGAGCTTAGAAAAGGGGAGTAACGCGAGCCAAATTTCAAGCTCAGGCACTACGCCCACGGGTAGACTGTTTTCGAGTACTATAGAATCGCTTAAAAGACTCAATCTCACGTAGTTCGATCGCCAATATCTGCAGAGCATACCATGCGAGGTTCCCTCCCAATACTCACGCTTCGTCAACTGGTGGTCGCAACTGCCTTCTGCGTATGCTTAAGCGAGCCAGTGCCAGTCAAGGCAGCGGACCTTTCCGAGGCTTACGACCTGTTTTATCAAGGCGACTACACCGCCTGTATCGAAATGTGCAGTGCCGAGGTCAAGCGAGGTGTTTGGAATGATGGTTGGTCGCGCTTGCTGATGGAATCGTACTTCGCCATGGGGCAATACGAACAAGCCAAGAAGGTCTACTTACAGGTTCAAACCAAGTTCAACAGCAGCCTGCCGTTGCGATTCTTAGGCGCTCAGGCTCATAGGTTTTGCGGCGAGGGTGCTCAAGGCCCGCAAGCTGCTCGACGAGATTCCCGAGCTGCTTCGAGAAGCTTCCTATCGATACACTGATCGCGAAAATAGAATTGCTTTAGCCAGATACGCAGCAGCGACAGGCGGCGATGCACGCGACATCCTCAAGAATACGTTAGACCCCATCCTGAAGAGCGACTCGCGTTACGTGGATGCCTACATCGCTGTTGCTGAACTGGCCTTGGAGAAGTCCGACTATCAAGAAGCCGCTAAGACATTGGCCAAAGCTGAGGCGCTGCGTGAAAAAGATCCGCAGATTCAATACATGCTAGCTCGAGCCTGGGAGTCCTCGAAAGCTTCTCGCGCGACAGAGCACCTAGCCAAAGCTCTTCAACTCAATCCAAGGCATGCCGAAAGCTTGTTGATGCAAGCTCGCAATAGAATCGACGCTGAACAATACGATGAAGCCAAACAAATTCTTCAATCGGTTCTCGAAACCAATTCCAAACAGCCCATCGCATTGGCTCTGCTCGCTTCAGTGGCACACCTGCAAGGCAAATACGACGAAGAGGGCAAGCTGCGAAAGCAAGCCTTAGCCACCTGGGATCTGAATCCTGCAGTGGATCATACGATCGGAGATGTTCTTTCCAGGCACTATCGGTTTGCTGAGGGCGTCGAGTACCAGCGCCGAGCCTTTCAGATGGACCCACTGTTCGCGCCAGCTCGATTTCGTTTGGCCCAAGATCTTTTGCGATTGGGCAGCGACGAAGAGGGCTGGGAGCTGATCAAGCAGATCGCAGACTTTGATCGCTACAATGTCGAAGCTTATAATCTTAGAACTCTGCAAGATCGCTTGAGCAAGTTCGTCACGATCGAGGGTAATGGAATCTGGATTCGCATGGATGCCAAAGAGGCCAATATCTACGGCCCGCGAGCACTCGAGCTGCTCACCGAAGCCAAGCAGGTGCTTGAAAAGAAGTATGACTTTCCGCTCAAACATCGCGTCGTCGTTGAGATTTTTCCGCAACAGAGCGACTTTGCCATTCGAACTTTTGGGCTGCCAGGTGGAGCAGGATTCTTGGGGGTTTGCTTCGGCAATGTGATTACCGCCAACAGTCCCGCTTCACAAGGCGAAACACCTTCCAATTGGGAGAGTGTTTTGTGGCACGAGTTCTGTCACTCGATCACTCTTCAAAAGACCAACAACCGCATGCCTCGCTGGCTGAGTGAAGGTATCAGCGTTTACGAAGAGCTAGAGCGCGACGGAAGTTGGGGACAACGCATGAACCCACTCTATCAGCAAATGTTGCTCGGCGACGATTTTGTGCCTCTTTCCAAGTTGAGCGGCGCATTTCTGAACGCCAAAAGCCCAGTTCATCTTCAATTCGCCTATTTCGAATCGTCCTTGGCCGTTCGTTACTTAGTCGATCGTCATGGAATAGAACTACTGCAGCGGCTGCTAATCGATTTGGGATTGGGGCTTCCCATGGAAACGGCTTTGAACAATCGCTACGGCCAAACCGATGTAATCGACGCTGACTTTAAGAAATATATCGACGAGGTTGCCAAGCAGTTTCATCCGCAGACCGATTTTACGAAGCCCGAAAAAGAGGCCGATGGCGAAGAGATCAAATGGCCTGAGCTTCTGAAGCAAAAACCGAACAACTACTTTGCACAACTTTTTAAACTTCGCGGCGATATCGAAGCCAAAGATTGGATGGCCGCGAACACATCAGCCAAACGCCTTATCGAGCTTTACCCTGATGATGCCGAGCGCGGTGGAGCTCTTGAGTTGGCTGCGTTGGTGGCTCGCGAACAAGCCGATTCTGCAACTGAAACAGAGCTGCTACGCAAGTTGACATCACTGTCCGGCGATCGAGTACCAGCTTTGACGCGATTGCTTGAACTGGATCGCGGGCGAAGCGATTGGGGTCAAGTGGTTTTCACTGCTAAGAAATTGATCGCAGTACAGCCGATGATTGCCGTTGGCCACGAAGCACTGGTGGAGGCTCAACGCAATCTCAATCAAGTGGCAATGAACGTTCAGCCTCTTACAGCCCTCAAAGAACTAAAGCCTACTGATCCCGCCGGACTACACTATCAACTCGCCGAAGCGCTACACGCAGCCGGCAAGGACGACGTAGCACGAATTGAAGTGCTCAAGGCTTTGGAATATTCGCCTCGATACCGCGATGCACAGAAGCTACTGGTGGCGATTCGAGAAAAACTAGTTGCACCGCAGCAGCCATAGATTGATGACGCTGCCAATCTTGGTTTAGCTACATTTGCTGGCGATGTGGAGAAGGAGATCCTCGCATGTGGATTCAACGCAACTTAACGCTTTCAGCTAAGCCCCGCGGCTTTCATTTGGTGACTCGAGAAGTGCTAGCGCAACTTCCAGAAATCGCTCAGTTAAAGGTTGGGCTATTTCATCTGTTTATCCAGCACACTTCGGCTAGCCTCACCATCAACGAGAACGCAGATCCCGACGTGCGAGTCGACATGGAAACCTATTTCAATGTCATTGCTCCTGAAAAGGGACTACCGCTAGTGCATACGATCGAAGGTCCCGACGATATGCCAGCTCACGTAAAATCCTCGTTGCTTGGCTGTAGCATTAGCGTTCCCATTTCCGGTGGCGAACTAGCTTTTGGAACTTGGCAGGGCATCTACCTATGCGAGCACCGCAACCACGGTGGTCGCAGAAACCTCGTGGCTACGATTCATGGGGAGTAGCTCTACGCTCTCGTGTTCAACTGCGTCAAGCATTGCTCGATAAATTGATTCACTTCAGCGGGATGCGACAGCGATAGAACATGGCCTGCATCTGGTATGACTGTTCCGGTGAAGGTCTTTCGAAGAGGCAATGCACGGTCGCGACTACCGTGAATTTCAAATACTGGAATCGTCAGCTTCACCGGTTCAGTCCAAGTAAGCAATTGAAGCAAAGACCAGCGGAAGACCTTTGAGTTGCAATCCGAAAACTGGTCAACGATGGGTCGAAGATGCTTCCACGACTTAGGCCATGTTTTGAATCTGAGTGCAGTTCGAGCCAGCAATTTCAGCATGCCGACTGGGATCAAACGAACTAACCATCGCACGGGTCGAGCTAGTTTGGCAAACAGCGGCAAGTCTTGGGGCTGGCGAACTGAGCCGATGAGAATTAGTCCACGAGCTGGAGCATGCGAGGCAGCATGTTGAGCAACAACTCCACCAAACGAAGCACCGCCCAGGACCAAATTTGGCAGTTGGCTGTAGTCGCTAATCAAGCGACCCGCGTACTCGTCTAGGCCCTCTCTTGGCAGTGGCTCTAACCACGGGACGATGTGAACTTGATGTCCATGAAGTTCAAAGTAGGTTCGTTGAGCTTCAAACACATTGCTATCGGCAGCCAAGCCGCTGAAAAGCACTAAGTTGAATTCCTCAACAGCCATTCTTGAAACCACCTCTCCAAGTCTTCACAGACATAATAGCTTCGTCTTGAAAGAACTCTGTCTTAACCGCATTGCAGACCTAAAGCTAACTAATCCGCCCTCAATTTGGTTTTGGCACACGAAGCCGGTTGTGGTACAATGCCTGGTGGTGGTAGCGATGTTCAGAGTTATAAAATTAAGGAACAACTCATGAAATTGGCTCGACGTGTAATCATAGCACTCGCCCTTGCGTTTGCATTTCACTCGGGTGCTCAAGCTTCGGACAAAAAAGATCCGGAGACATTGAGCGCAACGCACAAGCAAATTCAGCTTTTCCGTCCTTCTCGCGACAATAAGCCTCTAAAACTAAATACGTTCTGCTTGGATGCGTCGGCAAACATTCTGGCTTGTACGAGCGACGGGCAGAAGCACTTTCTTCAGACCTATTCGCCCGATCTAAAGTTGTCCCAAGAGGTTGAGTTGCCATTCAATGCAACCGCCGTGAATGTGGCCAAAAATGGTTCAATCTACGTTGCGGGGAACGGTCGAATCGGCAAAATTGCCAGTGGAAAAGTCACCTTGGACCAAGCCACTCCCAACATTGGCGACAAAGAGTCTTTGAAGGCTCGCTTAGAAAAAATGGGTAAGGAACAGTACGAGCAATACTCGGAATCTGTGAAGACTCAAGTACAAGCCATTCAAGATCGCATCGAGAAAATAGAAGCCAAAGAAGCAGACAAAATTTCCGATCGCGACAAGAAACGTCTAGCGACTCTCAAGCAACAGAAGCAGGTCTATGAGGAGAGCCTTCAAGCTTACAAAGATCACTTCATGAACGTCGATCAGCTGATGGAAGGAGCTTTGTCAGTGACAGCTCTGGCTGTCAACTCTCAAAACGTTTTTATCGCCTGTTCGAGCTTCGAAGGAAGTGGCTATGAAGTTTGGAAGATGAAGCTGGACCTTTCCGAGCCTACTCGATTGCTCGATAAGCTCGGTGGCTGCTGCGGACAGTTTGATATTCAAGTTAGCGACGAGAATCTAATTCTGGCCGAAAACACCAAGTTCAAGGTTGGCTTACTCGACCTTGAAGGTAAGAGACTTTCTGACTTTGGACAATCGAATCGAATGGGTGGCGAAGGCTTTGGCAGTTGCTGCAATCCGATGAACGTTCGTTGCTGCTCCAACGGCGACATCCTGACAGCCGAGTCGAGTATCGGAACGATCAAGCGTTACGACAAAGAGGGAAATCTGCAAGCTGTTATCGGCAAGGCCAAGATTGGCGGTGGCTGCAAGCACGTGCCTCTGGGTTACGATACCGAGCGAGATCGCTATTACATGATGTACCAAGACAAGAATTCGATTTGTGTGCTGGTGCCAATTGCTGAAGCACCAGAAGAAACCGCCGATGAAAAGCTGGCAAAAGAGGCTAAGGCTGGTCTTGGAAAGCAATTGGTGGGAAGCTGGTCATTGGATGGAAAGCGTCCAGAGCCTTATCAACCACCGGCTGCCGGTGAAAATGATGGCGACATTTTCATTTCAAACGTATCCGATGAAGATGATCCATTTCTGTCGAAGTTGATGGAATTCGCTCAGGATGGAAAGCTAAAGACTCACACCAGTGAACTCGAGTGGGGCTGTGTACGTCAGGAGAACAAGCGTCTATCGATCGAGTTAATCATGCAAGGCAGCCCCTACGACTTGGTAATTGACTTCACAGGAACTGATGAGATTACCATTTCATCCATTCTGGGTGATCAGGTTTACTCGACTAAGAAATACCAGCGCATCAAAGAAGCTGATGCTCAGGCTGAAGCTAGTTCGAAAAAATCGGGAGGTGAGTAATGAAGTTTGCTAAACTCTGCATCGTACTGTTTCTAACCCTCGTTGCGGGAAACTTCTCCGCAGCAATCGCTCAGGAGAAAGGTCCATTGACGTTGATCGTCATGGATCCTATGGCTTCGAAGCTGTCCTGTGATTGCGTTCAAGGTTACGCTCAGCGCGATTACGAAAAGCTGGGCCATTTTCTAACGAAGAAACTGGCTCGAAAGGTAAACGTAGTCTGGGCTGAGAGTTTGAAAACGGGCTTGGAAGAGTCCAAGGGTGCGGTCGATGTTATCATCGGCAAGCACTCTGTCGTCTTGCACGATGCTAAGACTGAAAAGTTGGAGATTCGCCCACTTGCTCAGCTCACCGATCAAAAGGACAGCGTGAACATGACCGGCATGTTCGTTGTTCGAAGCGGTAATCCAGCCAAGACGGTTGAAGATCTGAAAGGTTTTCGAGTCTTCTTCGGCCCAAGCTACTGCGATGAGAAATCAGCGGCCATGTTTGATCTGATGAAACAGAAATCGCTGCCGATCCCAAGTCCCGTAGAGACAGCTCCCACTTGCAGCGCGGCAGCCTTGCAATTAATGGAACTGCCCGAAGATGCTAAAGCGGCTGCCGTGATCTCAAGTTATGCAGCAACTCTGCTGGAAGGTTGCAAGAAGGTCAAGAAGGGTGACTTGCGAATCATTGGTGAGAGCAAGCCCGTTCCGTTCATCACCTTGTTCGTTCGCAGCAACATGTCCAAGGAAAGCGTCGAGAAGATCTCGAAGGCCTTTGATGACGTAGGCTTGGACGCTCAACTTCTAATCGACATGGAGACTGCTTCAGGCTTTGTTCCTTGGAATGAGACTGAATCAAAAGGCGACAAGAAGATCTCTTCGCGTTAAGAGTCAACGGTAAGCGATTAAAACGATCGCTTACCAAAACAGCCCCACAGGCAACCCAAAAATCAACAGGGCCCATGCTCGAGTTTTTCGAGCATGGGCTTTGTTTTTTTCCTTGATTCTGAAAGCTAGGCGTCGAAGAAGCAAGGCACAGGGGTAACAGTAATTCTCACCGACTAGAACACCGCGCTCCCTGTGCCTCATCTTCTTCAACGCCTAGCTTCCTTGGTAGCCTTGTTAGCCACACCTGGTTGCGTTTTGGCATCGCTGCCTAACTTGAAAGGAAGGGAACTGTCCGGTGATGTAACAGTTCCAAGAAGAAAATTTCTTTTAGATTCGTAGTGGACGAGGTGGTAGTGGACGAGGTTACGAGTCCTTTATTTTTTCTGCCTGACGTCGAAGAGTGACTCGTGCTGCTATAACCCCTAATCGATGAGGTTCCTTGATCCCAGTTTCGGAATCGTAGCCTCGTCCACTACTATGGACTACTCAGACTTAATGTTCGAAGTGTCGATTTCGGAGGCCAGAATGCGAGCCACAGAATCGGAGCCACGGCGCGAGCCGAATTCGGGCCAGCCGCCAACCTCCGCCAGTTCTGGCATTAGGGCGATCATTTGCTCGCAAAGCATCTGAGCCAACCGAGCTGCACGAGGGGGAAGCTTACACTCCTTGATCGAGACGGCTGTTTTCATGATCTTAAGCATTTGGGCTCGCTCTTGTACCGGCCGCGAGAGGGTATCATTTTCGACCAGCAGGTCCGCAAAAGGAACTTCAAGAGCGTCGCGAATCACGGCGAGCTGCGATAGCGACAGATCGTAGGTTGGATCTTCTATGGCTCGCAATTGTTTGACGTCGACATTCAGTCGACGACACATGGTCCTTTCGCTAACTCCTTGGCTAGCTCGGACTTCCGCAACGCGGTGAAGCTTTTTTGAGCCTCGCCGTTTGGCCGACATTTGGAATCGAACTACCGGCTGTTCGTCCGTTTTCGGTGCAATTGCTGCTTGCGAATCTAAAGCCGGGGACTGAAGTTGTTCAGCAGGCAAATTTGCCGAACTCGAAGTTTCAGCAGAAGCGTAAAGACCCGAATCGGCTTTGGGGACGATTCCCAAGAAATTCAGATGCGAAGTGTTGGGGACAGCTGACATGAGCTTAAACTCCAGCACCGAGAAATCTCTCTCACCGCTGAGAGCGATCCGTGGGTGCCAACACGGCTTCAGACCTAGGATGACCGAATGGCTTGTAGAGTTCCGTCCTCGATCAATTTTTGCACAAAGTCCGTGGCAAAATCGCTTGACATTTCTCTGTTTGCCGTTCGCCGCTTCTAGGCTTATGATATTAAGAGCTTGGGAGGCGCCATTTGTACTCGGAAAAATCTCAATTCTTGAGCCTTCTTCAAACGCAACTTCCCAAGCCATAATAATGGAACAAAGGCTACGTCTTGCTCATTCAGGGGAAACACGATGATTCGATTGGGATTAATTGCTGTCGCGTTGGGTCTGATGTCATTCCTTTATCCAGCCGCAGATGAGACTGTAAAGTCATCCTCGGATAAGACAGCCACGGCGCAGTCGGAAGGGAAGTCGGCGGATGGAAAATCTACTGATGGAAAAAAGGTGGAAGGAAAGAAGAGGTTGACCCACGAAGAACAAATTGCTGCGATGTTCAAAGATCATCCTTTCATCGACAACCCTAAAGGCGTTCTTCGTAAGTCCAAGGATTTCAATCAGCTCAAGGGATGTCCTGCTCAAGTAATCAACAACAAACACACTGAACGAGCATTTACTGGCGAGTTATGGAATCACAAAGGAGAGGGCACGTATGTCTGCAAGAAGTGCAACTGCCCACTCTATCGCAGCAATTCCAAGTTTGAAAGCCATTGCGGTTGGCCAACTGACGATGAGATAGTAGGAACGTAACTCGGATTCCCGATAAAGATGGCCTGAGAACTGAAATCGTCTGCACCAACTGCGGTGGTCACTTGGGTCACGTGTTCCTAGGTGAACAATTCACGCAAAAGAACACTAGGCACTGCGTAAACTCTGCCTCGATCAGTTTTGTTCCTGAAGATGAGGACCTCAAGATGATCATTATCTCTGAGGAATCGAAGAAACATTTCGGCAAGGACAAATCAGATCCAAAGGATTCAAGCGATACGAAGTCCGAAAAGCCCAAAGGTGGATCGTCTGAGTAAATGCCAGCACTGGACCTAATCGATCACATTCGACTCGATAAGTCTGTCGTGGCACTTATCGAGTCGATGCCTGCGTTGACACTCAATCTGGAATCTGCAAGCGACGATACGAGTCTACAAGTTCGCTCAGTGATCAAGCAGATGCATCTTGAGGGCACCTGTGCTGAGGCTGGCCTGTGGCTTTTGGCTAGACAGTGGGATCGCTCGCATCAAATTAGCCAAGATCAGCACAATCCTGACGGATCGTATTGGCACGGAATTATGCATCGGATCGAGGGCGACTATTGGAATTCCAAATACTGGCTTCGACAAACCAGCAAGCACCCGGTTCGAATTCAGCTTGTTAAGGCTATTGGGCAACGTGCGGATCAATTGATACAATCAGAAAAATCATCGTTGGGCTCGTCAATTCCAGACCTAACTCTTTTGAACTCGCCAGAAACGGTCGCGGAAGGGCTAGTTGATCTTGTAGAGAAAGCTTTAGCCAAGCAAACTGGCTGGTCCCGTCTGGCAGAGCAGATCTGCTGGTGGGAATGGCAACTGCTTTTCCAATACAGCCTAACAGGCCAAGTCTAGGTCTCCATTAACCGCAATTTTCAACGTCGAAATTCGCATGTCCTTAAGTCAACTATTCAGCACCGGTAAACGTGTACTCTCGTTCGAGCTTTTTCCTCCGAAAACCGATGCTGGCGTCGCAGAGCTAATGAAGACAGTCGAAGAGTTAGGGCGATTTAACCCTGACTTCATGACCTGTACCTATGGAGCTGGCGGCTCAACGCGCGACCGAACGCTTTCAATCACCAGCGAAGTTCGCAAGCTTTTGGGCAAGCCAGTAGCTTCTCACTTAACATGCGTCGGCTCGACCAAAGATCAATTGCGTGACTACCTACGCGCGGCACTTGATGCTGGAGTGGACTACATCGTGGCACTGCGCGGTGATCCGCCCAAGGGCGATACCGAGTTTCGTCCAGTGCCCGGCGGATTGCGATACGCAAATGAATTGGTCGAATTGATTCGAGCTGAGTTCCCTCAGTTCGGCATCGCTGTAGCCGGATACCCTGAAGTTCATCAAGAAGCACCGAACGCTGACATCGACCTGCAAAACTTGGTTCGCAAGGTGAAAGCTGGCGCCGACATCATCGTTACTCAGTTATTCTACGACAACGACGACTATTTCCGCTTCTGCGATCGTTGCCAAGCCGCAGGAATCAATATCCCGATCGTACCTGGATTGTTACCGGCGCTAAGTCTCTCTCAGGTTCAACGCATCGCTGGCTTGTGCAAAGCTAAACTTCCTGACGCCTTCGTTGAGCGACTGAGCAAGAGCGATCAACCGGAGTGGCAATTCCAAGTGGGTGTCGAACACGCCGCCGCGCAGGCTCGGCAATTGATCGAGCGAGGCGTCCCCGGCATCCATTTTTATGTGCTCAACAAATCGCTAGCCACCGGAATGATCTTAGACGCGATAAAATAAGCGGCTACAATGGTTGAGCCTACCCCCTCAACCTCCCGCCTAAGCCATTCGGAATAGCCCAATGATTCGACTTGGATCGAGCCTTGTAGTCTTGTTCCTTGCGTTTGGTGTTTTTACAACCTGCTTGTTAGTGCCTCCGCTCGAGGCTGGCGACGCGAATCCGACAACGGGCTCAAGCGATTCATCAGCTTCGCAACCTCAACCTGGATTGGTTGCTTCTTACAAGATCTCGGGCCAAACACTGAGTACGATCGATCCTGATATTCTTTTTCCAGGATTTCCGAACTCCGACGGTTCATGGCAAAAGGACGCTCGCTTGCCAAGCTCCCCATTGGAAGCTTCGTGGTCGGGTTGGTTGAATATTGCAGAGCAAGGCACATATCGACTGCATTTTTTTGGCCAAGGTAAGTTCCGTTTGTTACTGGATGGCCAAGAGGTGCTTTCGGTTGAATCTCAGCAGCCAAGTTGGCATGAAAGCGGCGAACTTGCTCTAAGTCGAGGTCCGGTGGCGTTGCTTGCGGAGTACAAATCATCGAAGGTTGCTTCGGTTGGACTTTACTGGTCCAGCAATCTATTTCAGTTGGAGCCCGTTGAGTCGCATCTACTATCTTGTCAGCCGACTTGAAGCCAACGGGGATGCGGATTCAGGCAGTCTGCTCGCTCGAGCCTACAATTGCAGGCTTGTCATGAGTTTGTCGGTGCCAATAGTTCTGGAATCAATGTTCAGCCTTTGGTGCAAGACAAAAACGCAGCTAGAGTTCTACGCGGACCTTCGTTGCTTGCCGTCAAAGACAATCTTCATACAGCTTGGCTCGTGGAACATCTGACCACTGCGCCGCCCCAATCGGAAGGCAACGACTATGATTCGGATCGTTCAATGGTCCAACATCGACGCATGCCATACTTCAATTTGACAACTGATGAAGCAAAGGCCATCGCCGAAGCGTTGCGGGCCGCATCTAACCCTAGTTCACCTCCAACAAATTGGATGGATGAACTGACCGCGATGGAAAAGAAACGCAAAAGCAAAGATCCGCCAATTAGAACACGCCCAGATCCAGCCATGGGTCAACAGACGTTCGTTTCGCTGGGTTGCATCGCTTGCCATCAGGTTGGTGAGCTTGGACAACTGGAACAGGTAGAAGATAGTTTTCAATTGTCAAATCTGTTTGATGGCGGCGATTTGTCGATGATCGCATCAAAACGTCCCGCCGATGCGATTGCTCGCTGGCTCGACGATCCAGGACGCGTGAATAAGCATCATCGCATGCCGAAGTTCGATTTAACGCTTCACCAGAAGCTCGATCTGCATGACTGGCTCAAACAGCAGAATAATCAAAGCTCAAGTGACACTCACAATAAACTTGACGCCGTCGATTCGGAGACAAAAGAGAGCGCCAGAAAACTAGATGACCGCGCGACACTTTTGAAACTTGGCAAGGATCTGATTGAGCGACATCAATGCGCTGCTTGCCATCTACTACCTGATTCGCTGAGTTCGACAGTCTCAAAGCGAATGGTTCAATCTAAAGACGCCTGGCTTCGAAGTTGTGTTACTCAATCTGGTTCAGCAGCTCAATCACCCGATACTGCTAAACCCAAGAAAAAAAATCAGCCACGATTTGTGCTTTCCAAAACTCACGAGCATGTGCTCCAGTCACATCTATCTCAGGACAAGGGTGCCAACGTAAGAGTCGACCAAGCAAAACAGATTCTGGTCGAGCACAATTGTTTAGGTTGTCACCGTCGACAGACTGAGCCTGGAATTTTCAAACACTTCATCACACTCTCCGAAAACTTTCCCGAGTTGGCTTCACGCATTCCAGGCATGACGCCACCAGCTCTCAATGGTGTCGGCGATAAACTTCACC
The DNA here is from genome assembly GCA_046349795.1 of Pirellulales bacterium. Lineage (GTDB taxonomy): Bacteria > Planctomycetota > Planctomycetia > Pirellulales > Pirellulaceae > Aureliella. The sequence goes on along the minus strand of JAXMBP010000073.1, from coordinate 3,937 downwards.
GGCAGGCCATCGAGTTAGCGCTTGGAAACAACCCTGAGCGGCTACGCGATTGGCTAGATATTCGCATGCCTCAATTCGGGCTATCCAAATCGGAGATAGCCTCACTGGCTGACTATTTCATCTCACACGATCGCATTCCTGCCGGTGCACCAAGTCGATCCCCGGCGACCAATCGGGATTCAGTCCACAATCAAGAATACTGGTTAGCGGCTGGTCGGTTGGTAACGCCCGATGGGTTCAGTTGTCAAAGCTGCCATCAGATTTCAGACAGCAAACCCAGCGGAATTGCGCTCAACGCACATGGGACAGACCTAACCATGATCGGTCGGAGAGTGCGCGAAGAGTGGTTCTACCGTTGGGTTAAGAACCCTGCTCGAATCGTTCCGCGGATGGAGATGCCCGCCATTCAAATAGCAGTGCAAGGCGTGCTAGGCGACTCGCTCGACCAACAACTGCATGCACTTTGGTTAACACTCAATCGCCCAGACTTTAAGCCACCTAAGCCTAATCCTATTCGAATTCTGCGGAACTACAACGACGGGCAGTCTGAGTACACGCAGGTGCTGACAGATGTGATCGAAGCACCAGCAGTGATAACTCGACCGTTGGTATTGGGTTTTCCCAATCGACACAACTGGATGTTAGATCTCGAAACCGGCAACCTTAGATCCTGGTGGTTGGGTGATATTGCGCGTCAGCATACTCGCGGCAAGAGTTGGTATTGGGAACCGGGAGCCGAGCCGATTGTAAAGACCGATTGGTTGGAAAGTCTCTCGATTCGTACCTCCGACAATCAAGCCTTGAAACCTTTAGCTCCCGAGAATCAACAGTTCGCCTTCGAGCTTGACCAACTTCAGCATACTGCCAGCGGTGTCAGTATCGTTGGAAGATTGCACTTCGGCGATGCCAGCCGCAAGTCTTTGCAGTCGCTGCGACTCCAGCAGGATTGGAAGGCCGTCGATCAACTACTCAGCAACACACATTTCACTGTCACGGGGTTGCAAGTTGGGCAATCTCTGGTCATCACGTTGCCCGACTCTTCAATTGAAGAATCCGGTGAGTCAAATCAAAAACTCGGTAGCTACAAGGTGAAGTTCGAAAGCGGGCACCAATTCACCTATAGCTTTGAAACCGAAGGACACCGGCTACAAAAAAAATCGATCGAAGTTCTTGCAGACAAGAATCAGCCGATCAAATGGCTGCGCACCATGCGATCCTCCATTGCGCCCGACACCATCAAACGATTGCCAATTCAAATAGTTCCACGCACGGCAAAGACTGTGGATTGCGTGCCAGGATTCGAAGCCGTAGAACTGCCGGTACCACGTAACGAGATGCCGATATCGTTTGCTTGGGACAGCAGCGGCAGATGTTACATGGGTTCTTTGAAGGGGCGAGTCCTGGAAGTGCTGGACAGCGATAGCGATGGACTGCTGGACGACTATCGCTTAATTAGCGACGAACTGCCGACTCCCTATGGCATTCAAGTTCGCCAAGATGGAATTGACGTGTTGGCCAAGTTCGGTTTGCTTCGACTGTCGCCGTCCAACGAAGGTTCTTCCATCATGGACTTCAAGGTTGTGGCGGACGGTTGGGGATACACACCCGATTATCATGATTGGGCCGTTGGCTTAGAGTTAGACTTAAGCGGTAACTACTACATAACCTTGCCATGCCAGCAGGATGATCGCACGCCCGAGGCGGCGCGATGGCGTGGACACGCGTTGAAACTCGTGCCAACATCTGGTGGTGGTCAAGAAGCTGTCAAAGATCAGCCCAGTAACAATCAGCTCAGTAACGATCAGCCCAGTAATGATCAGCCCCGCTCAGATCAACCCAAGAAAGAACAATCCGATCGCTTGTATCGCATTGAACCGATAGCCGGAGGACTCCGATTTCCAATGGGTGTTGCGTTGAATCGACAGGGTGATCTATTCACTTCGGACAATCAAGGCAATTACACTCCGTTCAACGAGCTGAATCATATTCGCGCGGGGAAGCGATATGGGTTTATCAACAAGCTCGAAAACAAAAAGGGATTCTCGCCACCTTTCGAATCTCCAGCGATTAACATTCCTCACCCCTGGATGCGAAGCGTCAACGGCATCTGCTTCTTGGATACTCCGACTGCCAGACTGGAATCCGAAAAGAAGCCATTGTTTGGGCCGTTCGAAGGTCATCTCATCGGCTGCGAAATGAACGGACGATGCTTGGTTCGTATGAGTCTCCAGTCGGTGAATGGACAGTATCAAGGAGCCGTTTATCCTTTCAGCTTGGCAACAGGTAGCGCGAAAGAGAACTTCGAAGGTCCCATCGTTTGCAAAGTCGCTCCGAACGGAGATCTTTACATCGGCAACCTGCATGACAGCGGTTGGGGTGGAGGGAACAACACTGGCTCGATAGTTAGGATTCGTCCAAGTGGTTCATGGCCGCCGGGAATCGCCGAAGTACGTGCCATTGTCAGTGGACTCGAAGTGGTCTTCACTCAATCCGTAGACCCAGAAATGGCACGAAACAAATCGAACTACTCGATTCGTTCTTATATTAGAACTCCCACGCCAGCCTACGGTGGAGATGACCAAGAGGAGAAGATCGAATCGATTGACTCTTTGGAGTATGATGAGCAACTTGCGACTGTGCGTATCGGCCTAAACGCGCTGCGCGAAGGCGCAGTTTACGAGCTGAACGTAAAGACAATTGGTCCGAACGCCAGCGTGTTGTTCCCGAATCAGGCTCATTACACCATGCGAGCCGTTCCCAAATAGTTTTGTTAGATTGCCAGTTTTTCCCATGATAGTTGCACCTATTACCCTCCCCTGCCCCAATTGATCTTCCCTAACATTCCTCTATGCCACTGAGTATCCTGCCATGCGTTTGTTTTCAAAGTGTATCACCGTCATTGCATTGAGTTGCATTGTCAGCCTTCAAAATTCCTCTTGGGCTCAACAAGCCGCGACTACAGCCTCTAAAAATCCTAAACCTCAGCAGTACATCCTTAAGGCTCGAGCCAGTGAGATCGATCCCAAGGCCAAGCCGCATCCGGAAGTGGACTTCGTATTTGAAAAGGATGGAAAGCCTCAGGATACAGAAGTGGCATCGGTTGATACACGCGTTACCGCTCAAGGCCGATTGGTCATCTGGCTGATGGGACACGAGCAACGATTGTTCGATCGCCTGAACAAGCAAGGGCTGCACGCCATCCAAGTTAGTTACGCTAACAAGTGGTTTAATACTCTTTGCCAGCCTAAGCCTAAATCACCGGAAGCCAGAGGAAATGTGAGATTGGAGGCGGCAATCGGAGAGGATGTTAGTGACGAGATCGATATTCCGAAACCCGATTCGATCATGGAGCGATCTCGGCAGTTTTTGATCTGGCTTAGCAAGGAGAACCCTCAAGGCAACTGGCAACAGTTTTTAACCGAGGACAAATCTGCCGTGCGTTGGGAAAAGGTTACCATCACGGGAAGCTCTCACGGTTCAACAACAGCCGCGAGATTTGCCATGCATCAGAAGGTTGATCGAGTTGTAATGCTGTGTGGGCCACGCGATCAAGACCAAGATTGGCAGTCCGGCAAATCGGCTACCCCAGCCAATCGCTTTTTCGGGTTCAGTCACGTTTTGGATACCGGTTGGAGCGGCAACCACTATTGCCGATCGTGGGAGATGCTGGGCCTGCATCAGTTCGGTCCCATCGTCAATGTAGACGAAACGAAGCCACCCTACGGCAACTCTCGCCGACTGATCTCTGCTGCAGACGTGAAAAAAGATCCCAAAGCAGCACACTCGTCGGTAACTCCCAACAATGCATCGCCCAAGAACGCAAATGGCGAGTACCTCTACGAGCCTGTTTGGGAATATCTGTTCAACCATCCCGTCGACAAGACTGGAAGTCCGACGCAAAAAGACCTAAGCTGCATTGTGCCGCCAGGGAAGTAGT
>JAXMBP010000072.1:0-26439 GCA_046349795.1 Pirellulales bacterium | reverse complement strand
CGACTTCGCTGCTAATGATCGCCATCCTGCTAAGCGGCTGGGTGGCTTATTATCAACTGCCAGTGGCCGCACTACCGCAAGTCGACTATCCGACGATTCAGGTGCTAACCTTCTATCCGGGTGCTGGCCCGGAGGTGATGACGTCGAACATCACTGCTCCGTTGGAGCAACAGTTTGGGCAGATTCCCGGTCTGACTCAAATGACCAGCTCCAGCACTCAAGGTTGTTCAGCGATAACGCTTCAGTTCGAACTGGAGTTGGACATCGACGTGGCGGTTCAACAAGTTCAATCAGCAATCAACACGGCCTTGAACTTCTTGCCTCGCGACCTTCCCAACCCCCCAATCTTCTCGAAGGTCAACCCTGCGGACGCCCCCATTCTTACTTTCGCCTTAACGTCAGACTCAATACCACTTTCGAAGATACAAGACTTAGCGGACACACGTTTGGCTCAGAAGCTTTCGCAGGTTACCGGAGTCGGACAAGTTACGGTAACAGGCGGGCAAAAGCCAGCCATTCGAGTTCAAGCTAATCCGACCGCGTTGTCCGCGGTGAGCCTCACGCTAGAGGACATTCGATTGGCGCTGGTTGCAGCCAATGTAAATCAAGCCAAAGGTAGCTTCGATGGTCCGAAGCAATCAATCATTATCGGGGCCAACGATCAGCTCGACACAGCAGATCAATTTCGCGAGTTGATCATTACCTACCGCAACGGTGCGCCGGTCAAGTTGCGCGATGTTGCTAATGTGGTAGACGATGTTGAGAACATTCGTCAAGCTGCTTGGACCAATACCCATCCGGCCGTGCTACTAAACATACAACGTCAGCCTGGTGCCAATATCATCGACGTTGTGGATCGTATCTATGCGATGTTGCCTCAATTGCGTGAGTCTCTGCCAGCCACAATTCAGGTTGACGTGTTGACTGATCGAACCATCACCATTCGAGCTTCGGTACAAAGCGTTGAGCACGAGTTATTACTGACAGTTGCTCTAGTCGTATTTGTTATCTTTGTGTTCCTGGGTAGCATTCGAGCAACCATCATCCCCAGCGCCGCAGTACCGCTTTCAATTGTTGGCACGTTTGGCTTAATGTATCTACTTGGCTTTACGCTGAACAACTTAACCCTGATGGCCTTGACCATTTCTACTGGGTTTGTTGTCGATGATGCAATCGTAATGATTGAGAACATCATGCGTTACATTGAAGAGGGAATGGACCCTATGGCCGCCTCGCTGCGCGGTGCGAAGGAGATAGGGTTTACGATCGTAAGTTTAAGCGTATCGTTGGTCGCGGTCTTGATTCCATTGTTGTTCATGGGTGACGTTGTTGGCCGTTTGTTCCGCGAGTTCGCGATAACGTTGAGCGTTACGATAGCTATTTCCGCCATCATTTCGCTAACCTTAACGCCAATGATGTGTGCTTATCTGCTCAAGGCAGTCAAGCATCAGCCAAAACGCGAGGAAGCGTTGATTACCAGTGGTTACTTCGGTTGGATTCAGCGAGCATATGGATGGACTTTGCAGTGGACGCTTCGTCACCAGCTTTCCACCATGGCGCTGTTTGCGCTAACCTTTGTTGCCACGGTTTATCTGTACTTCGCGATCCCCAAAGGATTGTTCCCAGTTCAAGATACAGGGGTCATTTTGGGATTTACCGAGGTGCGTCAGGATACTTCATTCCAGAACATCAAGGAACGTCAGCAAAAACTGAATGAAATCCTAGTCACCGATCCGGCCGTTCAGAGCATTGCAAGCTTTATTGGCATTGATGGCATCAACATGACGATGCATACGGGTCGAATCCAGATCAATCTAAAACCTCATGCATTGCGTAATGAAACCATCACTGATGTGATGCATCGACTTTCCGAAATGACCGAACTTGTATCTGGGATCGAACTGTTCATGCAGCCCGTACAAGATATCTCAGTCGATACACGTGTCGCGAGAACTCAGTTCCAATACTCGCTGGAAAATCCTGACGTACGTGAACTCGAAGAGTTCGTTCCAAGATTCGTCGAGCGTCTAAGTGGCCGTCCAGAGCTTCGCGATGTGACTAGTGACAATTCCTCGCTAGGTCGAGAGATGGAATTGGTGATTGATCGCGACACCGCTTCGCGGCTTGGCGTCACACCCTTGATGATTGACGACGCCCTATACAGCGCTTTTGGGCAACGACAAGTTTCAACCATCTTTACTCAAGTGAATCAATATCGAGTGATCCTTGAGGTGTTGCCTGAATTCCGCGACTCCACCAATGACATCAGCTCTTTGTATGTTAAGACTGGTGCAGGACGAATCACTCCGCTGGAGTCGATCTCAACAACTCGGCAGACTCAAATTCCTTTATCAGTCAATCACCAGGGGCAATTCCCAGTTGTGACCGTTTCATTCAATGTTGCTCCTGGTATGTCGTTAGGCGACGCGGTTAGGGCTGTTGAGGAGACGGTTCAAGAGCTGAATATGCCAGCCAGTACAATTGGCGAGTTCCAGGGTTCTGCACAAACTTACCAAAAGTCACTTCAGACCACTCCGCAGTTGATTTTGGCTGCATTGATCACTGTCTACATCGTTCTCGGTGTTTTGTATGAGAGTTACGTTCATCCGTTGACGATCCTTTCCACGCTTCCTTCGGCCGGAGTTGGAGCACTGCTGGGCCTGATGCTCTACCGTCTTGATTTCGGGGTCATTGCGGTAATCGGTATTATCCTGCTCATCGGAATTGTGAAGAAGAATGCGATCATGATGATCGATTTTGCCTTGGAAGCTCAGCGACACGGTGGCAAATCACCTCAAGATGCGATCTATGAAGCCTGCCTGTTGCGCTTGCGACCGATTCTGATGACCACGTTTGCAGCGCTGTTGGGCGCAGTTCCTTTGGCGTTCAGCTTTGGTGTTGGAGCTGAACTGCGAAAGCCGCTTGGCATCAGTATCATCGGCGGTTTATTGATTAGCCAAGTACTAACGCTTTACAGCACGCCGGTAATCTATTTGTGGTTTGAGGCGATTCGATCTTGGATGGGGCGTAGGAGGCGGATCGATGAATCTGTCTGAGCCTTTCATCCGTAGGCCTGTCGCCACGACTTTGTTGACGATCGCTATTACGCTTTCAGGGGTTGTCGCCTATTTCCAATTGCCGGTTGCGCCGTTGCCTCGAATTGATTTGCCAACGATATCTGTGGGCGCGTCTCTACCCGGCGCCAGTCCAGAAACGATGGCCTCCGCAGTTGCCACACCGTTGGAGCGATCTCTCAGTCGGATTGCTGGTGTGACGGAAATGACCTCGTCCAGTTCACTGGGAGCGACAGCAGTCACGCTTCAATTTGAACTGGACCGCGATGTCGACTCAGCCGCTCGCGAGGTGCAGTCTGCGATCAATGGCGCTCGTAATCAACTGCCTGCAAATTTGCCGAACAATCCATCATGGCGAAAAGTAAATCCCGCTGACTCGCCAATCATGTTACTGACGATGACTAGTGACCTTTACACCAAGGCCGCCATGTAATGAGTACGCCTCGAAAATCGTCGTTCAAAAGTTATCTCAAGTGGCTGGCGTCGGGCAAGTTTTTCCAGTTGGTGGAGCAAACCCTGCAGTTCGTGTCGAAGTAAATCCTACGATTGCCAACCAACTGAAGATTGGTCTAGAGGACATCCGTACTGCTATTTCGGCATCGAACGCGCGCCGTCCCAAGGGTTTGATCGACGAAGGTGATGTGCAGTGGATACTGAATGCTACCGACCAGTTGATGAAGGCCGACGAATACAAACAGTTGGTCATCACCTACCGCAATGGAGCTCCGATTCGACTATCCGATGTTGCTGAAGTCACCGATTCAGTCGAGGACATAAAGACATTCGCTCTAGCTGATGGTCAACCTTCGATCAGCATTTTGATCTTTCGGCAGCCCGGCGCGAACATCATTGAAACTGTGGACGATATCGTTAAGTTGATCCCTACTCTGTCCGCTCAACTGCCCGCCGAAATTCAACTACGAATTGGACTCGATCGCTCGACATCGATACGAGCTTCACTTGTTGAAGTTCAATTTGCGCTAGCTTTGTCAGTGTTACTGGTGGTGGTTGTCGTGTATTTGTTTCTTCGTGATTGGCGAGCTACCATCGTTCCAACGATTGCAGTACCGGTTTCGCTAGTGGGTACATTCGGCGCGATGTATTTGCTGGACTATAGCCTAGATAACTTGTCATTGATGGCTTTAACTATCTCGACTGGATTTGTGGTCGACGACGCCATCGTTGTGACAGAATACATAAGTCGTTACATGGATGAGGGTATGAATCCACTTAAGGCGGCAATTCGCGGAGCCAAAGAGATTGGGTTCACGGTGCTTTCCATAACGTTATCGCTTATCGCAGTCTTTATTCCAATTCTGCTAATGCGCGGAGTGGTGGGATTGTTTTTGCGCGAGTTTGCAGTCACACTTTCGATCGCCATTCTCATTTCGTTGGTAGTCTCGTTGACGACTACGCCAATGCTGTGCGCAATACTTCTTAAGCGTCATCCCAATCGTGGCCCGATGCGACAGAGTTTGCTTGAGCGATTCTATGGATTTTGCCTAAGAATCGTCCTGCGATTTCCTGGGTGGACCGTGGTGATGATGGCCGTGATCATTACCTTCAATGTCTATTTGTACCTGAATGTTCCTAAAGGTTTTTTCCCTCAGCAAGATACAGCTCGACTGGTTGGAAACATAGTTGCCGATCAAGGCACGTCTTACCAAGCGATGGTCGAGTACGTCAAGCGGTTCAGCAAGGCTCTAGCAGATGAGCCTAACATTGAACGCGTGTTAGTATCTACTGGTGGCGATAGAGGCGGTGGAACGAACACGGCTCGTATGTTCATTACGCTGAAACCGAAAAATCAGCGCAAAGAAACACCCGACGAGGTCATCGGGGCAATTCGGCGCCGAACTTCTGGAATCAGTGGAGCCAACTGTATCCTGCAATCGGTCCAAGATTTTCGAATCGGTGGTCGAGCTTCTGCGGCTCAGTATCAATACACCCTGCGCGGCAGCGATTTGCAGGAGCTTAACAAATGGACCATGCAGTTAGTCGCTGCCATGCGCAAGATTCCAGAGATGGCTGACGTGAATACCGACCAGCAAGATCGCGGTCGGTTGACACGCTTGGAACTGAATCGTGATATGGTGGCGATGATGGGATTGGATGTTTCTACCATCGATAACACGTTATACGATGCCTTTGGTCAACGCCAGGTTTCCACAATCTATGAAGATACAACTCAACATCGAGTCGTCATGGTTTTGGACGAAGATTTTACGGTTGGTCCTGAATCGCTGAAGTCGATCTACGCTCGCTCGGGCAATAATTCGCAGGTGCCTCTGCAAGAGCTATACACGATGGAGTCTCGCAACACAGCTCTCTCAGTGGCTCACAGTGGGCTATTTCCATCCAGTACGATTTCATTCAATCTCACTCCTGGCGTTTCGTTGAGCGAGGTTGTGCCGTTGATCAAAAACGCGAGTAATGACATTGGTATGCCAACTAGTATTCGCGGTGACTTTCAAGGAACTGCGCAGGCCTTTCAAGCTTCGCTATCCAATCAACCCATTTTGATTCTTTCGGCGATTGTGGCGGTTTACATCGTGCTAGGCATGTTGTACGAAAGTTTGATTCACCCGCTTACAATTCTATCTACGTTACCATCTGCAGGCGTTGGAGCGATTCTGGCTTTGATTCTATGCAAGACCGAACTGAACATCATCGGCATGATTGGTATTCTGTTGTTGATTGGCATCGTCAAGAAGAACGCGATCATGATGATTGACTTTGCCTTGGTGTCGCGGCGATTGCATGGATGGTCGGCTGAGAAGGCTATTTACGAAGCTTGTATGCACCGATTCCGCCCGATTACGATGACCACAGTTGCTGCAATTCTGGGAGGCGTTCCGCTGGCAAGTGGTCGAGGTGACGGGGCAGAGTTGCGATCGCCATTGGGCATCTCGATCGTCGGCGGTTTGATCGTCAGTCAGGTCTTTACGCTTTTCACTACTCCAGTTGTTTATCTGTACTTGGACCAATTTGTTCAGTTTCTCCGGTCCAAGTTTGGCTCCACAAAACGTGACGAAAAGTTGGTTGAGCCAGCAATTGGCTCCCAAGTTAGCCTCAACCGTGAAGCGGTGAACTAGACGTCAAGCTTGGCTCGGAGGTGAAATAGGCTACATTGAGTTGATAAATTCGGTCATTCCACCCATACCTATTTCCATTGAAGCGAGCCCGAACATGCGAATCAATCGGCGAGAGTGTATTCAGAATATGTTGGCTGTTGGCGCCGCATCCGGCGTTGCAGGATCTTGGCCAGCGGAGCTTGCAGCCGCTATGCGAGCAAGTCGTAAGCCGCGACATTTGGTGGTGCTGTGGATGGCGGGTGGACCGTCGCAAATGGACACTTTCGATCTAAAGCCTGGCACGACTAATGGTGGTCCTTTCCAAGAAACGTCAACTTCCGTTCCAGGTTTGAAGTTTAGTGAGCATCTCTCCAAACTTAGCAAGCACGCCAATCACCTGTCCATCATTCGTGGCATGCAAACCAAAGAGGGTGACCATAGTCGCGGTACATACTTGGTGCGAACGGGCCAACGTCCTGGTGCACCGATTCGTTATCCAGCTTTGCCCACAGCTTTAGCCAAAGAGCTTTCATCGGGTGACCCCAGCATTCCAGGTTATGTGAGTATTCTGCCCAATGTGTTCATCAATCCACCTGCTTTTGGCGCTGGATTTTTGGGAGCGTCTCGAGAACCATTAACTGTAGGTAGCACAACGACTTATGATCCAAATCAACCCAATCAGTCGGCCGCCAGTAATCCTGACCAACCGGCTGATTTGAAAGTCGACAACCTAACTCCACAATCTTTTTTGGATGACGAGCGTTTGACTCGACGAAAGGAGTTTTGGAATCTGCTTCAGGAAAGCTATGGAGCTCAGACACGTGGTGGTGCGGCGGCAACTCACGACACTGTTTATCGGCGAGCAATGCAACTTTCCGAAAGCAGCTTGGTAGAAGCCTTTGATTTAAAGCAAGAGTCGATGGAGTCGCGTCGTCGATTTGGTAACGATCCGTTCGGGCAAGGCTGCTTGATGGCGCGAAGGCTGGTTGAAAGAGGTGTATCCGTCGTTGAAGTCTCGTTGAGCGATGGCTTGGCGGGACTTTCGTGGGATAGCCATGCGGATAACTTCAATCAGGTGAAGCGCTTAAGCGAGAAATTGGATCAGGCTTGGAGCGAGCTAATCAACGACCTGCAGGATCGAGGGCTTTTGGAGCACACTACATTCGCCTGGATGGGAGAGTTTGGGCGTACGCCACAGATCAATCCTCAGGGCGGTCGCGATCACTTCCCGAATGCTTGGACCTGCGTATTGGGCGGTGCTGGAATCAAAGGTGGTTCCATTGTTGGAAAAACGAGTGACGATGGAATGGAAGTTGTCGATCGTCCGGTAGCTGCGGCAGATTTGCTGGCGACGATTTGCAAGGCGGTAGGCGTTGATCCTCGCACCGAGAATGTCGACGACGACCGTCGGCCAATCAAGATTTCTGAAGGCGATGTTATCAGCGAGATCATCGCCTAGCTTTCCGCTGGGCCGTCACAATGGAAAAGTAGGCCGTAACAAGCCCCGCGCAGTTACGTTATTTCTGTATGGGAATGATGGAAACGGCTAACGCCCATACTGTGGATGGTACCAGGCGAGAATCACGCCAGCTTCAGTTTAACGCCGAGTCGCGTCGACCAAGTTTGCAAATAGTCCGTATCCAAAGCGCTGTGTTGCAGTTTCAAAAGGACATCGATATCAGCCAAGTCGATGAGTCTGCCCGATACAGCCTTGAACAGCAAAAGATCTTCGCAGGTCAGTACACGAATGGGTCTACTAATTCCGGAGAAATTGACTGTTACTGCTCGTTCAAGTGCTTGTCGATGGAATGATGAGTCCGAATACAAAAAGTCAACTTCGATATCGACAAAACTATCTGCGGGCGAATAGATCCACTGATCGACAGTGAGAAAGTTGAGCTTGGTCGGCTGGGGCTTCTTTCGCTTGAGCCCAAGCTTCTTAGTCAGTCCGTCAAGTTCGATGAAATGCGTTTCGCCAACATGGATGCCAAGATCGATATCTTGGGTACTCCTAGGATGTCCCCAATAGGCAACCGCTAAGCCACCAGCGACTGCAGGTGACAGTCCGCAATCCAATGCTTGAACGAAAATCTCTTCGAGCGATTTTAACAACAAGCTAGGTGGCATCGGTCGAATCTACTTTCGAATTTTGAGCAGTTTGGCGTTCTGACAACTCTGACCATTTGGCTTCTTGATAGCGATCGTACCAATTGCGATAGGCATCCCAAATATCCTCGCCTTCTTTCAATTCACTGCGAAGTCGAGCCATCAACATTTCGTGACTCAATTCCATAGCGTTATGCCAGCGCTGCCAAATGTCTCGTTGAGCTTCTGGCGACATTGTCCGGAAAACTCGCTTGGGCTGGTCCATGTTGTTTTTCCAAAGTGATCTTTCCAACAAATTCTTGTGTCGCAACTGAGCCGGCCTCATCACGCTCGACTAGCAAGCTCTCTTAGCCGCGGCCGCCTTCACAGCAGGTTTCAACGATAGTGTGGCAGCGCGTACAAATGCTCTTTTGTCGAATATCCTGTAGCGAGCTTCCGCAAACGGGGCAAACGCACATTCTATCTAAGCTTGCCGTTTGATCAGAATTTGAGCCAACCTTGCTCGTGGAATTGGCGTTTCGGCTACTTTTTGCGACAGGAAGATCGGGCTGGCTTGGGGTGCTTTCAGAAGGCATACCGATTTACTTTCCAAGACTTCCTAAAATGGCTTAACATCTGCCACCTGTTCAGATCCGAGCTTGATGGGACAATTCTACCGTTTACGGCATTTCAACGCACTACACAATCTTAGCTTCAAAAAATGTCAAAAACAAACATCGTACTTTGTTACCCAGTTGAAGAACGACATCTCAAGCAATTCCACCAGACTTTTTCGGACTGCAACATCATCAATGCCGGTCAGGAGCGGATCGCCGAAGAATTATTCCATGCGGATATTTTTGTAGGGCACGCAAAAGTTCCAGTGCCTTGGGACGAAGTCGTCCAAAAAGGTCGGCTGCGTTTGATTCAAAGCTCCGCAGCGGGCTTGGATCACTGCCTTGTTCCAAGTGTAATTGAATCGCCAGAAATCACGGTTTGCAGCGCGTCAGGTCTGTTTGCCAATCAGGTTGGAGAGCAAACCTTGGCCCTGCTGCTAGGTCTTTTGCGATCATTGCCAACATTTTTCCGTCAGACAAATACCAAAGAATTTGTGAGAAGACCTACGGATGACCTCCATGGAAAACGCGTTGGAGTTGTAGGATTAGGAGGCAATGGACGGCGACTAGTGCAGTTGCTGCAACCATTTCAGCTAGAGATAATTGCGACGGACTATTATCCGGTGCGCAAGCCCGAACAGGTTGCTCAGTTGTGGCCTGCGGACAAACTTAAAGCATTGGCCGCTCGAAGTGACGTTCTGATACTGTGCCTTCCACTCAACGATTCAACCCACCAAGTTGTTTCAGAGCGTGTCCTGCGAGCGATGCCAAAGGGTAAAGTTACCTAATCAACGTGGCAAGAGGCCAAGTCGTTGATGAGCCAGCATTGATCGCTGCACTTCAGGATGGACATTTAGCTGGAGCTGGTGTCGATGTGACTTACGAAGAGCCGTTGCCAACCAGCAGTCCATTGTGGACTCTGCCCAATGTGATTATCACACCGCATGTTGGAGCACAAGCGGCTAGTCGAGTCGATGATTCAACTCGATTGGCAGTACAAAATTTAGAACGTTATTTCGCGAACCAACCACTAGTCAACATTGTCGATAAACGCCTGGGATTTCCGCACCCGGATGTAATGGCAATCAATTTGCTTTAAGGATTATATGATGCATTCGACATTGATGGTTGAAGAAAAGACCTGTGCGTTTCTGGAGCAGAAGGCCCTGCCAGGAAACGCTGAACTCAGAGATCGATATCTGAAGTTGATTCACAATCGCCGAGTTCAATGGACAACCTATCATGCTTTGGAGCGTGAGCTTGGAAGCGGCGGTCAGGGTGTGGTGTATTTGAGTGCCCGACGCGGTGCCGATGGATTCCACCTTCCCGTGGCGATGAAGGTTATGTCGCCGGAGCGATTTCCGACCGCGCAGGCCTATCAAGCTTCCATGGAACGGATGGCGCGAGTGGCCTCCCAAGTAGCCACGATTCAACACGACAATTTGCTGGACGTGCATGATTTCGTCGATCGTAGCAGCATTCGAATCATGGTCATGGAGTGGATCGATGGTTTGGACCTAAGGCAGTTGATGAGCTGCGATAGGTTGCATTTGGTCGAAGAGACCGCCGGCGAGAAATGGGACTATATCAACTCGGTCATCGCTACCTACGGAACTGAACAGACTCGAGTTAAAGCTGGGATTGCGGTAGCCATCATCCGTGAGTGCTTGGCTGCGATGGCCGCGTTGCATCGAGCGAATATCATTCATGGCGATATAAAGCCAGCGAATATCATGATCAAGCGTACAGGGCACGCGAAGCTGATCGATATCGGCTCGGCATTCGAGCTGAACGCGCCCCCACCAGCTCGAACCTGCACACCAACCTATGCTGCGCTCGAGGTTTTGGAGGGCGGTCATTGCACGCCTCAGAGCGACTTGGCTAGCCTAGGCTATGTGTTAATCGAGATGTTGGCAGGTCGTCCCTGTTTTCCCCTGGATCTTGATTTAGCCGGGCTTCTTGAGGCAAAACGCAATCTGCCAAGTGCATTGCCAAATTTGCTGCCTCCTGAAGTGACTTGCAATCCGCTGTTAGTCAACTTTTGCAAGAACTTAGTCTGGGCAGATCCGATGCGGCGGTTTAAGAGTGCCAGAGACGCCGAATTACAAAAAGAGGGCGCTGCAGCTTTCCATCGACAACTTATTTTTGGAGATTTGGCCAGCGAGTACGAACATGATCTTCAATTGTGGGTCAATGAGATGTCGCGAGTCGAGCATTTAGTAACCAAAGATCAAGTTTCTGCTGAGAACAGCACCGGTAATTTGAGTCGAGATCTTGGGAGTAATCAATAGCGGCCAGCGATGATTCGATCTTTTTAGAGTTTCCAGCATTTGGAAGTTCATCGCCATGTACCCGTGTCAACTTTGCGAGCGAGTGATGAAGGAGCCCACTACCGAACATCACCTCATACCTCGCACCTGCCATAGCAATCGTTGGTTCAAAAAACAGTTTAGTCGCGAACAGATGGTTCAGACGGTCAGTTTGTGCAAAGACTGTCATGGGACGATCCACGATTTCATTCCCGATGAAAAGAAGCTTGGAAAGCTCTTTAACACGCTCGAGCTCTTGCGATCCCATCCCAAAATCGCGACCTATCTAACATGGATTCGCAAACAGAAATAGTTTCTACTTCACTTGACTACCCCACGGACATTGGAGACGTAAACAGTCGGACCGCCTATCCCACCATTGTTTTGTGGTATTTCGTCTAATAAATCACCGAGTGGAATGATGACTCCGCCGCTTGTTAAGTCAGGTACTTTCACCGTTGCGACGATATTCGAATTCTGGTTTAGATCAAATTGTCCGTTATACCACCCGCCCCTCCGCGTTCCGATGTAGATTGAATCGTTCTTTCCATTCTCGAAAACGCAAAAGTGAAGGTGGTATTTGATCTGTGAACTCCGATCGAGATTGGCCCCCGTCTCTAGAAAAATCACAACACCAATATCTGGCTTTTTCTCGCGCAGCATCACGATTGTTGTAAGTGGCTCTTGATAACTCCACCAGACGATTGCGATCAGCGAAGTTACAATACCAGATCGCGCTATTTTCATGACGACTCCTCAACACATACAATCAAAATAAGGCGGTTCTCAATCAGCAAACTCTCGAACCGCAACTTGAGTGAACTGACCCATAGCCCAAGTTTTTATTGGCAATGGTATTCGAACGTAATCATGATCGAATACTTCGAAACACTGGCTGAGCCATTGGCACGCAGAAACGCTTGAATCGAAGACCCGTTCGGCTCGCCGTTACGCTGGAGAAGAACCGTACGGCGAGCCGCCGTAACGCTTGAATACGATTAAGCTAACGCTTTCTCGACAACTTGCTTCATCTTTTCGAGTCCGACTTTGGCGACGGTTTCAGGTGGCTGTTCCCAATAGGTCTTGTTGAATAGTTCTAGGCTCAACGTTCCCTGAAAGCCAGCTTGAAACAATCCTTTCAAAATTACATTCATCGGGGCAACTCCGTCGCCTGGATAGACGCGATCTTTATCAGCAATTTCGGCTCGAGCAGGAGTTGCCGGATAATCGTTCATGTGCAAGCAGGTCATCTTACTGGCTGGAATGAGACCTACGTTGTTGAAGTCGTTGCCGCCTTTGTACAGGTGGTAAACATCAAGCAACAAACATGCATCGGGGTGATTTGCTCCGGCTGCGACAAAAAGAACTTCTGCCAGCGTGGCAAGATTTTGTGAAAAGCCCCACAATTCAAGCTGAGCAAGAACTCCAACTTTGGCTCCGACTTCAAGCAACGCTCGATAGCGTTCAGCAGCCTTTGCCAAGTCAAGTTTAGGAAGGTTCGTTGCGCCAACTGGTGGCGCTGCGATGCGTGAGCCACCCAGCGCCTTGACCATCTCCATATCACGGCGACATTGCTCGAGTCCGCTCTTTCGCTCGTCGTCGTTGTCGACAATCCATTTTCCAAAAGCGATTGCACTATCTAAGCCAAGGCCAAGGTCGCTAATCTCTTTGCGAAGGTCGTCTAGCTTGCCACCCTCGGCAACAAATTTTTCTACGTCTCGCAGCCAAAGCTCGATGGCTTGATATCCGGCGTCAGCAGCAATCTTGAGCTGCCTACGAACCGGAACGACACCGCCATTGATGGTGCTGGTGTTCAAGCAATAACGGATGGACTTGTTCATTTCATTACTTTCGGTGGGAGAGGCTTGAGCAGGGATATTATGGCCTAAAGTTAGACTCAACGCGGTAGCGATCGGCATTGCAATCGCAGTACGCCTTGTTAGGTGCCCATTTAGGTGAATTGAAGCAGGCAACCGACAGTTCGAATTGTTCATTAGGTGAGCATCCGGATTAGGCAAAGTCTACTGATCTGGCAATCGAGATCAGCGAGCGTCACAGTATACCCACATCAAGGCAACTTCTGCAAAATCCCCTGCCCAAATCGCTTTCAAGCTCTTGAATACGTCCGCGAATCTAGTAGCCTACGTACACTTTTTCCAGGTGGCGGACCAGAAATTTCGTTTCAGTCACCAAACTACTACGATCGACTTTCAAAATCGAGGTGATAGATGTCCAAGGAATCTGCAGAGGGATGGTCTTCAAGAATTGGAGTCATCATGGCCGTTGCTGGATCTGCGGTTGGCCTTGGCAACTTTCTCAGGTTTCCCGGCAAAGCCTACGAAAACGGTGGCGGCGCCTTCATGATTCCTTATTTCGTAGCACTCTTGCTGCTCGGAATACCGCTTTGTTGGGCAGAATGGTCCATGGGCCGCTATGGCGGTCGGCGAGGGTTCAATTCTGGACCTGGGATTTTCACCGTGCTGTGGAAAAACCCTCTATCAAAGTACTTCGGTACGATGACCGTGCTGATTCCCTTGTGTGTCTACTTCTACTACATCGTCATCGAAGCTTGGTGTTTGATGTATGCTTGGGATTATTTGACTGGCGCATTGATGCAGGGCATGCGCTGATGTCCACAAGACGTTCTTTGAAACTAGTACCGGAGCGGCCTCGGATGGATCGCTATTCAGTGGTGGCTACAAAACACTAGTCTTTATTGGGATAACATTTGTAATCAACTTTTTGGTTGTATTCCGCGGTTTGAGCGGAGGTATTGAGAAGTTCTGTAACATTGCCATGCCGCTGATGGCATTATGTGCCGTGTGTGTCTTGGTTCGTGTGTTGACTTTAGGAACTCCAAATCCGGATCTTCCAGACCAAAATGTGCTCAACGGTTTAGGGAAAATGTGGAACCCTCCCGAAAATGTTTCAGAAACGCTGATGAATCCAAAAGCTTGGTTGGCTGCGGCCGGGCAGATCTTCTTTACGTTGTCTGTCGGGTTTGGTGTGATCATTCACTACGCGAGCTATGTGAAGCCAAAGGACGACATTGCTCTGAGCGGCATCACAGCTTCCGCGGTGAATGAGTTTTTTGAAGTTTGCTTAGGCGGTTTGATCACAATCACCGCAGCTTTCATTTTCTTGGGAGCAAATATAGCTACGTACACTTCAAGCAGTTTTTCGTTGGGCTTCAATGCTCTACCGAATGTATTTGCGAGTATGCCTGGTGGTCAGTTTTTCGGATTTGTTTGGTTCTTCATGCTGTTCTTGGCAGCGATCACCAGTAGCCTTTCGATGCTTCAACCAGTGAATGCATTTTTCAAGGAGTCGCTGGGAATCTCGCAATCGAAATCGATCTCAATTCTGCTGATCATCACTGTTGTTGGTACTGGGTACATAATCTACTTCACTGAGAAGTTGCGAGCTTTGGATGCGATTGACTTTTGGGCTGGGGAGTTCTTCATTGTCGTCTTGGCAATTATCCAAGCCGTGTTCTATGGATGGGTGATGGGAGTGACGAATGGGAAAGCTGAATTGGATGAGGGTGCTCAACTGAAGGTGCCGGGATTTGTTCAATTTGTTCTGAAGTACATAACACCCCTGTTTTTGATCGTACTGCTTGTTGCGAATTTCATTCCTCTGGAAAAAGGCAAGCCATCGAATGTAATGCAGCGAATCAATGATGCAACATCCGATGGAGCTGTTGGTGGAGCCGTGGCAATCGTAATTGGCTCGATCGTTCTGTGTATGATCATTGCCCACTTCGGCGAGAAACGCTGGAAGGCACATGGCCGTTACAACGAATCACAATCTTAGTACTCCGGAGAACCGCGAAATGACAACGCTTGGCTGGATATTCATGATAGTTTCGGTATCATCCGTATTGGGGTTGGTTGTGTTCTGCCTTCATCGCGTTCTGACGATGAAATAGAGGTTATTGGAACTCCAAAAAGTCACTCGTAAGACTGAGTTAACATGAGCGAAGAAGCAACATTGATTAATTTGACCCGCTGTCTGCTGGAGAGTATTGTTGCAGGCAATTGGGAAGCCTATAGCGAACTATGCGATCCGTCGATCTCGTGCTTTGAGCCCGAAGCTCGAGGTAACTTAGTCGAAGGCATGGATTTTCACCGATTCTATTTTGACCTAAGCCACAAAGGTGTGAAACTGCAGACAACCATGGTTCGGCCTCATGTTAGGCTTTTGGGTGAAACGGCCATTGTCAGCTACGTACGTGTAACTCAAGTCGCAGATCTGAACAGTGGTGCAGTTTCAACAAAGTCCTCTGAGGAAACTCGCGTTTGGCACAAGAAGAGCGGCAATTGGAAGCATGTTCACTTCCACCGAACGGCACTGTAAGTGCTCGTGGCCTCGGCTTCCAGCGCTTCCAGTCTGAGGTTACATGCATTGCAAACCTCTCAGATCCGTGGCTCGGCTTTGCCATCCGCAGGATTATGAGTGATGGGTCTGCGATCAGGGTGATCAAACCACGCCTATTGTCTTGTTTCGCGAGCCCGAAAAATAAGCCACGGTTAGGTTGTGCTAAGCTCCGTCTGACGGCGGCGGACAGCGACTAGCGAGCGGTCGATTGCGGCTAGAGCCAGCGGTTCAAGGAAACCAGTGGTCAACTGCGGCTAGCGCCAGCGTGTCAGAAGCTACTCTTTGGTGTCCGATTCGACCGGCGTTTGGGCGGCCGGCGATTGACCGTTAGGCGTTTGCACCAGCACAGGCTTTGTTCCGCGGACCTTTAAAAAGCTGGACATGCCAACAATGACGATCCCGATCAAGCAAACAATTTTCAGCCACTTGTTGCTGTTCTTTCGGAAGCCTTCGAATGCAGCGCTGCGACCGACCAGAGCTGAGGCGATGAAAAACAGCCCCAAAGCTAGAATGATCTTTGTGCCAATTAACGCGTGATACAACCCGTCGCCTTTGTGATTAGGCATTGCAACAAAGTAGTTGTAGAAACCACTGACTAGAAACAACGCGATACCAGCATGCACGAAACGCTTCCAACGATTGCGAATAGCATCAACTAGTTTCGCTTTAGCTTCACCTTCGGCGGCTTCGAGTGTTGGTACAAGCACGAGCAATGAAAACAGACTTCCACCCAGCAACATGATTCCCGTAAGAACGTGAATCAACCTCGAGGCGACATCAATTGCGAACATGACTATGAATAACTCTCTAATTCTCTGAAAACGGTGGTGGGAAGTTAGTTTCGGTTGCTTTTTCGCAATCCGAAGCACCAACGATACCTTCAATTCCAAGCTTCTGTTCGAGGCAACGCGTCAGGATTCGACAACGAATGTCGACGTTTTCCTCGGCAAGTAACTGCAGCTTGATTGCTACTGGCAAATTCATGGCATAGGTTATCGTGTCAGTCAGTATACCGAGCGGAAGTTGTTTGCCTACAAGCTGCCTAAAGCTCTCCTGCGCGGCTAACCCATCTGGAACGAACTTGAGAAACAGATCCTGTAGCTTTTGCAACAGCTCAGGTCGTTGTATCGATTCGTCACTTGGGTAGGCATCGTTGAGCAGCTCGACCTCCGCAATTCTGTAGGGTTTAGTTCCGCTAACCTCACGGATGATTTTCGCTCGCTTGACGCCAACCAATAGAATGTTGTGTCGGTTATTTTCAGCCGGTGTGTGAGAAATAATCTTGCCGATGCAAACTGTCGATGCAATTTCGGGGCGTTGTTCGTATTTGGATTCCCAATCTGGTTGTAGCAGCGCCATTGCAATCAGCCGATCTGATGCCAATGCATCTTCTAACATCTGGCAATAGCGAGGTTCAAAAATGTGCAAAGGCTGAACGACATGAGGGAATAGAACTAGATTTGGCAGTGGAAACAGTTTGACTTGTCCGCAAAAATCCTCCGGCCAGATCGTCGAGAACTGAAAGTCGCTCATCGTCTCTTGATTCACTTTTCGGAAAGATTGCTTTGACCGACTCTACCTGCTTCGACGAAACTGGACATCCAGCTCTAGTAGACTAGATGTGTAAAATGTAACCTACGGCTCCTCAATCGCCAACCAGTTAAACCCCAGTTGTTGAAAAGATGGTTGAGTGGAGCCGGCATTAAGCACGAACAATCTTGTCGTTGGGCTGCCAGGCGCGAGTTGCATTTCGAGTGTCGACGATTAACTGTGACCAGTTTACAAGTTTTTCGTAGTCCACTTTGGCATGGGCTGTGGTGATAATCACTGCGTCGAACTGAGAGATGGTGGACACATTGAACTCGACGCTCTTGGTTCCCGCCCAATGCGGGTGTTCGCGAGTTGGTTTGATGACCGGAACATAAGGATCAAAGTAGGCTACGGCTGCCCTGATTCCTTGAGAAGATCCATCAGTACGTAGGTTGGAGACTCGCGGTCGTCATCGTGCATTGGCTTTTATAGGCCAAGCCGACCATCAAAATCCTGTGCCGTTTACAGGTTTACGCTGGCAGTTGAGCGTAACGACGCCCAGTTTGCTAACGACATACTCCGGCATACTGGTGTTGATCTCGCCAGCCAGTTCGATAAAACGTGTAGCTTGACCATATTCACGAGCCTTCCAGGTCAAGTAGAAGGGATCGATCGGAATACAGTGACCGCAGCCCAGGTCCAGGATAGAAGGGCATAAAGCCAAACGGTTTTGTCCTAGCGGCGTCGATCACTTCCCAGATGTCGATTCCATCTTTTCGTAAACGACTTTCAATTCGTTCACTAACGCGATATTGATGCTTCGGAAAATGTTTTCCAGTAACTTAGTCGCCTCAGCAGCTCGGCAACTGCTGACTGGCACAACCTTTTCGACAGCTCGACTGTACAGTTCAACCGCTCGATGCAAGCAGGCGGGCGAGTAACCTCCAACGACCTTAGGAATGACCGCCACTTTACTCGCTGGATTACCTGGATCCTCGCGGCTCAGGTGAGAAGGCTAAATGAAAATTGACTCCGGCCTTTAAGCTAGAGCCCTCTTCCAGCACGCAACGCAGATCTTCATCGGTGGTTCCTGGGTAGGTAGTTGATTCGAGAACTACCAATTGCGAGGGCCTGCATCCCATTGGCTAGCCGAACTGATTCACCTCGGTAATGGGCGATCGCTCGACCTGTGTTGATACGTAGAGATGTCTGGCTCACGATTCTTGTTCAGCGGCGTTAACTTTTCTGAAATGATTATTACTTCGCGACTTGTGATGCGTGAAAAGTCAGTGCTGGCGGAAAATGCTCCGTAGTTGCTGCATCGCGAACGCTTTGACTCTCGATGCCGATGTATGTAGCTGTTGCCGACCAAAAGTGTGTCAACTTTGGCTTGATCAAATATCCAATCCCAAAACGGTAACGCCACTACGAACGAATTGCAGTGCGAGCGGCAAACCAACATAACCCAATCAAAACATTGGCGATCATTCTTAAGCTTCAAATTTTAGTGGGAACGGATTTGCCAGGCTGCAACAATCTGCTGGATTCGGCACCGAGCAAAAGCGAAATCGAAATGTTTCAGCCGGATAGTGCTGACGCATTTTCGTCAAGTCGCTGTAATAACGAGATGTAGTCACCGGTACGATTCTCGTCGGTGTAATTGTAACGCTGTTGGCGACCGGTAATTGATTGTGATCTGAAAACTGAGGATCGGCAACTGTTTCGTTGCCATACCAATGTTGTAAACCTCTGCGCATCGACGGAAGCATCAATGAAAGCAGCAATGGTCCGCACATCTTAGGAATGGATGTTGTCGCGAACTTGTTTGCCACCGCCGATAACGATACTCGATCTCTTCACAATTGCACTTGATCAGATAACTCAAAACCATGCAATTCTACTCCGCTGTACAGCTTGGTCCCGTCAAGCATCCGCGAGGCAAAGCTGTTGGCGTCTGATATCGTGTTCGTATTCTTGAGACGACGATATCTGCCGCGAGATTTTACTTGCGCCCAAAGAAGTGAGTGTTTTCGTTGATCAATTGAGAAACTCTCGAGACCGCAATATTCGAATTGTTTGTCAGCGTAATCATCGTGTCTCTAGTTCTTGAATCAGGATAATCATTTGGGGCGATCTCCATAAACTTTATTGGTCGACATGTGGACGAGTAGAACTGGGACCAGAACTGTCGGCTTCGGCAAGTTAAAGGTACCCACAGCGTTTGTGTCGAAATCATCGACGCAGGAACGTGCTGCAACGCGATCGTGGCTGATTCTGGTAACGGTAACTGGACGGCAGCCTTTGGCCGAACAGTTCGACGAACGGAAAACTACAGCTTTATGGTGAATATCCAGTTCGTGGTGCTGGCCAGTGATTTGATCCGGCAGCCCCTATGTTGATTCCAGCAGGTATGCTGGATGGCCGAAAACTGCGCGTTGATTGTTATGGCACTGCCGTTTGCCACCCCGGACTGGCAAGAGCAGGCAGACCTCGATCAATTTAACCCGAAGATCCTATAACCAGCAGTGCTTGGACTGGCGTTTTGTACTTCAGCTTACTTCAGGACAACTGACGCCGCAGAAAATAGCACTGACCCTTGTCGATGAGCAGCTTCGATGGCTCGGGAGATAAAAATATTGCCGTTGTCGAGCTCGATGATTCAGAAATATGTAACCTGACTTACTGAGGTATGCCAGTACCGAATTTCCGGTCAGCGGTAATGAGGTTTTATTGGGATGATGCTGGCTGGGACAGGGTAAGCAATATCAAACCGATAGTATTGCGTCCACTTCCTGGCGAAATTCGATATGCACCGCTCGGCCAGAGTCTGGACGATATCCCAGATCGTTGACTAGATCCTGGACGTCTGCGTAAGTGTCTGGAACGTCACCGGGTTGAAGCGGCAGCAGATTCTTTTGAGCCTGCTTGCCCAAGCAATTCTCCAGGACTTCGATATAGCGCATTAGTTCTACAGGCTGGTTGTTGCCAATGTTGTACAGACGATAGGGTGCGTAACTGGTGGCTGAATCTGGATCATCTCCCGACCAAGTCGAGTTGGGCGTTGCAACTTGGTCCAACACTCGAATCACGCCCTCAACAATATCCTCGACGTAGGTAAAGTCGCGTCTGTGATTGCCGAAGTTGTTGAATCCATCGATCGGTTCACCGGCTAATATCGACCCGGTGAACTTGAACTGAGGAGGGCATATCGGGACGTCCCCATGGCCCATAAACTGTGAAGAACCTAAGCCCCGTAGTTAGCAGGCTGTAAAGCGAACTGTGTAAGGTGTGCTAAAAGTTCGTTGGCTTTCTTCGTCGCTGCGTAAGACTCATCGGATGATCTACGTTGTCGTGTACCGAAAAGGGTCCCAACTTGTATTCTTATAGTGAGCTAGTTGATGCATAGACCGTCTCGATTTTGTATTTGATGAACAACGTGCTTCAAAATGTTGAGGAACCCGACTAGATTGCTGTCGACGTATGCATATGGGTTGACGGTTGAATACCTTGCCCCAGCCTGCTAGCGCTAAAATTTGCTACTCGCTGAGGGCCGAAATCTTTAAATACCTTTTCGACAGTGGCGCGGTCTGCGATGGTCGCTTGCACGTACCGAAAATTTGGATGCGATGAAATGCGTCTAAGGCGGGCCTCTTTCAAGTTCACGTCGTAGTAGTCGTTACGCGAGGTCGTCGATACCAACAACTTGATCACCTCGGTCTAGCAATCTTTGGGCTAAGAAATTGCCGATGAATCCTGAACTGCCAGTAACTACAACTTTCATCTTTGCACTTTTGCATCAACGGGAAGAACCTGAGAGCTAGCTCAACTAAGCTAACTGCAATCGATCGACATGGTTAAGGTACCACTCAACTGTTTTTTGAAAACCGGTGTCAGCAGATTGGCGAGGTTTCCAACCGACAAGTTGCTGAAATTTAGAGCAGTTCATGGCGTATCGAAAATCGTGGCCAGGCCGATCTTCCACCAATTCGATCAGTTTTCTACTTTCGCCAACTGCCTTTTGCCCATGAAGCAAATCGAACAGATCACAGATTTTCTGAACAAATCGATGTTTTCGCCACTGGTTACTTCCGCCAACGTTAGGATTGTCCAATCATTCCATGCTCAAGCAACCAAGATTAGGGCGTTACAAAAATCGCCAACATACAACCAGTCGCCGTACGTTTTTCCCATCGCCGCAAGCACAAATTGATTTTCCGTTCAAACAACAATGAATTACGTGGAATTGATTTCTCGGGATGTTGGTTGGGCCCATGGTCATTGCTGGGATGGGCGATGACAATGGGTAATCCGTAGGTGTGATGCCAGGCTCGGACTAGATGATCGGCTGAGGCTTTGGTCGCTGAATAGGGGGAACTGGGGCGTAGGCGGTCGACTCTTACGAGATTCCCCAATTTCGTTCAGCGATCCGTAAACCTCGTCTGTGGAAATGTGCAGGAATCGAAATGAATCCTTTTGCAGTTGTGATAGACCGCGCTTATTAGGTCAGTGTCTGAACGAGTAATTGATGACAGCCGACTACATTGGAATGTACGAAATCAACTGAACTAGCAATTGAACGATCGACCAGGTTTCGGCAAGGATGGACACCACGGCGCTTTTGGCTGGTACTGCTGAATACTTGAGCTATCCGAGTTCCATCAGCAATGTCAGCTTGCGCGAAGTGATAGTGCTCGTGCGATTCAGCACTTTAAACATTCTTAGGCCAGCAGCGTAGGTCAGGCGATCGACACGACAACTTTGAAGCCCCGATTTAGTGCATCGAGAACAAAGTTTGAGCCGATAAAGCCGATACAGGACATAACAAGTATTTTCCGTCACGAGATTCCATTTGCTCAAGCATGATTGAAAGAAACGATCCATCAGAAATCTTGAACGCTGAAACTGTCGAGGCGAAAAGATAATCCGATAAAAAATTCCGATGCTGTACACGCAACACCGGATAACGCGTCAGCGACGTGGCTGAGGAACTATTCTGGTACTTTACGCCGCGCCCTGAAATTTGCTTAGCGAAGTTCCTCGGAGGGTGATCAACAAACTGAATGTCGAAGAGCGGTTTTTTGTCCGGACATACGCGAGAACTCCTGCAAAACTGAACCGCTATAGAGGAAGATCGGTCAGCGAGGCGATGGCTGTTTTTGTCGCGTGGCAAACCGACGTAATACCCGCACGCTCAATCGCTAGCTCGTTGACGCGCGAAATTACGTGGATTTTGCCCGGCACCACCACGGAACACGGAGGAACATCTTTGGTAAGCAGGAGTTAACATACCAATCAATAAATTAGAAACCAATAGTGGAATACTGATGGACAGCGGCATTCATCCCGGCATTCGAACCTTCGTGTAAATGCGGTATACCAATGCTGCAGCCCGAAGCCAGAGTGACTTTATCGGCAATTTGGCAATCATGAGCAATATGGGCTCGGCTCATGATATAGCGAGATTCAGAACCAATTCGCGTTCCCTGTCCGGAAGTTCGTAGTGAATAACTACCGTCACGAATTATAGTTTGCTTCTTCAAAATCGTTCAACGGCCTGCGAGTAAACGATGTTCAGGTTCACCACCCAAAATGCAATGCGATCCGATAACGCACCCCGAGCGAATTTTGAGCGGAATTCCAGTCAGAACAGATGGCCTTGAAATCATGACGTCTTTTTTCGTTCCGTTCTACACATGTACAGAACTGCTGTTGGGTGAATGAAGTTAGAGTGGATTGTTTCTCGATGCACTTTTGATCCTACTTCCGTGCCTCAAACGCACGATCCCAGTTCAACGATCTTGCAGGCTTCCTCAATCGTGGCGATCTCACTATTTGAATCACCAATTATTCGGCTTGCAAACGAAGTAGCTTGTTCCAACAACGGCTCCGATCCCTCAGGGATGACCGTGAAAACCTCAGGTTCTCTTCTACCGTCGTTGGGGTTAACCTTGTAGCTCGTCACGCTTCCCAAAACCAAGTCGCCAACGTAGAAGGCGTTCTTGGTAGCAATTTCAATTCTTCTTGATTTGTAGGGCGTCAACCAATTAGTGTTAATGCCGCATACCGCGCCGCTTTTCGTGTGAATTCCAATTTGTGCAACGTCTTCGTGCTGTCCATATGTGGCGTTGCAGACCGACTGGATTTGCTCGATAGGCGATTGGCACAGATACGAAATCGGAGTCGATATCGTGAACGGCTAAGTCAAATGCAATCGCAACGTCTTTAACTCCGTGGAGGTCGAGGACCAACGCGAGTAACATTGATCGAGAGAATATCGGAAGAGTCAACTGATTGGCGAAACCATCTCACCACGGGATTGAATCGCTCAACATGACCACCGACACATTGAATGCGGCGTGAATTCTTGACTGCGCTAAACGGTGCCGCGCACGTTCAACTGAATCTGCCAGCGGCTTTTCAACTAGAACATGTTTGCCACTCTGAATGGCTTGAAGTGCCAAGTCGTAATGGCTTGCAGTTGGTGTAGCGATAACCACGGCGTCACAGTTATCAAGCAACTCGGCCGAGGTTTCGAAATGGCTAGCACCAACCTGCTGGCAAACTTCTTGACCGCGGATTTTATCCAGATCGCAAACTCCAACAAGTTGAATGCCAACTAGTTGTGACAAGACTCGAGCGTGGTGGCGACCAATACTTCCAGCTCCTATCAATCCAAATCGCAATGATTGGACGGGTGGAGAAGTTGAGTGTTGGGCGCGGTGGATTAGCGATGTTGAGGTCAGATTAGTCATGATGAAAGTCGATGTAGCCAGACAGCAACCAGATCAGTATCTTATCGTTTTTATTAACTCTTGTGACCGAAAACTATGTCCTGCCTCCTAGTTCCGACCCAACTCGGAAGAAAGTATTTGTAGAATTTTCTCGGATGCCCGACCATCACCGTAGGGATTTACCACATTGGATCGACGTCTGTATTCATCATGATCCACCAGAAGCTTGGAAGCAACGGAACAAATTGACTCAGGCTTGGTTCCAACCAGTTGACAGCCTCCGCAATCGATAGCTTCGGGATACTCAGTTGTATCTCGAGTTACCAACACAGGCTTTCCAAGAGTCATTGCTTCACCTTGAATACCTCCAGAATCTGAGATGATGGCGAAGGCTTTATCCATTATCCAGACAAAGTCCTCATAATCGAGTGGTGGGCAAAGAGCGATTTGAGGCAAATTGGCCAACTCCCGATGAACGACTCTTATAACTTCGGGATTGGGATGTACCGGAAAGAAGATACCCAAATCTGGAAAATCATTTGCCAGTTTTTTCAGAGCTTGGCAAACCTCGTCAATGCCCTGACCGTGCGACTCTCGTCGGTGACAGGTTACCAAAAGAAATCGATAGGCCTGCAGAATGTATTTCTGGTAAAAATACGATTCAACGTTCAATCGCTGCATCATGGATTGATGATCGATTGTTGCTTTTTGTAATCGATTTCGGATCCACAACAGTGAGTCTAATACAGTGTTTCCCGTAACATAGCAACGTTCCTTTGAAATACCTTCTCGCGTTAAGTTTTCGATGTTCTTTCGCACAGGAACAAAATGCCACGAGGCCAAGTCGGCAGTAAGTCGCCTGTTCATTTCCTCAGGCCAAGGAGATTGAATATTACCTGTTCGCATTCCAGCTTCGACATGAGCCACCGGAATTTTTTGGTAAAAGGCAGCTAGGCTAGCCATCAGCGTTGTCGTGGTGTCTCCCTGGACGACTACACAATCCAAGTTTGCAGTCGAGAATAAGCTCGATAGGCCAAAGAGTGCTCGCGAGGCAAACGACTCCAGCGTTTGACCTTCACTCATCAGGTCCAATTCTACGTCGGACTTCAATTCAAAGACATCCAGTGCTTGCCTGGACATTTCTCGATGTTGTCCAGTTGAAACGAGCGAGACTTCAAATCTCGAGCTATCCAACAGGGCTCGGTAAACAGGAGCAAGTTTAATGACTTCAGGCCTAGTTCCAACGATCACGGCAATTCGCGGACTCAATGGATCAGCCTTTTCCTTCAAAACTCATCAAGCAAAATCTACAAAGAAAGTGCTAGACTACACTCAGCTAGAGAATGGGCCCTAGTTCGAAGCACCAATCGGATTCGGTTCAGATAAAAGAGGAGTTTCTGATACATCGGACTCGGCGACAACCTGCTGAACAACCTTCTCCGTTACAATTGGAGACATTACGTACTCGATCTGTGGTCCAACATCTTCAACTAACAAGGTCAACCGATTCAGACAGCCTAGCATATTGTCTCGCTCTGCCAAACCGCACATATGAACGGATCCGGCGATTCGATCACCAGCAAAAATCGGCAGGTTTACATTCCAGCGTTCTTGACGATCTGGCATTTTGCTTCGTCGCCAAGTTCCATGAAATCCCTCTTCCAACCAAGGCACATGAAGGTCCATTTCCATTGAGGAAAGTTGCTCGCGTTCGGCGAACTCGACCATGGTTTGCCAAACCTTATCCCATTCACGTGAACCCTGGAGTTGAACTGCTCGATGCTTAGCGCTATTGTCGTCGGAATGGACTCGCTCAAGAAAACTCCCAGCAAAGTGAGCCGCTCGACGAATCAGAAGAATCATTTCTGTGTATCCGAAAGCTTTGGTCTTAATCAACATACCGAAAACAAAAATCACTCCCAGGACGCCGACCCAATCGCCAACCAGGTGCAAGCCTGCGATGGCTACAGTGGCTGTGAATACACCGATCACGCTAACGACCAATAGCAAACCTTTATCGCCTAGCCCTTTGCCTCTCAGCAGGTGATGAATGTGGCCACGGTCTGTTGTATAGATCGAGCGGCCCGTCAACTTGCGTCGAACAATTGCCATCGTCGAATCAAGCAATGGCAAAAACAGAATGCACAGCGGAACCAGAAAGGTAACGGTGGCTGGTCCTTTCAGAGAACATCGGACGGCCAAGGCTCCCGAAACCAAACCAATTAGCAAACTTCCCGAATCACCCAAGAAGATGCTGGCTGGAGGAAAGTTGAAAACCAGGAAGCCAAGCAATGCTCCACAAAACGCAAACGCAATAGCAGCTTCGGCAAAGTGTCCATTCATCGATGCTAAAATGCCAAGTGAAGCAAAAATGATTGCACCAATTGTCGAGCATAGCCCGTCAGCACCGTCAATTAGATTCAAAGCGTTGGTACAGGCCAGCAGCCAAACCATGGAAAACGGAATGGCTAACCAGCCCAGGTTCAGATGGAATCCGAAAATCGAAACTGTATTGATCGCAAATCCCCCGCACACCAAGATCGCGGATGCAACAATCTGGCCAAGCAACTTTTGTCGTCCTCGCAAGCTCCACAGGTCATCTGCAAAGCCAACGGCCCATATCAAAAGCATTGCCACTA
>JAXMBP010000071.1:0-26728 GCA_046349795.1 Pirellulales bacterium | reverse complement strand
CCCCTTGGACTTTTTCCAGCGACTGTGCAAGTTTTGATCGGGAGAACCTACCAGACTCGATCAACTTCGAAGCATTAATGATTGAATCTTGAGCCGTAGCCTCATCCCCCAGTTCTCTGGCTACGATTGCGTGTACGACCCAAACATCTGCCTCCATGACACTATGCTTGAGCGCCTGATTTAACTCTCTTGCAGCCGCATTCAACTGCCCCAACTTTCGCAGCCGAATCGCTTCGGTCAAAAACATTACCGCGGATTCTCGATCACTCAGTGGAGACACTGGACTCCCAGGTCCTGGCGCCTTCCTGCGTAGCTCATCAAGAATTTCCTTCAACATGACCGCCTGCCTATCCGAAGTCGAAGCGATGGTAGCAGAGCTTGCCTCAATTTTTTGCAGCGTCGATTCAATTTCATCCATTCTTACGACTAAATTTTTCACTTCATTTGAAGTTGATTTTCTGAGATTTTCAATCGAAACCGAAATCTGCTCGCTATTGATTGGCTTAGAACTACTCTTTAAGTCTTCGATCGCAGTAACAATTTGCCTCACTGGCTCCTGCATTAGAGCACTCAGGCGAGGACCAAATAGCTTAACAGACCGTTGCTTTGCCCACCCTTTGGCAACAGAGAACTGCCCATCTTTCACGATCCTTACTTCAACTCCGTCATCACCAGAACGAAGCTTCGAAAAAATTGATTCCAAAATCCACGACCCGGCGTCAAGTTGCTTCACATCAAAAATACCTTTAGCGCGAAGCAGATTTTTCGCGGCCGTCAAATCACCCCGAGTTTCGTCATTTAGCTCTTGCAGTTTTTCGTCAAAGAGCTTGTCCGACTCGGTCTCGAGTGATTTCCGAAAGGTCCTGATATCGTCGAGCGTAATAACCAAGTACTCTTCCGCAGTGGCTGCAACTCCAAATTCTCGAGGCTTTGTCCAAGATGCAACCACATAGCCGATTCCACCTGACAAATAGAATGTTTTGGTATAGCGCAACACCTTCTGTTCGTCGACATTCAACTTCGACAAATCTCTTTCACTCCCCAAACGCTTCGTACCAGGCCCTATGTCCCAAGACAATATCTCCTTTATGCTGCTGGGAATGCCATCACCCAGCGCTACTTTGCTGTTTCCACTTCCTACGTCGAATGCAGCGACTCTACCGTCTCTGGGACTTGCCGCGTCTAAGTAGTTCAAAGCTGCTTCAAGTTGAACATCCAAAACTTCAATGTTTGGACTATCGATTCCTTTAGCCACGAGGTTGCGCTTCAACTCAGCAAATGCCGCTTCAGACTTACCACCAGATTTTTCGGTTAATGTCTGTATTGCGCCACTACTGACAACCGCAAAAATCCTATTCTTGGGGACACCGGCTTTTTCTAGTGAGATGACGAAATCCGCGATTCCCCGCATCGCTTCCTCGAATGGTTGTTCGTCAAACTTGTCCCCTTTCCATGTAGATGCGATATCTGCATTAAAGTCACCTTTGTTAGTCCAAATGAAGTCGTTTGGCGTAACCTCACAGGCAATCTTTTTGATCCCTTTTGCCCCAATTTCTATCACACCAATCGTCTCAGCCGCATCACACTTGAATTCGCCGAGCAGGAGCAAGGCAGAACAGAATACTAAGGATATTTGAACAAATAATCTCATTTGATCTTCTCTTCTTCTTAGAAAACACAAAGATGCCAAAATTACTGAATTACTGGAATCCAAACGACACTTCTTGAAAGTGGATAGTCTTTATTCAGAATCTCCAGCAAGTCCGCGAAGGCTTGAAACTGCACTTTACTGTCGCTAACCCTACCTACATCATCATCCAATTGGAGGAAGCCATCTACTCTACTCGGTCCGGAATACTGTTGTAGAGACTCGACAGCAGAATTTGTGTCAAGCAACTTGAATCCCGGGTAACTATTGGGTGAATCTAGGTTGTCTTCTGGAATTCCAAATTTTCCAGCCACCAGAAGAATATGTCTTTCCCGAATTTCCTCTGAGCTTTCAGATACGCGTCTCTTCAAAGACTCGCGCATCCTTTCAATCGTCGTATTTACCCCATCATTACTAGACCCCACTGAAAGCAAAATTGATTCAAGGGAACCCCTAACTCGTCGCTTGGATTTCGTTCGTGGACAATCAACAATAAGTCTCCAGCAAAGTAGGCCAAAATCCAATCGTCTTCCATTGATCGAATTTGATTCTCCGAAAGAAATCTGACGATGTCCGCCTGAATGATTCGTATCATATCTCCAAGGGCATTTGCCGTGTCAATCCTGTTGCGACTTTCAATCCGCTTCGGAGTTACGCGCCACCTAACATCTACTTTCTCAGCAACCTTTCGCCCTGACCAGTTAACTAGTAGTGCGTTTCTGTTTTCCCTAGAGCTTCTCTGCAACTCTGAGCGCAACGACAACATCTTTTCCATTGGACTGACATTTGGCGGAAAAGCCTTGGTACTGAGATGAATTTTGCTGTCCTTTTTCTCTCCTTCAATTTTGTTCGACGAATAAGTAGAACTTTCACCTTCACGGACGTCAACCAATATCTGATTAACCTCACCTGACTCCAGTGCGACAACCTTTTCTTTCAATTCGCTCAGAGCGAATCCCAATGTAACAATCCCCCCTATCAACGAGATTAGAACCACGACCAATACAAGTGTATTAGCAGGTAAACCAAGTAGTCGTAAATAATCCTCTGCACGCCTCAATAATTGGGTGGCGGCAACGCTTGGCGGTCGATGGCACGACTGCGATCTCGCATCAGTCATTATTCTCGATGCCAACTTTTCAATTTCGGCTTTGTCATGAAATTTGAACACCAAGTCGACGCCCAGCTCATCTCCTGCAATGACATCATCTGGAAATTCGGGTTGGTCAACCTCTGTCACTCGCCTCATTCGAATGGGATAGATTTCCTTCCTATTCTTCTTAGCAAACGTACGCTCCTGCTTACAATAATCAACCTCGCCAGCACTTTTGTCTGCGTCATTGTTTGTAAATAATGCGACGAGTCCACTTGACTCCTTTACGCCAGTATACAATTGCCCGTCAACAGCCCCGCCCGGATTCATTCTTTCACTATCGATCCAAACTCGTAAACCGCCGGTCTCAAGCAATCGCTTCAGCTCCTGCGCCTCTTTTTTGCTGCTGTGCCGGTAACTGATAAAGACGTCGTATGTGCAGAATGCTTTCAGTTGGTATACGGGCCACGCGATCGGCTTTTTATCTTTGATCGAAACCAATATTTTATCATCTAGCCCTAACTCATTAGAACGCAGCGCATCTCGCACGTCAGGTATTGCATACCTTTTAGCTAAAGGATGCTTCTTCCCAGATTTGAATACGATAAAGGGAAAATCCGTCGGCGCATACCAGTTTTCGCCGTCAGCGCTAAACTGATGTTGCTCGTCTTTCCATTTATTAGAAAGAATGTCCAAAGGTAGTGTAGATCGCTCTTCTTGAAGAAGCACCTCGAAAGATTGCAACGACGCTAAAGATCGCCAGTACTTTGGCTCGCCTAGATTGGTTTTCTTTTTCCGAGATCGCCAGAAGAACATTTCGATCAATTGCCTTTCAAAATATGGTTAAGAAGATTCGATTGACGGCTCGAATTCTTATTTGTGTTAACATCGAAGTGTCCGCCATCACCAACTTCCGAAAAGATGACTACGGTGAGTATTCTAATATTCCATAAAGGGTAGGCTAGTTTTTCAGCGGTTCAATTCTGTAACCGCGGTTGTTGAAGTGGGTTAGCAAAGCCGCGATTTGCTCCAAGTCTTTGAGCAATTCATCTTGTGGTAGGTCTTTTTTGAGCAAAGCGACCTCTGACGGAGGCTGAGGTTGGCGTGGTCCATGAGACCAACCCCCTAATAATAGATCTCTCCGCTACCCAGCGGTTGTCACTCAGCAGCCCAGAAGTTGCTTTTTTTTCTGGTGAGACTTTAAGGTAATCTGGTTGAAGTTTTCCTGTGGAGACTGAACCATAGCCCAATGTTGGTAATACATCATGCTGATCAGGCGTGCTCTGCTGCAGTTCTGTTTGAATGCTGCTCCCAAGATCTTTCTCTCCTCCAGTGCTTTCAGGGGCTGATCATGACTCAGCTCGTTTAATGCAAACATCTGCACCACTAAATACCGTCGCTGTCGAAAACCTTCCTCCGTTGACTGCTGTCGTAGGCCCAAGCAATGTCGATGCGATCTGTTCCATTTCGTACAGTCGTATTTAAGCTCGGCTTAGCCCTTCATTGACTGCACCAAGGCTCATATGAGACCGGCAATATCCTTCGACTCGGATAATATTTCTCGTAACAGTCTGGAACTGCAGGTGAAACGTGCGATGGGGATTTCAAACGCTGATGTCGCTGATGAAGTGATCAACTGGTCCACGGGCACAGCTCCGCCTGGTCCTAAATCCCTGTTGATGCCGTGGAAATCTTGCAGAGCATCGTTTCAATTCGGCTGCCGGCTTCTGGAAATTCTTCTCATCATCTTCAAAGCAACACAGCACCCCAACTGGATTTAACGCCCATCACAGTGGCAAGTGCTTGCTAAGTTATCCACGGTCTGTAGCGACAAGGATTCTGCGTTTCGAAATTCACAAAACTTCGTTGGCACAATACTCGATCGCCGTTGGGCTTGGTTCGACATGCTCATCGATTCTCGGCCTGGCAATCTGGCTTGTCCATTCATCGCACACCGGATCGAAAGATAGATCACTCAAGTTTGAAAAAACTTGATGCGGACTTAGTCGGCACCATTGTTCAAGGCACTTTTCGCAAGCCTCGGTAGCATTAGGCGTCAGCACAAGAATTCTGGATCGCTTTTGGTTTTCAAAATGAGCGTACTCAGCTAGCTCTTTCACCATTGCAATACCCATCTGCTCAAAGCCAAACACGATATAGAGAGCGACTTCATCTCGAACCGTCGGGCGCAACGGAGTTAGACGATCAATGATCAACTGAACCGCGGTCTCATGATAGATGTTGAAGACCTGCACATCCAATGTGTTATCCTCTTCGTACGTCGACTCAATCAAGCATCGATTCAATGTCTGCTGTAGGCCAGAATCATCAATATGGACATAGCATGTGGTTGGACCCAAGGAATTGCCACTGGTTTGAAATTCCCGGCGAATCGACTTTACGTTTGCCAGCGCGTTAATATTGGCAAGATCGTTACCCGTAACTAAATGGATGGTTTCTGGATCCCGGGCCATATGATCTCGCATGCTGTTCACATCAGTAACATCGCCTTTGATGACAATGATACCAATATCTTCGGCCGATTGGATCCAATAATCGGCATCGACAATCTCCTGAGCCACGACAAGTTTGCCCTGAGCCGAATAATCGGTGGCGAGCTGATATCCAATTCGACCCAAGCCACCAATAAACACATTCCTCTTACCACGAATGCGTAATCGCAGGCTATCCCACGAGTCCTTGAAAAGTCTGCCTATGGCCTTAATGGCCACCAGGGCGACCAAAAGTACCGCAGAGAGTCTGGCGATTCCGATACACCAATTGAAATCGCTTCGATGTGGTTCCATGTTCAGAAAAATGATCTGAGCGGACTCATAAAGCTTATCCGTGAACCAATTGAACACCCCTTTTGTATCGTCGGCGTTGCTAACTCCCAAAAAAGTAAACCCGAAAGCAAAGATCGCTAAGCAGAGTATTAGCTTTGCAGAGTTCTTGCTGATCGATCGCCACCATTTTCTAAGGGTTCCCAGCAAGACATGCTTGAATGGTCGCGAAGGGTGGTTGGTTTGACTGATTTGAACACTGTCGCTGTTGACCAACGAACCCGCATTTCTCGGACTGGCAAATTGGGCAGGCGTTGACGCGAACTCATACGACTGTTCGAAAATTACTCGATCGACTAACCAAACGTCCGCCGGGTCCGTCTTGCTGCGAACCACGTAATCGCCATCTTTCCCAGCCAGTTCGCCCCAACTTGCTTTGATAATGAACGGCCGATCGATCTGAGCTGCCTCGACAGCTTCCGAGTCTAGTTTGGGATCGAATCGCTGCCAATCATCTTTGTCGAATTCTCCAGAAGCAATGTACTTTTCTAGCAGTTTTTTCTCTTTCTGCGGCCATTGCTCTGCGCTGATGCCTCGGCACAAGTAGTCGCCTGGATTGGCTTGCATGGCCCCTTCGAGCGTTTCGACTTCGCGCGCAACCTCGATTAACTTTGCCCAAATTGGCTTGGTCTTGCGAGCGTCTTTCAAACTCTGAACAATTTCTGGCAGAAGGTTTCCGTCTGGATTCAGTAGCACTGATTTGTTCATCATGAGACTGTCATTGCAAGCGATCGAGTTTCTTCCTTAGGTAGGTGCGCCATTGAACTCCAATGATTTAGATGCACCAATCAGGATTGTGGAACTAACAAATATTAGCCGAACCATTCGGCTTCGATCATAAGCCTCAGCCAGGCGCGGTGTTCGGATTCGAGTGCTTGCTCAGCTTCACGAAGCATCTCAATGGCTGTTGCGGGAGCCGTCTGACGCTTCACCTCGCCATCGATGACTCCCAAGAAATGCGACATGGCTTCAAACCTCAACTGATTGCGACCGAACTCATAGGCGGAACGAATCGTTCTGACTCCGGCCGCCAATGTCGGCAGAGCAGCAGCGAGCACTACACTAACACTACCCAAAGTATGCAGTAGCCCGTGGTGATCTTCTCCGGCTAGCCATTCAAAAACAAAGTGGGCAAAGGCAAACACAATGCTCAAAAAGAAACAAACAGGTGACACGTTTCTGGTTCGCTTCTCCCATCGATGCCGTTTCTCTGCTTGCTTGTGAAAATAGCCTCTTTGATAGTCCAATCGCTTTTCGATCACATACTCGACAATCTGCTTTTGTAGGTCTTCGCCCAAGCCAACTGGTAAGTTTTGAAAACGGTCGCAGACAGTTCTTCGCCAGGTAACCCATTTGTGAATGAGCTGTTTGTCAGGGCTTTTGATGGCGTGTACATAATGATCGATGATCTTCTTCAGTTCCACCGGTTTCTTGCCATACCAAACTGAAGGATTAAGCAGCAGATGGAACTTAATGAACCGACATTGCTCAGCAACAAATCGATGTTGCAGCCAATAGGGATGGAAAGCGGACCACATTCCCAAGCCGACCACGACAATGGCTATGGCGGCCGCCACTACTTCTAATCCACCAATCCACAATCGGATGCTTGGAATTGCACTAGCTAGTTCAACGATGGCACAAAGAACAGCCAGCGTTCCTCCGATAGCCGCCCACCAAACCAATCGACCATGCCAGCGCTGTTGCACCAACGCCTTGGCGTCAGCTCTTTCATAAACAGGCTTGATGGATTGCTCAAACGCAGTCAATAGCTCTTCGAGCAAAGGCCAGCGTCGGTAATCGTCGTCATTGTCGTCAAGGTCGTAATTGTTGCGCATTGGTGATGGCTCAGTCAAACTAGTTTAAGCAAAACCGAAGCAGTGGCTCGAATCCAATAACTCTCAAGCATGAGCCCGGTCGATCCTAGGTCCCGCCCTTCCTAGATTAGACGCTATTGTATCGGAATAAATCCGAACAGGCGTCTCACTGGAATGTCCTCTCGATTCACTTCAAAAAAACTGTTAACTAAGTTCGGCAAAGTGTGTCATTAATCCGCTTCGGCCCGACGAAACGCGGCATAATAGTAAGTTGAGATTCGTTCGTGCAGAGTATTCGGAATGCACCAACCTGGACCAAAGTGGGAAGTCAAGTTTAGTTCACGAAGAGCCGGTAGTGGGCTACTTGCCCAAACTGCTCCGCATTGTTGAGCTTCGTGCATGGATGCATCCGACAAGTGAAGAAGATTCAGGAAGTCATTCACTCGAATACCAAACAGCCTTCCCGTCGCAGGATGTATCAACGCCGGCAGTTTTCCAACTCTACACAAACATCGCATGGGGAGTTGCTGTCGAAGTATAGGAAACCTCTCGTCTCCGGGTGCGTGCAATTGCCTGCCGATAGATTTCTCGTTCCAGTCATCGCACAACCTCCAACGACCAAGTTGCAGCGCCACGACATTGTCGTTTGGCAGCTTCAAATAGTCATGAACTCCTTGAAGGAGCCTGTTATTGAACTCAACCGATTGGAATCGACTTCTAAGTTGTGAACTTATCCAGAGGATTGGAAAACCGCTGCAGAAAAACGGAATGACCATATTTGAGTCGATTTCGGCAATTGTAACTATCAAAGGTTCCATCAGTGTAGAACGCAGCCCCCCGATAGAGATGCGATGATTTGTACATGATAAAGATCACGGTTAGGAAGTAATCACAATTGGAATCACCACCACCTCGGCTGTGGATCTAAGCGGTTGGCGTGTCGTTGACGAGAACAATATTCTCAAAGTACTGATCGTCTTCCTGCAGACCAACTAATGGTTCTTAGGGCTCTGTGATGATTTTCCAATTTTCTTTCATTTCTTGCGCATAAGAACCAGGCTGACGGCATCCAGGGGTTATCTCGTCCCACGTTGATCCCGGTAGATTTCGTCTAATTCTGATGCGTTAATCCGCAATGTAGCAACACTTGACATTGCACTCATTGGGTGAATCATGACACATGTCCATCACACCGAAGTTGATCGATCGGAGTTGCCAACGCACCTGAAAATCGGCTTAGTAACGCGATTCTTCTATGCCGCTTCCTGCGCAATCGCCTTCTTGTTGTTGTTTGTTTTGATTGGCAAAATCGCTGCGCACTACGCAGACTTGAAGTGGTATTCTCTGCTGGCAATTCCATTGGGCATGATACTTGCCGACTTCTTGTCGGGGGTGATCCACTGGAGTGCCGATACCTGGGGAAGCGAGTCGATGCCTATTTTGGGAAAACGATTGCTTCATCCTTTTCGCGTTCATCATGTCAACCCAGCCGACTTCTTGCGGCGCCAGTTCATCGATACCAATGGTGATGTAGCCTTTCTGGCAATTCCGTTCCTGCTGGCAGCTTTGAAAATTCCGCTAACCTCTCCCACGATGCTTTCAATGGCTCTTTTTATCACCTCCTTTGCAGCAGTCGGACTGATGACCAATCAGATTCATCAGTGGGCTCACATGCGAAGTGCACTCTGGCCGATAAGCTGGTTGCAACGATTCGGCATTATTTTGAGTCATGAAGCTCATCAGCAACACCACCAGCCTCCTTACGCTCAGAACTATTGTATTGCTACTGGCTGGTGCAATCGTCCCTTGATGGCCATTAACTTCTTCACACGTATGGAGCGACTGATAACGCGAATCACAGGAGTCCATCCAAGGGTCGATGAAGTTCAGTTCAGCGCTTCACTTACGCAGGACATGCGTCAGCCATGAACGACACTAACAAGGACGACCCAGTTTGGCCCAAGTTAGCCTTGCAAACCGCTGAGCCAACATCGTTTGGACATGGTTGGATCAGCGGCCTAATCTCTGCAGTTCTTGGACTCGCGGCATTAGCCACTGTCGTCTGCTTCCACTTCCCTGGATTGACAGTCGCCAACATGCGCGAGCATTATCCGGTCGACATAATACGCGCACTAATTCACCTGGCTTTGGTAACTTCCTTCGCTTGCGCGGCACTAAGCATATGTTTGCGGCACAACAAAGTGTTAGGTCTGGTGGGCATCGGAAGTACTTTACTTGCCGCGTTGCTAGGAGGTTCGTCGGTTCAGATAGGTGGCGACATCAAAGACACCTGGCTTGGACTGGATTGGGTCGTGCTAGATCTAATTCTCTATTCGGTCATGTATATTCCGCTTGAGCGACTGTTCGCACTTAGGCCTCAGCAACCTACATTCCGATTCGAGTGGGCCACGGACCTGAGCTACTTCTTTCTC
Source organism: Pirellulales bacterium (assembly GCA_046349795.1). Lineage (GTDB taxonomy): Bacteria > Planctomycetota > Planctomycetia > Pirellulales > Pirellulaceae > Aureliella. The sequence continues at coordinate 16,895 of JAXMBP010000071.1, read as the reverse complement.
AACTCGCTGCTCGTTCAGATCGTTGGTTTGCTGACGATGAAACCCGCCATGATTTTCTTCAATTGGGCGCGTATCGAGGTTTTGATCAACACCATGTCCAGTCTGCCGCTTGTCGTACAGGCTCCGCTTTGTATTTTGGCAGCCGACTTCACTCAATACTGGGTTCACCGCGCATTCCATCAAGTACCCATCCTGTGGCGCTTTCATGCAATTCACCATTCCACAGAAGTTATGGATTGGTTAGCAGGATCGAGATTGCACTTTGTCGATGCAATTGTGACTCGCAGTCTGACTTACATTCCACTGTACCTACTGGGATTTTCCGAGATTGCTATCGCAGTCTACGTAGTCGTCGTAGTGATTCAGGCCACTTTTATTCACGCCAACGTTCGTTGGCAGTTTCCGTGGGTTCAGCGCTGGATTGCCACGCCCTGTTTTCATCACTGGCACCATGCCGCTGAATCTCAGGCGGTCGATAAGAACTTTGCCGTTCACTCGCCCGTTTGGGATTGGCTGTTCGGTACCTATTACATGCCTGGGCGATGGCCGCAGCGCTATGGATTATGCGGTCCGCGCGATGTTCCCAGCGGCTGGTTGCCACAGTTCTTTTATCCGTTTTGGGGCGCTCGACAAAGTAGTACTAAAGAAGACAAGCCCGCTTAGCCAGACTCATCAGCACGGCGCGAGCGGTATTGTGTTTAGCCGTTAGCCTAAGGCCTACGTTACTGCATGAACTTGTGGGAACCCGCTGGTCGAAATGTGTAACGTTGAAGTTAGACGCTTAAAGTTAAAGCGGCAGTGTAGCGATAACTCTTTGCATGCGGAGTAAAAAAAAGCGTACGCCTGCGGCTAACGGCTAAACACTTTCGAAATGGTCGAGTACTCCATTGCTGATTCGACGAGCTACTTCCATTTGAATCTGTTGCTGATCCCAATCGGGATGTTCCGTTCGAATCGCTGCTTTAAGGACAGCTCGGGCAGAATTCCAAAACGCATCCACACTCCGCAAACGTTGGAAATCCGTTTTTCGGCGCAAGATTTCGGCCGTCTGATCGTCGATAACCTCAAACGAAAACAACAGAGGATTCATAGTTTCCAGAGAACCAACGAGTTAACTGTGCACGGACCGCCGAAAATACTCAGTCTATCCGGCTTGGCAACCAAAGAGCGAGTTACATTATACTCTCTTCCATCAATCCCTACGTTTGATCCCATGGCCATGGAATAGTTTATGTACTCTTTCAGAACTCGATCTACTTTCCTTGCCGGACTCGTGATGTCGCTGTCGGTTTGGGTGACTCTGGTTTGTTCAAGAGTTCAGGCTGAAGAACCGGGCGACCAGCCACTGAAAGTTGTCGTTCGACGCGAAGGTGATGATGGCAGCAAAAGCTATCGCATTCCGGGTTTAGCTGTTTCCAAACAAGGTACGCTGATTGCCTGTTTCGATATTCGCTGGGCAAATGCCAAAGATCTGCCAGCGGATATTGATGTAGGCGTTATGCGAAGCACCGATGGAGGCAAGAGCTGGGGAAAGATGATCGTGGCTATGGACTACGATAAGTCAGTGGCGGGTTCGATGGGCAATGGAGTTGGCGATCCAGCAATTCTGGTAGATCAACGTAGCGGCACCCTTTACATTGCTGCTTTGTGGTCGTTCGGCAATAACGGCTGGAATGGATCGTCGGCGGGCCTAGAAAAAGAGGCTACAGGGCAGTTGGTCATCTCTCGTAGCACCGATGATGGATTGACTTGGGATACTCCGAAGTCGATAACCGCCCAGATAAAACAACCTGATTGGAAGATGTGTTTTCAAGGTCCCGGCGCAGGTATTCAGCTCAACGACGGGACGCTCGTTTTTGCGGCTCAGTTCAAAGACTCAAAGGGCAAGCCGAGCAGTTGCTTTATCCACAGCAGCGATGGTGGACACTGGAAAATCAGCTCGGCCGCAATTCCTGCGGCACCGCCAACTAGTGAAGCTCAGATCGTTCAGACCACCGATAAGTCGATGTTGATCACGATGAGGAATGAAAGTCGAGCCCCAAAGCGTTTGTGGGCTCGATGGAGTTGGCAAGATCAATTGTCGGGCGGCAGTTGGTCGCCGTTTTGGGAAGATGTTCAAGACCCTGTTTGTATGGCTAGCTTGATCGCTCATCCTTCAGGAGTGCTAGTGCTTTCGAACAACAATTCGATCAAGCGCGAGAAGATGACTCTGCGATACAGCAGCGATCAAGGAAAAACATGGAGCCCAGGAAGGCTGCTCGACTCGCGGCCTTCAGCATATTCGTGCATGGCGGTGATGCCCGATGGATCGATCGGGATTCTTTATGAAGTTGGTGACAAAAGCAATGTTGAGACGCTGACATTCGCGAGAGTATCGATGGATTGGATCATGGCGAAAGGCGAGCGCTAGCTGGCGGGTGAGTAGCGACGGGGACTAACCACAGTGACACCAGGCACGGAGAGAGAACCGCTGACTCGGAGAGCATAATTGCGACACAGGAAGCTCTTGTTTGTCGGTCGCAGCGACCAATTGGCGAGTCGTTCAGAACGAATAATTGCTTCTAGTGTTGTTCGAATAGAGACTGATCGCGGACGTTGGGATTACGAGCCAGTCATTCTACGCTTCAACGAAAAATTCAAAATCTCCGTATAGTCGTTGCCAAGAATAATTGAGTTCAATACTATTTCCACAAGATGGTTGGCTCGACCATCATCGATCGCTTCTCCTTCGCCGGTTGCTCGTGCGTTCAGATAGTCGATTACCAGTAAAGCATCCGAAGGAGAGACCCGCCCGTTGCCATTGACGTCTAGATAGGTCGGAGAAGGTATGCCATCAGGCACAAGCTTGTCTTTGCTCGGATCATTCAATAGATTAATCACCAACAATGCATCCGTCGGCGTAACTCTTCCGTTTCCATCAACGTCCAATTGGAACCATGGATTCTGTTTAGCTGATCCTGCGATACCGATACGAATCTTCGCATCGTTGGATTCTCCACCGCGTGGGTCAACTAGCCGATAGATGACCTCAAAGACGCCGTAAGCGTTGGGATATGCCGTGAGTAAGAGCCCGCCGTCTGGTGCAACCTCCACCTTTCCACGCGACGATGAACTTGGGCCCATAAACTTGAATGTCAGTTGCCCAAGATTATTCTCGGGAGCAAGATCATTAGCCTTTACGTCAATTGTCAATTGTCGTCCTTGTACAATAGAGAACTGGTCATTTTGGGCCGAAGACAATTGCTGAAGTTGAAGGACGACTGCCGTTTCAATGCTTTGGCCCACAAGGTCTAAGCATTTGACTCGAATCGAGTATTGCGGTTTCGATTCGAAGTCCAGCAAAGTTCCTTTTTTCAAATAAACCCTGTCTTCGCTAATAACAAATATACCGTTGTCTTGCGATCCCAAGCCGGAGGTCAATTCAAACCTCAGTGTGTCTACGGGATCTAGGTCCTGAGCACCAAGATGGCCGAATAATACATCTGCCATGAGAGAATCTACTTGCTCGTGTACTCTCTCTTGCGTGAATTGAAGGTTGGTTGGTGCGTGCAGCAACACCAATAGCTCTTCAGTTGTCCCATCTTGGCCTAGATTGTCCGCTGCATCTCTGGCTAAGACACGAATGTCATGTCTTCCCGATTGGAAACCTGAACTCAAGTTTGCACCATCAAACCTCCATCTTCCGTTACCTTCGTTAGTTGCGGGGTACGTCGTCGCGCCAATCAGTACATCGACTGTTGCTGTGACATCATCTACCGTTCCCGAAATAGCTGGCCGCACTTGATTGGTGATTATTTGATCAACAGTTACCAGCGGCGCTCTGTGATCAACTAAGAAAAGTTCATCTATTGGCGGAGCGGAAAGTTGGATTGTATTACCAGAAAGATCCGCAATCAAAGGACTGGTTGAAAGCGCAAGCTTGACCGTTCCATCAAAGGCACCCAGGTCTCCACCAGATACTTCCACCAAATAACTCGCCGGAGAAACCTGGGAAACTCTCGTTACTTGAGCAGATGCCAAGCTGCTTACGACGAATGAACTAGCCGTAACATTTTTGACCGCTTCGCTAAAGGTCGCCAGGAATTCGAGTCTAGAGCCATTGGTTGGATTGGGAATCGATTCGGAGGTTTCGATCGAAATCAACTTTGGTGGCGTAATGTCACGAACAGTAATTGAAAATACTTGTTCTCGACTTAGTGATCCTTGGTCTGTCGAGCGAATCCGGATCCTGTAGCTTGACTTGGCTTGAAAATCGAAGACTTGTGCGGTCGCGAGCGACGTTCCGCTAGTAGAGAATTTGTCGTTGTCATCGCTACCGGTGCCTTGCACAAGTGAGTAAGTGAAGGTCTGGTTCGCATCGGGATCCTGCGTAGACAATTGCCCCACCACAGTCCCTAAGGGTTGTCCCTCGGAGATCACAGTCGACGAAAGGTCAATGTTGGTCGGTTTCTCGTTGACATTAGTAACTGTAATTTCTATCTTCCTCTCGGTGAACAATCCACCTTGATCGGTCGAGCGGATTCGAACCGTGTAGTTCGATTTGGTCTCAAAGTCGAAACTATGGGTAGCGAGCAGAGCTGAGCCAACAATTGAGAATGCATCGTTATCTATGTCTCCAACACCGCTGACGAGTGAGTAGGAAAACGTGCCGCCCGCGTCGGGATCAGAGGTGGACAGCGTGCCAATCGTTGTATTCGCGTTGGCGTTTTCTGCGATGATCGCGGCAGACAATACAACTTCGGTTGGCCCTTCGTTGACGTTGGTTACCGAAACCACAAAGGCTTTCTCAGTGAACAGCCCGCCTTGATCCGTCGACCGGATTCTCAAGAGGTAGCTGGACTTGGTTTCAAAGTTGAAACTGTTGGTCGCTCTCAGAGTCGATCCTTGAATGTTGAAGGCGGCGTTGTCAGTATCGCCTGTACCAGCCACAAGGGAATAAGTAAAAGTGCTGCCTGCATCGGGATCTGAGCTTGTGAACTCGCCAATTGTTGCGTTGGCTCCCGCATTTTCTGCTAGCGTCAATGCTGAAAGAGCAACTTCGGTTGGGTCCTCGTTGACGTTGGTTACCGAAACCACAAAGGCTTTTTCAGTGAACAGCCCACCTTGATCCGTCGACCGGATTCTCAAAGAGGTAGCTGGACTTGGTTTCAAAGTTGAAGCTGTTGGTCGCTCTCAGAGTCGATCCTTGGATGTTGAAGGCGTCGTTGTCAGTATCGCCTGTACCAGCCACAAGGGAATAAGTAAAAGTGCTGCCTGCATCGGGATCTGAGCTTGTGAACTCGCCAATTGTTGCGTTGGCTCCCGCATTTTCTGCTAGGGTCAATGCTGAAAGAGCAACTTCCGGTTGGATCCTCGTTGACGTTGATGTTACCGATACCACAAAGGCTTTTCAGTGAACAGCCCGCCTTGATCCGTCGACCGGATTCTCAAGAGGTAGCTGGACTTGGCTTCAAGTTGAAGCTGTCGGTCGCTCCAGAGTCGATCCTTGGATGTTGAAGGCGGCGTTGTCAGTATCACCTGTACCCGGCCACTAGCGAATAAGTAAAAATGCCCTGCATCGGATCTGAGCTTGTCAGCTCGCCAATTGTTGCGTTGGCTCCCCGCATTTTCTGCTAGCGTCAATGCTGAAAGAGCAATTTCGGTTGGATCCTCGTTGACGTTGGTTACCGAAACCACAAAAGGCTTTTCAGTGAACAGCCGCCCTGATCGGTCGACCCGGATTCTCAGGAGGTAGCTGGATTTCGATTCGAAGTTGAAGCCGTTTGTGGCTCTGAGCGTCGAGCCTGATACATTGAATGCGCCGTTGTCTGCATCTCCCGCGCCAGCGACTAGCGTGTAGGTAAAGGTATTGGCCGCATCAGGATCTGTTGTACTAAACGTACCAACTGCTGCATTTACACCTGCGTTCTCAGCAATCTTGGATGGAGTTAGAGAGATGTCGGTCCGGATCTTCGCCGTTGATGTCCGTAACGCTGATAGTAAACACCTTTTCCGTGAATAGTCCGCCTTGATCGGTCGACCGAACGCGGACAGTGTAGCTCGACTTAGATTCAAAGTTCAAGTTGTTGGTAGCTCTGAGTGTCGAGCCTGAAACATTGAATGCCCCGTTGTCTGTATCACCCGTGCCAGTAACTAGTGTGTAGGTAAAGAAATTGGCCGTATCAGCGTCTAATGTACTAAGCGTACCTACAGTGGAATTTGTACCGGCGTTCTCAGCAATCGTAGACTGAGTAAGAGAGACATCAGTCGGAACTTCGTTGATGTCCGTAACGCTAATAGTAAACACCTTTTCCGTGAATAGTCCGCTTTGATCGATCGAACGAACTCGAACTGTATAGCTCGACTTAGATTCAAAGTTCAAGTTGTTGGTAGCTCTAAGCGTCGAGCCTGATACATTGAATGCTTCATTGTCCATATCACCAGCGCCAGCGACTAGCGAGTAGGTAAAGGTATTGGCCGTATCAGCGTCTAAAGTACTAAGCGTACCTACAGTGGAATTTGTACCGGCGTTCTCAGCAATCGAAGAAGGAGCAAGTGATATGTCAGTCGGGCTTCGTTAGTATCCGTAACATTGATTATCAACACCTTTTCTGTAAACAATCCGCCTTGATCGGTCGATTGAACTCGAACTGTGTAGCTTGACTTCGATTCGAAGTTCCAAGCTGCTTGTAGCTCTGAGTGTCGAGCCTGATATATTAAACGCAGAGTTGTCTGTATCACCCGCTCCAGCAACCAGCGAATAGGTGAAGGTATTGGCGCGTCAGGGTCTAATGTACTAAGCGTACCTATCGTGGCGTTTGTTCCTGCGTTCTCAGCGATCGTGGATGGTGCAAGTGAAATGTCGGTAGGTTCTTCGTTAGTATCCGTAACATTGATTATCAACGCCTTTTCTGTAAACAATCCGCCTTGATCGGTCGATCGAACTCGAACTGTATAGCTCGACTTAGATTCAAAGTTCAAGTTGTTGATAGCTCTAAGCGTCGAGCCTGATACGTTGAATGCCCCGTTGTCAGTATCACCCGCACCGGCGACTAGCGTGTAGGTGAAGGTATTGGCCGCGTCAGGGTCTAATGTACTAAAGCGTACCTATCGTGGCGTTTGTTCCTGCGTTCTCAGCAATCGTGGATGGTGCAAGTGAAATGTCGGTAGGGTCTTCGTTAGTATCCGTAATATTGATTATCAACGCCTTTTCTTAAAACAATCCGCCTTGATCGGTCGAACGAACTCGAACTGTATAGCTCGGACTTGGCTTCAAGGTTGAAGCTGTCGGTCGCTCTCAGAGTCGATCCTTGGATGTTGAAGGCGGCGTTGTCAGTATCACCTGTACCGGCCACTAGCGAATAAGTAAAAATGCTACCTGCATCGGGATCTGAGCTTGTCAGCTCGCCAATTGTTGCGTTGGCTCCCGCATTTTCTGCTAGCGTCAATGCTGAAAGAGCAATTTCGGTTGGATCCTCGTTGACGTTGGTTACCGAAACCACAAAGGCTTTTTCAGTGAACAGCCCGCCTTGATCGGTCGACCGGATTCTCAGGAGGTAGCTCGACTTCGACTCGAAGTTCAAGCTGCTTGTAGCCCTGAGCGTCGAGCCTGATACATTGAATGCCGCGTTGTCTGTTCCTCCCGCGCCAGCGACCAGAGTATAGTTAAAGGTATTGCCAGTATCAGCGTCTGTTGTACTAAACGTACCTACCGTCGCATTTGCGCCAGCGTTCTCAGCAATCGTAGATGGAGCAAGAGAGACGTCGGTTGGGACTTCGTTGATGTCCGTAACGCTGATAGTAAACACTTTTTCGATGAACAGTCCGCCTTGATCAGTCGAGCGAACGCGGATGGTGTAGCTCGATTTCGACTCGAAGTTGAAGCTGCTTGAAGCTCTGAGCGTCGAACCTGATACATTAAAGGATGCGTTGTCAGTATCTCCCGCGCCAGCAACTAGCGTGTAAGTAAACGAATTGGCAGCATCAGGGTCTGTTGTAGTAAACGTACCTACCGCGGCATTTGCACCTGCGTTCTCAACAAGTGAAGATAAAGTAAGAGAGATATCGGTCGGGACTTCATTGACATCCGTGATGTTGACTTCAAAAGTCCTTTCGATCCAGAGTCCCTGTTGATCGGTGGAACGAACTCGAACAGAATAATGAGATCGCGACTCAAAGTTGAAGGTGAGTGCTGCCTTAAGAATGGCGCCATCAATTACAAACGCACCATTGTCTGCATCGCCCGGCCCAGTAGCAAGTGAGTAAGAAAAAGTATCCCCTAAGTTGACATCTGTAGTTGCCAACGTCCCAACTATGGCATTAGGACCAGAGTTCTCGGCTATTGAATTGAGCGATAGCGAAACATCAATGTGTTTGTTTTCGTTGAGTCGCCAAAGTTCAGTTCCGTACTCAGTGGAGGTTGATCTATAATAGACATTATCTCCTACTAACGTGATTAAACGAGGATCGAAAATCGTTGAGCTTGGAACGAAGGATGCCAACGAGACTGTACCGACTTCTGTGCCGTCGGACCTCCACAAAACCTCCCCGCTAACACTGTCCGTTGCTCGAAAATACAGCAGTCCATTGACATTTGTCAGAACCATCAGGTTCGGTGGTTTGGTTGCGTTGATCTCCTTTACAAGAATTGTGCCAGCTTCCGTTCCATCAGATTTCCAAAGCCCTCGTTCACTGGTTACATTTGACGTGCCGAAAAAGAGTGTGCCATTGACATTCGTGAGGTATGTGGGGGTCGACCCGACTTGCCCAGCTCGAATGTCCTTTACCAACACTGTTCCCTCAGTTGTGCCATCCGATTTCCACAGTTCAATATCCGAAGAAACACCGGGGTTACCGGCCCTAAAAAACAAAGTGCCATTCACATTTGTGAAGCCACCGCCCGGATAGGGATTAGAGAAGAAATTGAGGTTTTTCAATCGGACCGTCCCGGATTCCGTACCGTCTGACTTCCACAAAGCCCTTCCGTTGCTGACAACGTTATAGGCATGAAAATAGACTGTACCATTAATGTTGGTAAGGTACAGCGGACCGTTAGAAGCGGTTCCTGGGAGAATGTCTTTTACTAAGACAGTTCCAGCCGCTGTTCCATTTGATTTCCAAAGCTCTCTACCAGTGACGCGGTCATCTGCAGTAAAAAAGACAATACCGTTCGCATTGATGAGGTATCTCGGATCGGAACTGTCCGAGCCTGTTCCGATATTCCGAACTAAGACTGTACCGTTGAAAGTTCCATCAGATTTCCAAAGCTCTTCACCATTACTTGCGTCAGTTGCCGTGAAATACAATGTACCGCTGACGTTTATCAGTTCCGTAGGATTAGAGTCGCTAGTGCCTGGGTTAATGTTCTTGACAAGTACAGTTCCGGCCGCTGTCCCATCGGACTTCCAAAGCTCATAACCATTGACACCGTCCTGTGCAACAAAAAACAAAATACCATTGACATTCGTTAGGTATTTCGGATTTGCGGTCTGGCTACCGGGGCGAATGTCCTTGACAAGTGTGGTTCCCGCCGTTGTACCGTCAGTTTTCCAAAGCTCATGCCCATGAATTCCATCTGTTGCAGAAAAGAAAAGTGTGTTACCAACTTTGGTGAATTCAAAAGGAAGAGAATTTGAGGTCCCAGGTCGAATATCCTTTACCAAACTAGTGCCTGCGGCTGTCCCATCGGACTTCCACAATTCATGCTGCGTTATGCCGTCATTGGCAACAAACATTAGCGTTCCTTCAAAGTTGGTTAGATACCGAGGAGATGATCCTTGGCTTCCGGGCCTCAGGTCTGCAACTCTAATAGTACCCGAACTGCTTCCATCGGACTTCCAAATTTCGGAACCGTTGGTGTCATCAGCGGCAACGAAAAACAGCGTTCCGTTGACATTTATTAATGGACCGGCGCCGGAACTTGGCGGTCCTGTGAAAATATCCTTAACCAAAACCGTCCCATCATGGGAACCGTCCGATTTCCACAATTCATATCCATTGTCATCCCGAGCCCAGAAAAAGAGTGTCCCTGATACATTCGTAAGGCCGTTTGGGTTTGAGCTATTTGACCAGATGTTCCGAACCAAAACAGTTCCCTGAGTAGAACCATCACTTTTCCATAGCTCAAGTTCGTTGGTTGCTTCGACACGAGCGCGAAAATAGAGTGTTCCGTTAACATTCGTAAGGTACTTTCAGGTCTGAACCATTTGTGCCGGACCCCGGCTTCAATTGAGTTCCTACTTCCGTACCGTCAGACCTCCAGAGCTCCAACCCTGTGGATGATTCAAGCGAGGCGAAATACAGGGTATCGTTTACCACAGTAAGTTGGCTTGGGGCAGTCACCTTAACGATTGTCGTGCCGCCAGCAGTCCCGTCAGACTTCCATAGCCCACCGGTTCCTTGGAAGAAAAGTGTTCCGTTAAAGTTTGTAAGGCTCGAGATCGATGCCGGTGAAGCAATCTCTAATAGTTTTATGGTGCCAGTGGATGTTCCGTCTGACTTCCAAAGCGCATTTTTGACGCTAAAGAAAAGTGTTCCATTGACATTTGTGAGATACTTTGGATACAAGTAACTCGGACCACCGGGAGTGATGTCCTTGACCATAATTGTGCCGGCCGAAGTGCCATCCGATTTCCACAGTTCAGTTCCGTGAATGCCATCACTACCATTGAAGAAGAGCGTTCCGTTGACGTTAGTTAAACTTCCAACGACTGTTCCTGCAGCTCCCGGGTTAATGTCTCCAACTAAGATTGTCCCTGCGGTGCTGCCATCCGTTTTCCAAAGTTCGTAGCCGGTCGTATCGCTATGAGCTTTGAAGTAGCGTTCCTCCTACTTGTTCAAATTCGTTAGGATGTGAACTTTGTGGGTCAGGAATGACATTGATATCCTTCACCAGTTCTGTCGTAATGGCCAGTGGCAACCGGACATCCAATACTTCGACGGTCAATTGCCGAGTTGTGATTTGACCGTTCTTTCTGGATACGCTCGATCGACGATCAAATTTACGTCTCTTCAGCCAACGTCTCATAGTCTTCCGACCCACCTTGTGGACAACTACTGTTAGGCAAAGTCTCCCTGCGTCCAAAACACCAGTTTGGGCTTGTTCGGAGATCGCCTTGACGGACGATTTGGTCGAAGTTCGCCCCCAAAGATACTGGTGTCGAACGTATTTTCGGGCATCTTTTTTCACGGAAAGGCCTAATCGTCGTAGCAAGGGACTCGTCGGCTGCTTCATTGCTCCCCCTTGCATTAGGTGTCCCTGCGGCTGACGGTTAAAACGCAATCGTTCAATTAGCGGAAAATCTCATTCCAGCGCGGCGGCGCGAGCGCCCGGTTCCCAATGTCGCTAACGGTACCGGGCGCCGTGCTCCGCTAGAAATCCTTGCCTTAATTGAACGGTATTGCCGTTAAACGACTTCGCTCGACTTGTCTTTGGGCTTTTCGAGCATGACCCAGATGGTCGAGGCTGATCAAACCCATGCGGCCAAGGTGTAAAGATTGGGGCTGCGATGATCAACGATCCATTTGATTGATGGCGGTAACGGCAACTGAGACAAACCAGCAATGCTGACGTTAGCCGGAGAGCCGGTCGCGAAGGCCTTGGTAAAGACAAAGCTGACCAAACGTAGCCTACTCCAACGCTTAGCAACATCAAGACAGCAGATGTCGTAGCGGGGCATGTACTCGTGCTTCATCGGTAGCAGCAGCCAAACGATGGAAACTACAACTGTGGCCACGCCCGAAAAGTGCATACGATCGCTCGAGCGTCGATCTCTTTTAGTCGGTGCAAGTTAATCAGCGCTACGCCGCTCATCATGCTGGCGGAAATACTGCGGCAGGAATGGCTGTATGAGGTGCAGAGAAGTCACTAGTGGTCGAGGCGGTGTTGATACTGCTGGCATAGATCAGCCACATGCCAACACAGCTCACCATCAGGGCAATCCATGATCAGAGCAGCCGGTAGGAACTCCAAGAATCCGGCCAAGACAAAACGGCGACCCAAATCGGATAACTGTTGGTGATTGCCAAAAACGATTTCAACGTCGTAGTGAGTCATGGCGTAGAAGCCCAAAATCATGCTGGTCCAGCCCGAAAGCGATCGAAACCACAATGTAGTCGGCTTCCATAGCACCAGCTTGGCACCGGCGATCAGCGCAAGTCCAACGGCGACAGTACGGTAGCTACGCCCGACCGCGCGATGGTGATCATCGGAAACGAGAACTGCTCTTTGACGGCTTCGGCTAACGCGCCAATGATCGCGAAAAAGATCGAGCCGATTAGCATCCACAAATAGGGCACGCGCCCGATTCCATTACTTCAATTGATATTGACGTCGAGTCGGTTTCAGTGCCTGTGCACCAAGCCTACTCTTGACCTCACTTTTACTCGCTTCGCAACGAAAGAAAAAGGTCAAACTGATTGCTCGCTTGCTGATTCACTAGCAGCTTTCATCGACAAGGCTGCTGCATTGGCCGTTGCGAAGGCGCTTGGAAGTTGTATCCACCAATCGGGCGTCGACATCAAAAATCTCGCCCGCAAGAAAAGTCCTGCCGGCCAAGCGGCTTTCCAGAGTGTGCGAGTTAACCTCGGAGGTATCAACTCCCCCAGCGGTCACTTCGGCTTTGCCATAGCCGCGAGTCGAATCGATGGGAATCAATAAATGCTTAAGGTCAGATAGCAACTGAAGACGACTCTTCCGAGGCAGTTCGGCAATTGCACGATCCTCGGTAAACCCAGCCTTCTGCATCAGTAGTTGCACGATTTTCGAAGGCAGCCAATCGCTCAGCAGTTGACTAACTTTCCGACGGCCGTTCTTAGCTGGATCAAAATGTGTTAACAGGTCCGACTCACTTAAGTTCGGCAGCAGGTCGAGTTCAACATTCATTCGTGGCAACTCGGGATTGGCGGCTCGAGCTGCTTCGTACTGCGAAACAAATCGAGACACATTCATGGGAGCTGGACCACTGCACCCAAAGTGAGTCCACAAGAAGCTCGAGCGACAGACTTTGCGCGGGTCCTTGTCTTTCTTGCTACCAGAGATGATTCGCACAGTGACATCGGCCAGCGTGATACCGGTCAGCTCGTGAACCCACCCTGCGCCGCTCACCAAAGGCGCCAGCGCGGGAAAGGTAGGTGTTACGGTATGACCGACTTGCCGCGCCCACTGATAGCCATCGCCGGTTGTACCGCAGGCCGAATAGGATAAGCCGCCGGTACAGAGCAAAACGTTGTGTGTTGGTAGCACGGCGTCATCTAAGACAACTTCCCAGCGAGCCTTTGATCCATGATTGTCCGTCGAACCTGAGGTGTATGTTGAATTTGCTCGACGAACATCTCGGACTGCGATACCGGTTCGCAGTTCTGCTCCGGCCAATTGAAGCTGAGTCACCAAAGCATCGCGAACATGCAACGCGCGATCGCTGGCTGGGAAGACCTTGCCAGTGTCTTCGACTTTGGTTGCTACTCCCCACGAGTTAAATCGAGCCACCACTTCGCTTGGCGGCAAAGCGTAAACGGCTGGCTTCAGGAAGCGACCTTGTGTTCCGAAAGCTTCGACAATCTGTTCGGGTCCGCAGTGGTGCGTGATGTTGCAACGCGTGCCACCAGACATCAAGATCTTGACGCCCGACTTGACGTTCTTTTCAAGTACCAGAACTTTTAACTTGCGCTGCGAGGCTACGATTGCCGCCCACAGACCGGCTGCGCCACCACCAACAATAATCAAGTCGTGCATCAAAAATCGTTCTTGTTGGTTTACCAACGCACCTGAGGTGGAAAGTACTTGGCTATCAACGCTTCATAGAATGGTCGCAGACCCTGAACATCCATCCGCTCTTGCCGCTTGGTGTACAAATCGTATTGATTGAAGTCGACTACCCACTTCATCATTTCCATATCATTGTCGACCAAAAGGTGTTGATAGGCGTGCTCGCGATGGATGGGGTAGCAGGAATGATAACGAATCATGGCCAGAGCTGGCTCAGGCAGGTAATCTTTGGCCACGTGATACATGTACTCGTCGTGTCCCCAAGAGAGCATCAAATTGCTCAGCCCACACTTTTCTTGATAAATACCGTTATCGGTTTGATACTCGGCCACATCTTTGTCGGGATTTTCTTGGAAGGCTGCGTAGTAGACGATCGATGGACTCCACTTACAGCCGACTGGAAAAGTATCACCAACCACAGCCCATTGAGGCTCACCCCACAGGCAGAGGATCTTACCCAAGTCGTGCACTAATCCAGCCAATATGAACCAATCGGGCCGACCATCTGCTCGAATAGCTTCGGCAGTTTGTAGTAGGTGTTCAATCTGAGGTAGATCGATATCGGGATCGCTGTCGTCAACGAGTTGATTGAGATACTCCATCGCTTCCCAGATACTCATTTGAACGCGATTGAGCCCCAGATACTCACGGTGCTTATTGCGAACAAAATCGACAGTCTGATTGCGATGATTCAATCTGTAAAACTCTTTGACACTCGGCCGAGCCTCAGCTTCATAGTTGCGAAAGTTGGCGGTTTGCTGATTGACGTTTTTGCTCTGAAAGTTCTGAGGCTCTGGATAGCGGTTAAGCAGATCCTCTTCCCAATGATCCAAACTCTCCAGTGGATTGTTTTCAGAGCGAGCTGAGTTAGTCATGATTAAGTTCTCGAATGAACCAGTAGCAGATCCCGCCAGGGTTCTTTGGTTTTGTAGCAGATCCCGCCAGGGTTCTGAAATTTCTATCGTAGCAGGTTTTGTTCTCTTTCGTAGCAGATCCCACCAGGGGTTCTGATCCGTGGTAATCCTATTAATCGATCATTTCTGAACGGTGGCTCGTCCAGCTACGGCTTACTCGAATGATTCGTCGGGGCCGGGGAACGAGCCGTCGCGAACTGCTTGATTGTATTTTGTGACAGCACAGGTGATCTGCTCGGCTAAGTTAGCTTGAGACCGAACAAACTTGGGCACCCGATCAACGGTCAGTCCCAGCATGTCATGTGTGACGAGAACTTGCCCATCGCAATCCGCGCCGGCTCCAATGCCTATAGTGGGTACAGTTAGTGTCGCGGTTACCTGCTTTGCCAAGTCTCTCGGCACGCACTCCATCAATACGCAAAATGCTCCAGCCGATTCGGCCGCTTTGGCATCGGTCATCAATCGATCTGCATCGCGCTGAACGCGATAACCGCCCAGCGCGTGAACGCTTTGTGGCCTTAAGCCGACGTGAGCGATCACGGGAATGCCTGCATCGACCATTGCGCGAATCGTCTCGGCCTGCTCGGCGCCGCCTTCCAACTTTACAGCCTGGCAACCGGTCTTCTTCATCACCTTGGCGGCAACCCGCAGCGTTCTTCCGACTCCCAATTGTCCGTGGGGAAACGGCAGATCAACCACCACCATTGCTCGCACTGCCGCGCGAGCGACCATTTGCCCGTGATAAATCATCTGCTCCAGAGTAACTGGAATTGTTGTGTCGTGACCTTGAACAACCATTCCCAGGCTATCGCCAACCAGCAGCATATCGACTCCGGCCAGGTCCAAAAGTTTGGACATGGTGTAATCGTAGGCGGTTAACATGCTAATTTTTTCGCCTCGCTGCTTCATTTGTCGAAGTCGAAGCGTGGTTACGCGGACGGGTTTTGCGTTCATAATGTGTTCAGGAGGCCTCGGGCAGAGGAAACTGATGTCTGTAAAGTCGGCCGTTTGGATTACAATACGGTCAGGTGCTAACGGACTGAAGAGTCAGATTCTAATCGTAATAGGTATTCTCATGAAACTATTCTTTTCCAGTTTGGTGGCTGGAATACTTCTTTTGGCACAAGTTGCACCCTGCTTAGCTCAGAACAACCTCAAAGGCGTAAACACTCAAGGCACACTAGTCAATGTCGGCGATTTCATGGTTGTCTTCAAAGACAAAAAAGGCACCGAATTCACGGCCTATCTCGACGAAGAAAAGTCGACGTTCAACTATCGCGGTACCGCAGATCCGAAAGCAATTTCGCCAGGCCTGATGGTCCGATTCACAGCCAAATTCGACAACAATGGCAATGCTCAATCGGAACTAAAAGAGATGGAGATTTTTACTCCGATTATTGGTGGCCACTTGAACCAAAACCAGGCTCAAACTCCCGGCATTTATCCTACTCAAGAGAATGAACCTAACGCCAAGGACGCTGGCGCCAAAGATGCTGGCAACACTGCTGTCAAAAACACTAAAGACAAAGGCAAGAATACTAAAGGTAAGGACAAGGCCGACCCGAAGGCGAAAGGAGCAGAGTTCGTTGAGTACCGCGTAGTTGGTCAAATTACTGCTGCACAAAACGGCAAGGTCCAGATCTCGACTGGGTCTCAAATGCTGATGGTTCAATTGGCCAATAATGCCAAAATCAACATCAATACTATTATCCCCGATTACTGTGCTAAAGATGATGAAGTTACGGTCGAGGGTTTGATGTCTGCGGACTTGCCAACGGCAATTCAAGCCTCGAAAGTCATCGTTACTGGTGCAAAGCCTGTTGGAAAGAGCGAACTAACTGATGACAAAAAGAGCAAAGGCTCGGCCAGCAAAGGCAACTCAGCAACAGACAATAAAAAACCTGATGATAAGAAGGGTAGCGACAAGAAGGGCTCCGATAAAAAGACTGGCGACAAGCCGACCGGCAAACCTGGTTCATCCAACTAGTGAGCAGATTGTAGACTTGATCGAAGCGCGGATCGAGGCTTAATTGAAAAACTTCACATCTAAAGGCGCTGCGGAGTTGTTGTTAATGGAAGACTGGGGATTTGTTCGCGTCACTGCTGCTAGCCATCCAACGCAAGTGGCTAATCCGGCCGCGAATGCAGATTCAGCCATCGAAGCTCTGCAGGCCTACCACTCAAGCTCGGTTGTGGTCTTCGGCGAACTGTCGCTGAGTGGCTATACCTGCGGAGAC
>JAXMBP010000070.1:0-28296 GCA_046349795.1 Pirellulales bacterium | reverse complement strand
CAATCAACCTTGGAAAACTGGCCGGTACTGGTTTGACTCAGAGCCTGTCACGGATTTTTGGACCCAAGGTTCAGGCCAATGTTACTGGAACAACTCAGCCAGGCGCTCAACCAGCCGGTGGACAAGCTGTGGACCAAACCGCGGCTGCTCAGCGACGAGCCGAATTCTTCCAAACTCTGCAACGAGGCGGAATGGGACAAGGTTTGGGTGGCGGTGGAATGGGCCAGGGAGGCATGGGGCAAGGCGGTGGCGGAAACCGAGGCGGAGGATTCGGTAACTTTGGTAACGGCGGCGGTGGTAACCGAGGCGGCGGATTTGGCAATGCAGGAGGCGGTGGTGGCGGAAACCGTGGAGGCGGTGGTCGTTAGTTAGAACTCTTTTGAAACCTGTCTCCCATGTTTGAAACTGGCGATATTCTGGTCCGACGCGGCTTGATTCAACCTGAACAAGCTCAACAACTGCGTACGGAACAGTTCAGTGGAATCAAGTTAGTCGAAGCGGCCATCCAAAAAGGTATGGTCGGTGAAGAGCCTGCCTTGCGCGCTCTGGGCGACGAACTTGGAATGGACTACGTCGATCTGCGTAGTGTGGATGTCGATCTTGATCTAGTGAAGTCCTTCCCACAGAAGTTGATCTATCGCCATTCGCTGTTTCCCATTGGTCGCGTGAATGGATCGCTCAAACTGGCCACGGCCGATCCTCTGGATGTTTATGCGCTAGATGAAGCTGGAGCAGCTACCGGTCTAACGATCATTCCGGTTGTTGCTGAAAAGACAGAAATCGCCAAACTGACCAAGAAACACTTGGGCGTGGGCTCGGAAACCGTCGAAGGCTTGATGGCCGCTCGCGAAGAAGAGGGCGACATTGAACTTCTTGAGGGCATCGAGACTGACGGTAGTGAATTGAGCGAAATGGCTCAGGAAGCCTCAGTGGTTCGACTAGTCAACGAAATATTGGTGGAGGCCATCGATACGCGCGCCAGTGACGTTCACATCGAATCGCAGTCCACTGGCATCGTGATCCGTTATCGAATCGACGGTATTCTTCACGATCAGCCAACGCCACCTGAAATCAACCGCTTCCAACTTGCCATTATCAGTCGCTTGAAAATTATGGCTCGCCTGAACATCGCTGAAAAACGATTGCCTCAGGACGGTCGTATTAAGTTGAAGGTTCATGGTCGTGAGATCGACATTCGCTTGTCCGTCATTCCGATGATTCACGGCGAAGGTTTGGTAATGCGTATTTTGGATAAAGGCTCAATGAAGTTTGACCTTCAGGGGCTGGGCATGGATCCGCATACTTATCGTCTGTTCAGTCAGTTGATTCGATTGCCGCACGGCATCATCCTAGTGACAGGTCCGACAGGTTCGGGAAAGACGACCACGCTTTACAGTTCGCTGCTTGAAATTCGCAGCCCCGAAAACAAGATCATCACCACGGAGGATCCTGTCGAGTATCAGTTGGATGGTATTAACCAGATTCAGGTGCATGCCAAGATTGGCTTCACCTTTGCCGCGTCGCTGCGAAGTATTTTGCGTCACGACCCCGATATCGTCCTAGTCGGCGAAATTCGAGATCAAGAAACTGCAGAAAACGCCATTCAGGCATCGCTAACCGGTCACTTGGTGTTTAGCACGCTGCACACCAACGATGCTGCTGGTGCATTTACTCGTATTGTGGATATGGGCATCGAACCGTTTTTGGTATCCAGCACCGTCGAAGGCATTATGGCTCAACGACTGGTTCGTCGGCTCTGCAAACATTGCAAAGAGTCTTATCAACCCGATCACAGCGAGCTTCCCAGTGACTTTCCATTTGAGTCACTGGGCGACCAACCGCTATTTCGCGCGACCGGTTGCCGGATCTGCCGCGGAGTGGGTTATGCAGGTCGAATGGGTATTTACGAATTGTTGATTACCAACGAAGAGATCCGTTCGCTGGCTCACGAACGTGTTAGTACGTGGGACATCAAGAACGCAGCTCTCAAAGCCGGAATGCGTACTTTGCGAATGGACGCATGGGACAAAGCTATTTTGGGTTCAACGAGCATCGATGAGGTGCTAAGGACGACCAAGGGGGATCGCATTGCCTGAGTTCGCTTATATAGCACGCGACGTCAGCGGCCAAAAAAAGACTGGAGTACTCACCGCCAATTCGCAGCAAGATGTGCTGTTGCAGTTGGACTCGCTCAACCTTTTGCCTACCGAGATTAAGGTTGCCAAAGCGGCCGGATCGCTCAACAACAAAAAGGTCGGCGGGCAGATCATGGCCACGACCTACAACCAGTTAGCCGCACTGCTGCGTTCTGGAGTTCCCCTTCTGCGCAGCCTTACAGTTTTGGCCAATCAAACGAAGAAGCCAACTCTTAAGGGAGTGCTCGAAGAGATCAAAGCTAAAGTCGAGGATGGTGAACCGCTGCCAGCTTGTATGGCCAGGTATCCCCGCGTCTTTAGCGACATGGCGATCAACATGGTGCGAGCCGGCAATGAAGGTGGATTCTTAGAAGAGTCGCTGGAGCGCGTGGCCTCATTCACGGAGCAGCAGGAAGACTTGAAAGGTCGTGCCGTTGGTGCCTTGGCTTACCCCATTTTTTTAGGTTGCGTGGGCGTGTCGGTAGTGACAGTACTCATTATTGTCTTCGTACCCAAGTTCGAACCCATGTTCGCGACGTTACGCGAAAAAGGGGAACTGCCCGCTGCCACAGATTTTCTGCTAAATTTGAGCAGCTTTCTACAGGTTTACTGGTGGGTCATCGTTGGCTTAATTCTGGCGGTAGTGATAGGATTAGCCAAGTTTCTTCAGACTGAAACAGGCAGATACTGGTTTTGACTGGTTTAAGATCAAGTTCCCTATGTTTGGTCCGATCTTTTTGGCCCTGGCGGTTGCGAGATTCTGCCGAGTTCTCGGAACACTGTTGCACAATGGGGTGCCAATCCTAAAGTCACTGGACATCAGCAGCCGAGCTGCCGGAAACCGAATTTTGGGTGCGTCGATCCTAAAAGCTAGCGAAAACATTACAGCGGGCCAGCGGTTAGCCGCTCCACTGGCTGCATCGGGGCATTTTCCCAGCCAAGTTGTGGAAATGATTACGGTGGCCGAAGAGTCCAACTCGCTTGAAAAGGTAATGGTTCAGATTTCAGACAGCCTGGAGAAGACCACTTTCCGAAGATTGGATATTCTGGTCCGATTGATTGAGCCTATAATGTTGCTGGTGATGGCGGGGTTGGTGTTTTTCATCGTTTTAGCCCTGATGGTACCGCTACTTAATGGTTCGCAAACGGTTTAATTAGTAAAGAAACCACTACCAAAAATAAATCCGGTCTTAAGGCCAATCAGTACAACAAAATTAGAGGAGAAAGAATCATGATTCGCAAACAGAAGCCGCGACGACGCAACATTATTCGCTCGGCGTTTACTTTGATGGAAGTGATGCTTGTTTTGGTGATCATCGCCGCTATCGCTGGCTTGGCCATCAGGAATTACGCTGGTGCCGGTGAATCTGCAAATCGAAAGATTGCCAAAGGCAAGATCAGCGAATTACAAACGGCTGTCGACATGTACAAGCTGGAGATGATGTCTCTGCCACCTGATTTGGACGCTCTATACACTAAACCGGCCAATGCCTCTAGCAATTGGTATCAGTTTCTCAAGGCAGCACCTGGAAACGATCCCTGGGGTCACCCATTCCAATATAGTGCCAGCGGTGACAGCTATGAGATTCGAAGCCTAGGCAAGGACGGAACCATTAGCGACGACGACATTCTGTAACCTTCGCGAATCGCGATTGCTTGCAAGAATTGAATTACGAACCCGACGCTGATGCTTGTTGACTGGGGTTGACGGCTGACGAGTCGGGTTTGTCGTATACGAAAGTAAATCGACCGAAATAGGTTCCTTTGAAAACGCTCGATCATGTTTTTCGCCAAACATCAGGACTCAAGAAGCTCGTTGACGCGACATCTCGCTGCTGGGTTTACGTTGATGGAGCTGATGCTGGTTCTGACCATCATTGTCGTGATTGGAGCAATTGCAGTTCCGAACATGGAAAGGCTACTTGAGCGGCAGAAAATTCGCGGGGCCGCTGATGAACTGCGCTTGGCCTGGGATACGGCTCGCATCAAAGCCATGCGCACTGGACAAGCTCAGGTGTTTAAGTGTGAACTTGGTTCCAACGACTACTCCATTCAAGCTCTAATTCTTCATGATGATATGAACAACATAGGCAGCGGAGCAACCATGATGTCCGGTGGAGTAGCTACGGAAACCACTAGCACAACATTTGGTATGGCCACCAAGGCTGCTGACAGTTCTGATGCAGAAGAGAAGGAGCTTGATGATACGGTGGAGTTTGTCAGTTGCATTGTCGCAACTGATCTACGTTCGCTAGCAGTCGCTCAATCGGGTGAGAATGCCATGGTTAACGTGCAGACAATTAACCAATCAGTGATCTTTTATCCCGATGGATCTACAAGCACGGCAGAAGTAAAAATCAAGAACGAACGTGGAGAGACTACCGGAGTTCAGATTCGTGGCATTACCGGGCATACCAAGTTGATTGACCTGATTGTTCCAGGAGAGGCTACGCCATGAGAACACGAGCAGGTAATCGCAAAGCGGGTCTATCGCTGTTAGAAGTTATCTTGGCTTTGTCCATCCTAGCAGCAGCCTCGGCTTTCCTGGCCCAGATCATGCATTTGGCGGCCGAGAATGCCATACGAGCGGATGTTCAAACAGAAGCTGAACTCATCGCTGAAAATGTGATGAATCAAGTGGTTGCCGGTGTGTTGCCAACTATGTCACCCTCATGGACGCCATACTCGAATCCCAATCCTATGGGTTCGATGAATATGTCTACGCAGATGCAATGGAACTATACCATCAGCAGCTTTGCTTCAGAAGTTCCTGGCATGCTTTGCGTTCGAGTGAGCGTTCAACATCTAGTTGCTGGTTCATCTACAAACCCCAAGATCGATTACTCAATTAACCGCTGGATCATTGACCCAAGTTACGGCTTAGATACTCCACCATCAACGACAACTACTGGGACAACGACCGGGACTTCAGGAACTTCGACTTCAGGTACTGGCAGCAGTTCAACGGGAGGCGTTCAATGATTCAACGCACCTCGCGCAGCGGCTTCACCTTGATGGAGTTGATGCTATCACTAGCGCTCATCGTCGTTGCCACATCTTTAATCGGTTCACTGATGGCGATGTATGTGCGATCCTTCAGCGATCGTTCTGAGAATATTAAGCAGAAGCAACTTGCTCGTAGTCTGTTAACGATGATGGCAGACGACATCCGTTCGGTCGTTACGGCTCAACAGTACGACAAAATCTGTGCTCGAAGGCATGATGGGCGCAGGTGGAACCACTGGAGGATCAACCGGTACGGGTACCGGTTCAACGGGAGGGACTGGTGCAGGGACAGGCACTGGAACTGGTACAGGTACTGGAACGGGCACCGGTTCTTCAGGTACTTCACAAACCGGTACTGGCACAGGAAGCGGTACAGGGTCAAGCAGTACCGGGACTAGTACTGCAACGACTGACACTTCAACAACGGTGACGACAGTGCCACCGGGCCTCTATGGATCTCAGTATCAGTTGATGGTGGATGTCAGCCGAATTCCAAGGACGAACGAGTTTAATGTTCAAACCGGCATGATGGGTACGAGTGCGGATGTGCCCGGCGATGTGAAGACGGTGACCTACATGATGCAGTCGGCTAGTCCAATGGGAGTACAGGATTCTTTACGTCAAGTTGCAACGGCTATGGATGCATCGATCGCCTCCAACGGTGGCATGATTCGGCAAGCCATGGATCGAAATGTCCATTCTTATGCTCAGCTTTCTGGTACCACGACTTCCATGAGTGGCGGTGATATGGTCGCCAGTGAGGTTGTTGCTCTGGAGTTTTCCTACTTCGACGGGACTCAGTGGCTGTATCAATGGGATTCATCACAACAGGGACTGCCCTGGCTGATTCAAATTTCATTGGCCTTGCAAGATCCTATAGCTGCCAAGAAAAATCCACTCGAAGGCGGATTGAATCTGAAGACTATGTCCGTAGCCGATCAACAGGCCTACGGTCTTAAGATCTTTCAATTGGCGGTGGCCATTCCTGGAGCCGCACTGCAAGCGGCAACCAGCGCAAGTCAGTCCAGCAGTTCTGGCATGGGAGCTATGGGATTATGAGCTTGTCAGCAAGAAAACGACAAAGACACCATCGATATCGCCATACCAAGAAACCCGCATTCTTGTTGCTACTAGTGATGTTGGTGATTGCGATTGCATCACTGGCAACGTTGAACTTTGGTCGAGCAATGCTGCTGTCGAATGAATCCGCCAAGATGGCTGGCGGACGCTTGCAGGCTCGAATGTGCGCTGAGTCTGGCGCACAGGCAGTTAGACTATTCTTGGCATATCCGGCAGCTCAGCGCCAGGGGATGGGCGGAACTTGGTCGAATCCCGGATTCTTCTACGCCAAGAACGTTATTCCTGCTCCGAACGCTCAAATGCGAGGCAACTTCTCTGTAATCGCCCCCGCGCTCGATCAAGAAGGCAATTTTAGTGGAGTTCGTTTCGGACTACAAAACGAATCAGCCAAGCTCAACCTTAATGCACTAGTGCAGTTGGATACTCTGGTTCAGTCTGGAGCAATGGCCGGTTCCGCAGCAAGTGCATTGACAGGGGGGACTGGTACTGGCGGTTCTAGCACGGGTGGAAACAATTCTGGCGGCAACAGCAGCGGAGGTAACAATAACGGAGGTAACAACTCTGGAGGGAACAATAACAACAATTCTGGTAATAATCAGAATAGCGGAAATAGTTCTGGTGGTTCGACATCGGGCGGCTCTTCGCTAGCCAGCCAAGCCACCCAACTCGCCAGTCAAGCCACAGCCTCGACTACGGCTACGCTGGCTCGCAATATCTTGATGTCGCTGCCAGGTATGACCATGGATCTGGCTGATTCGATTTTGGATTGGTTGGACGAAGATGACGATATGCGAGAGTACGGTGCTGAATACGACTACTACGCAGGAATGCAACCAGCCTACAAACCAGCCAATGGCCCGATGGAATCGATTGAACAGTTGCTTCTCGTAAAGGGCATGACGCCTCAAATACTTTATGGCTACGATCAAAATCGAAATGGTTTTCTAGATCCAACAGAGCAACAGATGCAAACGATGGGTTCAAACCCAATGGGCGGTATGGCCGCGCCAGTATCAACCGATCCCAATGCTTCCAAGCCTTCACCGTTGGGCTTAGCCGCCTATTTAACTTTGCATTCCCAAGAAAAGAACGTTGCCTCAGATGGAACGCCTCGCATCAATATCAATGGTGATGATCTTACAACGCTCTACGAGGATCTGAAGAATGTGCTTGATGAGGATAAGGCCAGTTTCATCATCGGCTATCGAATCGGTGGTGTTGCTCAAACGAATCCTCTTGTAACGCTTGCCTCCATGGCAGCTCAAGACGCTGCTGGCGGTGATAGCACTGACGGGGCCATGGGAACCCAACTGCAATCGCTCTTGGGTGCATCGCAAGGCGCGGGCACCCAAGGTCAAGGACAGAACAACAAACAACCATGGAGTGCTGCCGCCCTGCAAAATGTGGATCTGACTCAGGGCGGTAAAGTCAAGTTCCAACAGGTGCTCGATCTGTTTGATGCAACGGTGACGATGGCTCAGGGTCAGAATGCACAAAACGCCCCCAGCTTTAAATCACCGTTTACATCGCTGCCAGGCGATATGGCTGTCACTGTTCCAATCTTGATGGACAAATTAACGACTACCGATTCGAAAAGTGTGCCTGGCAGAATTAACATCATGGAATGCCCTCGCGAGATTCTGATGGGCATTCCTGGGCTAAGCGATGATACTGTTCAGCAGATTATCACCGCACGGACGGATAGCTCAGATGCGGAAACTCGCAAGTTTGAAGCCTGGCTGGCTATTGAAGGTTATCTCACTATCGACCAGCTACGCGGCCTTACGCCGCTGATTTGCTGTGGCGGCGATGTCTTCAAGGCTCAGATTGTAGGCTATTTAGAGGGAGACGCCGCGTTTTCAAGAATTGAAACCATTGTCAGCGGCGCTGGCGACTTGCCTCTGATTCAGTTCTACCGCAGATTAGACCATTTAGGCCGTGGCTTTAGCGTATCGACGCTAGGTCAACGTCCCGATGCCTTAATCTTGAACCAATAGAGGTAGCCGCGAAGCCTTAAATCATAGAAGTATCACAAGTTAGCAACTAAACTAAGAAGTTCGAATTTTGATGGGCTTAACTGGCCCGTGGAAAACTAAAGACGAAACAGCACGATGTCTAAGAATCTAATACTCGATTGGCAAAAGAACTCCTTGATGTTGGCTCGCGCCAGTGGTCGCGCGCCAAAGGCATTGGTTGAAGATGTCATCGTAAAGTCGGTTGGCGGAACCGATGTCGATAGCCAAACTGCGGCCGAAGCACTTCGAGCCGCAGCGCAGGAGTTGTCGGTTAAGGGCGAGGTGACCGTGCTGGTCGCTCGTGACTTGGTTGAAATGCGCACGGTACAAATTCCGAAGATGGATCCGGATGATCTGCCCGATGTGATTCGCTTTCAGGCTCAGCGACAGTTCGCCAGCATGTCGGATGCTTGGACCGTTGACTATGTCTTGCTGCCACCAGCGTCAGGCAGTGAAATGCTGACCGCTTTGGTTGCAGCAATCTCGCCAGCTCAACTCAGCGAAATCGACTCGGCCTGTTCTGCTGCTGGCTTGCAAGCTACCAAGATTTCACTCCGTCCGGTTCAGACTGCGCAATTCGCCGTCGATGGAGGCTTAATACCCTCCAGCGGCCAATCTGCGGTCATTTGCATTTCGGAATCGACGGTCGACATCTTGATCGTCCGCGAGGGCAAGGTAGTCCAAGTTCGAACCACCAAGTTGCCGTCCGAGAGCGATCAGGTTGCAGCCGCTTTGCAAGGCGAGCTTCGACGAAGCTTGTTTGCAGCATCTGCTGAGCTGGACGGCAAGTCGATTGAGAATGTGCTGTTAGTTGCTACAGCGAATCGATCAGGCGAATTGGCAAAAGTGATTGAGCCAGTATTCAACTGCAGAGTGGTCCAGTTCCATCCAGAAACTCTGCTGGCTGATGCGAACATCGCAGTGGCAGATACAACTGCCAATCGACTTACCGCGGCAGCCGGATCACTGACTCTCGATGCTGCCAGTTGCTCCAGCGTCATTAACTTCAAAAACCCCAAGAAGCGACCTCCCAAGAAACGAGATACTCGCAAATATCTTTTGCCTGCCGCCGCTGCAGCTTCGGTACTGATGCTTGGAATAGGCTGGTACTACTCAACTGTCAATGATCTTGATGCGCAATATAACGCAGCTCAAGATGAGATCAAATCGTTAAAGGCTTTAGCCGACGCAAATCAGAAGCGTTTGGCCGAGATGAATGCGATTCAGCAATTCGCTCAAGGATCTCCTAATTGGCTTGACGAGCTAGCCTATCTGTCGGAAAAAGTTCCGAACTCTGACAAGGTCATGCTGGATTCGCCAACTTTTACTCTGGCAAACAATGGTGTGGGAGAAATTAAGTTCAACCTACTGTCGACGGACAAGAGTGGTGTCAGCGAGTTTCAGGATGCGCTGCACAATCCTCCGAACTACAAAGTAGCTACAAGATCAACGGGCCCGCTTCCCAAACCCGAAGGCAAGTATCAGTATCAATCGGTCGGATCAACAATTTCCATTGTCAACAAGGGTTGGGACCTTAACGCTCCACCGAGTGAGATCGTTGAGACATTTCCAGCCAAGACCGAAGAGCGAAAAAGGTCAGATCCTCCTTCAGGCGCTGGCGGTGAGCCATCGCGCAGCCGAAGCCGCACCGATGGCCCGAGTTCGGGATCAGGGTTTCGCCCTGGCAGCTTCCCCGGACGACCATCTCCCACAGCTCAACCTCCTTCAGCTAAACCCACTAACGAGCCTCAAGCTCCTGCCGGCGCGGCTCCTGCTTCAGGTGGCCAACCTAGTACCGAAGCAAAAGAGTCTAAGCCTGACACAGCGGAACCGACAACAAATTCGACGAACCAACCTGCGGCCACTGAAAATACGAATGGTGAGAGTAAGCCTGAGAGTAAGCCCGACGCAGGTCCCAAGGCTTAATGAGTCGCGATCGATGGCCTGCATAACCGCATTGAACTAACCGAATAACAACAAAGTCTTGAAGTAAGCATACTGAGTATCCAATGTCACCACGTGAACGATATCTAGCAATTGGCGTCGGCCTTGTCGCTGCCTTATTTCTAGGCAATATGTTCTATACCTCGATTCGAGATGGAATCGCTGCCAAGGAAGCACTAGTCCAAAAGGCTGAAGATGAGCTACAAAAGACAAAGGCGATCATTGAGTCGGGAAAACGCGCTTCAGTAAAGCTGGAGCGGCTAATACCTAAATCTCTGCCAACGGAAAAAGGAGATGCAGAAGCGCAGTATCGAGCTTGGCTGGGTGAGCTGGCCGATCAGATCGACATGGACGCTGAATCCGTGATTACGGGTCAAGCGCAGAAGGTAAATCTTCCGGCAACATCCAATCAGCGGACTCCTGTTGAAGCATATACGGTTTATGAATTCACTCTCAATGGCAAATGCCGCAGTGAAAAAATTGTTGATATGCTGGCCAGGTATTACAATCGCAACTATTTGCATCGTATCAAGTCACTTACGGTAACCAGAGACAAGAAAGACAAGGGGCTAGTTGAAATTGGGTTGACCTCACAGGTTATCGCCCTGCCTAAGGCATCAGCCGACAAAGAACCCTCGCTGGAATCTTCTGGTCGGCTTGCCATGACGACCGACGACTATCGCAAGAAAATTTTGAATCGAAATCCATTCTCGCCACCTAATAGCGGTCCGAAGTTTGAAACGGGTCGCTCTCACGATATTGAACTGGGCAAAAAGTGGAGCTTGCAACTAGACGCCAAAGATCCGGATGGAGATCGAGTCAACTACGAATTAGTAACCGAAGCAGACAAGTTACCTCCAGGCGCTAAATTCAACCGTGGCACACTCGAATGGCAACCCATCGATAAAACCACTGCCGAAGTTTTAGTTCGCGCAACGGATGAAGGTTGGCCGCACAAGAGTACCGAGCTAAAGCTATCTCTAAGAGTGGTTGATCCTCCGATTGTCAAAAAGGAAGTCACGTCAGCTCCAGATCCAGCGTCGTTGTCATTTATGTCGGCCAGAGTCCAAAACAAAGATGAATCCGTTGAAGTTTGGATCCGATCTAAGTCTGAGGAGTCTACCACATTCTTACGCGTTGGTTCCGACATCTCTATCGGCTCGGTTGAAGGAAAGGTTTTGGAAATCGATAAAGACTTTATCGTGGTTGAATCGATGGTTGGACAAGAAGCTCGGCGATGGCGTCTGTACATGGGAGAAACTTTGGCTGACGCTTACGCCAAGGGAATCAAAGACTAAGCGTTCAATTGCCACACGGCCACCGTTCAGACTTTAGAATTTAATCGTAGCTGGACGGGCGGGCCACGGTTCAGTTTTCGTACTTCAAATCGTCGCAACTCATGAACTCTCCCCCTGGCCTAGCGGCCGCAAGAGCTCGCATCCTCGCTTTGCGACCCTGTCGGCGAATTAGATTGAGCGGTCGTTAGCCAACCTCAGCGCGGGAGTGGCCGCTAACTGCCACGTCAATGGCAGCACTTGAGCCGGCCAGCGTCTGAAAGAACTCCAAATACAACTGAATTACGTGCTGCCTACGCTGATCTCGAAAGGTCTCGTGCAGGTGCCCTTCCAAAAGTCGAAGTTGACAAGCCTGACCGGCTCGTTTGGCAAACTCAATCGAGCCCTCGGGAAGAGTGACTCGATCATTCAATCCATGCGTAATCAACAGTGGCACGGAAAGCTTCTGGGCATTCTCCATTGCCCATCGGCCGCTATCGATCAACGCCTTGCCAAGCCGCAGAGTTAGACGACGATGAAAGAGCGGATCGTTGTCGAGTATCTCTTGCTCAACCGGATCGTCCATCAATTGTTTGGTTTCTGTGCCAGCAGCGATGGTTAGGTTCGGCACGATTCGCTCTGCCACACGAGCGATCAAATTCAAGACACCCCTAGGCTCTTTCGGCGAGATTAACATGGGGCTCGACGCAACCGCAGCATCCGGCAATTGTTCTCGCTCACGCAAAATATAGTTGAGTGCTAAGTTGCCACCCATGCTGTGACCAAACAGATAAACGGGCAGTCCATTAGCTTGCTCACGAGCAAATTGCATCGATAGAGTCAGTTCGTCGAGCAAAGCCCGGTAGCTCTTGATCGCTCCTTGTTTGCCAGGACTGCGACCATGACCCGGCAAATCAAACGCGAGCACTTGAAAGCCTTTTCGCGCGATATGAGGAGCCAAACGAATGTATCGCCCACCATGCTCGCCCAATCCATGGACGATCACGACAATGCCTTTCAGCCCTTCAACGCTCGACCAACGATGCAAGAATCGCTGTACTCCGTTGGCATATTCGATCCAAGAAGCCGATGCGTTGATTCCCTCGTTAACAGTGGTCAAGACACTCAAGATTTAGGAAAAACCCTTTAGCAACGCCGGTCAGATGATGTCCAAAAATCAAACAACTTACTTCAAGTCGCTGCGGCTAAACTGATTTCAAATAGGAAATGCTGCTGGCGATACTAGCTAGCGGATTTGGAGATTGATCCTGCTCCACGTGGCATTGAGGTACCCCCGTCTTCTTGCAAGTTTCTAGCACTGCTTTCATGTCGATTGAACCTGAACCAACTTCTTTGAAGGCTTCTTTGGGAACTTTGCCTTCATCAAAAATGTTAGCCGTTCCAGTCAAAAGATCTTTCAGGTGAACTTGGGAAACTCGCCCCTTCAGATTCTCCAATGTCGTAACAGGGTTGCGCCCGCCAATCGCTAACCAGAAAACGTCGATCTCAAATTTCGTTAGTTCGCGATCGAATCGCTCGACGAACAGATCGAATCCGACAGTACCATCTGCTAATTTTTCCAATTCAAACGAGTGGTGATGGTAGCACAACTGAATTCCAGCCTGCTTCGCCAACTCACCAGCCTTGTTCGAACGGTCAGCCATTTGTCGATAATGATCGGAGGTTTCACGATGACCCTTGCCGACGTAGCCGAAGACTAAATATTTGAGTCCATTCTTGGCGGCCTTGTCTATCGTCGCGCGGACCGTCGGAACGTCTTTGGGATCGCTCATTCCTAAGATCGCCCAGTTCATGAAAGCTGAAGTGACTTTCAGGCCGTGTTCGGCAGCCAACGGGACAAGAACGTCAGCATCTGCTACATCCATCAGTTCGACTTGATAGTAGCCAGCCTGTTTCACCTGGGCTAAGGTCGCCGACGGAGCTGCCGCCATCTGGTTGCGAAGAGTGTAAAGCTGTAGGCCCATCGTGGGCAGGTACGAATCGACCGCTGCGACCAAACCGCGTGCCCACGAACTTTTCTGAATTGCCGTCAATGCAGCTAGAGCGGAAAACGTCAGGAATGGACGTCGAGTTAGTTGAGTTGTTTTCATGGTGACTGACTTGATAAGGAAAACAGGTTTCTTTGAGGCGCTGATCTGCCGGTTTAGGGAACTAGCCCTAGACGGACAATATTGTACTTTTCAGAAAGTTGACGGGATGGCAGCCCATTCTACCAAAAGTAAAAGAAACTCCTGTCGAGATGATTTCCGTGTGGCTGCTCGACAGGAGTTTTGTTGATTTTCCAAATAATGAGGCAACAGCAGGATTCACTGTGGCCTCTTTTTTTTGAAAGGCTGATTAGCTATCGGCTAATTCCGCCTCTTCCTCCTCGGAATCAGCTTCATCGCCAGCTTCCTTGCCCTCTGGTCCAACGTATCCACCAGAAGCCATGATCAGCTCCCGAATCTCTTCGGCAACAGCCTTGTTCTCCATCAAATGGGCGCGAGCCTTTTCTTTACCTTGGCCGAGGTAAACTTCATTGAATTTGAACCAAGCACCACTGCGCGAGACGATCTTGTGCTCCAAGCCCAAGTCGAGCACATCACCTTCGAAACTAATTCCCGAGGTGTGCATCATGTCGAATTCGCAAACGCGGAAAGGCGGAGCTACCTTGTTCTTGACGATCTTGCAGCGAACGCGTTGTCCAACGACTTCTTCGCCTTCCTTCAACGCGCCAATTCGTCGAACATCGATACGGCATGAACAGTAGAACTTCAGCGCACGACCACCGGGCGTCGTTTCAGGGCTGCCGAACATCACACCAACCTTTTCACGAATCTGGTTGATGAAGATGACGACCGTCTTACTTCGAGCAATCACACCTGTCAGCTTACGCATCGCTTGGCTCATCAATCGAGCTTGCAAACCAACGTGCGACTGCCCCATTTCACCTTCCAGTTCCGCCCGCGGAACCAAAGCTGCCACAGAGTCGACAACGATCACATCGACAGCGTTGCTCTTCACAAGGTGCTCGCAAATCTGCATCGCCTCTTCACCGCAACCTGGCTGTGAAACCAGCAACGTATCCAGCTCGACGCCAATCTTCTTTGCCCAACTTGGGTCAAAAGCATGTTCGGCGTCGATGATGGCTGCAATCCCGCCAGCCTTTTGAGCTTCAGCACAGATATGCAGAGCCAAAGTCGTCTTACCGCTTGATTCAGGTCCGAAGACTTCAACGATACGACCACGCGGTACTCCCATACCACCCAAGGCGATATCGAGAGACAAGCTGCCTGTCGGAATACCGTCAATCTTCAATATCTGTTCGCCTCCCAGTGGCATGATCGAACCTTCGCCGAACTGCTTCTCGATCTGTTCGAGAGTTGTCTTTAGGCCAGGCTCGCGCTTGTAGATTGCTTCCATTCCCACAAGGCCACCACCGGCGGCAGATTTCTTCGGACTAGATGTTGATTTCTTTTTCGCCATGTTTTTACTCGCTGTGGTGACCATTGTTTAAGGCTCCCAATACTAAAGGATTGTTGAGGGTGACTCCGATTTGGAGAACTCGCAAAATTCAGCCGGACAGAGTTGATAGGGCAAAGGTTGATAGGGCAAAACCAATCGTTGCTGTCGCAAACTGAATCCTTTTAGCATTGAGATCAAATCTTTCAGGATTGATCCTAGCGAATTGGTTCGAGTCTCACAACAAACCAACCCCTCTGTAGAGCCTGGAATTTGCAACTCGTGGCCTCAACTTTGCCTCGGCTGTATTTTGAGTATCGCTATCGCCAAGACACCTTTGGTCTTAGGTAAAACATTCCACAATATTTTTCGAAAAACGGTTGCCTTTGGTCCGTCCCCCACTTCCCAAAGGCAACCGAAAGACTCCTTTCTCACGGCTCTGATGTCCGAAGTAAAACGGCTCTTCCTTTCAGAAAACCCTAAAAAAGGCTTTCAATCCCCAAGAGAAATCACCTCGCACGTCAGCTCCCTTTTGCCGCAGAAAACTCGAACCTTTGTCAGTAGATCACTTGCTTGGGCAGTTTTATTCAAAGCTGGAAGCGACTCTGAATGATTTAGCCAGCAATATTCTGTCCACACTCCGCGGGCTGATCCCGGTGGGAAAAGTCTCAGCGCTAGAATCAAAGATCTCGAATCGTCTAAGGTATTAGTCTGTGGAAAGACAAATTCCTTACATCGATTCTTGAAAAAATTCAAAAGTTTTTTCAAGGTTGTAGTGGACGAGGTTACGAGTCCCTCCACTTCCCGCTTGCTGCGGGATGTAGGATGAAACGTGCTGCCAGGTGAGTAATGCGTCCATCGCTGCAGGCCTCGCATCGAAGGACTCGTAACCTCGTCCACTACACCACTTGCAATGCTTCGGCGATTCGCTGGTGTGTCACAGGATTGTTGAGGGACAGTTTTCCAAAACCGCGTATGGCTCCCAGGGAAATTGCTTGAGCTTGATGTTCCTCATAATTTGTCACCAGCATGACAGGCACTTTAGAAAATTTGCCGTCTGCCTTGATCTGTTTCAAGATCTCAATGCCGTCGGAATAATCTTCGTCGAGCTTGCGGTTGATCAAAACCAAATCAATCTGCTCCGAGCCCAAGATCGAAAACGTGTCAGTCGCATTATGGGCTTGTAGAACCCTTACAGCAAAATTGGATTCCAACATGAGCTTAATGGAAGCATGGTCGGGACGGCAATTACCAACGTCGAGCACGGTATACATGGCTGAAAGGTGTTCCAATGCGAAAATCTGGGAAACTTCTTTAAGCGATCGGAGTAGCCAGTCACCCGAATGATCGCGGTTCGCCATCTATTATTGCCGGCCAGCAATCCTCTCCTATGATCAGGATGCGAACTCTATTTCGCCACCTGTTTGGTAGTTGTCTGAAGCTGATTGAAGTCGCAACCACTGGTGGCGGCTGTTAGGAGCAGTCCACTGATAAGTGCCAGCAGAATCATGGCAAATGCAAAACGTTCTTGTTTCATTTTCGTGCTTAATCCAACCATTCGTCGCGACAGTCAAATTTCGGAGACGCGATTATAGCGACTTTCATTTGGCCTACCGCCCTGTGCCGGGTGCCGGGGAAAATGGTAATTGCATTCAAAGGCTTCACAGGAATGAGCTTGCTGTCCAATTCCAAGCAAGCAGACTCGTCACATTCCAGAATCAGATACGTTTCTGTGGTTTGCTTGTGGTAGTGGGCCTTGGCTTCCAGGCTTATTTCTGTGATATGTAGAGAATAAGGAACAGAGGCCTCCTCCATAAGGGCTCGTCGAGCAGTTCCGCATGGACAGGCTATGGGTGGTAGTTGGCTAAATTCAATGAACTGATACTTGGCGACAGCAGTTTCCACAATTCGCCCCTCTGATAGGCAGATAGTTTTGGCAAGATATTCCGAGCGTTCCGTTTAATCCGAACGCTTAATCTGTTCCTAAAATGCTCAACGTAACCTCCCTGAATGGCGCTGGATAGTGTATTTTTGAACACTACTTACTGTCAAGGTTTTAGGCCTTGGCAAGGAGAGCGGTCGCGCAGGATTTCGTAGTCAGAAAAGCTTGCCAAGTTCTCATTTCGCGCGAGCCTGATAGGGCGAAATCTGGGCGTTGAAAAAGCCTTATGCACTCTCAATCTTTGGCTTTGCAGGCGCCGATACCTCACACTGACCCAGGTCTACGGAGTTAATCTTCGTTTGATCACGTCACGGTTGAGATACCCGAATCTAGGAAAGATTCGTCTCAACCTTGGGCGCGTTAGACCCAGGCAGAACTTGGGTGTGTCAGCAACTCCCAAGTAGCTTGGGCGTTGCCGTAAACGGCACACGAAGTTGAGCACCAGGCAATGTTGACCCAGAGCCTGTTGTTCTTTGCCAACCGGTTTGAGGACGATTTCGGCGGCGACTTCGTACGTCGAAACCGGTCTCGGCCAGCACCCCCAAATTCGGCCAACCGCGCCAAATACACAGGTTCATCGTTTAGGGAGTTGAGACTCGATGAAGTGGAACATGTTAATCGGATCCCTGATGCTGGGCGCAAGCCTATGTACGCCATCCTTTGGCCAGGGATTGTTGGACCGTATGCTCGGCCTAAAGGGCTGTGGATGCGACAGTGCATGCTGCGACAACGGCTGTGCAGCAGCTCCAAGCTGCGGATGTGAAATCAACGCTTGCGATCCATGCGCAAAGAAGGGCTGCGGCTTGCTAGGCAAGTTGAAGGGACCATCTTGCGGATGTGAAATCAACGCTTGCGATCCTTGCGCTAAAGCAGCTCCAAGCTGTGGTTGCGAAATGAACGCTTGTGGTTGTGGTCCTGCAACTTGCGACAGCTGCTGCCAGCCACGTCGTAAGCCTTTGCTGGAACTGCTAGGCCGCGTTGAACAAGCTAAGATGAACATGCTTCGCAATGTTGCAAGCAAGGTTCGAAACATTGGCAAGGGTTGCGATAGCTGCTGCGACAATGGCTGTGGCAATGGTTGCGGCGCTGCTCCAACCTGCGGATGTGAAATCAACGCTTGCAACAGCTGCAAGACGCCATCTTGCGGATGTGAAATCAACGCTTGCGATCCTTGTGGTTGCGACAGCGGTTGTGGCAAGAAGCGAGGTCTTCTATCGAAGATGTTCGCTAAGAAGTCTTGCTGCGATACTTGCTGTGACACTGGTTGCACCAGTGGATGCAGCAGCTGCGGTGGTTCGGCTACACCAGCTCCAGCACCAGCTCCTGCTGCTGCTAGCGCTGCACCAATGCCACCAGCTCCAGTAGTTGATCCAAGTGCATACCTGAATAGCAATCGACGCGTCATCCAAGCTACCAGCTACGTTCGCTAAGCTTCGGCAAAGCAAACGCTGATACGCCTTAAGATGTGTTGAATAGGACGGCTCGCCGGTGAAAATTGGCGAGCCGTTTTTTCGTTTTTTATCCTGGCCCAACTAACGGCCTTTCTCATTTGCAAGGCAAGAGAGGCTAGTGTATCGTTGATCCTTTCACTAATGCACTAAGCCAAAATGCCTACGCCAAACTCCAAGCCGCCAAGAATCGATATCCCGTGGCACAAACTGCTTGGGGATGGTCTGTTGGGCTTCGACGAGGCGCAACTAGTTCAACTGACCTCAAGTCTCTTCAATCACTCACTACGCTGTATTCGCGTCAACCCTCGATGCGAGCACAGCAGTCTGCCCTTTCAGCTTCAGAAGGTCCCCTGGCATGATCGTGGTTATTGGCTAACGGATACCAATGTTCGCCCCGGCGCGTTTTTGCAGTACGCTGCTGGCCAGTACTATATCCAAGATGCAGCCTCGCTTCTGGCAGTTAGTTTGTGCGATTTGCAGCCCGGCCAAAAAGTATGCGACCTGTGCGCTGCGCCTGGAGGTAAAGCCACGGCGATTCTTGATAAACTGGCGGGCACAGGCTTTCTACTTGCGAACGAGGTGATTCATTCACGCATGCCACTGCTCCAAGCCGCGCTCTGCCGATCAGGTTGGGATAACTTTGCAACCAGCCAACTCGATGCCGACCAACTGAGCCAAGCATTGCCCGAAAAGTTTGATTGTGTTTTGGTGGACGCGCCGTGCAGTGGACAATCGATGTCGGCCATGACAAACAAAGCTTGACAGCGTTCACTATGGATCAAGTCGAGCATAGTGCAGCTAGGCAACGCAGAATCATTCGCGCGGCTGCAACGCTAGTTGCCGCAGGAGGGCGATTGGTCTACTCCACTTGCACATTTGCTGTCGCTGAAAACGAGGCCATCATAGAACATTTCCTCGACGAGCACTCCGACTGGAGTTTGATGGATTTGCCCCAATTTCAGTCGTGGGCAAGTCCTCGCCTACCTGGATGTTATCGATTGTGGCCGCACTTGAATAGTTGCGACGGTACTTTTGCGGCCGTTCTTCAGCGAAGCTCTGAATCACCAGAAGATACTGCATACTCAGCTCGATCAAATCGTCCTCGCAATCGCAAAGACGTACGCCAAGCCTCCATCGATGTCACTAACTTGGATTTTCTTACTCGCGACGCCGGCGGGCGGTACGCAAACATGTCAGAAGATTCGACGAATTTGGATGCGCGTGATTCACATCAACTCTGGCAATTCGGCGATCAACTTCATCTGCTCAGGAACTCTTCCGTCGGAGGTTTAGCTTCAGTGATCACTGGCGCAGTTCCCATCGCACAATCGTTTGCCTCAAGAGTTGAGCCGCTGTATGGCAGTGCTGTTATCAACGTAGAGGGTATTAGGCCGACTCAATCTATTGAGCTGAACAACGATCAGGCAATGGCATTCATTCGCGGCGAGAGCATTTCGTCGCCGCAAAGTTCTCTACAACCTGGCTGGTGTCAAGTTCTCTGGAACGGTTGGCCACTTGCTTGGGGTAAGTTCGCGGGCAACTCGCTGAAGAACCATCTTCCCAAGCTACTACGCAATCCAAGTATCGGCGCCGTGTGATGAATTTAAACGACCTTTCTCACAGGCTTTTTCAAGTCATGCCCATTGAGCAGTGGCAATGCCAACGCATCGTCTTGGCAGTGAGCGGTGGAGCCGACAGCGTGGCGCTGCTTCGACTTGTTCAACAATCTGTCGGCATTTCACAAAATCTGCTCGTCGCGCACTTCAATCACGGCTGGAGAGACGCTGAAAGCGATGCTGATCAACAGTTCGTCGAAAGTTTAACGCAGTCGCTGGGTGTCGCTTGTGCAACAGAGCGAGCGGTATGTACAACCGAATCTCGAAGTGAACAAACGGCTCGCAATCGTCGCTATGCATTTTTGCAAAGAGTTGCTGCTGAGCATCAGGCTAATTTTATTGCTACAGCTCACACGGCTTCCGATCGCGTTGAAACCATGTTGCACAATCTATGTCGTGGAACAGGCTTGAGCGGCATGTGCTCCTTGGCCGAGACTCGCAAACTGGTTTCAGGAGTTACGCTGATTCGCCCCTTGTGGCACTGCTATCGCGAAGAGATCTTGGGCTACCTAAGAGAGCTTGGTCAAGTCTATCGAGAGGATTCAAGTAATAGCAACGAACATTATCGACGAAACTTCTTACGACACTCCGTTCTGCCATTACTCAGAAAAACCTATGGCGAAGGTGTCGACAAACGACTGGTCTCATTCTCAGAGTTGGCTGAAGAGACCGTTCAGCTTCAACACCAGCAGTGTCTTGAATACGGCACTCAAGTTGCATCGTTGATTTCCCAAGCTATTTTAGCTGGAAGATTGTTCGAGCCCAGCTCGGAGCAGTTGTTTTTGCCCTGTCGTCAATTGTTACCTCACCCGTGGCCTATCGTGCTGAACTTTGTACAGCAGGGTTGGCAAGAGCGAGGTTGGAGTCGGCAAGCGATGGGGCGCAAACATTGGGAGCGACTGCGGCAAGCCTGGCAACGTGTTGCAGTTCCCAAACGCCCCAAACGCACTCTGCGTCCCAAATCTCTGTTTCAACTGCCGGGTTGCATCGACATCGCATCATGCAACGGCTGGATAACATTAGCCTCCGGTTCGAATGGCAACTCTAAAGCCGGCTAACACTGCATTGGCGGTTTAATTGCTCGCGAGTAAAATCTGGCTTTCATCGCTCCGCCCCATTTGATTGACACATTTCGTGAAAACAGCTCAACCCGTTCCAGTATCTGCTACGAACTCAACCATTCGCCCGCCGGGTAGCAAGAGCATCACCAATAGGGCTCTGGTTTGTGCCGCGTTGGCTCGCGGTACTAGTAGACTTACCGGAGTGCTCGATAGCGAAGACACGACGGTGATGATTGAAGCCTGGAAACAACTGGGCTTACAGGTTCATCATGATAAGGAATTGTGCCAGATTGATATGGATGGTTGTGGCGGAGGTTTGCCCAACAATCAGGCCAAGTTATTCGTTGCAAATAGCGGAACTACAATTCGTTTTCTAACAGCCGCTTTAGCAGCCTGTCCCGGCAGATTTGAACTAGATGGCGTTGCCAGAATGCGACAACGCCCCATTGGCGATCTGCTCAGCGCCTTAAATCAATTAGGCGCCAACGTTCAAAGTTTGAATACAGAGAATTCCGCCTGCCCTCCCGTTTTGATTGAGTCAAAGGGATTGCAAGGAGGCTTGGCGAGAGTCGCTGGCAATATCTCCAGTCAGTTCCTTTCGGGATTGATGATGGCTGCTCCCATGGCACAGACTCCAGTAACGCTTGAAGTATTGGGGGAATTGGTTTCCGTGCCGTATGTGGCGATGACAGCTTCTTTGATGCGAAGTTTCGGAGCCGTAGTGAACGGATCCGAGTCTGGTCCTTACAACATCGATACCAAGTACAAGTACGTCGGATCGGATTACGAAATTGAACCGGATGCTTCGGCGGCCAGCTATTTCTGGGCAGCCGCTGCAATCACCGGTGGACGAGCGTTTGTAGAGGGACTGAATCGCCAAAGTTTGCAAGGTGACGTTCGATTCTGCGAGGTACTGAAGCAAATGGGCTGCAAGGTTACCTACTCGGCTGATGGAACTGAAGTTATTGCCGGAGATTGCTTGCGCGGTGTCGATGTAGACATGGCAGATATCAGTGATACCGTTCAAACTCTAGCTGCCGTGGCTTTGTTTGCCGAGGGTTCAACCACCGTTCGTGGTGTGGCTCACAACCGAGTCAAAGAGACAGATCGAATTTCAGATCTGGCTACGGAACTTCGAAAGCTGGGAGCCAGAGTTGACGAATTTGACGATGGCCTAACAATCCATCCACCTGAAAAGGTAAATGCTTGCTCGATCGACACTTATCACGATCACCGCATGGCGATGAGTTTAGCGCTGGTTGGTCTGAGAGTGCCCAGAATTGAAATTTGCGATCCGGATTGCACTTCAAAAACCTATCCAAACTATTGGCAAGACCTAGCGAAATTCACCCGTAGCACTATCGTTGTGAGCTGATGCTAAGAACTGCTGTGTCCGAGCTAACGCTTGTTCAATTCGAAGATCCGAAATCGATCGCTCTTCAGTTTCAGACGCAACAAACGTTGCATGGCAATGCGAGCACTCCACGTTGCGATTGAGCAGTTCAACACGAATTTCCAGAGTCCGACCGCATGTCGGGCATGAACGTATGAAGTAGGTTCCTGCTGCCATTTCGAGCCTTTCCGTGATTTCGTTAGCCAAGGGTAGCTCGGCTAGCTCCTAAGCGGGAAATAGTACGACGAGCGGGCAATCGGTGAGTTTTCGAGTTACTAACGATCTTGAACGTATTTGGCACTGTCAGGTTCACGCTGCGTATTCCTGCGAGGGCACGATTATCATCCCATTCGATCGGCAAGTCAATCTGCAAAGTTGTCTTTTACCACTAAAAAGCCACTCAAAAGGAATTTAAAATCGCCATAAGTGGTTTTCTGGGTAGTTTAGGCAACTCGGTTGAGGGCTCTCTTTTGCTGGCAAATATCTGAGTTTGCTCGAACCTGCTACAATCCTTGGTCCAATTCAATGAGCTTCGATTCCGAGGTGTTTGAACCTTTTGAGGGATACCATTTATGCGAATCGCAATCGCACCTGATCGACCAGCTTTGGGGCAATTCGTCGCCCTAAAGGCGGCTGAAATTCTGCGGACTGTTCTGCAATCGAAACGGACCGTAAATCTGGTTGTGGCCACCGGTTCCAGTCAATTCGAAGTACTGAGTTCCTTGGTGTCGCAACCCGATGTGGAATGGAACCGAGTGCATGGGTTTCACTTGGATGAATATTTGGGAATTGCCGACAGTCATCCAGCAAGTTTCTGCGGATATCTGAAAGACCGTTTCGTTAGCCGAGTGCCACTGGCTTCCTTCCACTTCATGAATGGGACATTCCCGGCGAATAAGTTGAAACAGCAGGCCGATGCAGCCTTGTCAGGTCACGAGATCGACCTGATGCTCTGCGGGATTGGCGAAAACGGTCACTTGGCATTCAACGATCCTCCCGCAAATTTCGAAGCCGAAGATCCTTATCTAATCGTCGAGCTGGACGAAGCTTGCCGACGCCAGCAGGTTGGCGAAGGGTGGTTCGATTCGATGAACAGTGTTCCCACGCAAGCCATAAGCATGTCGATTCGTCAGATCATGAAGTCTAAGGCAATTTTGTGCACAGTGCCGGATCGCCGAAAGGCTGAAGCTGTTCGCAATTCTGTGGAAGGGCCAGTGACCAATCAAGTTCCAGCCAGCATCCTACAACAACATGCGAACACGTTACTGGCTTTGGATACAGGCAGCAGCAGCCTGCTTAGTACAGCAACCACTCAGACTTGCGAGATGGTATCTGCCTAGCCTTAAATCCCGTGCACAAAAAACTCACGAGTCACGCAAACTTTTTGTGTGATTATAGAAAGTCGCCAGCGGTGTTTGCAAATGAGCTTGATCCAACAGGGCTATGTTGATTTGCAGGTGAACGGATACGTCGGCATCGACTTTAATGATCCATCGACCTCCGTCGAGCAGTTGTGCTTTGCAGCCAAGGCTATGATCGATGATGGAGTGGCGAGCGCGCTGCCTACAATCATTACAGCCGATCTAGATAACATGTGTCAGTGTATTGGCAACGTCGTGCAGGCGATGCAAGCCGATACAACTTGCAGGAAGATCTTTCGTGGAATTCACATTGAAGGTCCGTTCTTCCCATCGATTGCGGGCTACATCGGTGCCCACCCGCCTGAGCATGCTTTGCCGAGCAGTAAGTCTTCGCTAAATCGACTGCTAGATGCTTGTCAGGGGAATGCTCGCGTTGTAACGCTGGCTCCAGAAATCGACGTGGATGCCTGCTTAACGCGGACTTGTATCGAGCGAGGTTGTCTGGTTTCTGCAGGGCATACCGATGCACGCTTAACTGACCTAGAGCGTTGTATCGAAGCTGGCTTAACTTTGTTTACGCATTTGGGCAACGGTTGTCCGAAGCTAATGGATCGCCACGACAACATTATCTACCGAGCACTCAAATTTCGCGATCAATTGCAATTCACTTTGATTGCCGATAGTTTTCACATTCCTGAAATGCTGTTCCGACTACTACTCGATTGGATCGAGCACGACCGAGTTTGCGTTGTTTCCGACGCCATCAGCGCAACAGGACTTGGGCCGGGCGTATATCAACTCGGTCAACGAACCGTAAAGATTGGCCCCGACAAAGCCGCCCGCGATGCCAGTGGACAACACTTTGTTGGAGCCGCTAGCAGTATGCGCGATGTGGACCATTGGTTGTACAATTCTCTCAGCTTGGATCACGCTCTGCGATACAAACTGCTGGTTAGCAATCCTATGCGATTTGGTAAGCTCTAAGTCGTTTCGCCCGCAGTAAACATTTCGGCCCTAAAAGTCATTCGCCCCGCCCATCATCAAAGGTTTACGCCATGCCTGAAGTACAACCCGATTACGAACTTCCAGCCTCGTTCTATTTGGGCAAGAAGTTTGAACTCAATGGTCGTCAGCTACTTGAAGACAAAGTTCTTTACGATGCTAAAGATCTAACCACTCACATGATGTGTGTGGGCATGACTGGTAGTGGCAA
The DNA here is from genome assembly GCA_046349795.1 of Pirellulales bacterium. Lineage (GTDB taxonomy): Bacteria > Planctomycetota > Planctomycetia > Pirellulales > Pirellulaceae > Aureliella. The sequence goes on along the minus strand of JAXMBP010000070.1, from coordinate 3,343 downwards.
AACGGGGTTATGTTTGGCAATGCTGGAAGAGGCCGCCATTGACGGCATACCTGCAATTTGTGTGGACCCCAAAGGAGATCTCGGAAACTTACTTCTGTCCTTTCCCAACTTGCAGGCCGATGACTTTGCTCCCTGGATTGAACCCGGCGAAGCTGCTCGCAAAGGAATGGAGGCCGGCCCTTACGCTCTAGCCACAGCAGACTCTTGGCGAAAGGGTTTGAAGTCCTGGGATCAAGAGCCATCGCGCATCCAAAAGTTCAAAGACTCAGTAGACATGGCGATCTACACTCCAGGTAGCAACGCTGGCATTCCTCTAACGGTCTTGAAGAGTTTTGATGCTCCACCGCAGCAAGTGATCGACGACAGCGAACTGTTTCGCGAGCGTATCGCGGGCGCTGCCTCTGGCCTCCTGACCTTGATGGGAGTTGAAGCCGATCCGCTATCTAGTCGCGAACACATACTGCTTTCCAACATTTTTGATACAGCTTGGCGTAAAGGTCAGAACCTGGATCTTGGTTCGTTGATACGCAGCATCCAAAGTCCTCCGATGGACAAGATTGGTGTCTTCGATCTAGAGAGCTTTTTTCCCGCCGCAGATCGGCTCAAGTTAGCTATGAGCCTTAACAATCTGTTGGCCAGTCCATCGTTTGCCGGATGGCTTGAAGGCCAGCCGCTGGACATCAAGAGCCTACTCTATACACCTCAAGGTAAACCTCGGTTGTCGATCATTTCTATCGCGCATCTAAGCGATACCGAGCGAATGTTCTTCGTGACCATTCTGCTCAACGAGCTTCTGAGTTGGATGCGCACTCAGCCTGGCACCAGCAGTTTGCGGGCTTTGTTTTATATGGACGAAGTTTACGGTTACTTCCCACCCACGGCTAAACCGCCTTGCAAGCCGCCGATGATGATTCTACTCAAGCAGGCGCGGGCTTTTGGGCTTGGAATAGCGCTGGCTACACAAAACCCAGTCGACCTTGACTACAAAGGCCTAGCCAATATCGGCACTTGGTTCCTGGGACGTCTACAGACTCAGCGTGACAAAGATCGAGTACTCGAAGGCCTTGAAGGAGCCGCAGCGCAGACTGGCAGCAAGTTCGATCGCGGTAAGATGAGTGAAATGCTGGCTGCACTAGGTAGCCGAGTATTCCTGATGAACAATGTCCACGACGACGGGCCGACCGTATTTCAATCTCGCTGGGCTCTTTCCTATCTGCGTGGACCACTCTCGCGACAACAGATTCAACAATTGATGGATCCTCGTCGCGCCGAACTTACTGGCGGCTCACGCATTGTGGGCAACGCCCCCGCATCGACACGCTCGTCGGCAGCGACGACCACAAGCTCAGTTGGATCCACGGCCGACAGCAGCAGTTCTGCAAGCAGTGGTGCAGTACCTGCGAAGCTTGGTCGACCGCTGGTACCCACGACGATTGCCGAACGCTTCTGGGTAGCTGCAAAGCGTCCTACCGATTCATCTCGAGTCGTCTATCGACCTGGCATTCTAGCAACGGCCGCGTGCCATTTCGTGAACGCTTCCAACAAACTGGATGATTGGCATTATCGATCATTGCTCTACCTTTATCAAGGTGAAATACCCGAGTTAATATGGCGCGATGCAATCGTATTGCCCGAAGGTGCGTTGGAACTCGCCAAGTCACCTGAAGATGATTTCGAATTCGACGAAGTTCCTGGTGCGATGCTGAATGAAAAGTCCTTTAAGCAATGGAACAAGGATCTCGTAGACGAACTCTATCGCAATCGGCCCATGGAATTGTTCAGTTGCAAAGAGCTAAAGCGTATGAGTCAACCCGGCCAAGATGAAGTTGATGTACGCATGGCTTGGTCGCTTGAGGTTCGTGAGCAACGCGACCTTGAGAAGACCAAACTCCAACAAAAGTATGCAGCCAAAATCGACTCGCTCGAGGCAAAGATTCGAGCGGCTCAGCAGAAGCTTGAAAAAGAGCAGGCCAAATACGATAAAGAAAAGTGGAACACGATCCTTGATATTGGCACTACCGTACTTGGCCGATTGCTGGGCAACAAAGTCACGGCCTCCAAAACAGTCACTGCTGGACGCAGTGCGGCGAGAACTGCAGAAAAACGAGGTAGCGTTGGTATAGCTGCAGAGTCTGTCGAGGCCTTGATGGCTGAACGCGCAGAGTTAGAAGAGGCTTGCCAAGCCGAGATTGAAGAGATCAAAAGCAAGTACTCTCCAGAAGGCTTGCAGCTCGAAAAAATCGAGGTGCCGTGCCGCAAGAGTGATACCAAAGTCGACCTGCTCTGTTTAGTGTGGGTGCCCTGGCAACTCAACAGCAAAGGTGTTGCATCTCCGTTGGTGAATCTACCGGTGAGTACAGTGATTTAGTTAATAAGAAATCCCGCAACGAAAAGCTCTTTCGATTCATGTGGCATACGCAAACTCAATCCGAATCAAAATCCTACTTGGCAAACGCAGCGTTCATTGGTGCGCTAGTAGGGCTTATTGTGGTTCTATCAGGTTGCGGAGTGTCCACTACGACAGCCATTCCTGTTGGTCAGCCGACCAAAGCATACTCGATGGTTGATCGACTCAATCGTCAAGTGAATTTTGAAAGCTCGCCGAAGCGGGTCGTCAGCCTCTCTCCGGCCACAACGGAACTCGTTTTTGCTCTCGGCGCTGGGGACTTACTGATGGGAGCCACGGAGTATTGCAACTTTCCCGAACAAGCTAAGAAGATCGATCGAGTTGGCAGCGGTCCAGTTGGCACGGTGAGCATTGAGTCTATCGTCGCCAAGAGCCCCGACTTAGTTCTCTGCAAATTTGACACGCACCAGCCGTTGATCGACTCACTAGAACGGCTGAATATCAAAGTCATCGCGCTCGGACCCGAAAGCCTTGTCGAACTTTGCGAGGAAGCGAACTGGTTAGGAGAGCTTCTGGATCGAAAGCAACAGGCTAACGAACTGATTGGGGCATTGAAGGCGCGAGCCAAACAGCTTCAAGATAAAGTTGCTAGGCTCAATGCCCCCCAGAAAACGAAAGTCTTTTATCAAGTTTGGGCAGATCCGTTGATGTCTGTTGCCAATGGATCGTTTATTGACGAGTTACTCGGACTTGCGGGTCTGGAGAACATCGCTCATGACGTCAAAGGACGTTATCCGCAGGTTAGTCCCGAGTTGGTTGTCCAGCGTAATCCCGATGTCATCTTGGTACCGAGCCCGCCTTCAAAACCCATCGATGTTAACTCGATTTTGGACAGGACCGGTTGGCAAGATGTTTCTGCGATTCAAAACAAGCGAGTCTACTTGATCGATAGCGACATCATCTCTCGTTGTGGTCCGCGCATGTTAGATGCCTTAG